>NZ_JACSQA010000003.1 GCF_014836845.1 Ureibacillus galli
CACAATACAGTCACCATCTTCTTCAAGTTGCTTAAAAGCCTTTTTTAAAAATGTCCTTTACAAAGGGTACACTTTAATTATGAGATGCTTGTTTTTTTATAAAAAAAACCGCATTCATATATAGGGAACCAGTTTTAAATGATGAAGAAGAAATTTTGTAATCTCTATAAATCAAAACATCTGCATTATTTATATGACCAAGTTTACTCGTAGCAAATTCAGTAGCTGCATTCACACTCTTAACGTTTTGACCTAGAACGAGAATTACGAAAACACAAACTAACATTAGTATGATATTCAGTTTTTTCATTGTCCATTATAGGTTTTAACCTATCATCCTCCGCCTCTCACAATTAAAAAAATTAATAGAAAAATGAATCTATTAACCTCATAATAGTTTGAGCGTTGAGATGTGTAAATATATTTTTGATAATTACCAATACTTTATAATAAAAAATTGATATATTATCCAAAAAACACATTTCGGTCCAATAAAAAAAGCCCACCGAAATGGGGGGCTTTTACATCTTACATAAATTCTTTTACTAATTCATTGAATTGATCTTCACTTAAGTTCATATCAAGGTCAGCTAGCGGTTGTTCAGCATATCCAGGTACTTTCTCTTGATAAGATTTTGTTTCTGTATCTTGATAGATGATCCCTGTTACTAACCCTTCTTTTTCCATTACGGTTTGCATTGCCAACTCACGATTAGAAGAATCATAATCTTCAATGTCAGCTAATTTTGTTAAATGCTCTTTAAACCATTCATAAGTGTTTACTTTATTATAAGTAACACATGGGCTAAAGACATTAATGAAAGAGAAACCTTTATGTTGAATACCAGCTTCAATAAGAGCTGTTAACTCTTTAATGTCTGTAGAAAATCCTTGGGCGACAAAAGTTGCACCTGCAGATAATGCTACTTCTAAGGGTTTTAATGATGGCTCGATAGCTCCACCTGGTGTTGATTTCGTAATGAAACCTTGTGCTGAACGAGGTGACGTTTGACCTTTCGTTAAACCGTAGATTTGGTTATCCATTACAACATAAGTAATATCCATGTTACGACGAATTGCGTGTACTGTATGAGCCATACCAATCGCAAATCCGTCTCCGTCACCACCAGAGGCAATGACATTTAAGTTACGGTTAGCCATTTTTAAACCTTGAGCAATTGGTAATGCACGACCATGAATACCGTGGAATCCGTAAGAATTGATGTAACCAGCGATACGACCAGAACAGCCAATACCAGCTACTACAGCTAATTCATGTGGTTCGATGCCAACATTCGCTGCTGCACGTTGAATTGCTGCTTGTACTGAGAAGTCACCGCAGCCTGGGCACCAGTTTGGTTTCA
The DNA here is from genome assembly GCF_014836845.1 of Ureibacillus galli. Lineage (GTDB taxonomy): Bacteria > Bacillota > Bacilli > Bacillales_A > Planococcaceae > Ureibacillus > Ureibacillus galli. Next base: position 1,365 of record NZ_JACSQA010000003.1, read on the forward strand.
CAGAGTTACGAAAATCTTTAAAAGTTGCCATTAGTCAAGCAGCTCCTTTACTTTATTTTCAAGCTCACGAGGTAAGAACGGTGTACCGTCATATTTCGTAATGCTATATGTTTTATCGTGACCGCCAATATTCATTTTTAAAATATTTGCTAATTGGGAAGTTTTATTGTTCTCCACTACAATCACTTTTTTCGCATTGGCTACTAATGGAGCCATTTCTTTCGTTGGGAATGGGAATAGTAAACGAATATGGGCATGGTTTACTTTTACTCCTTCTTCCGTTAAACGCTCTTGAACTTCTTCAATCGCACCGCGCGTTGAGTTAAATCCTACTAATAATACATCCGCTTCTTCATGAGGTGCATTCACATGGACTGGCTTATCAAAAGTTAACTTTTCTAGTTTGCGGAAACGCTTGTCCATTTGTGTTCCACGGTTTCCTGGTGCTTCATTTGGTTTACCAGTTTCATCGTGTTCTACCCCTGTAACATGGTGAATACCATTTGGTGTTCCTGGGAAGACACGAGGAGAAATACCATCTTCTGTATTTTCATAACGTTTGAAGTAATCTTTGTTATCATTTGCTTCAATTTCATCTTCTACAATTTTACCGCGGCGAATTTCGATTTTACTGTAATCAAACGGATCTGTCGTTTGTTTCCCTAACGATAGTTGTAAATCCGTCATAATAATAACAGGAATTTGTAATTCTTCTGCGATATTAAATGCTTGGATTGTATCAAAGAATGCTTCTTCTAAAGTAGACGGTGCGATAACCACTTTTGGTATTTCACCATGTGTACCATAGAACATGGCCATTAAGTCCGATTGTTCTTGTTTAGTTGGAAGACCTGTCGATGGACCACCTCTTTGCGTATCGACAATGACTAATGGTTGTTCTGTCATACCAGATAAGCCGATTGATTCCATCATTAACGATAAACCAGGACCAGCTGATGCTGTGAAGGAACGAACACCACCGTAGTTCGCACCAATCGCCATTGTCGCTGCTGCGATTTCGTCTTCAGTTTGAATGACCGCGCCGCCTAATTTTGGAAGCTTTTTAATTAGATATTCCATGATTTCGGAAGCTGGTGTAATCGGATAAGCTGCCATGAAACGGGCACCTGCTGCAATAGCACCTAAAGCGACTGCATCATTCCCAATCATGTACATACGACGTTTTCCATCAGCGGGAGCTAGTTCCCACTCACCGACACGGTCACCTAAAAGTTCCGTCATAACGTCATAGCCTTTCTGAATCGCTTCCATATTCTTTTTAACGACTTCTTCCCCTTTACGTCCGAATATTTCATCGACAACGCTTTGGAATACTTCTTTATTTAAGTTTAAAAGGGCTGAAGTAGCACCAATCGCCACCATGTTTTTCATTAATGAAGTACCTAGTTCTGTCGCGATTTCAGTAAATGGTACGATAAATAACGGCGCTTTTGAATCTTCCGGTTTTGTCGGGTTAAATTTAGCATCAGCTAAAATAATACTTTTTTCCGTTAATTCTTTATAGTTCACTTCGATTGTTTCTTGATCAAAAGCAACTAATATATCTAAATCGTCTGCAATAGAACGAACTTCTGTTGGACGAACGGTAATTTTATTATTCGTATGGCCACCTTTAATACGTGAAGAGAAATGACGATAACCGTAAAGGTGATATCCTAAACGGTTCATGGCCATTGAGAAAATTTCACCTGTACTCTCAATACCTTCACCTTGCTGCCCACCGACTTTCCAAGAAAGCTGATGTAACATGTTAACAACTCCTTAAAAAACTGTTTTTATATATTTTTTTCCTTCATTAGTTTAACACGAAAAAAATGCATAAACTATCCGAAAAACACCAAAATCATGAAATTCAGACCTTTGACTGAAAGTTAACAGACAAGGATTTGCAGTATGTTTATCTTTCCTTTAGATTACTTCAAGGAAAGGAAGCCATACTATATTACAGTAATTTTTTATTACCATTAAAAGACGGAAATGTTAAGAAGTAAGTTGCGACCATAGAACACATGAAAAAAGCCCTTAATGATCAGCACATGCCAATCATTAAGGGCTTTAAAAATGTGATGTCTCTACGTTATCGCGTTCTCCCATTAGTTAATACTAATATATCATTTATTAGTATGACATTTTTACTAATGAATAATTTTTTTCATTAAATCCACTCAAAATTCAGTTATTTATATAAAATAATTATAATTTGTAATTTATGTATTGTAATTACATATAAGTAAATAGTATTATATCAAAAGAACAATTTCATAATTTACCAATTAATTAGTGAAAATTGAATACGAAAATTAATTTTCCCACTATTTTTTGGTTCATTTTTATTAGAAAAGGAGAAAAGTTATATGAAAAAATGCTTATCGTGTAACAATGTCCAGGAAACTGGAAACTTCTGTGGAAAATGTGGAGGTAATCAATTTGAAATAATTCAGAATGATGATAATGCTTCTAATGTTTCTACGAACTCAGAATTGTATAAAGCTAATAAAGAAAGTGCAGTAACATCAGTAAACAATGACCAAAATTACCATTCAAAAAATCCTAGCCAACCTAACATTCAAGTTGAAAAGGTAAAAGAGAAGTCTAGAGCTTATTTTAGTCATTTTGTTAGTTATTTGAAAAAACCATCATTAATTTTCTCAAACGGACAGCAAGAGTTTGTAAATAGCATGATTACTATAGTTACATTCTCGCTTATATTATCGCTTTCAATTTATTTACTCATAAATAATATTACAAAATCCATTTTTGGTGATTATAGGAGTATGTTTGATACTTCCATTGTGAGTCCACCCTTCTTTTCTATTTTCTTCAGTGCATTTATTTTTTGTTTAATTTCGATTGCAATCGTTATTCTATCTTTATTTATCATATTAAAAATATTTGGACCAGAAAAATCAGTGAAGGAGATAGTAAGTTATCTAGGTGTTCATAGTATTCCAGCAGCAATTTTAGTAATCATTGGCTTACTTCTAGTACTTATTAAATCTTTAGTTGCAGGTTATATCTTTTTAGCACTATCTTTTACTTTAATTATTTTAATAATCCCGCTTTATATTATTTCACGTTTAATAGTTAGCAAAGTAAAATCTATTGATTCTTATTATGGCTATTTATTGTATATCGTATTCTTTTCAATTTTATATGCAATTGTCATCGCAATAATTGGAGATGCAACAATCGGACAATTTATTGATCAACTAGATATGTATTAATTACAAACAGTTATTGGAGGAGATAAAGTGTCTACTATGAAAAGATTTTGCCAGGAGTGCGGACATGAATCATCTATAGATGATCTTATTTGTATAAATTGCGGTAAAAAACTTCCAGAGTTTCAAAATAAAGAATCTTTAAATAAAGTTACAAAAAAAAATTGGACAAAAAAGAAAAAGATTACTTTTAGCATTATTGGTATCTTAATTCTATTAATTGTATGCTCTTCTATATTTACATCAAGTTATTTTTCTGAACAATCTACAATGGAAAGATTTAATGAAGCGTTATCTAATAAAGATTCAAAAAAACTTGCTAATATACTCGTTCATGAAGATGGTTCATCTATTAATCTACAGGAAGCAGAAGCCTTTATTGATTTAGAAAAAGAATTTGGAAAAGAATACATAGAGGATTTCATTTCAATTCAACCTTCAGAAAAATTTTTAGGCCTATTTCAAACATTTAAAGTATATGCTATCAATCAATATGCTTATTTCAATGGTTCCTCTGAAGGTATTGAATTCAAATTTAATAATCAATCAGCAAAAGAAGAAAAATTTGAGGATAATATTATATTCGGCCCCCTTGTACCAGGTAACTACACAGTAAGTCTAAATCTAAATAATGATTTTGGAAATGCCACTTTAGAACAAGAATTAAGTTTAAATAGTAAATCTTATGATCAAATTGAGATTGAAGTACCAATCTCTGAGGCGACTATCTATATTGATAATTTTAATGAAGAAATGATGTCTGATATTTACGTCCTTATCAACAATCAAAAGGTTCCATTAACAGATGGAGAATCTGAAACTTTTGGACCTATTTTCTTAAACGGTTCCACAACTGCAACTTTAGTCGCTCAATATCCTTGGGGCGAAGTTAGATCAGAAGAATATAAACTAGAAGATAGTTCTGTTGCTTTAAATGCTCCAATCCTTTCTGAAGAAGAATATACTAAAATATCTACTATGTTATTAGATTTCGGTGAACAATTTGCACACGCAAAAGCATCAAAAGATCTCTCAAAATTTAATCAAGTAACAAACAATTTTAAAGAGGAATTTGAATATGATGCTCTATCATATTTAAGTGAAGATTCCTTTTACACAGGACAATTAGATAAATTAGAACTTGATCGTAATTCAATCTATTTAACTAATGACAATAATGTTAGTATCGATTCGACATATTATTATACAGAAGCTCTTTATTTTAGTGATGAGAAGCCTGAGACTGAAAGCGTAGATTATGATTTAACATTAAGTCTTTTATATAATAAAGAAACAAAAAATTGGTTAGTGGATTCTTATGATTACTTATTTTGGAGTAATTCTGAACCAACAGATACTTTCGAAGGCTCAAAAACTCTTTATTCTCCTAACAAAAATGATTAGTTAAATCCGAATAAAAGGATGAAACTATGAAAATGAACTTCATTTAATGATATTTCAAGTATTAAAATTCTTTATCTTAAATGAAAAAAGCCCTTAATGATCAGCACATGCCAATCATTAAGGGCTTTAAAAATGTGATGTCTTAATGTTATCGCGTTCTTTTTTCTACGACTAATTTTAAAGCTGTACGATCTTCACCAGCAATTGTAATATCCGCAAAAGCTGGTGCACAAATTAAGTCCGTGCCACTTGGTGCGACAAAACCGCGTGCAATTGCGACTGCCTTTACTGCCTGATTTAATGCACCTGCACCTACAGCTTGCATTTCCGCATATCCTTGCTCACGAATAACGGCAACGAGCGCACCTGCGACAGAATTTGGATTAGAGCGAGATGATACTTTTAATGAATCCACATTTATTCCTCCCCATGTAGCTTTAGTAAATGTTGAATGAAGCATTCGATTTAGTGGGCATTCATTCAAAGGACTTTAACTTAGTGTCCGTAAGACATTTTATGATGCTAAAGACCAAATTAGAATCGAATGAAAACCAAATTGGCACTGAAAACCATTTATTTTTTCATAAATAAGTTGCTACAAGGTGAGGTCGAATAAAAATAATATATTTTAATAAAGAAGAACGCCATGAAGCCACAAATAGGAAGGGATGTCAAAGGGTCTGAAATTTTAAAAAAGAAAAAACCCGCCAAAAAATTAAGGCGGGATAAGGTGTAAAATATATCCTAAATTTTATCCTTGGAATGGATAGTCTTCATTAATATAAATACGTTCGCAATGAAGGGCTTTACCCGTTTTATCATCGATTTCAACGTAAAAACCACTTAACACTTCTCGTCCATCTTTCGGCACTTCGAATCTTGATGGAAGGTTCGTTTTAAATTTGTAAATAACGCTTTCTTTTTTCATACCTAAAATTTCATCGTACGGACCTGTCATACCTACATCCGTAATGTATGCTGTACCACCTGGATAAATTCGACTGTCCGCCGTTTGTACGTGGGTATGTGTACCAACAACTGCTGAAACTCTTCCATCTAAATGCCAACCTAAGGCAATTTTTTCACTCGTCACTTCTGCATGGAAATCAACAAAAACGAGTGGAGATGTTTTGTGTGCTTCAGCAACTAATTCATCTGCCATCGCAAATGGATCCGCGTGGGGTGGTAAAAATACACGACCATGCAAATTAATGACTGTTAACGTAACACCCTTTTTCGTAATTTGCACCATCCCTTTACCAGGAGCTTCCTCTGAAAAGTTTGCTGGGCGAATTAAGTATTCCGCATCATCAATAAACTCGTAAATATCTTTATTATCCCACGTGTGATTCCCCATCGTAATAACATCGACACCGACTTGTAATAACTGTTGATAAATTTTTTGAGTTATACCTCGTCCAGCTGCAGCGTTTTCACCATTGGCAATCACCACATCAGGTGTATATTTCTTTTTTAATCGTGGCAAGTACTTTTCAACTGCTTCTCGACCAATTGATCCCACGATATCTCCAATAAAAATTACTTTCATGAATCGTATCACTCTCTCTAACAATTTCAAACATGTCTTATCATTTTAACACTTTCATGATGGATAAGGCAAAATACAAAAAAATTGTTTTTCACTTTGAATGAGCCAGACTTCCTTTTTCATTTTGATTGTAATTTGAAATTGATGAGATTTAAATCATGAAAAGGTACTTTTGTATATAACAGATGCAGAGCCTTCTCTCTTCTATATCTGACTGCTGCTTCCTTAAGCCCCACTTCAATCCTTAACCCATTATTAAATCTAAGTAAGCTATAAGATCCACATTCTTCAATTTTAAAACTTAAGTCAAAAACCCATGTTTTGTCTAAAGCATTATAAGTTGGTAATTCCATCCCTACAATACCTAGACGTTCCGAAATGAGTATCGGTGGTGTTTTCGTAATCCCTAAAAGCTTACGAGAAGCCATTTGTCTACCTTCTAAGCTCGCACCGAAATTCAAACAGTACTGTCGGATTACATCATCCGTTGTACCTCTTGACTTGAGACCACCTAAATTTGTGTAAATGATTGACGAATGTTCTCCATCAAAATGAGGAGTAACTGCGATGCTAGAATGAGATGATACTAAAAAGCTAATCTCCTTTTCTAAACTCATAGAAATCTCCCCCTTAATAGAAATAATTCAACAAACATTTTCAAATTAATACCAAAAATTAGTACCTATGGATTAATATAAAAAATAATATAAATATTGTCAATATTCGGAAATAAAATCGTTTTCAAATAGTTTAGCGCCTATTTTTACGCATCACCAATTGGCAATAAAATGAAAAACTACTTATTTTTCGAATACTCTATTGGTATTTCCTAAATTTTCTTAGGAAATTTTCGAAATAGCTTTCAAACTTCCTCATAATAGCCCTTTCGATTCATTTCAAAAGTTCGATTACGATAGTAATACCTAGGAATAATCGACTTTCGCGCGCGAGTCAAAGGAAGGATTGGAATGGAACAATTTAATACGATTTGCGAGCTTTATGAACCGATGATTACGAAAGTATTAAGAAAAGCAAAGGTGTATAAAGACCATGAGCATTACCGTCAATGTGCTAGAATCGCCCTTTGGAATGCATGGAAAAGCTATGATCCAACACGAGGTGATTTTGCTCCTTATGCGTATTGGACTATGCTAACATCCATTTATAAAGAAATCGAAAAGGATAATCAATATAAAGAGCGTAACATCGCCTATGACAAAGATAAATTAGTCAACCTTTCCCACTATGTTCAAGTCAAAGAAGAGACGATTAATGAATTTGAAGCACTTAAGGATGTATTATCATGCCTTGCTGAAGCGGATTATAAATTAATGAAAGCTCTGTACATTTTTGGTGCAACCTATGATGAAATCGCCGCTACGAATCACATGTCAGCTAGTTCCCTTAGGAAAAGACGGCAAAGAATTGTTGAGAAAATTCGAGAAATGTTAGAATCTAACGAATAAATAAAAATCACTGGAGGCTATCGCTTCCAGTGATTTTTTAATTATTGTGTGTATCGTCTGAATAATAGAGACCTATTATACTTGTTTTCTTTTAACAACTTTATGAAGTGATATTTCCGAAATTCACAAAATTAGACGCATTCCCTAAATAAGCCCATTTGATTCCATTTCGATCAACAAAAGGATTAGTTTCTGTATTTGCACTTGTGATCCCAATTGGTTCTGTTCCTGCCTTACATGTACCAGAAGAGAGTGCCTTCACAACAATTCCATTTGATAATTTTACTTGTAATTGTGACCACACTGTGAGACCCGCTCTCCAAGTTTCCTGATAAGCGAATCCATCTACTAAATTGATTCCCCCTACATGGGTTGTCGGATTTGCGTATAAAAATATTACCCCTCGCTTATAGAATCCTGCAGTTGGTTTTACTGTTCCAACAATTGTTAATAAATCAGAGTTTTTATTCAATACATTTGATTTATTCGGACTATAAACATTACCATTTTGATCTACATTATTCTTCATGATTATTTGAGAACCCGTCGAAAAATTACCATTAAATAATGTACAATTTATAAACTTACATCGCTCAAAAAGAATGTTTGTTAATTTTACATTGTTATATACACTAAGAAAAGAGTTGGAAAAGTTCTTATTATTTGTATTATCAAAGATGCAATCAATAAACTGTATTGTATCACTAGGCGACTCAGAGAATGCAACCATACATGCCTTTGTATCAGCAATAAATTTACACTTGTTAAATGTTATTTTGTTACAATCGATTATATTTGTGATTCCGTCTACAAACTCACAATTTATAAACTCAACTTCATCCGCATGACTTAAATAATTTCCATACGTACTTCTTCTAAAAATTGAATTAAATACAGTAATTTTACGTGCCCTTTGGTTATTTCTTTCTGTTAAATAAATACCGTTTCCACAATTCTCTACATAAATATTATTGATATAAATATTTTGTGAGCCATCGAAAGCCATCGCGTGACCCGATGTTTTATTTAACATTTTACAATGCTCGATTGTAATATTTTTAGCGTTGGGCAGGAAAATCGGTTCGGATACGGAATGACCATCAAAGGTACATCGTGTAATCATGACCCCATCTGTCTTCGTACCGTTTTGACCATTAATTCCACCATCTAGATTATTAAAATTACAATTATCAAACGTAATATTTTTCGAATCTTTCAACATACAACCAACATGGTTATTATTTACAAAGTTAACGTCTCGCACTGTAATATTTTCAGATTTGTCGATTCTTAAATTAACGACTCCACCATAAATATCCCCTTCAACCTTTTCGATGTTTCCGTCTAACGTTAAATTCGTTAACAATGAATTTTTACTACTATTGAATTCAACCGTTGCTGCATAGGTTACTTGCTTTGTTCCATTAATTAAAACGGTTTCTTCCCTACTTTCCCCCATAAAAGTGAGACTTTTATAAACCATGAGAGGACTATTAAATAAATACGTTCCTTTAGGGGTTAAAATAAAGTTTACTGAATCCGTTAACATATTTCGAAAGGCTACAGAATCATCAACAATACCATTTCCTTTGGCATTATATTCTTGCGGCGTATAATAAACTTTCTCAGCTTTTATTTGTAATTCTTCTTGTATTTTATTATGTTCATTGTCTAGTCGCTCTTTTAAACTATTATAAGTTGTATGTTGATTGGATGAATCAGTACTAACTCGAGATTCTATTACTTCCTTAATGATATCTTCTGATAGAGATATATTTTTTACATCGCTCGTTACTTCAAGTTTTTCTTGAATACTTAAAGGTCCATCATTTAATGTGATTTCAAATTGAGTTTTGTCATTCGAAACTTTAGAAGGGCGATTTAATTTATCTAAAACGGAATAATTAAATTTTATCGTCGAAACTCGCCTCTCATGACTATAGAACAGTACCAGCGCATCAATATTTCCGCTTGTAGCCGTTTCGGAAGCCTTTAACTTAAAAGTTACTTCATTAGAATCAGTAACTTTTCCAGTCGTTAATGCAAGCACTTGGTCAGAGTGAACAAGAGATAATGATACGTTTGCAATGTTTGTTAAATCAACTGGTTTACCACTTCTGAAAAGTTTAAAAGTAAATGTTGCTTCTTGATTTTTCTTAACTATAATTCTCGAACTACTCTTCATATGGTTTAAATCTACTTCAAATATAAAATTGTTTTTTATCTCCAACTTATTACCCTCCTTCACTTTAAAATTTATTCCAAATCACCAATTATTTCGGTAGCCCATTTACAAAAATATTTATCATTCCACGAAACCATATAAACACAATTGTAAATGTCCACAATCAAATAATAGTGGTAACCTATATTTATGATTAAAAATAACTAAAAGATAGTTACTTTTACTATTCCAAAAAAATAATTTGATTGTTTTCTTCTACGATTTTGTGCTCAATGATTCATTCTTCTATACGTTTTCGTCAGACTTTCCTCATAAACTATTAGGAAGAGACCTACTATTGATTTCTATTTGCAATCTAAATTAAAAAGGTATTTACTAAGCTGTATTGACTTAGTAAATACCTTATAAGAAACTTTAATGAGAGCCTTAACTGAATAAATAAATTTTTTTTCGCCAATGAAGTCTTACTAAAATTTTCCCAAAGATTGAATCTGTTTCAAAACCATGATACGCTTCTACTCCCTTGAATCCGAAATCTTCTTTAAATTTATTAATTTCTTCAATGTCTGTAATTCCACCATAATCATAAATTTTATATCCCCTTTTTTTAAATAACATCATATTCTCCCAAAGAAGATAACGATTTGCAAAACGAATCTGTTGTTTTAAATCCGGTCTGTTTCGAATCCAAGCAGCTGTACAAGTATAAAAATTTAAAACCATCTCTTTATCTTTTATATAAATCCGATAGCACAATGCTTCCCCATTCGTATTTTGTAATTTTGTAAAAACGACCACCCCTTGATCGCGAAGGCGTTTTAAACGATTCAATCGATATCGATTAATATTACGTGTTTGTTTTATTTTCACAAATTGATTATAAAACTTTTGAAATTCATTTAACTCTTCGTCTGTTGGATGATCTTTAACGACTACTTCATAAGGTTCCTTTTTTGCTCTGCGTAACATATAACGATTCATCTTCGTCATACTTTCCAAAATTTCGCTTTCATCCCTCTCTAAACAAAGCTGATAAGTGATTTCTTTAAAAAAATTTTCCGCTGGAACTTTTGAGTAATGATGAATGATTAGTTTCTTTTTTGTCAATTTTGGTTTAAATTCATCTTCTAAAAAATTATCAATTAAATCTATAAACAGGAACCTTCGTTGAATACTAATCATCTTTTCATTCACCTTTTTCCTTTTTAATTTGATAAATTGTTTATTTTCCCCTTTAGACTTTTACACCTTTAAATAAAAACGCTTCTAAAATTAACTTAAACAATGGCCTTGTTTGTTTAAAAATGAGCAGTGCGATAAAAGTAGATATTACCTCTGCAAGAAGTGTTGCGATTGCAGCACCGATTGCCCCATAATGAGGAATTAACAGTAAATTAAGTGTAATATTTGTGACAGCACCAATACTTACAAAAGTTACTTGATGTTTACCTAAATGTTCGATAGAAAGCCAAATCGCCCTCGTTGTCCCAATTAAAGAAAAAATTCTTGACCAAATTAAAATGATTAAAACACTGATTGATTCGATAAATTGCTCTCCATAGATTAATAAAATGATTGGTTTAGATAATAATGTTATACAAATGGATGCCCCAATCCCTATCCAAATGATTGAACAATAGAGTTGTTTATATTTTTTTAAGTAGGAAGCTTCATTTTCACTTTTGGAAGACATAATGACGGGTCTTGCAGACTCAATTAACGCATTAGGAATAAAAACCCATAAATTTGATATTGTCATAGCTGCTGCATAAATACCAACCGTAGTACCACCCATCATTTGTCCGAGCATAATTTTGTCAATTTGGGTATAAACAACAATTAATAATCCTGCAATAAAAAAATAAAACCCATGGGATAGTAATTCTTTTGCTTGAAGAAACGAGAATCGAAGTTTAGGTCCTTTGTATTTAAAGTAAAACCATAAAATAAACGCACTGATTACAATACTTTCTAAAACGGTTGCAAAAGCAAAATAATAAACGGATTTTTCAAAGAAAATCAAAGCTAAACGCCATAAAGAGACAATCGAAAATGCAACTGATTTTGCTATGACGATATACTTCGATTGCAAATTAGATTGAAACCAATAGTCAATCGTATCAAAGACGACTAATAACAATGAAATCGACTGAATCAAAGTGATCATTTGTATAACAAAGCTATCCTGAATAACATACTTTACTATGAGGAATATTAGAAAAATTGATAGCGCAGAAGAAATTAATCGTAAACAGATAGTTGTCCCAATAACCTTTCCTGTCTCTTCTCTTTTTTTAATAATTTCGTTTACAATAATACTATCGATTCCTAGATTACTAATCGTCGTAAAAATAATGATATACGCCAAACTATAATTGATTAAACCAAAATCTTGGGCACCTAGATATCGAGCCATTAGAGAAGTGACAATTAAAGAAAGACCCATCCTAAAAATTTGTTCAAATATTAACCAACCGGTGTTTTTCATAAATTTCGTTGTAATTATATTTTTCAATAATAGTATTTGTTCTATATTTAACATTCCTTTTATGAAATTTTAATTATGATTTTTATTAAAAAGATGCATTTTAACGAGGCTTGGATAAGTTATTTCACTTGTACACCATATCGCGGCCTCGATAGTTTAAAAGGGCTCTTATTCCTCAAATCTGTCAAATCTAATAGTCTTCCCATTTGATAATCGGCGTCATTTATAAAGTCGATATCAAGACAAGCTGCTGGTGTAAAAGTAAGTTCTCCAAAGTAAATTTCATTGTTACAATAATATAAATCCACTCTTACATAAGTAAACGAACTACTTAAAACTTTTGCAATTTCTAACATTTCATCTAATTTCTCAGGTTTATCGATCTTTTCCTCAAAATGCATACTCGCTTCATTGTACGGTAATATTGTCCAATCATGATTAAACATAATATCCTTTGAAGCTAATGTAACCTCTATAATGTGCGGCTCACCATGGAAACAATGAATTTTAAAATCTAATGGCGTACTTTTATTTGTTTTTTCTTCTAAATATTTCTCCACTATAATTCTTGGTTGTATTTTCGAATAATGGGGCTCCCCATTTACGAGTGAATAATCGGTTTTCATCCACTTTTTTAATTGCATAATCGTTTTTTTCTTATCTAAGCGATCTACATTCGAACAAATGATATTAAAACCACATCCATGGGTACATTTCATCGCAAAACTACGTGGTAATTGATTAAAGTCAATATCTTCCACACGATCGTATACATGATAGATTTCATTCAAAATCTTTGAATATCCTAATTTCGCAACATATTCTCTTACTGCATATTTATCTGTGCATAGTGTTTTTAATGCGTCATCTTCATTTAATTTTAACCACATTAATTTCTCATTAAAGGAAGTTGGATTTTTTAAATCTAACCTTTTTCTAAATGTTTTAAAATATATGATTTTACTAGAAATTACAGGAGCTGTCTTTTTCAATAATGCAAAAGCTTTTCCTATAGTCCTTTCAATAAAGTTCATATTAATCCCCCACATTATTTAATACTTAAAAAATGGTACTTTTACTAATTTCATAAATATTTATATGTAAATATGAAAACACTACTACTTATCGATTCGCGACTTTCCAATTATTATTTTTATGAAAAAAGGAATTACTTTATAACAAATGAAAGAATAGACCGCTTTATTCGTTTTCTGAAACTATAAAGGCAAAAGCTTCATTCTTCTGTTTTTAAATTTTGTTGATGAATTTTTCGAGAGCGCTACATGGTGACATAAGTGGATTTATCTGAGAGGTAGTTTCTATGAAGAGATTGATAGGAGATTAAAACCATTCCACTTAAGAAGATAGTTTCATTTCTTTATGAAAATATTTTTTTATATTTCATTAAACGATAATATAAATTGATTTGATTTTTCTTTAGAAGGAAGATTTTAAATTTTGTCGCATGACTAATGTTTTCCGTTTTAACCGAAACACTTTGAAGTACCATTGCAATTTTTGGTGTGTGGATATAGTGATGAATTTCCCTTTTTTTCTCTTCATTGCTTAAAGGACATTTTTCAAGAAACAAATTATTAATGCCGATTGTCAAAGTTAATAACCAATCATTTATTAGTAATTGTTTATATTTTTTTTCATAATTCCAACTTTTAATTAACTGTTCTAATTTCAATGTTTCTTCATATCTTAAACCAAATCGGTCCGCGCGATATTTGTTTACAGCTGAATTCGTTCTTCCAATCAAGTAATGATAATAGATTTTTTCGTTAATATAGACTTTATCTATATTTTTATATACTTGATAATTAAAGACAGTATCTTGTCCCACTCTCTCATTTCCAAATCGGTAATGATATTTTTCCAAAAAGTCCCTTTTATATAATTTATTCCATAATGTATACATTACCCCATTGCTAAAAAGTAGTTCAAAGTGTTCTCTAAATGCATGTTGATCATGTAAATAAATTGATTGATTTGTTCTTGGAATCATTGTCATACCATTCTCATTACAGACTTTATCGTAATAGCCAAATACAACCATATTCACTCCATACTTTTCAGCTATTTGAAAATTCTCTTCCAGCAAAGAAGGTTCCATATAGTCATCCGCATCACAAAAATAAATATATTTCCCACTGGCTAATTCAAGTCCTTTATTCCGTGCTGAACCAGATCCTTGATTTTCTTGATGAATGACTTTAATGCGTTCGTCCTTTTTAGCATATTCATCACAAATCGATTTGCAATTATCCTGTGATCCATCGTTAATGAGTATTACTTCAAAGTTTTGAAACGTTTGTGATAATATTCCACTTAAACATTTATCCAAATATTTTTCTACATTATAGATTGGTACAATGATGCTTACATCAGCCATCTTTTACTCCTTCCCTCATACTTAACTGTCCCTTCATTTTATAAATCCAATATAAAATCGAAGGATATTTTTTTAAGATGAATAATATGAGTCTAAATTTTAACGATAAATTCATATTCCGATTTATTCTATTAATTTCATGTAATATGTCGGATACATGTTGTGGATTAAAAATTCCATTCTTAAACTCTCTTATTAAAATAAAATAAATATATTCGATAATGAGCCTTTTTTTTGTTTCATCAACAAAATCAGCTACATGAATATCTAATTCAGCTATCTTTTTTGCTGCAATTAGTTTGGTCTTTTCATTTGCATCGTTTCTTAATGAAGTAGCACTTTCTTTTCTCGATACATAAAAGTAACAAGTTTTGTTGGAAATTGATACTTGATTTGTGTTCATTAAGTACTGGCAGCAAAACAACAGATCTTCCCATATTTTAATTTCCGAATCAAATTTCAAATGATATTTTTTTATTATTTCGGTTTTAAACAGTTTATTCCATAAATAACCTTTATAACGATCGGATTTAAAGATATTTACTAGTGCCTCTTCGGAAGAAATGATTTCGATGAACGGATGTTCTTTAAAAGCATTTGGTAAATTGCTTTCTTCACCTGTTACAACTTTATAACCAATTATAGATAAATCGATATTTTGCTGATCATATTGTCTTAAAAGGCTATCTAAATAATCTATTGTTACCCAATCGTCCGAATCAACAAATGCAATATAGTCCCCTTTTGCTATTTCCAAACCCTTATTTCGTGCATAACTAGCACCACGATTTACTGAATGTATAACGATTATTCTATTATCTTCTAAAGCCAATTCATCACATAGTTGACTACTACCGTCTGTGGAACCATCATCAATTAAAATCATTTCAAATGAATGAACTGTTTGAAGAAGTAGACTATGAACACATTTTGTTAAAAACTCCTTCGTATTATAAACAGGGATAATAATACTTATTAATGGTTTTTCCATTTCTCACACCTTCTAATGTATCTGAACAGCTGATACATTTTATTTTCTAACATATCTTCGTTTATACAGTAAACCGAGTATGATTAATCCAATTGCATTGTTATATTTCATCAAATGCGTATAAATGCGCAATTTTAAATTTAATTGATGTATAGGATACTGTTGCAAAATGCTTGCTACCATTTCATTTTGAAGCATCTTTTTAATGTTTTGTTTTCTCTGCCAAAAATCCTCATTTTTATTCGCATAAATTTCACTCAGAATGCAATTTCTAACTCGTCCAATAAAAGAACGTTTTAATCTTAAATCGATATCTTTTATATTCATCTCAGAAACTTTACTTAGCAATGATTGGTATAAAAAACATTCCTTTTGAAAACGCTCTGGTCGATACCTTTTTGTAAGTGAATTTCGATTAAATCGATATATATAAGCAGGTTTACAAATGGTTGAGATTATATTAAGGTGCGGTAACAGTTCTAGATGGAACATCATATCTTCAGAAATATATTCCCGTTCAGATTTAAATTTCACTC
This sequence comes from Ureibacillus galli, assembly GCF_014836845.1. GTDB lineage: Bacteria > Bacillota > Bacilli > Bacillales_A > Planococcaceae > Ureibacillus > Ureibacillus galli. Next base: position 17,624 of record NZ_JACSQA010000003.1, read on the forward strand.
CACACTGATCCAACACTTCTTTTCTGTAAAGATTGCGCCATACACAACTATTTAATTCGATATCATTGTCGGATTCCGGTAAAACACCAATCATTGGTGCTAATACTTCATTTTGAATTTCACTTTTCCCTTGAATAACTTTTTTATGAGTAAAGATTTTCTGTTCAGTCATTTCTCGATCAAAATTTAGTGTCCCGTCTTCTAGTAAACGCATATAGCCAATCATGACCATATCCGCGTTATTCTCACGTGCATTTTCATACATTATTTCAAACATATTCGGTAATACGTAATCATCTCCATCTACAAAGGCGACATATTCCCCTTTTGCTTTCGATAAACCTGCATTCCTCGCACTCGATAGTCCACCGTTTGGTTTATTGATTACTTGTACATGTGGGTATAAGTTGGAAAATCTTTGTGCGATATCATATGTCCCATCACTTGATCCATCATTAACAAGTATAATTTCAATGTCCTTTAAAGTCTGATTTACTAGAGATTTGACGCATTCTTCCACAAATTCTTCAATGTTGTACATACTTACAATCACACTAATTTTAACGTCCATCTTTTCACCTGCTAATTGATAACTTATTATCAAACTTCTTTGTGATTTCTTCCTCTTCATTATTTACCCATATATAAGGTATTGCTAAAATGAGAAATGCTAAGTAACCACTGCTTTCTAGACGAAAGGATTGATTATAAAAAACCATTAGTATGGCTAAAATTGAAAAAATTCTAGCAGTAACTATATAAATATATTCATAATGATTGACCCATTTTACTTTTCTCTTCTGAAAAGAGTGTAAAAATATAACGATGAAAAATCCTAGATAAATGAGCAATCCTATTATCCCAGTCTCTAAAAAAAGAATAGCCTGTTGAAAATAAGTATATTTTAATGTTTCACCATATAATGAATAGGTAGGACTATTGAGTAGGTCTATATTGGATGTATCTGCATTTCCTAATCCAATCCCCACTAATCCCCCTGCCCAATTGTCTTGAAAGAATAATGTTGATAACATTGGTATGGCTGAAAGTCTATTTAAGGAATTCGTTCCCGCATAGCTTGTCTCGGCCGTATAATTAAGGATAGAATTCCAATTCGTTAAATAAGCACTACTGTCAGGGTTATATGCTTTCCAAATATTTAAAACTACGATTAATGTAAGTACCCCTAAAATCATTGTTACAATTTTTTTAAATGATACTTTACTAGTAAAAATTAAGATGATTAATATAATGAGAAATTCAAAATAAATAATTTTCATTTCTGCCAAAATGGCAATATAAAAACACATTGATACGTATAAACTTAATTTTATAAAGGACAGTTTTTTTTCAGTAAATGCTGCTAAAGTAAACACTAAAATAATGCTTAAATAAACATTCATCGCCACATTACTTCCTTGAATAGGACCAAACATCCCCCCTATAAAATCCCCTAAATACAATGAGACATATCCTCCACTATTCCGCAACGTGAAATATTGATAGGTGCAAATTAAACAATTAATCGGTAACAATCGAACTAATACGTGCAAAATTTTCTTAATGTCTTTTTTCTTTAATATCGCTAAGCAACATAAGAAAAATAAAAAAAATCGAAACGTATTCCGTAATCCCCAAATATATAATGTTGGTGAATAAATATTGATCACATAACCAATTACAGTAAATATCAACATCACATAAATCCATTTATAAATGAAACTGTTTTTACGAAAGCCAGCTCTTAATTCACCTAAACATAGTAGTGCTATTAGGAAAGTGATTATGTCGGTTACATAATTAAGTGAATGAGGAAACCCAAATTGACCAATAAAAAATTTGATAAATAAGTTATAGTAAATTTGGAAAAAAATCAGTTTTTTTGTAAAGAACCTTTGAACATTCAGTTGGGCATTCGACTGATTAAGTAACACCATAAAAACTCTCCTCTATAATCGAATCAATGGATAATACTACAAGCAATTTTATGGATCTACTAATTATTCAAAATGAAAGCTACGTCAGAAAATTATAGTTACTGTAATTGTGTATTATAAATTTCTTTCACTTTATGAATATGCGTTTCTAACGAGTATTGACGCTTAACAAATTGAAAACTCTCTGTTCCTAAGTTCTTTAAATGTTGTTCGTTTTTAAGTAATGTAATAAGCTTTTCAGCAAAACCATTTACATCCCCCGGATTGCAAGTATAACCATTCCGCCCGTCCACAACTAATTTTGGTATACCTCCAACATTCGTAGCTACTATCGGTAACCCATACCCCATGGCATCTAGTATAGCCATTGGCATTCCTTCGTTATAGGATGGTAAAAAAAACACATCACTTTCACGAAGTAGTTTGTCTTTTTCTTCATCTCGTACCCATCCCGGGAATATAACGTTCTTTTCCAATCCTTTTTCTTTTAATAGTTTTTTTAGTTGTTTAATTTCCCCTGATCCAGCCAGGATAAATTTAACTTCTGGAAAGTTTTTCACAACTTTCCCAACGACAGTTGGAATATCATAACATCCTTTTCTCTGACATATTTGTCCTAAAAAAAGTATTTGATTATTAGATTTTCGGTTCATTTTTTCCATCGCCGCATTTTCATTCATGAGACTATAATTTTCAACAACTTGTATTTTTTCAAGAGGAACAATTAAACTAAGATTTTTCTTCCATTCATCCGATAATGCGATGAACAGCGAACATTTATTATAAATTTTTTTGATTAATTTCTTCTTTCGATCATTTGCCTTCAAATAAAAAGTTTCGAAATCTGCACCATGACAATGATTTATAATTGATTTCTTTGCCCAACTTGCCATTAATATAAAAGGTATTTTCCGATAAAAACTAGGTCCAAATGATGAATGGATATGCACTAATTCTGGTTTATCAATGATTAGTACCTTTAAAAAGTGAATATATCCAATAATAGCTTTAATCAATTTTGAAAATTTATTACCATCTTTGTACGACTCGACATATTTCATTTCAAAGTCTTTTTCTAATTCAGATCCAAAGTACCCATTCAGCACTGCAGCAATGCCACCTTTAACCTTTCGATCCTGAACAACCATACAAATTTTACGTTGTTTTTCCATTCCTTCACCTTCATTAGCAACAACGGTTATTTTTTATTAACGACATAATGATAATATTCATTCATCTGTAGCGTCCGTTTGTTTGATACAAAATGGTTCATGGCATGTTGTCTTGCAGCTTTCCCCATCTTCAATCTAAGTTCTTTATCCTCTACTAATCGACAAATTCCATTTGCTATGTCGGCAATCATTTTTTCTAAACGATCAGGTTTTATTTTTATTGCACTTTCCTCTGTTGTATTTATTTTAGGACCCCCAGTATCAATACATATAACCGGCAGCCCTCTACTCATTCCTTCCATGACTACATAACATCCCGAATCTCTTAAACTACAATTCAGTAATATATCAAATTCATCATAAAATTCTTTCATCTTGTGATAATCCACTTTCGAAATGAATTTTATTTTATGTGAATATTTATCGCTTAAACTCATTAAATATTCTTTAAAAGAAGGACTACCATCATCCGTATCACCTAAAATGGTAATCTCTACATTACATCCGTTTTCTAATGCTTTTATGGATGACCAAATGGCGATCTCAAAGCCTTTCCAATAAATCATTCTTCCAGCAATTAGTATTTTACAAATGCTAGCACTTTTCTCTTTCGGTTTTGGATAAAAAAAATGTTCATCCAAAACGATGGATTGAAAAATATTCACTTTATCGTGATATTTTTTTGGAATGAACATTTTCGTCTCTTCAGTAGTTGCTAAGATAAGCGTTGCCCTTTCCATCGTTTTTGTAAAATTCGGTGTTGACTGAAAAAAAAGTTGAGTGAATTTACGAATCTTTTCAATGAAAGTATTTTTTATGGACATAGGGAATTCAATAATTGACGGGATATTTTCACCACCTGAAACAGGTCCATACAAAAATGGTAATCCTAGTTGATGCATATAAGTAGGTAAAACACATGTAACATAAGTGATGTGATGAACTAAATCAAAATGAATATCCTTTATTAACTTTTCAGCTACTTTTAATGCAGCTTTTTGCCAGAGGATGTAGTATATCCGTTCACCTCGATACCCTTTGTGCCAAAAGCTCTTATACTTTGGAAGATCGACATAAATAAATTTTGTATTTAATAGGGAATTCGGATTTCTTTCCTTATATGTTTCAATGTCTTTTTCATAAACTTTACTCGTTAGAACCCATAATTGATGATGCTTGTCTAATTCACACACCCAATTCCAACCAACTGCACGTTCGGATCCATCATAAGGGCTACATGCATATACAGAAGCTAAAACATTCATGACTACTTGCCTCTCCCTATTAACCATAAAAATTTTATGTTTGTTCGAAAGTATCGCTTAAACAATCTTCTTGGATTTTGCATTAGTCGGTACAACCATTCAAGGTTGTTTCTTTGCATCCATTGGGGTGCTCTTGCTATATTTTTCGCATAATAATCAAAGCCCGCACCGACTCCAATCATCAGGCCGTTTATTTTATTCTTATGTGACGCCATCCATCTTTCTTGTTTTGGTGCACCAAGACCAACCCAAACAAAGTCAGCATTTGTTTCATTTATTTTTTTAACAATCATTTCATCTTCTTCAGCTGTTAGAGGACGAAAAGGCGGACTATACATACCTACAATATTTAAGTGAGGATATTCCTCCATCAGGTTTTTAGAAAGTTTTCCTAAAGTCGATTGTGTTGATCCATAAAAATAATGGCGATATCCTTTGTCAGAAGAAAGTTGAAAGATTTCTCCCATTAAATCTGGACCTGTCGTTCGCTCCATTTGAACATGTCCTTTTTTTCTCCCTATTGTAGACAATGGACCCCCATCCGGAATGGCCATTATTCCATTGTTCAAAATGGCACAATATTCCGGTTCTTCATAACTCATTACAGTCGTATGGACATTTGTCACACAAATATACTGACCCGATAAGGATTTTATATGTTCGCTTAAAAAATTTACTAGCCATCCCATATTAATCGTTGCTATATGGACGCCTAAAATATTGCACGTAGATATTTGTGATTTTAAAATTGTTTTGTCTATACTATTTCGTTCATCTGAGCACCTTTTCGTGAGACTAGACATCGTAATCTCTCCTAACAGTAGATATCAAAACTATATTTAAATACAATGATAAGAAAATTTAACCAGAAAAATTACCTCTATTCCCAATCTATGATTTCAAATATAACTTTATGCCTTATTAATAGAAAATAATTTCAAGTTTAAACAAATTTTGGTATTAACTTACTACAACAATAACATAAAATATCCCATTATTTGGTAAAAATATCAACCGATTTTAAATTAAAATAAATAGTTTCGTTATCTATATATAGTAGAAGCTAGGGAGAAATATGCTATCGTTTAAAGAGTGTTACATATTATAAATCAAATAATAAAAACTACTAAATGCCAATACTCTGGTCATTTAGTAGCTTAATGATGATGTATAATGTTTTAATTTCAATAGAATGTTAAAACCCCGTTATTATATAGCGTTTAATTTCTCGGCTAACTGTTTTACCGAATCAAAATAGCCTAATTGTTTCATTCGGTCAAATACAATTTTTCCAATTACTTCATAACCCTTTGCATTAAAATGAACTTTATCGGATAAAAGACTTGGTGGGATGGCGCCCGTTTCCATTGCCATTAAATCTTCCGTCGTTGGCGTTATATTTGCTAATTTCAGCCCATTTGTACTAATGAGCTCACGAAGATTGACATACTTCTTACCAAAAGTAGTTTCCATTAATGATTCCAGTTGTATTCTTGATTCTGCCGTACCAGTTGTTAACCCTAGAACTAAGTAGTTTTCATTGTACTTTTCGAGCTGAATAACCGATTTAATTTGATCCACTAATTGTTGATTTGTTTTGTAACCCCCATTTTGACCGACAAATACAATTGGAAGATAGTTTTTAAATTTTCCCATGGCAGCCGTTTCAATTACTGTGCCCCCCTCTACTTGAACAGCTTCTCCCCTTTGTAATCGTTCAAAATAATAACTATTTTCTTCTTTTGATTGTTGGTCGATACTAATTATCCCCTGAACTCCATTAATGGTGACAGGATTCATTCCTCGATCTCCTTGTCGAAGAGGAGCAACCGGTTCTCCTGTTGACGAAGTGATGTGAATTTCCACTTTTGTAACCTCTTTCGGAATGGTAAAACTGCTTACAACAAAGGGCGTACCACCTGCTCGTCCCACGATTGTACTAGACGTCTCTCCCCTTACGCCCATATTCACTACAGGGATATTAGGATAAACATTTTGCTCGATTAAATTTTGTAATACTTTCGGATATGTTACACCTTCACCACCTGAACCATATGTAAGGGAATCCCCCCATGCCACAACACCAGGTAACTCTTCCGCAATCGTTTGTTCAAGTAGCTTACCTAATTTCTTTTTTTGCCCTTCCCGCTCATTCGCTTCAGAAATATAAGAAACCGCTAACTCTTCATTCGCTTCTTGCTCCGCTTTTTGATGCTTCTGCCCAAAAAGGATAACTAACACTAAAGTGATGATTAATAAATTTAATATTATAAACGGATACTTTTTCATAATTCGAATAAGGACACCTTCGTTCATCGGATTTTCTAGTCCTATCCTCCCCCTAAAATAGGGATATTTATACAATAATTCCCTATAACTTAAAATAATATTACTATTTGTTTGCCCTGTAATTACTACTCTTATAGACACTCTTCTTTTCCCATCAACACTAACAACCTTTACGTCGCATATTCCAGCCCTAATAATGGAAATGTCGGGAAAATTGCACCGAATTTCTTACAACGCAATTTTATAGCGGAAAACATGAACTAGAAATGGATAACAGATAATACAGATTTTATTTTTTGGTGAGAAACATTATTTATCCAGTAATAGATGCGAATTTATCACTTACATGGTTATGAGTCGTCCGGTGTATAAATTAGTTGGTAACATGTTAAAACAAGCATTAACACACCTACAATCAAGTAAACAATTCATTCTTCATTCAGACCAAGGTTGGCATTATCAAATGAAACCATATAAACGAACATTAAAACAAACTAATATTACAAAGTATGTTCTGTAAGGGTAATTGTTTAGATAATGCAGTCATAGAAATTTCTTTAGCTTATTAAAATCTAAGCTAATTTATTTACAAGAATTTGATAGCATGAAACATTTTGAGAAGGAACTAACGGAGTATATTCACTATTAAAATAACAAACGTATGAAGACAAAATTAAAAAGACCTAAGCCCGGTGGAATACCGAACTCAGGGCCTTGAAGTAGCCAAATTTATTAAATATGTCCAACTTTCTTTTCAAATCAAAAAAATAATCAAATGCTTTATTGCAAACTATATAAAGCTTATATACCTCATATAAATCTAATAATTGTTTTCCAAGTTCACTATTAAAAACCCACGAGTCAGCAATAGCTCTTGGATATGATGGAATATGACTTTTGCTTTCAATCATTAGTTCTATATCTTTATAAAAGTTTTCAAGTTGACTTATCGTCCCATCTTTACCTTGACCTAATTTGTGAGCTTTAATTTCTGACACTAGCTGCATTTTCACTTTTTCAGCTTCCTTAATAAAGTTTACGGTTTTATTAAGCTGTCTAGGTTCGTTATATACCATTGTTCTACGCCTCCTATATATTGATCTCCCATTTGAAACTGTGGACCTGCTTTCCCTTTAATTAAAATTGTGTGTGGTTTAGCATGCCATTGTTGAATACCTGTCATTCTGTTCCAATCTGGTATTAAGAACTTGTTAGTATACATCTAATTTCATAACTGTTTATTCAGGACTGGGTATCCCCACACAAAATAAACCTTGAAAGACTTTTGTCAATCAAGGTTTATAATAGTCTATATATAATCAATACTTTCTAACTTTAAATTATCTCCATCTCCAGTTAATTCCCTATCGGGATAAACTGCAGGTATATATATACCTTTTTTCCTATTTTCATTATCAAATATATACCAATTACTATCATCTAACCATTCTTCGTTAAAATTAGATTCTTCAAAATCAGCTTCTTCCGCAACAATCGCCGCAAAAAATGAAGCTAAAAAACAGGTCAATCCTAGTAAGATGTGACCATAATTGATCTGTTTAATTTAACATGTTTGCTTTGCCTAATATATAAGATTTAATCTCTGTTGCACGTACAATTGAACTGTCAAAATCCTTATCTAGTATTACATAGTTTAAGTGTTTTATTGGTTGGATGATTAGTTCATTCAGCACTACGCAACCTATTTTTTAAGTAAAAATATTTTTAAGCATATTCTCGGCCTTATCCATTTCACCAAGCACTGGATTCATATAATCACTGTACGATTCCAAATATGCCCTTACTGCATCACTGATCCTGAACATGTCTTTTTTTAGGTCTTCAATATTATTGCTCTCCAAGATATCATTAGCATGTTGATAACGTGAAATAATCATTTCGACCATGGGTGTAGGTTGAGTAATATACTGCTCCTTTAAAAGAGCTAGTACCTTTCGTAACTGTATAAGTAATCTATCCTGCTTTTCATCTTTAGACATAACCTTCTCCCCTTCCTTATCTGCATGGGAATTCCCTAATTTCTTTTATCCATTCATTTGGCCAATTCTGTAGTAGCAAAATTTGATTCCCTCCTCCTTTAAAAATCGTACTCTTCTGAGTCATTTGTTGCTCTACTTTACCGATATTTAATTCTGTACCTTTAGGTATTTCAATAACTGCCTCATATTGTCTACTATTCTTCCACTCCGGTAAAAGAGCAGAATCTATGTTAATTGTTATTCTGTTTGAAGTAGGTACCGTAGAAGAGAAAACATCATCTACTCCTGTTTTACCACCGAAAGTACGGTATACCATAAATACTTTCATTCGTGATAACCGTTCTATATTGGCCATCTGTATATGTTTTTTAAAGCCATGATGGTAGTACCACTTGTTCCTTAATAGTTACCTTGTTATCAATTGCTGTAGTATATTTAGGGTTAATCTCCGGTAAACCTTCTCCTGTACCCTTATCTACTTGCTTCTTTTCAAGATCATTTATGTATTCCCCTAGCTGTTTTACTTCTAGATAAATAATGTGGTAGGTCTTCTCTATTTCAAAGCAATATTAAACCGCTTTCCAAATTGGAATGCGGTTGGTTTTCTATGAAAATTCAAGAATACTTTTGAACTGAATTACTAAAGATTTAAATGTTTAATAAGATTCAAAACTAAGAACAAATTATTCGTTAATTAAGCAACCGTTCCAGAAAAGTAATCTCTGTATTATCTTACCTACTAGAATTATTGCATTATATGATTATTTATAAATCGATATTTTCTTAATTTTTAAAATTATAGTTTCTTCATAAGAACATCCATTTAATAGTGGAAATATCACTGCTATCTTTACACTTTTTCTATTGTAACTTCATCTTTTTCATCCATATCAGTATAATGCACTTTACCCTTATTGCTTTATCTTATATCTCTCTTTAATCTTATTCATATAGTTTTCTATCTCCAACTTACTTTCTGGATGTCTCAATAGATAGCTTTCTACAATTTCTTCTAAATATAGATATAAAGTTTCATAATCTAAAATTACTTCTTCATCTTCTTCTACTGCAGGATAATCGAAATAAAAAGCTACCCCATCTTCACCGAAGTAATCTTCTTCCCATTCTTCATAGTCGTCTGCAAAAACACACCACACATGTTCAATACCGTATCCTTCCCCAACTGTATACTTTTCTAACACTGTCAAAAATCTTTCATCTCCCATCACTTGAAAGAAGTATTTGACTAGCTCCCTTTTTTTGTTTTTCTCTTCCACTTTCTCACTCTCCAAATAATTAATTGTTTAAGGTTGGGAAAAAGTTTGTAACTTCTCCTGTTGTTTCATCAATATATCCTTCAAACTTTAAACCGTTTTGAGAAGTACCGGTAATTTTCCTTCCAACTACTTCTCCATTCTTCATCGCTTCTTCACCCCACTTTAACATTTGATCATCTGAAATTAGCTCTGGGTCATAAACAGTCTTTGGGGTGCGAACTTTTTTAAGTTCACCAGGGATAATACGTCCTTCTCTATCTATCGCAGGTAATCCATATTCAATCTCATATATACCGTCAATCTTAGAGTGCTTTTTTCTAGATATAATACAATCTTGTATATCCCAACCATTATCAATAAATACTTTCTCAAATTCGTTTAGATTATGTCCGCCAACAATTCCTTTGTTTTTCTTTCTAACAACTGCTTCTACCTCTTTTAAATGTTGATCATAACCCGATTTAAAAGTAATATCTTTACCCGCACCCTTATCTACCTGCTTCTTCTCGAGATCCTTTATGTATTCCCCTAACTGTTTGACTTCTAAATCAGAAATTGTTTTATCTTGTATATCTTTCGTTTTATCTATAGATTTTGAGAGGTCTTTTATATTTTCTGCTTTATCCACAGTTTTTGCAATGTCTTTTGAATTATCGAGCACATCCGTCGCGACTTTTGCTCCTTTTATAACTTTTATCGCTTTACCCAGCGGAGTCATAGAAGCTCTTGCTATGGCTCTTTCAGAATCTGAAGCGCTTGGGTCAAAAAGAGTAACTATATCACTTAGAAAGATTTCATATAATAAATCATCTACTGAATTTACAAATTGAGGAATAGCATCTGGTGTACCAGAACCATTCCCCCCCAATACTTGTCTCTTACCTTCAAATGTAAATAAATATTCACCGGTATTTGGATCAATCGCTCTATTAGTATTAAATTGGGCGTATTCATCCATCACTTGTATCTTACCATTTGCATCAATAGTTATGTTATTTTTCCCTATCACATTAGGTAATTCAGGTACTTGCTTAGCAATTTTCTCTTCAGCCTCTGCATACTTATCCATCGAATTTTGAAGGAAAGATACTAACTTTTGCATATTCTTTTCAATCGTTTGTAATTCATTGGATATTTTGTACAATTGATCCCCGATTCCGTGTCGTGCTTTAATACGGTAATCGATTTGAGATCGGATGGATGCAACTTTATCTGTTGTATTCGATACTTTCGTCGTAACTTGTGAAAAGCTAGGGGTCAAATCATTAACTCTATCAATATCGACTTTTATCTTTGACATGAATGTTCTCCACTAAACTCATTCCCTTATTATTTTCGTTTCATAATGTTCTATTTAATTCATCCATTAATCATTAATAGACAAAAAGGGTGATTTTAAAATATGTTACTCTACAATAATAGTAAATTAAGGTAATTATACTATATAGCAAAAGTAGTTTCCATAATTTAACTACATTCATTTGTGCTAGATTACTTGTTTAATTGAGCCCTATCATCACAAAAAAGACACCTAATGATTCTATTAGGTGTCTCAGGTCTTATCATTTTGCTACTACGTAATTATTTAAATTCTTCTCTTATTCTCCAAATCAGCTCTAAAATATTTAAGAATAGGTTAATGAAATCTAAATATAAATCTAATGCCGAGCTTACAACATCCTCTTCTGAAACATGCCCTTTTGCAATTCGATTAAAATCGTAAATTGTATATAAGACGAAAATTAAAATAATGACTGCTGCTAAAAGCAATAATATTAAGTTAGATGGCGTAAAGAAGAAGAAAACGATGGAAACTAAAATCGCAACTAATAGAATTCCAAATAGATATCCACCCCACCCAGACAAATCGGATTTTGTAACACTACCAATAAACCCTAGAATGGCGAAGATTACTATTGTACCAATTAGAGTAATAAGTACGGTTTCCATACCTAATTGATCGATGTAGAATTGCGTACTCCAGAAAAACGTAATCCCTACTAAAAATGGGATACAGTATAGGATTGTATTCATCATTCGAATGTTTCGAACAAAGATTGCGATAATTAATAACAAAATGGTAATGATGGATACAGGTAATAGAACAGTTGGTGGTAACACACTACCAACAAAGAATCCAACCCCTGTTAAAAGCCACATAATAGCAAAATGCTTCAAGACTTTACGTAAAATATTTGTGTTTTTCAATTTACTTGCCTCCTATTTTCTAAACCAATTATATATACTTTATAACCAATAATAAAGTTTCATTTTTTTATTGATTACACCTCCAAATTAGTTCGATGTAACCTATTCATCCTATGTTCATATTATTCGATTTTTAAAGGAAAACAGAAGCAAAAATAAAAAGCCTTCCTATATTGGAAGGCGTGATGTTGTAAAGAATTTTTTTAATTGGTCTAACTGTTTTTCCGCTTCCATTTTAGAAGTGGCCACAACACCGAAGTAAAACTTACACTTAGGTTCTGTCCCGGAAGGACGGATAGCAACCCATGAATCATTGTTTAAAATAAACTTAAGCACATTTTCCTTCGGTAAAAGAATATCTTCAATGGACCCATCTGCATTTATCGTAATACTAGTTAAATAATCTTCTACTCTTATAACAGGTATCCCGCCAATTTCAGTAGGTGGATATTTTCGAAAGTCATTTAAAATAGCTTTCATTTTTTCTTGACCGTCTTTTCCTTCGAACACTTGGGATACAAGAGCTTCTTGATGATATCCGAATTGTTCAAACAAGTCATTTAAAACATCCAACAACGTCTTTCCGTGCAATTCATAATAAGCAGCCATTTCCGCAACTTTCAATGCGATTTGAACCGCGTCCTTATCTCGAACGAAAGTTTTCATTAAATAGCCATAACTTTCTTCATAACCAAATAAATAAGTATGTTGTTTCGTTTGTTCAAATTCTTCTATTTTTTCAGCAATAAATTTGAAGCCAGTTAATGTATTAATCGTATTGATGTGATATTTTGCGGCAATTTTAGCGCCAAGTTCTGACGTTACAATGGTTTTAATGATAGTTCCATTAGAAGGTAGCGTTCTATTTTCAAATTGGTTTTGTAAAATATAATGTAATAGCAGTGCCCCTAATTGATTGCCAGTTAATAGTTCATATTGTTCTCCGTTACGAATAGCAACCCCGATTCGGTCCGCATCCGGATCTGTCGCGAATAAAATTGTTGCCCCAACTTTTCCTCCTAATTGCATCGCTAAGTCAAATGCAGCCGGTTCTTCTGGATTCGGGTATTCTAACGTTGGGAAGTGACCATCTGGAGAGGCTTGTTGTTCTACCACATGGACATTGTGAAATCCAAGCTGATTCAATCCTTCCATAACAGGGGATAATCCTGTACCATGTAATGGGCTATAAACAATGTTTATATTACGATCAATGTTGTCCCTATCTTTTACCGTTAATAGCTTTTCAATATATTTCGCATCACAGTCTTCTAATATCCATTGGACTAACCCTTCTTTTTCTAACAATTCAACGTCCCAAACGGCAATGTCAAAAATATCTTCAATTTGCTCCATCGATTTAACGATGGCTTCTGCTCCGGATGGTACAAGTTGAGCACCGTCTTCTCCATACACTTTGAAACCATTATATTGTTTCGGATTATGGCTAGCCGTAATGACTACTCCAGCAAAGGCGTTCAATTCCCGAACTGTAAAGGAAAGCTGTGGTGTTGGCCGTGGCTCCTTATATATGTAGGAAGTAATCCCATGGGCACCAAGTACACAAGCTGTTTCGATGGCAAATTCTTTTGAAAAAAGACGTGTATCATAGGCAATTACGACACCACGTTTTTTCGCCTCATTTCCATGGGATTCAATATAGCGGGCCAATCCTTCCGATACACGACGTATCGTATAAACATTTATTCGATTCGTTCCGGCACCAATTAAACCGCGCATGCCGCCCGTACCAAAGGAAACATATTGATAGAAACGATCTTCAATTTTTTTCTCATCATCAGAAATAGCATCCAATTCTTCTAATAAATATTTTGGTAAGTTTTGTGATCTCCATTTAGAATAAATAGCTTTCATCGAGGCACCTTCCTTTTTATGATGTTGAATGGATATATCAAGTTATGTTAATTGATTCCTTTAAAATAATAGAAGACTCGGCCACTTCCTTAGCCGAGTTCGTAAATGTTTAATACTTTGGATGTTGATGCCATTTCCATGCACTTTGAATAATTTGTTCTAAATTTCTCTCTGCTTTCCAACCGAGTTCTTCATAAATTTTACTTGAAGAGGCTACTAATCGTGCTGGATCACCTATTCTACGTTTTGTCATTTCCACATTGGCTTTCAACCCAGTCACCTTTTCACAAGTTTCTATAACTTCCTTTACCGAATATCCAAATCCATTCCCAAGATTGTAGGTAGCCGTTTTATTTTTCCCATCTATTAATGATTGAAGTGCTAATAGATGAGCTTTGGCAAGGTCCGTCACATGAATATAATCACGAATGCACGTCCCATCTGGTGTGTCATAATCATTCCCAAAAATCGATATTTTCTCTCGTAATCCTGCTAAATGTTGCAACACGATCGGAATAAGATGGGTTTCTGGGTTATGACTTTCACCAATTTCTCCGGTTTCAACCGCGCCTGCTGCATTAAAATATCGCAATGTAACATAATTTAACCCATAGGCGACTGCATAATCTTCTAGTATTTGTTCTACCATAATTTTGGATTTTCCATAAGGATTAATCGGATTTGTTTCAACCAATTCATTAATTATATCCACTTTCGGAATACCATAAGTTGCAGCTGTGGAAGAAAAAATAAAATTATTTACATTTTTTTCGAGCATAACTTTCAATAGAGTAAGGGTGGATACGATGTTATTAGTGTAATATTTTTGGGGATTAGTAACCGATTCTCCTACTAAACTATTCGCTGCAAAATGCATTACTCCATTAAAGGCATATTCGGAAAAAAGAGTACGTAAATCCTCTTCGTTTCCTATATCCCCTTGAATGAAAGTTGCCTTTTCATCTACCGCTTCAACATGACCTGTTGAAAGGTTATCCAAAACAACGACTCGTTCTATTTTAACTAATTCTTTTACAACATGACTTCCAATATAACCCGCGCCACCTACGACTAAAATCATCCTGTTACCCCTTTTTGTTATTCAACTAAAGAATAACAATAGTTTTCTATCTCATCCCAACTCATAAAAACACGGACAATATCTTCTTCAATTAATTGGGGACCCGTTTGAACTTCAATCATTTCTAAATCTGTAACTGCTTTAAGACCATGTTTATGTCCAACGGGGATTTCCAAAACATCACCGGTTCTCACAACACGTAGTTTGTCATTTTGAACAAATACGCCCTCGCCTTTAATAACCGTCCATACTTCACTACGGTGAAGATGATATTGATAACTTAAATTTTTGCCGGCTTTCACACCAATTCGTTTCGTTAATACTTCATAGTTTTCATCTGTTTTTAAATGATCAAGAACCTTATACCATCCCCATCTACGTTCTTCATACATCGGGCGATTTTCATATTGCCCTACAATTTCTTTTATAAGTGGACTCTTTTCTTTATCGGCGACTAATATACCATCTGGACTAGCAGCAACGATTACATTTGATACCCCAATGAGCGTAATCGGAATATCTAATTCATTGATTAAATGTGTTTGTTCACAATCATCGGTCATGATTCCTTTTCCCATTTGGGAAGTGCGCATTTCTTCTGTTAACGTTCGCCAAGTTCCAAGATCTTTCCAATAACCGTTATAAGGAAGTGCAACAATATGCTCTGTTTTCTCAACAATTTCATAGTCAAAACTGATTTTAGGAAGTTTGTCATATTGCGCTACAAGTTCATCATAATGAACTGGGAAGCCCCGTTCTTCTAATATTTGAATCATGAAACCTAACTTAAAGGCAAAGACACCACAATTCCATAATGCCTGGTGTGCAATTAATTTTTCAGCTTCCTCTTCCGTTGGTTTTTCGGTAAATCGTTGGATAGTTAAATAGTCTTGTTGTTGAGATTCTGAAGGTATCATATAGCCATATTTTGAAGAAGGATAAGTAGGAGTAACACCAATAAGAGCTATATCTGCTTTTGATTGTTTTAAAGCTTGGTCTAACTGAGTAACTTGTTCAAAGAAAGCGTCCTGAACATAGGGATCAACCGGAAGAATAGCAATCGTCTCATCTAGTGAAACATTTTTTATCGAGTACAAATACGAAGCTACTAAACTAATCGCCGGAAAAGTATCTCTCCTATTTGGTTCGATCACTAAATTCACTTTTTGACCTAGTTGATTTTGAATCATATCTACTTGTGTTTTACTTGTCGCAATGATGGTAGACTCGGCAAGATTCACACGATTTAATTGTCCCCAAACTCGTTGCACCATCGATTTTACGTTGTGATCATCATCTTCGAGTACTTTTAAAAACTGTTTTGATCGTGCATCATTCGATAATGGCCAAAGACGTTTACCGGAACCACCGGATAATAACACTAGTTTCATGTTGGTTATCTCCTCAAAATTAATTTTGATAAAAAATTAAGGTCGTAATATACAATTTTTAGTCTTATAAACGTGATGCATGTCCAAGTGTTTGAATCCAGTTTCAATCAAACATAATAACGTTTCGTTCTTCATTTGATATTTTTTCCATATCTTTCGTAACCATTATTTTTACTAGCTCTTCAAAAGATGTTTTTGTTGGATTCCATCCTAATAACGTTTTAGCCTTTGTGGGATCGCCAAGAAGTTGATCTACTTCTGTTGGACGGAAGTATTTTGGATCTACTTCTACGACAACTTCTCCCGTTAATTTATTTATCCCCTTTTCTTCTATCCCTTCACTTATCCACTCAATATTTATATCCACATGTTTAAAGGCAAGCTCTACAAACTCTCTCACTGTATGCATTTCACCAGTAGCAATTACAAAATCTTCAGGTTTATGATGCTGCAAAATTAACCACATGCATTCAACGTAATCTTTGGCATAGCCCCAGTCACGTAAAGAGTTTAAATTGCCTAATTTTAATACAGATTGTTTTCTTTGGGCGATACGAGCAGCTGCTAATGTAATCTTGCGTGTTACGAATGTTTCACCCCGTCGTTCTGATTCATGATTAAACAAAATTCCATTTACCGCAAACATATGATAGGATTCTCGATAGTTTTTCGTAATCCAGTATCCATACATTTTGGCAACTCCATAAGGGGATCGAGGATAAAATGGTGTTGTTTCGTTTTGTGGAACCTCTTGGACTTTTCCAAATAATTCAGAAGTGGAAGCTTGATAAATTTTTGTTTTTTCAGTTAAACCTAAAATTCTAACGGCTTCTAAAATGTTTAACGTACCCTTTGCATCCACATCTAAAGTATAAGAAGGCATATCAAATGAAACTCGGACATGGGACTGGGCAGCTAAATTGTAAATTTCATCTGGTTGAATTTCACTTATTATTCGTGTTATGTTCAAAGCATCTGTCACATCTCCGTAATGAAGGCTGAAATCGTTATTATTTAATAACGCTTCCGACTCTTCTTGTGATAGAATGTCTTCCAATCTTTCTTGGTTATAAGAAGAGCTTCGTCGAACGATACCATGTACTTCATAACCCTTTTCTAATAAGAACTCTGCTAAGTAAGATCCATCTTGACCTGTTACACCTGTGATTAATGCTTTTTTCATATGCTCCTCCTACTCGTTAGCAACTTTTACTGTTTCGAGACCATTTTCTAAAAACCATTTATATGTTCTTTCAATACCGTCTTCCAGTGAAGTTGTTGCATACCAACCAAGTTTATTAAGTTTTGTTACATCCACTAATTTTCTAGGCGTACCATCTGGTTTCGATGGATTAAATTTAATTTCTCCTTCAAACCCAACTACTTTTTGAATCTTCTCAGCTAACTCTTTAATAGAAATATCTTTTCCTACGCCTACATTAACAAATTGATTACCGTGATAATGATTCATTAAATAAATCACTGCATCCGCTAAGTCGTCCGAGTATAAAAATTCCCTTTTCGGTGCACCTGTACCCCATACTTCTACATACAGTTCATTTCGTAATTTTGCTTCATGAAATTTACGAATTAATGCAGGCAATACATGAGATGTTTCAAGATCAAAGTTATCATTCGGACCATATAAATTCGTTGGCATGGCGCATATGTAATTGGTTCCATATTGCCGGTTATAGGATTCACACATTTTAATGCCAGCTATTTTTGCGATTGCATAAGGTTCATTTGTCGGCTCTAGCTCACCCGTTAATAAAGCCGCTTCATTCATTGGCTGACGAGCAAATTTCGGATAAATACAAGTACTTCCTAAAAAGAGAAGTTTTTTTACTCCCTTTCGATAAGCCGCATCAATTACATTCGTTTGAATCATTAAATTATCTCGAATAAAATCTGCAGGATACGTATTATTAGCGACAATACCACCGACCTTTGCCGCTGCTAAAAATACGAATTCGGGTTGTTGTTCTTCAAAAAAAGCATCTACTTGTAATTTATCTCTTAAATCAAGTTCTTTACTCGTTCGAACAACAATGTTGTTATATCCTTGTTCTTTTAGTTTTCTGACAATAGCAGATCCAACTAATCCTCTATGTCCTGCTACATAAATTTTTGAAGTTAATTCCATTTCCTCACCCCTAATATGCATCCTTGGATCCTAAAAGAACAAATACCGTTTTGAAAATTAACTTTAGATCAATAAGTAAATTTCTTTCTTGTATATATTTCAAGTCTAATCGCACCCACTCATCGAAGCCGATATTACTTCTTCCATTCACTTGCCAATAACAAGTTAATCCAGGTGTTACTGTTAACCGTTGCTTTTCATAGTGGGAATATTGGGCGACTTCATCTGGAAGGGGAGGTCGTGGCCCGACTAAACTCATATCCCCTTTTAGTACATTGATTATTTGGGGAAGCTCATCGAGACTTGTTTTACGAATAAATTTCCCTATTTTCGTTACTCGAGGATCCTGTCTCATTTTAAAGACAGGGCCATCTTTTATATCGTTTTTATCGAGTAATGACATTTTTAACTCTTCTGCATTGGAAACCATTGATTGAAATTTATAAATCGTAAATTCTTTTCCATTTCTACCGACCCGAATTTGCTTAAAAAAAATAGCTCCGCGATGATCTTCTATTTTAATAAGTAAAATAATGATGATAAAAATAGGGATGAGCACAATGATTCCAAGTAAGGAACCGATAATATCCATCATTCTTTTACTGACTAAATAGAATTTACTTTCATTTAATTTAATCGGGGTAATTGGCTCCCTTACCTTTTTTCTTTTAGCCTGCTCATTAGAAGTTGTGACAGACAAAATGACTCACCATCTCTCAATCATAAATTAGTGCATTTGTTATCTCAGGTTTTACTACTGGACGACCGATAGAATGATATTCGATTATGGAATCTTTCAAACTACTCAACTCAAAACAATTTCGTCCATCAAATATAATCGGTGTTCTCATTGTCTTAAAAATGGCGTGGTCCATATATTTAATGTCATCCCACTCTGTTAAAATCAATGCTGCATCTGCATCTCGTAATGCTTCCTCTATGGAATCTGCATATATAATAGAAGTAACTAATGTTTTTTTTGCATTTTCCATAGCGATTGGGTCGAAGGCTATTACTTGAGCCCCTTGATTAATAAGTTCTTCGGTAATGACAATGGATGCGGCTTCTCGCAAATCATCGGTATTTGGTTTAAAGGCCAAACCTAATACCGCTATTCTCATTCCATTTAGCGTTTCAAAACGATTGTTCAACTTTTTTAACAACAAATATTGTTGCTGCTTATTGACGTTAACAACACCCTTAAGTAGTTCGAACTCATAATCCACATGTCCAGCTATCTTCAAAAGAGCTTTTGTATCCTTTGGAAAACAAGAACCTCCATAGCCTATTCCCGCATTTAAAAATTTATTGCCTATACGCTGGTCCATTCCGATTCCTTTTGCTACTTGCTCTACATCCGCGTTCACCCTTTCACAAATGTTAGCAATTTCATTTATAAAACTAATTTTTGTAGCTAAAAAGGCGTTTGCCGCATATTTAATCATTTCCGCACTTCGGATATCTGTTATAAATACCGGAATGCCAAAAGGTTTATTAATCTGTTCAATTATATTTGCCGCCTGAAGGCTATTTGCACCAATAACAATTCGATCACCATGAAAGGAATCATAAATGGCAGTGCCTTCCTTTAAAAATTCCGGATTCGAAACGACTTCCACTTTCACATTACGAATTAAGTGATGATGAATGAATTGTTGAATTCGATCATTCGTTCCAACAGGGACTGTACTTTTAATAACGACTATCGTATCTTGCTCAATAAGTTCCGCTATTTTTATAGCCACTTCCTCCACATAAGTTAAATTAGCAGAACCGTCTTCATTTTCTGGAGTTCCAACAGCGATATAAATCACATCCGCTTTGTAAAATCCCTCTTCGTGATGAGTGGTAAAATGTAATCTATTCTCAGCGATGTTTTTCAGCATTAATTCACTCAAGCCCGGTTCATAGATAGGAGATTGTCCTCTTTTCATTTTTTCAATTTTATCTTCATCGATATCAATACAAGTAACTTGATGACCGATTTCAGATAAGGTTACACCCGTTACTAATCCTACATATCCTGTTCCAACAACTGCGATGTTCATTTGAGAAACCTCCTAATCTATAAAACTTGTGTGTAGGATCTTTTCGATAAAATATCTTTTAATAATTGTTCTACTTGTGGCCCAAATTCTTTATTGTCCAATGCAAATTCCACTGTCGTTCGAATAAATCCAAGTTTTTCTCCAACATCGTAGCGCATACCATCAAAATCATAGGCATAAACAGGTTGAATTTCGTTTAATTTTTGGATAGCATCCGTTAGTTGGATTTCTCCACCTGCTCCTATCTCTTGTTTTTCTAAAAATTGAAAAATTTCAGGAGATAAAATGTAACGCCCCATAATGGCTAAATTAGAAGGTGCTGTTCCTAGTGCAGGTTTTTCAACAAATCGCTTCACTTGATATAATCGATCAATTTTACCAATCGGATCGATAATGCCGTAACGATTTGTTTCTTCATCGGATACCCTTTGAACACCAATAACAGGGGATTCAGTTTGTTCAAATTGTTCAATTAACTGTCTTGTACAAGGAATATCACACTGAACGATGTCATCACCTAGTAAAACTGCAAAAGGTTCATCACCTATAAATTTCCGTGCGCACCAGATAGCATGTCCTAGCCCTTTCGGTTCTTTTTGACGAATATAATGTAGTTCAATTTGAGAGGATTGATTCACTTTTTCTAAAACTTCCACTTTCCCTTTTTTCAATAAGTTATCTTCCAACTCCATATTTCGGTCGAAATGATCTTCAATAGCTCGTTTTCCTTTACCAGTCACAATAATGATTTCTTCAATACCCGATTGAATCGCTTCTTCGACAATATACTCAATAGTTGGCCGGTCAACAATTGGAAGCATTTCTTTTGGCATTGCTTTCGTTGCAGGTAAAAAGCGTGTTCCTAATCCAGCAGCCGGAATAATTGCTTTTTTAACTTTTTTCATCAATAGATCTCCCCTTCATTTCAAAACATTATTTAATGGGCAATGCTTTCTTCAATTAATAACTGGGTAATTTTCTTCTTATAAGCTTCCACACCGGGTTGATCGAATGGGTAAACATCTAACAAATAAGCACTCATCGCACAAGCTTTCATAAAAAAGTAGATGAGATAACCAACATGGAATGCATCAAGGCGCTCCACTTCTATTTGTATAATTGGTACGCCTCCCTCTGCGTGGGCAAGTACAGTACCTTGTTTCGAAATAGAATTAATTTCATTAAATGTACGATTACTTATAAAGTTTAAGTAATCATCATTTATCGTCTTATAAGGAATGTAGTAATCATCCGTAACTTCTTTAAAATGAAGAAATGTTTCAAATAATAACGGACTACCATCTTGAACAAATTGACCTAATGAATGTAAATCCGTTGAATAATTTACTGAAGCCGGGAATAATCCTTTTTTATTTTTCCCTTCACTCTCACCAAACAATTGCTTCCACCATTCATGAATATAAGAAAGGGCTGGTTCGAAAGAAGCTAATAACTCAATTCGATAACCTTGGGCATATAATGCGTGACGAATAATTGCATAGCGGTAAGCCTCATTTTTTTCTGGGCTTCGATCTTTTAAATCAATCGCCGCTTTTTTCGCTCCCTCTATTAATTCGTAAATATTAATACCCGCTACAGAAATCGGTAATAAACCTACAGATGTTAATAAAGAGTATCGCCCACCAATATTTGTAGGAATATCAAATTTGCGATAACCTTGGTTATCGGCTATTTCTTTTAATAGACTTTTTTCAGGATCTGTTGTAACAATAATTCGATTTTTTGCCCCTTCTTTATAACGTTCTTCTGAATATTGACGAAGAACACGGAAAGCTAGGGAAGATTCCATTGTAGATCCTGACTTCGAAATGACATTAATATAAAAATCTTTGTCGTGAAGACTTTCAATCAATTGGTTCATATAAGCCCCGCTCAAGTTAAATCCTACATAAACGACATCAATGCCATTTTCATGATGTTTAAAGTATGGTGAAAGGGCTTCTTGAACTGCCTTTGCCCCTAAATAAGAACCTCCGACCCCAATTACTACTAATACATCTGCACGTTTTTTTATTTCATCTGAAACCATTAAGAGAGAATTGATATACTCCTCGTCCATCGTTAATGGCCCATTTAGCCAACCAATAGGTTCATTTTCAGCATCTTCTAGATGTTGATGGATCGCAGAAACTGACGAAGCATATTGCGATACATCTAAATTTAAAAATCGTTCATTGATAATCGTCGTTAATAGTAATTGAGCCAAGCTTATCCATCCCCAATCTGGTAATCGATGTCCTAATATAGAAAAATTTAACAGTTTCTATTAAAAAAAGAAAAAGCAGAATTTCATTTTCTACTATTCTTTTTAATTTTCAGAATAATTAAGGTGAATATACACATAAACTTGTATATACTCTATTTCTCGTAATAAATTTTGACACGAACTAAAGAAGGGTACTCGCAATCTGTTGACTTTAGACTTTTAATAAAAATATTTAAAAATTAAAAATTGTCATCATTGCCTAAGACTATCATCCTAATACTGCTAGAATTTCGTAACCCCATTCTTATAAGAAAAGTAATTTTCTATATTTTATATGATACTTATAAGCACAATATACCAATTAATATAATATTTATGAGTAATTTGAAATAAATCATAACATTTAATTGAAAATAAAAAACATAATAATTTTAATTTCTGAATAAATAGTACTTAATAAATTGTTTTTCCAATCAAATTTTTAGTATATACATGATGATATAACTACCCATTATGCAAAGATCCACCATTTTTTCTTTAAAGGGATTTCTGGTTCATACATAAGTAAAGTTTTATTTTTTAAAATCCTCCCATTGTTTTCTAAAAAAAGATCCACAAAGTCTAACTGTTTATGCTTCTCTAGATAGAAAAGGCCTTGTTTAAAGTGAAAAGGTCTTGTTTTTAAATGGTGGGCATCCGAACCATACGTATGAACTAAATTTGCTTTTATCAGTTCCATTGCTGTTTTTTGAACAGCACGACCAAAATGACCGACAATACTTCCAGCCGTAATTTGAGCTACTGCCCCTTCTCTAATTAATCGTTCTAGCCGCTCAGGACTTTGTGCAATTGCTTTATTTCGTTCCGGATGTGCAATAATAGCAGTAACCCCAATTTTATTTAATTCACGAATGATATTTTTTGTATAATGTGGAATCTGATGGGAAGGTAATTCTAAAAGTAAAAATTTCGAATGGGCTAAAGTTAAAATTTTTTCCGTCTTTACTAATTCAATTAAATTTTCACATAAACGCACTTCAATACCATGGTGAATAGAAACTGGGATATGACGTCGTTGCAATTCATTTTGTAGTTGATGTACTTGCCCTTTTACAACTTCAGCAGAAACATCATATTGTGGATGGCGGGTATGGGAAGTGGAGATAATATCAGAAATACCTTCTTTAGCAGCAGCTTCTAACATGTCGATAGATTGTTCAATAAATACCGGCCCATCATCAACATTAAATAGAATATGGCTATGAATATCAATCATTACATATACACCTACTTCAAAGTTTTTAAAAAGAGGTGCCCGTTATTTTGGAACACCTCTAACCTAAAAATTCTCTATTTAGCAACACCTTCATATTGATAATAAAAATAATGATCTTTTTCTAAAGTAAGATTATTTAATACAATTCCTATAATATTTGCTTTTGCCAATGTTAAAATCTCTTTTGCCTTAATAGCCGTTTCTTTTTCCGTTTTACCAGAATTAATTACTAATATTGTCGCATCACATTTATTGGACAATATTTGAGAATCGGCAACAGTTAAAATTGGTGGTGTATCAAAAATAATTAAATCAAATTGGGCCTCTAACATTTCAAGGAGTTGATTCATCCGTTGGGAATCTAATAATTCAGCTGGATTAGGTGGGATTGCTCCACTTGGTAAAACATAAAGTCCTTGTATATCCGTTTGTTGAATGGCATCTGTTAATTCACATTGTCTTGTAAGAACACCGGATAATCCATCGAAATTTGATACTCGAAATGTATGATGAGCTGTCGGTTTTCGCATATCCGCATCGACCAATACAATGCGTTTCCCTTCCCCTGAAAAGACTCCTGCGATATTGGCAGCAGTAGTCGATTTCCCTTCACTCGGACCAGCTGAAGTGACAAGAATTGTTTTAAAGTCTCTATCTGGCATTGAAAAATTAATGTTCGTACGAATCGTTCGATATTGTTCGGCTATAACTGACTTTGGGTTTTCCTTTACAATAACTTTTCTTGCCATCATATTTCTTTTCCCTTTTTTTCTAAACAAGTTTTTCTCTCCTTTTTTTACTTCGACTTAGTTCTGCATCTGTAGAATATGGTCGTTTCGTAAATTCTTTTTCAGGGATTGGACTGACGATACCGATAATAGGCAACCCTAATAGTTCCTCGACATCTTGTTCCGTTTTAATTGTCGTATCTAAAAATTCTCGTAACAAAGCTAGTCCTACTCCGAGCATTAAACCAAGAACGGCCGCAATTGCAATATTCATTAATTCATTTGGTTTAACATGACTTGGATTTTCTAATTGAACAGCAGGAGATAAAATCGTAACGTTATTAACATTCATCAATATAGGAATCTCTTCTTGAAAAACTTCAGCAACTGTATTGGCTATATCAACAGCTTTAAAATGTTGCTCATCTTCAACAGCCACGCTTATAACTTGGGATTCTTCTACATTTGATACGGAAACTTGTTCAGAAAGCTGAGTCGTCGTTTTGTTTAAATCTAACCGTTCAATTACTTTATCCAATATGACGGGACTTTTAATAATTTCATTGTACGTATTGATTAATTGTAAATTTGCCTGTATATCCTGCGTTTGAATGGATTCTGTTTCACTTTTTTGTTCATTTACTAGAATTTGAGTCGAAGCTTGATAGACTGGGGTTAAAACAAAATAACTGACAACGGCTGCAACGATCATAGCTATCATTGTTAATGATACAATTAAAAATAATCTTTTTTTAATAATCTTTAAAATGTCTTGTATTCGAATTGTTTCTTCCAAATATGTCATCTCCCCTGGACAATCATTTTATACTTCTATTTATATATTTATTTTCTATTGATTAAATAAAGTACTATTTTTAAACATTCCTATTAATATTTTTTACGTTAACCATTATTCTTCCAAATATTAAACTCACAAAAACGTTACGAATATAGTAAATACAACTAAATTAGTAGTAAAATGTAAAATTTTCTTATAATAACATAAACTAATATTTTTATCTAGCTATAGCTTTGAAAATTTAGAATTTACATTTGATATGAAATATGACCTAATTAGAAATAAATGTCCCTTTTAAAAAAAGCAGTCCATTTATTTTGGACTACTTTACTTTTTAGAAATAATCAATAAATGTCGGTATTCCAACTGGAAGAATGTCCTCCAATACAGCAATGGTTTCATCTGTCCCTTTTAATCGCTCTATTTTTTGAAGATATTTTGGCCTTTTATATCCGAGTAACATTGTTGTTAGCGTTTGGATGGACATTTCAACCGTTATATCATCACGCTCATTTTCATCTACTGTTAATACTTTTACTTTCCAGTTTTCTGAGATAATATCATAAATACCGTCGTTCCATTCCACTAATGGATCACTAATGTGGAATCGAATATGAAAATTAGGTTCATCAAATGGATAGCGTTCTAGAAATTTTAGCACATCCACAATTCTTGCCATAAAGTAAGGGGAGACCTTTTGTATAATTTCACTATCCTCCAGTAAAAAGGCAACTGGCTCATTCCCAGCTGTTTTTCCATATGCATTATAAACCATCGATTTATGGGCGGATACGAAATTCCATAATCCTTTCCTTGCTTCTTCTTGTAAATATACAATTTCATCTATATAAAAGTTTTCTTCCATAATACGATAAAACATATACCCTTGAGGTTCATTCTCTTCATCATAGTAAACAGCTGCTTGTAGTTGCACATTGGAATCAATAAATTTTTCTTCCCAATAATCTTCATGAAATTTCTCATTCCAAGCAATCGTATTTCGAATCATTGCTCCATGAGCATGGGAGGCATATTTTTCATAAACATTTAAAACATCTTCATCCAACGTGTCTACTCGACGAATCTGACCAGCCACTTCCTTATAATTAGGAAATTGTGTATCTTTCACTTGAAATTCCACAATATCACACATAATTTCCCAACCCTTTTTCCGATAATAAGGGATTGAAAAGGGGAATAAATAGGAAATATACCGGTTATCATTTCGCATAATCGTTAAGGTCTCTTTAATTAACTGATCCATTAACCCTTGTTTAGAATACTCTGGATACGTGCCAATTGCCGTTATCCCACCCATTTCGTAGGCAACACCATAAATATTCACTTGAAACGGAAGACTTAAAATTTGAGATACTAATTGATCCCCATCAAACCAACCAAGCGCATGCCCTACATGAAATTGTCTGCTCTTTTCACTAACAAAACGGCGGTCTTTTTTAATGGACATGGACATTTGAAATACGTAGTTCAATAAATCAATGGATTGCCCCATTTCATCCAATCGGATTTCTCGCATTACTAATCCTTTATGCTGAACCAACATGATCACCTATTCCGATAAATTTTTCATCGATAATTATATGTTTAAGATACGTAATATTTTTACTTTTAATTCAACTATTACATGGATTTTGCTTCTCTATCTTGTGCACCTATTTAAATAGAAAATTTTATAAGATGATTTTCGATGTTGTGTTTTTCCATATCTCATTTCATAGGGAATGAATTATTCAAAAATATCGTATCTTTTCTATTATTATATGCAGGAGAAATCTATAATAATCCCTATTAAAAATAAAAACTCTTTTGAATGATTTCAAAAGAGTTTTATCTAATCTCTATGAGTTTAGTTCTAAATGAGTTTTTAATGTAGATTTAACCGTTTCTAATTCGGTTTCATCAGGTACATAATAGTAAATTCCATCAATTTTCGTACCATTACCACCATTAATATATAATTGTTCTATAGAACTAAAACTATTTTTGTAATTTTTTTGCATTGTCATTAATTCGTTATAAGATGCATTGACACGTACATTATCTTCAATTGATTCAAAAATGGATTTATAATTTAACGCTGTATCAACACTTACAGCCGAAGAGGCAATACCTTGAATGACTTTTTTCTGACGATTTTGTCTACCAAAGTCACCTTCTGGATCTTCATATCTCATTCGAACATAGTTTAATGCACTATCGCCATCTAAAGTAATCGTTCCTTCTGGGAAATTGGATCCGCCATATTCAAAGGCAAGGGTGTTATTTATCGTAATTCCACCTACTGCATCTATGATATCTTTAAAACTATCCATATTTACTTGGACAACATAATCGATTGGAATCTCTAATAAGTTTTCAACCGTTTTACGGGATAATTCAATACCACCATAAGCAAATGCATGGTTGATTTTATCCATTCCATGACCTTCAATTTCTGTATATGTATCACGCGGAATACTTAACATTTTTGAATCTTTCGTTTCAGGATTAACTGTTACAACAATCATCGTATCGGAACGACCGGCGTCACCTTCTCGTTCATCCACTCCAAGTAACAAGATTGAAATAGGTTCTTGTTCTTCGACGTTTACATTTACTTCACGAAGTTCAGATTTATCTAGTTCTTCATATACGTTTTCAACTGTATTTTTTGCATCAAAATATACTTTTGCCACGAGACCAGCTATCGCCAATAGAAAGAGCCCTACCGTGATCCCAACCCACTTTAGCACTTTCCGTTTTTTCGACTTCACTTTGTCTGTGCGTTTTTCTTTTACCACCTTTATGCCTCCTTTTAAATCTCCATGTGTTGCTAATTAACTAGTGCTAAATGTAGCATATATCATTTTTAATCCATTGGCTACTATTTTCACAACCTCTTTTTCTCTGATTTTGAAATAGTCTAACTCGATTATAAAGGAATTTCCATCCAAAAGTAAAAAGAGAGCTCCCATAATCGGAAGCTCCTTTTATTTATTTTGCATATTCGACTGCTCTTGTTTCACGAATCACTGTCACTTTAATATGACCAGGATAATCAAGTTCTTCTTCAATTCGCTTGCGAATGTCTCTTGCTAAACGGTGGGAAGCAAGATCATCAATTTTCTCTGGTTGAACGATAATTCGAATTTCACGACCCGCTTGTATCGCATAGGATTTTTCTACTCCATCATAACCTTCAGAAATTTCTTCCAACTTCTCTAAACGACGAATGTAGTTTTCAAGCGTTTCACTACGGGCACCAGGTCTTGCTGCTGATAACGCATCGGCAGCTGCCACAATCACAGCAATTACTGACGTAGCCTCCGTATCACCATGGTGAGATGCAATACTGTTAATTACAACAGGGTGCTCCTTATATTTAGAAGCAAGTTCTACACCAATTTCCACGTGACTACCTTCCACTTCATGGTCAATTGCTTTCCCAATGTCATGGAGTAAACCAGCTCTTTTTGCTAATGTTACGTCTTCTCCAAGCTCAGCTGCTAGGAGTCCTGATAAATGTGCTACTTCAATGGAATGTTTTAACACATTTTGACCATAGCTTGTACGATATTTCATACGACCTAAGATCTTCATTAAATCCGGATGTAGATTGTGAATACCTACTTCGAAGATTGTTTGTTCCCCAGTTTCACGAATTTGTTCATCCATTTCACGACGGGATTTTTCAACCATTTCTTCGATTCGAGCCGGGTGAATTCGTCCATCTTGTACTAATTTTTCTAAGGCAAGACGAGCTGTTTCACGACGGATAGGATCGAAACCAGATAAAATAACCGCTTCTGGTGTATCATCAATAATTAAATCGATACCAGTAAGTGTTTCAAGTGTTCGAATGTTACGACCTTCTCGACCGATGATGCGGCCTTTCATCTCGTCATTCGGTAAGTTTACAACGGACACAGTTGTTTCAGCAACGTGATCAGCTGCAAAACGTTGTAGTGCAAGTGATAATATTTCACGAGCTTTTTTGTCAGATTCTTCTTTCGCACGTGTTTCCGCTTCTTTCGTCATGACAGCGATATCTGTTGAAAGTTCATTTTCAACTTGTCTTAAAATAATGTCTTTTGCTTCTTCTCGAGTTAAAGCTGCGATGCGTTCAAGCTCTGACGTTTGTTCTCGTACTAACTCTTCCACTTTACTTTCCATCTGTTCAATATGCTGTTGTCTTTCAGCTAGAGCTTCTTCTTTTCGCTCTAAGCCTGATTCTCTCTTGTTCAGAGCATCATCCTTGCGGTCAAGATTTTCTTCTCTTTGCAATAACCGGTTTTCTTGTTTCTGAAGCTCGTACCGGCGTTCACGGATGTCTTTTTCTGCTTCAGTTCGAATTTTGTGAGTTTCATCTTTTGCTTCAAGTAGTGCTTCTTTCTTAAGCGCTTCCGCTTCCCGCTTAGCTTCATCTATGATAAGCTCAGCTGAGTGTTTCGCACCATTCACTTTTGATTCGTTCACTTTTTTCATATAGAAATAGATAACAGCGGCACCGACGATGAGTCCAAGCAAAGCGGAGATAATGTATTCCATCATTCGAACACCTCCTCTTGCTATATTCGTTTCATTTTCAGTCGGCTCATACATTGACGAAAGTTTTTATACTATTCAATCGTTTTTTTACATGATTGAATCCAACTTAGTATTCAACATACTGCCTATTTCATTTCATAATTTAGAAATTATACAATTTTAATTGTATAGGTCCGTCCCAGCTATGTCAAGGACTCCCGCAAGTAGAGACCTTTTGACTACTAGACAGATCAATAGAATTCTACTCATTCCAATGTAGCACTTTTGTTAAAATACTTAAAAATTAAGATATTTCTTATTATTTTAGGCAATTTCTTCAAATTGTATTCATTTTAATGGAAAATGCTATGTATAAAAATTTAGCAGTTGGGAATAATGGACTGCTTCAAAAATATTTTTGAAATTATATAGTATTTTCAAAAAATTCCCCTAAAAAAAGGGAGGGAAAAATTAATTTTTCCCTCCACCTTTTATAGAAAATTGATATACAATAAATTACTCTTCATCTAAAAGTAATGCTAATTCTTCATCCATTTCTTCTTCATCATGGGCACCAATTGTATATGATGTTGCTGCCATGCCAAAGGATTCACGAATTTTATTTGAAATATGATCGCGAATTTCAGGATTTGCTTTTAAGAAAGCTTTTGCATTTTCACGTCCTTGACCGATACGTTCATCACCGTAAGCATACCAAGAGCCGCTTTTTTGGATAATGTCTAGTTCTGCACCAAGGTCAACGATTTCTCCTTCTTTCGAAATCCCTTCACCATACATAATATCCACTTCAGCAGTACGGAATGGAGGAGCTACTTTGTTTTTTACGACTTTAATTTTTGTTTTGTTCCCTACCATTTCAGTACCTTGTTTAATTGTTTCAGCACGACGAACTTCTAGACGGATAGATGCGTAGAATTTTAATGCACGTCCACCAGTAGTTGTTTCTGGGTTACCAAACATAACACCGATTTTTTCACGAACTTGGTTAATAAAGATCGCTAATGTGTTTGATTTATTAATAATACCAGATAGTTTTCGTAATGCTTGTGACATTAAACGCGCTTGAAGACCCATATGGGAGTCACCCATTTCACCTTCAATTTCGGCTTTCGGTACTAATGCTGCTACAGAGTCAATAACAATAATATCAATAGCACCACTACGTACTAATGCTTCAGCAATTTCTAATGCTTGTTCACCAGTGTCTGGTTGTGAAAGTAATAATTCATCAATATTTACACCTAATTTTTGTGCATATACTGGGTCTAATGCATGCTCTGCATCGATAAATGCAGCTTGTCCACCTTGTGCTTGAATTTCAGCAATAGCATGTAAAGCTACTGTTGTTTTACCTGAAGATTCTGGACCATAAATTTCTACAATACGTCCACGGGGA
This sequence comes from Ureibacillus galli, assembly GCF_014836845.1. Taxonomy (GTDB): domain Bacteria; phylum Bacillota; class Bacilli; order Bacillales_A; family Planococcaceae; genus Ureibacillus; species Ureibacillus galli. The sequence continues at coordinate 49,287 of NZ_JACSQA010000003.1, forward strand.
TATCCACCAACACCTAATGCTGCATCAAGGGCAAGGGAGCCACTTGAAGATGTGGAAATTTGGCGATCAGATTGTTCGCCTAATTTCATAACTGAACCTTTACCAAATTGTTTTTCAATTTGCTTTAACGCCATATCTAAGGCCGCTTTACGATCATTACTCAAAATATTTCCTCCTTATTCTATATCAGACCATTTCTCTCTCTTTCTTATATTTCTACTATACTTCTTTTTGAGACAACTTTCAAGAAAAAAGCGAACATATTTTCGTTTTTTAATAAAATAAAAATTTGAGCTATTTTTTAGCTCAAATTTTACATTTCTCCATTTTAACAATAAAAAGTATTATCCTAAATCTTTTCATAACCTCTTTCAACTAATAAACGCATTAAATAGCTATATGCTAATTTAACCGCGCGAATTCGATTGGAATTTCGCATTCCTAATAGTTGAAGCTTACGGGTTATCGGTTCGGAATCACCAATACTAAAACCAATCCAAATCGTTCCAGCAGGCTGATCTCCATGGGGTTCCGGTCCAGCTGCACCCGTTAGTCCAATACCGATATCTGTACCAAATTTTTCACGAACTTTTATAGCCATTGCAGCAGCACATTCACTACTTACGAGACCATATTGATCAAGTAAAGATTGTTCAATTCCAAGTTGTTCAACTTTCGATTGTTCAGTATACGTCACCATACCACCGACTAACGTTCCGCTTACGCCTGGAATTTCCGCTAATTCTGATTGGAATAGACCAGCAGTTAAACTTTCTGCAGCAGCAATCGTTAAGTTATGATGGCGTAACATTTCAACAATTTTAGATGCTAAAGAATCATCATTATTACCATAATGATACTCCCCAACAATCGCTAAAATTTCAGCTTCTTTTGCTTTAATCAATGGCCAAGCTTCTTCTTCAGTTGCAGCTTTTGCCGTAATACGTAGCGTAACTTCCCCATCACTAGCAAGAGGAACAACCGTTGGATTTGTTTGATTATCTAAAATATCTTGTACTTGTACTTCTAATTCTGCTTCACCAATTCCGTAAAATCGTAAAACATGGGATAGGATGACGCCACCTTCATTTAAGCGTGTAGCAAGTTTTGGTTTCGCTTCAAATTGAAACATCGGTTCAAGTTCTTTCGGCGGACCAGGAAGAAGTATGTATATTCGTCCATTCTTTTCTAACAGCATTCCTGGTGCCATTCCGTGATGGTTTGCTAATACTTCGCTACCTTCTAGTATAAGCGCTTGTTTGCGATTATTTTCAGTCATCGCCCGTCCCCATTGGGCAAAAAATTGCTCAATATAAGAGAGTGCCACATCGTCAAAAACTAAAGGTACGCCTAGGTGTTGAGCAATCGTTTCTTTTGTTAAATCGTCTTTTGTCGGACCAAGACCACCAGAGAAAATAATTAAGTCGGCTCTAGATTCGGCAATTTCAATGGCCCTTTTTAAACGGTCTCCATTATCACCAACAACTGTATGATAAAACACATTAATTCCAAGCTCGGATAATTGAGTCGAAATAAACTTTGCATTTGTATTAGTGATTTGCCCTAATAACAATTCTGAGCCAACAGCTATTATTTCAGCATTCATGTTTTAACCTCACTTATTTTGAGTTTACAAAGACACGACGATTTAAATAGAAATATTCCCAACCGGACCATACTGTAAAGATTAATGCCACATAAAGGGCGATCATATCAAAAGGAATGTTCAGTAAAGTAAAAATCGTATTGTGTAGTAGAAGGGATGAAATCGCAACAATTTGAGCCCAAGTTTTGATTTTCCCTAGTTGGCTCGCTGCCACCACTTCTCCTTCTCCCGCTAAAATAGCCCGGAGTCCCGTTACAGCAAATTCACGGCTTAAAATAATGATAATAATCCACGCAGGTGCCATATGAAGGTCAACTAATACGATAAAAGCAGCACTTACTAATAATTTATCTGCTAATGGGTCAAGAAATTTCCCAAGAGTTGTCACTAAATTATACTTCCGTGCAAAGTGGCCATCAATCCAGTCTGTAGTTGAAGCGATAATAAAGATTAATGCGGCTACAAAATGATTGACTGGCATTTCCGCGCCTAAAAACTCCATTTTTCCCCAGTTAAAATCAAATAGTATTACAATCACAAAGATTGGAATTAAACAGATTCTTGAGACTGTAATCTTATTCGGTAAATTCATTGGCTAACACCTTTCATTCGAAAGAAAATAGTCATCCGATAAAGATGACTATTGTTCTTCTTGTTGTAATGTAATGATAATATTTTGAGTCGTAATGCTTTGTGCGTATTGAAGTTCTACATCATTGATGAAAACTTTCGCAACCGTCGAATCACCTAATCGAATACGGGCATAGGCATTGGCTGTAGCATCAAATTCCACTACTTCTCCAGATTTGTATACACGATCTTCAATTTGTTCACTTCCAGCTTCATCACGGATTCCAACCCATGTGTCGCCTGAAACTTCGATACGAATATCCATCTTATCTGTACCTGAAAGTTCGTAAGTAGTTGTTTCGCCATCGATTGCACCAGAAGAAATCGTTTGTGTTGGTTGTTCTGGCTCTTCTTCTTCTACTGGTTGTTCTGTTTCGTCAGTAGATTCTTCCTCTTCAACAGGGTCAACAGGAGTCGGCTCCTGTTGTTGATATTCTACTTTTGAAGTAGTATCTTCTTCTTCGCCTGGTTGATTAGCCTTTTGCTGATATAAAAACCAAATGGCTGCTAAAATAACGATGATAAATAATGCAACAATAATTTTCGGCATTGTTTCTAATAACCGACTTGTCGATCGTGAATTTAATTTGCGCCGGGTAGGACTTTGAGAAATCGATTGAGCTACTTCTTCCTTTGGTTGATTCGGAATTTCTTGTTTAAATTCCTCTAAAAGCTCTTCTATTTCCAGCCCAACTGCCTCTGCATATTGTTTAATAAATGCCCGAACATAGAAGTTTCCTGGCATGATAGAATAATTTCCTTCTTCAATCGCGACAAGATACCGCTTTTGAATTTTTGTAATTTCTTGAAGATCATCCAAACTATAACCTTTAGATAACCTCGCTTCTTTAAGGCGAGTTCCGAGTTCTGTCAACAAAAACACCTACTTTTTCCTAATCAATTTCGTCTTTTGCAAAATCCTCTGAAATGCTTGAGACTGACAACTATCGTTTAGCAGTCAACATACTAACTAAACGAACAAAATGAAACAATGTTCCAAAAAAAAGACATTCTTTTTTTGAACAATGTTTAAAAATCGAATCCTCCAAAACCTCCAAATGGATTGTTTTGAATATTCATCTCATTTTTTTCAATGAGTTCATACGTAATGATTTCATCTGGATGATGACGAAGTTCAATAATATAGTCAAAATCTTCAATTTTATATTGGGAATTCTGAACAAATAAATCCGGATGCTCTACTACTTTAATAGCGGGTACACTCATCACTTCTCGTACGAGTTGTTGATGACGTTCATCGGTAGTTCTTCTTGTGACTGCACCATCAAGAATAAAAATATTATTGGCATTAAACTCGTCTCCGATTAGTCGATTACGAATTGTTTGCTTAATCATTGTAGATGATAAAAATATCCATTTTTTGTTTGCGCAAACACTGGCAGCTACAACAGACTCCGTTTTACCAACCCGTGGCATTCCACGAATACCAATTAACTTATGACCATCCTTTTTAAATAACTCAGCCATAAAGTCAACTAAAATACCTAGCTCATCTCGTACAAAACGGAATGTATTTCTTTCATCTTGATCCCGTTCTATATAGGTACCATGACGGACTGCTAAACGATCACGTACTTTCGGCTCCCGAAATTTTGTAACATGAATGTTTTCCATCGTTGAAACGATCGTAATGAAACGTTGAATCGCTTCATCATTCTCTGTTATTAATAGCATTCCCCGTCTTGCTTCATCTACACCATTAATTGAAACAATATTCACACGTAACATACCTAGGAGTGATGCAATATCGCCTAATAAACCTGGACGATTCACCTGGATCTCATATTCAAAATACCATTCACCCACTAAAAACCGTCCCCTCACCAACGAAAAATAATTATTTTTCTTATTAGTTTCATCATAGCGGATTTTATATGTATTGAAAAGTTAGAAAGTAACGATTTTCTCTTAAAATATTAAAATTTATTATATTTATATATGATAATGTAAAAAATAGTATGCTGGCAATGAAAATGTCGAAATTTAGGAAAAAACAAGATAAGAAAAAAGGAGGACTTGCCTCCTTAAAGAGAAGTTTGAAGAATGTTAGACGATGAGAGTTTTATGATATCTAAATAAGCGGTATAAGGCTTGCCCACTTAAGGCCTACCAAGTAAGCAAGCCACTTCGCTTTTTGTTCACTTAAAACTTATGATATTGACTACTGCATGCGATTATTTTGTACTAATTTAATAATACAATTCGCAAGCGCATGTTTTTCATCGTCAGAAGCTACTCCCCATAAGTCGGATAGTACGCGTTCTTGTTCGTTTTTAGGGTCAACGTTTTTCGCTAAATAATCACCGATTTGTACAGCTGATTTTTCAATCATACGTTTGGACATACCTTTTTCTTGGGCTTCATTCACTTGTTCACCTAAAAATGATGTCCATCTTTCCCAGTTTTCTAATAGCGCCATTTATATCTCCTCCTCCTTTGCAATTTTATTATGTGCAAATTAGAGAATTATATGTACCATCCACCATTTAATCGAATAATTTGACCTGTAACATAATTTACCTGTCCACTTAAATAAAAACTGACTAAGTTTGCGACCTCTTCGACTTCCCCCGCTCTACCTAACGGAATTTCTTCATGGATTGCCTTTTTTTCTTCTTCATTTAAATGGGCATTCATTCCGGTATTAATCAATCCAGGAGCGATGGCATTCACTAAAATATGATTGTAAGCTGCTTCTTTTGCATAGGACTTTACAAATGCATGCTGGGCACCTTTAACGGCACTATAAACCGTTTCAAAAGCAGCCCCAGCTTCTCCCCAAATCGATCCAATAAATAAAACATAACTAGTTTCATGCTGACGGAGTTTATTGGACAACAGAGCAATTAAACGTATTGGATTTTGAACATGTACTTTCCAAAGTCTGTTCATTTCTTCCACTGGTGTATCTTCGATTAAACCGTAAAAAGCATGACCACCAGCAAAAACAATAGCCTGTAAGGAATAAATTTGAGGGGCAAGATTTTCTGCGCCATCATCTACTGAAAAATCAGCTTGGACCTCGATAAAGTCTTGCTCGGGATAGTTTAAACGCAACGGTTCGACTAACTGTTCTACAGCTTGGCGGTTTTGATGAAAATGCAAATAGAGCGACCAACCATCACTAGCTAGTCGCTGAGCTATTGCCTTTCCAATCGCACCAGAAGCCCCTACTACAAGTGCGAATTTCTTCATTATTCTTTACGCTCACTTGAAGGTAAAACTTTGAAGACTGTTTGTTGAGATTCCCCTTGAACCGATTGGAAAGCTTTCAATACATCATCTATTGTTAATTTTTCAATAACAGGTACCGCATCAAATAAATTCATTTCATTAAATTTATAACGGGTAAATTGATTTGCAATAAATTCCATAGAATTTAAAGCACGTAGGAAGAAACCTATTTTTTTCCGTTTAACCCGTTCGATTTTATCTGCTGTTAAGTTCTTCTCTGCATTGTTAATTTCATCTTTTATTTTATTTGCTAGCTGATCCGGCTGATTCGAATCGGAACCGATTAAGGCAAAACCATAACCTTTTTCTAATGAGAAATCATAGGCAAACGTTTCATCAATTAAGCCGTTTTCGTATACTTCAGTATAAAAGTTAGATGCACGACCAAATAAACATTCTAAAGCGATTTGAACTGAAAGCTCATGTTTTAACATTTCTTCACCGCTTAAATCCGTTTCCTTCGCCTTTAATCCAACATATACTTTTGGTTTTTGAACATCCATTTTGAGTTCACGTTCTTTAGTTGCTACTTCTTTTGGTTCATCCTCAAAGTGGCGCTCAATCGGCGTCGGTTCTGGAAATTCCTTTTGGCTTTGATTTTTCTCAATAAATGCCATCATTTCAGTTGGATTAATCGCACCAACAACGAACAATAACATGTTGGATGGGTGATAGAACGTGTTATAGCAAGTATATAAATGTTCTGCTGTAATTTTATCGATTGATTCAATTGTTCCAGCAATATCGATTTTAACAGGATGGTTATGATACATATTTTCAATGGCACCGAAATATAGTCGCCAATCCGGTTGATCATCGTACATCGTAATCTCTTGACCAATAATACCTTTTTCCTTATTCACTGTCTGTTCTGTAAAATACGGCTCTTGAACAAAATTTAATAACGTTTCTGTACTTTTATAAATATGATCCGTCGCAGAGAACAAATAAGCTGTACGAGTAAAAGAAGTAAAAGCATTTGCCGATGCTCCAGCTTCACTAAATTGTTGGAAAACATCCCCATCTTCCTTCTCGAACATTTTATGCTCTAAAAAATGGGCAATCCCATCTGGTACTGTAATCGCTTCTGATTCTCCCATTGGAACAAAAGTACGATCGATTGAACCGTATTTTGTTGTAAAAGTAACGAACGTTTTTGAAAACCCTTTTTTCGGTAAAATATAGACATCTAATCCGTTTGGTAACTTTTTATAAAATAATGTCTCGTCTAGCTGTTTAAACTCAATCGTTTGCATTGGCTAGGCCTCCTTTCCACTTAAGAAATAAACTGCTTCAAGCTGTACTTGTGAAGCCATTTTTTGGACATCTTCTTTTGTAACTTTTTCCCAACGCTCTTTCCAAAGGTCTACTGAAAATTGTTCATCTAAGTCTTTATATTGATCGTAAATATCAATTTGTCCGCGCGCTAAATCTAGTGCTTCTTTCAATTGGTTAATTAACATCGCTCTTGTTTGTGTTAGCTCTAAATCGGATATTTCTCCCTTTTTAATCGCTTCTAATTGTTCAAAAATTACGTCTGTTGCCTTTTTCTCGTTTGCTGGTTCAATACCAGACAAAACATAAACTAACCCGTAGTGGGCAGAATAAGAACTAGAAGCATAATAGGCTAAACTTTCCCGTTCACGGACATTCATGAACAATTTGGAATGGGCATAACCGCCAAATACACCGTTGAAAATTTGCATTTTCGGGAAATCCTCATCGCCAAAAGTTACCGGAGTACTAAACCCGATATGCAGTTTCCCTTGTTTCATTTCTTGTTGTTCTTTTACATAATCTTTTTCAGGTTTTGAAACATCTGTCTTTTTCTCTGCTTGTTTAGGCGTACGATCTTTGAAAGATAGCGCTTCTGTTAATTTCTTTTGCACTGCTTCTACATCAAAATCGCCAACAACGTAAATATCAACTTTATCTTCACTAATCATTTTTTCATACGCCTTCGTTAACGATTCTGGTGTAATTGCTTTTACTGTTTCAATCGTTCCATTGGCAGAAATGGATGCCGGATGATTTGGACGAATAATTTGCGTTAAACGATGTTGGGCATAACGCGTTTTATCATCAAAAATTGACTGAATTCGTTGAATGACCATTTCTTTTTCCCGTTCTACAATCGATGGTACAAATGATCCGTTTTCAAAATTCGGTTCAAATACAACTGTATTCAGTAATTCTAGAACTTCATTAAACACTTTGTTTTCTGCTAAATATTGGTCATTCACTGTTTCAACATTTAATAAGAGGGTATGTTCATTCCCTCTTTTCGTTGCATCAAAATATAACACGGTACCGAATAAGTCATCTAAATAACTTCTAAACTCGGCTGATTTTTTATATCTCCCATTACTATGTTGCAAAACGTTTGATAACACGGCCCGTTCTGCTGCATCCTTCGTCGTTAATGGAGTTCTCCATTTTATAGAAAAATTTACTGTTTTGAATTGAGTTGTTTGTCGGATATGCAGTGTGACACCTTCTGCTAACTTGGTCGATAAAAACAAAAAAATTCCTCCTGACTTATACTCTTATATAGGAAAACTTACAATCACCTTAGATGGTGTCGTATGTTGTACCAATCGACTATTCCTTACCTGTTATTTCACTAACTTGATTCGAAACAAACAGTCGCTATCACTACTATACATGTAGAATTGGTGTTTATGCAAAAATAATCCAATTTTGTTTTTTACCCTTTCCTTTTAAACATATATACAATAATTTACCCTACTTACAACGTTTGATTCATAAAAATAAAAGAGAATTTTTTAGGAAATGAAAAAGCGTAAATTGCAGATTTTCGATATTAAAAGGAAGGCAGTTTTTTCAGACAAAGAAAAAGCACCTTCCATTTATATAAATAGTCTAAATTATAAAATGGCTAAGTGCTTTAAACTCATCGGTTATCTAAAATCTATAAAAACCCTTTTGACATACATTTATTTTTCATACATTTGTATGGAATAGAAATCCCTTTTTCCACGAAACAACTACGGAAGCCGAAGCTAAAAGTAAAAGACCAGCCAAAACTAGAAAACAAAGGAATATTTGACCGGAAGAAACTAGCCCAGTAAATAGAGCTAATAAAATTATCCTCAACAGTAGTCCAATTGAACGGAATAGGCTATCAACTCGCCCTATGATTTCATTTGGGATATTATCCATTAAGAAAGAGTTTCTAGCCACCCTAGAACCACTATTTCCAATTGCTATAAAAAACATTAAAGCTAAATATCCTGGAATGTTAGTATAAATAATGAAAGAGATTGCGATTGTATATGTTAAAACACTGTAGACAATTGTCTTTTCGTCACCTAGTTTTTTCGCTATAATTGGGACAAATAAGCCGGCAAAAATAGCCCCTAAACCGTAAATCATCCCTTGAATTCCATATATATTTCCATCGGTCTTTAACACATCAGACAAATAGACAGGGAACAAATAATTTGTAATCATGACTCCGATATATGGCATGAGGGAAGCAGATAAAAACATGAACATAGAAACACGTTTGAGCATAAAGGTTAAACCTTCTGTTGCTTTTATTGTAGTTACATTTTTAGTTTTTCTAACGCTCGTTTTTGTATAAGGTAGTTTTAAATAAAAATAGATTGCTAAAGCATAAGTGAATACGTCCAATAGCAAAATGAACTGTAGATCCCATTTCATTAATAGGATACTCGCAACTGCACCTGCAATCATACTGGAAAGCTGTCCCTGTACCTCCATTGTGCCATTTAATGTCTTATATTGGTCTTTATCAAAAATTTCCTGATTTAAAGCAAACATCGTCGGATAAAAAATAGTGTAATATAAATTCCCTACCATATAAATGATGATATAATGCCATACTTCATAGTGAATACCTAGGAACCCAATCAATGTGAAAATGAACAACAGCAGCAAACTAAATACTTTACTATATATTAGTAACCTTTTGCGTGAAATTTTATCGATTAATGATCCTATATAAGGTGTTATTAAAAAGCTTAATATAGTCATTCCCATTGTGACGTATCCGAATACTTCATTTCCATTTTCACTTGAGACTAAAAGCCATGGGACTGCAATCATTGTGATACCAGAGCCAATCGATGAGGCAATGTTTGCAAAAATGATTAAACGGAAGCGAGAATCGTTATAAAGTTTAGACATCTGTTTTCCCCCAATTTCTTAACCAAAATAGAATTATTGATTAAAAGTCATAATAGAAAATTTTAATAAATAGTTTTATGTATTTATTTGGTTATTTCTATTATGCAAAGATGAAAAGGGAACTGCATCGTCCAAATTGATGAAATATTCAGAGATATAAAAATTAATATAGGTAGAGGATTAATACGAAACCGGGTAACTTCCAAATTTAATTGATTTAAAGAATGAGGAAAATCTAAGAGGAATTATCTCAAAAGAGACTTTTTTTGCGTGAATATTAAATAAGAAAGGACATTACATTTTTAAGAAATATGTAATGTCCTTTCATTTATCGAACTTTATTTATTTTTTCTAATAAGTTAAGCCTTTTTCGAACAAAGTTTATTATCTTTTCCCTTTAATATATGGAACACCACTTGCTTTCGGTGCATGGGCTTTTCCAATGAATCCTGCTAGAGCAAGAATCGTTAGGACGTAAGGTAAAATGTGTAAGTAAACATCCGGAATATCTTGAATATACGGGATAGAACCACCTACTACACTTAGCGCCTGAGCAAAACCGAAGAATAAAGCTGCACCTAATGCACCTAGTGGATGCCATTTCCCGAAAATCATCGCGGCAATCGCCATGAAACCTTGCCCACTAATTGTTGAAGCACCGAAGTTTCCAGCAATTGCTTGGGCATAAATCGCACCACCGATACCACCAAGCGCACCGGAAATCATAACAGCTACATAGCGCATTTTTGTTACATTGACACCCATCGTATCAGCAGCCATTGGGTGTTCCCCTACAGCACGCAAACGTAAACCGAATGGGGATTTATAAATAACAAACCAGGCAATAATCGCTACAGCAAAGGCTAAAATAGATGTTGCATAAACGTCTACAAAGAACATTTTCCCAATAACGGGAATATCACTTAACAACGGAATATCAAATCGAGAGAAACGTTCTGTAATTGAATCTGTTTGACCTTTGTCATAAATCATTTTAACTGTAAATACTGCTACAGCAAGCCCTAACAAATTCAAAGCAACTCCAGAAACGGTTTGATCCGCACGTAAAGATACTGCTGCTACTGCTAATATTAATGAGAAAATAATCCCGACCACCATTGCGACCACTAAGCCGACCCAAGGTGTGGAATTTCCTAATTGATCTGCAAAAAATAAGTTAAAAATAATACTACTAGCTGCACCTACAACCATGATCCCTTCAAGACCAATATTGACAACCCCAGATCTTTCAGTAAATACGCCACCGATTGCTGTTAGAATTAATGGTGCTGCATAGAAAATGGCAGAAGGAATAATAAAATATAGCACTTCTAAAAAGCTCATGTTATTTTTCCTCCTTTCTTTTCTTACCAAAGCGTTCTAGGGCTACACGAATGATATAACCTGATGCAACAAAGAAAATAATCAATGCAATCACTATGGAAACAATCTCCGTTGGAACGCCCGCTTCACTTGGCATATTTAATCCACCATTTTTCAGTGATCCAAATAAAATCGCTCCTAGTAGAACACCAAATGGTTGGTTTGCCCCTAATAACGCTACGGCGATTCCATCAAAACCAATACCTGTCATTGCATGAAGCTTAGACATATTTTCAAAGGTACCTAATGCTTCCATTGCACCACCTAGACCGGCAAAGGCACCGGAAATGACCATTGCTAGAATAATATTTTTGTTTACATTCATCCCCGCATATTGGGAAGCATTTTTATTGAACCCTACAGATTTTAGTTCATATCCTAAAGTTGTTTTTTCTAAAATGAACCACATGATCACTACCGCTATTAGTGCTAGTAGGAATCCCCAATGTAAACGGGAATAATCCGTAATCGATTCAAAGAATTGAGAACGCAATGAAGCTGTCTCATGTATTCTTTCTGTTCTTTCTCCTCCATCAGCGATGACTTCAATTAATGCATTCGCTACATGTAATGCTGTATAGTTTAACATAATTGTTACAATAACTTCGTGAACTTGAAGTTTTGCTTTTAATAAGCCTGGAATAAATGCCCATAAAGCACCCGCTAATGCCGCTGCAAGTAAAGCTAATGGTAGGTGAATAATAGCTGGCAAATCAAATGCTTGACCTACCCATGCAGCAGCTAACCACCCCATGATTAATTGCCCTTCAACCCCGATATTAAATAAACCTGTACGGAAAGCGAAGGCTACAGCTAAACCAGAGAATACATAAGGTGTGATCTGGCGAACCGTTTCACCCATCGTATATGTATCCATAAAAATACCGTTCCATAATGCGATATACCCATCAATCGGGTTAAAACCACTGACAGCCATTACAATCGCGCCAATGATTAAACCTAATATAATAGAGATAAGTGGAACAAGTATATTGACTAATCGTTTACTCATTTTCGCCACCTACCTTTTCTTTCTTACGTTGTAGCGATTGTCCTGCCATTAATAAGCCTAGTTCTTGCTCAGTTGTTTCCTGTGGATTCACCGTATCAATAATGTAACCGTCGTAAATAACGGCAATTTGGTCAGAGACATTCATTACTTCATCTAATTCAAATGAAATTAATAAAACGGCTTTCCCTTTATCCCGTTGTTCGATTAATCGCTTATGAATAAATTCGATCGCCCCTACATCAAGACCACGTGTTGGTAATGCAGCAATTAGTAAATCCGGATTACGATCAATTTCTCGTCCGATTATCGCCTTTTGTTGGTTACCACCTGATAATGAACGGGCTAAAGACATTTCACCTTCACCGGAACGAACATCATATTCTTCAATGATTTTTCGAGCAATTTCATTTACTTTTTTATAGTCGATAACGCCTGATTTAGAAATTGGCTTTTTATAATAAGTTTGTAGTGCAATATTATGTCCAATAGGGAAATCTAAAACAAGACCGTGTTTATGTCGATCTTGCGGAATATGTCCTACGCCTGATTCCGTAATTTTTCTTGGCTTTAATCCTGTGATATCTTTGCCATTTAACGATATTTTTCCGCCCTTCACTTTGCGAAGACCTGTAATCGCTTCGATTAACTCAGATTGCCCATTACCATCAATCCCTGCAATCCCAACGATTTCACCAGCACGAACGGTTAAATTTAAGTTTTTTACTTTATCAATGCCGCGGTTATCCGCAACTGTCAATGAATCAATTTGAAGAACAACTTCCTTAGGATTTGCAGGAGCTTTCTCCGTTTTAAACACAACTTGACGACCTACCATTAGCTCGGCAAGTTCTGTTGGATTCGTTTCAGCAGTTGTAACAGTACCAATCCCTTTTCCTTTACGGATAACCGTTACTCGATCGGAAACTTCCATAATTTCATTTAACTTATGGGTAATTAATATGATGGATTTTCCTTCCTCGATTAAACGTTTCATAATATGCATTAGTTCAGTAATTTCTTGTGGTGTTAAAGAAGCAGTTGGTTCATCGAAAATAATAATGTCTGCTCCACGATAAAGCGTTTTTAAAATTTCTACTCGCTGTTGCATGCCAACTGAAATATCTTCAATTTTCGCATTTGCCTCAACATTCAAACTGTACTTTTCTGATAACGCTTGCACTTCTTTCGAAGCATCTTTAATATTGATCGTTCCCATCTTAGTTGGTTCACTACCAAGAATGATATTTTCCGTCACCGTAAAATTTTCAACTAACATAAAGTGTTGATGCACCATACCGATTCCGAGATTATTAGCTACATTCGGATCTGTAATTTTTACTTCCTTGCCATGAACTCGGATGGTCCCCGCTTCAGGTTGATATAAACCAAAGAGTACATTCATCAACGTTGACTTTCCTGCACCATTTTCACCAAGAAGTGCATGAATCTCGCCTTTTTTAAGTTGAAGGGTGATGTTATCATTGGCTACAAAATCCCCAAATTGCTTACGGATTCCAAGCATTTCAATTACATATTCCAATGTGTTCACTCCCTTGGACACTTATTTTTTCAAAATAGTTTGATAGACTTGTATTTATAAATTAACACAAGAAAGGTTTTAATTTAACCGGTGATTTATGTAAATATCTATTAACTTAAAACCTTTCATCTATTAATTCAAATCACGCAAAGGGGAATGTTCGCACTTTTCTATTTATCAGAATATTACTAATTTTACTTCTGAACAAAACATGAAGACTAGCGCTCGCTAGCCTTCATATTTCTGAATCTTATTTTTCAGGTTGTTCCGGAACTTTAACTGTACCGTCGATAATTTGTTGTTTGTACTCTTCAACTTTCGCTAAAGTTTCTTCAGAGATTGCACCACGAGAATCAGCTAAGTCAACACCTTCGTCAGCTAAACCGTAAGTGATTGTTTGTCCACCAGGGAATTTTCCTTCTTGCGCTAATTTTGCAACTTCTTGAGCTGCAACGTCAACACGTTTTAATACAGAAGTTAATACAACGTTTGTTGAATCATCCACTTTACCTTCTTCGTATTGGTCACGGTCAACACCGATTACCCATACGTTAGCATTAGGATCTTTTTGTTTACGTTCTTTTGCTTCTGTGAATAAACCGTTACCTACACCACCAGCTGCATGGAAGATAATGTCTGCACCAGAATCATACATTCTTTTTGCAATTTGTTGACCTTTTGCTGCATCAGTGAAGCTTTCAGCATATTCAACATCCACTTTAATATTAGGGTCAACCGCTGCTACACCTGCTTCGAAACCAGCTTGGAATCCTCCGATAATTTCACCCGTTACACCACCGATGAAACCAACTTTACCAGTTTTTGTTTCTAAAGCTGCTGCTACACCTGCAAGGTAAGATGCTTCGTTTGCACGGAACATAATTGAAGCTACGTTTTCTTTGTCTGGAACTACTTCGTCAATAATAGCAATTTTTGCATCAGGTTGTTGATCAGCAACTTCTGCTACCGCATTATGTAATGCGAAACCAACTGCAAATACTAAATCAAAGTCACGACGAATTAAGCTATTTAAGTTTGTTACATAATCAGATTCTTGAGCAGATTGTAGGTAGTCAAAACCACCATCACCTTTTTTCAAGCCATTTTCTTCACCGAAAGCTTGGATACCTTCCCAAGTCGATTGGTTGAATGATTTGTCATCCACACCACCAGTATCTGTTACCATAGCAACTGAGAATGTATCTTCTGAACCTTTTTCAGAACTTTTTTCTCCAGTTTTTTCGCCTTCGCCACAAGCACCAAGGATTGTACCAAGTGCAAGTAAACCTGAAAGCGCAAATGCAAATTTACGTTTTTTCATTTGACTTACCCCCCAAAGGATTTAGTAATTAGCAGGAATTCTTCAGAAATGTTCTACACCCGTTTTCGAATTACATGGAAGCTGAATTTATCAGCTCTAAAGTAGTTTTTTGAATAAAGAACTACTCGATCATTATCATCATAATGAAGTTGCTTTAATACGAGCAATGCTGTTTCTCGGCCACAATTCAATATAGGAGATACTTGCTCATGATAACCTACTGGATCTATGTAAGTAACAGCGTAAGCAACATGAATATCACCTGATTGTTCAAGGGATGAGAATATGGAAACTTCCTTTTTTTGAACAAAGTTAGCTGGAAGGTGTTTTGTAAGCACTTTATCAATACAATAAACTACTGGTTCACCATCGGCAGTTCTAACTCGTTCAATGGTTAATACATGGTCATCATAATCACATTGAAAGCGATTTATATCATCGTCTGTCGGAATATTCTCAGAGGCATCTATAAAGATTGTCCCGGGAATCATTCCGGCATTTTCAATCATGGATGAGATACTTGATAATTGTTCAATTCCTGAAGTAAAAACAGGTTTTGGGTTCACAAATGTCCCTACTCCATGACGCCGTACGATAATATTTTCTTCTTCCAATAGTCGAAGCGCTTCACGTAAAGTTGCTCGACTCACTCCAAGTTCTTTCGACAAATCGAATTCTGAAGGTAACTTTTCGTTTTCTCTATAGATACCTTTTTGAATATCTTCTTTTAATCGATCGATGACTTGGAGATACAAATGACGATGATCAGCTTTTATTGACAATTTCATCACCACCAAACAACACAAGATCAGACATCTGATGTTGAACTTTCCTACTAATCGATTCATAATATACCACTTTTATTGAATAATGAAAATAGTTTTACAAAAAACTGTTGTGTAATAGAGAAAAAGTTTTGTGTAAAGTTAACATTAATATGTCATTTTACATATTTTATCCATTTTCCACATTCGCCTTGTCAATTAAAACTTGTCTTGGACGGCTTCCGTCCGGCGGGCCAACAACGCCCCGCAATTCCATTTGATCTACTATACGGGCAGCCCTTGAATAACCGATTCTAAAACGTCTTTGAAGCATTGAAACAGATGCAGTTTGCATTTCTACTACTAATTGTACTGCTTCATCATATAAATCATCCGTTTCTTCCTCAAAGGATTTTTCTGGTTCATCTGTTGGAATCATACTTTCATCATATTGAGCTTTTTGTTGTTCTATAACAAAATCGACAACTGCTTCAACCTCTGAATCAGATAAAAATGAACCTTGAACACGGATTGGTTTCGATGAACCTGCAGGTAAAAATAACATATCCCCTCTACCTAACAATCGTTCTGCACCACCCATATCAAGAATCGTACGGGAATCAATGGCAGACGAAACCGCAAAGGCAATTCGGGAAGGAATATTCGCTTTAATGACCCCTGTAATAACATCGACAGAAGGTCTTTGTGTTGCAATAATTAAATGGATACCCGCAGCACGGGCCATTTGCGCTAAACGGGTGATGGAATCTTCCACGTCATGGGATGCGACCATCATTAAGTCCGCTAACTCATCAATAATCACAACGATGTAAGGTAATTTTGGATGTTTTTCTTCATTTTCCAAATTAAATTGTTCGATATGATCGTTATACCCCTTAATGTTACGCGTCCCTGTATGGGAGAACAGGTCATAACGTCGTTCCATTTCCGACACGACTTTTTGTAATGCTTGTGATGCTTTCCGAGCATCCGTTACAACAGGAGCTAATAAATGAGGTATACCATTATAAACATTTAACTCTACCATTTTCGGATCGATTAACATCATTTTCACTTCATGAGGAGCTGCTCGCATTAAAATTGACACGATAATCCCATTAATACATACACTTTTCCCGCTACCAGTAGAACCAGCAACAAGTAAATGGGGCATTTTATTTAACTCTGCTAAAATCGCTTGACCAGTTATATCACGCCCAAAACCAATTAACAGTTTCGAATCAGGTTGATTATTTTCTTTTGCTTCCAACACTTCACGTAATGTTACCATAGCAATTTCACTATTCGGTACTTCAATCCCAATGGCAGATTTTCCAGGAATAGGTGCTTCCATTCGGATATCCTTTGCAGCTAATGCTAAAGCTAAATCATCTTGTAAACTAACAATTTTACTAACCTTCACGCCAACATCTGGCATAACTTCATACTTCGTAACAGCTGGACCTAGGTGGACTTGAGTCACCCTCGCCTTTACTCCAAAACTTAAAAAGGTTTGTTCTAACTTTTTCGCGTTAGCTTGAATAACGGAATATTCTCCACTTTGGTCATAAGCAGGAGGAAGTTGTAACAAATTCATAGAAGGAAGTCGGTAATCTACATTTTCGACGTTCGTTTCCACAGATTTTTGAATGACTTCTTCTATATTCTCTTTATCTGCTTCCGGTGCTTCTTCCGTAATGCGAATTTGTTGGGTTTGTGGCTCCGGTTGTTCTTTTTTTATATTTTGTGTAAACGCAGAGATTATCGGCTCTTCATCGTCTTCGAAATAGTCTTCAATCGGCTGTTGTTTTTTACGAACAGGTTGTTCCGTAGTTGCAGCAATTTCATTGGAGATTTTTTCATCCTTTGTTTTAGAACGTCTTGGTTTCTTTTCATCTTTGACGATTGTCTTTTTACTTCTTCTTCTTAAACTTCTTTTAGGAAATTTCTTTTTCATTTTTGGCGCATTTTCTACAAGAATTGGAACAAGTGCTTTCCCTGTAATTAATACAATTCCGATAAATAAAATAAACCATGCAGCGACCTTTGCGCCTGTTGAATCAAATAAAACATGAAACAAACTAAATAGTAAAGCACCAATCATCCCACCACCAAGGGCGCTACTACGATGATCGATTCCTTCCATTTCGATTAATAATCTCCATGTCTCTCGTAAAACCGAATCGGAAAGTAATTTATTGTTATTATATAATTCTTCGAAAAGTACGCTGTGAGCAAAAATAGATAAACTACAAATAATTAAAATAGAACCTTGTATAATACGATCTTTAAAGGATACGCTCTGTCTTTGCACCATTAATAATACAGCAATTAATACTGCAAAAAATGGCACAATGATATGGAGATTCCCAAATAAAAACATCGAAAGGGTTTTAATCATACGCCCGACTACACCATATTCAAAAAATATAATAATGGCAAAAGCGATCAATAAAAGTCCTATAATTTCATATGCAAGGGGGTGTAATCCCTTTTTTGCTTTCGTACTTGTTTTTTTTACTGCCATTCACATCACCTACTTTTAAAGTTGTTTCAATAGTTGTACTAAAAGTTAAAAAAAGGATTTCCTCGACCGTCAATCGGTTAAGAAAATCCTTTTTGGTTGCGGACAAATTCTTTCATCTACCATTTTCGACTAGAGAATTTATTATTTATTTGTCTACAACGCACCTTATACAGCTGCTTAGTATTCCATAATAATTGGGATAATCATTGGGCGGCGCTTTGTTTTTTGGAATAAATAAGCGTTTAGCGTATCACGGATTTCTTGTTTAATGTTTGTCCATTCAAACGTGTCTTTATTCACATACTTTTCAATAACAGAACGTGCAAGTTCAGTTGCTTCAAGTATTAACTCCTCTGACTCACGCACATAAACAAATCCGCGCGATAAAATTTCTGGGCCAGACGCAATTTTCTTTTGCGCACGGTTCAATGTAACAACGACGATGAAAATTCCATCTTGGGATAGTAATTTACGATCCCGTAATACAATGTTTCCAACGTCACCAACACCGATGCCGTCAATTAGGACGTTACCAGCTTGAACTCGGCCACTCATTCTCATTTTACCATTTTTGTATTCAACGATATCACCTTTGTCGGCGATAAAAATTTGTGATTTTTGCATTCCAACTGATTGAGCAAGTTTAGAATGGGCAATAAGCATTCTATATTCACCTTGTATCGGGATAAGGTATTTTGGTTTCATTAAATTCAGCATCATTTTTAAATCTTCTTGACTACCGTGGCCAGATACATGCACTTTTTTATCAGCTGTAAGGACAGTTGCCCCTGCTTTCGCTAAACTATTCATCGCACCAGCCATTTGTATTTCCATTCCTGGTGAAGGCGTGAATGTGATTAGTACAGTATCCGTATCTTTAATACGAATATCGCGGTGCTGTTTCCGAACGATTTTATCAAGCGCCTCTAACGGCTCACCTTGATTACTTGTAACGAGAATAATAATTTCATCGTCTTGGTATTTTTGAATCGTATTAACAGGAATTAACGTTTCTTCATCGATCGTTAAATATCCTAAGTTCACACCTATATCAATAACCTTTTCTAAACTCTTACCGACAACAGCAACTTTTCTTCCTGACTCTTGGGCATGGTTAAATACTTGTTGAATTCGAATAAAGTTTGATGCATATACCGCGACAATCATTCGAGCAGGTGCAGAGTGGAAATATTTAGCTAACTTTTCTTCGATCACGGTTTCACTCGTTGTATAACCTGGTCGTTCTGCTTCCGTTGATTCAGAAAGTAAAATAAATACCCCTTCTTCACCTAACTGGGCCATTTTTGCTAAATCCGGTTTAAATTTCCCTTTGGCCGATTGATCAAACTTAAACTCACCAGTATGAACAATAGCCCCTTCCGAAGTATGGAATACGATACCTAATGAGTCAGGGATGCTATGTGTTGTATGGAAAAATGTTACGTATGTTGTATTAAAATTCATTCGACTTTTATTCGTAACTTCGAAAAACTTCACAGGATGAGGAACTGGTAAGTCTTTAATATGTTCTTTTGCTAAAGCAATTGTTAATTTGGATCCGTAAACTGGAGCTTTAATTTTTTGTAAAACGTATGCAATGGATCCAATTGCATCTTCGTGACCGTGGGTTAAGAAAATCCCTTTTACACGATCTTTGTTTTCTTCTAAGTAAGTAATGTCAGGAATGACGATATCTATTCCAAGCATCTCATCTTCTGGGAACATTAGTCCACTATCTACAATAAATAGTTCGTCATCGATTTCGATTACGTACATAGATTTTCCGATTTCTCCAACTCCGCCAAGAGGGATTACTCGGATTACTTCATTTTTAGTTTTTGTCACTTGATTTCCTCCTATAATATCCCGAACGCACAACCACTTAAACTCATTATACGGTGTCCATGCATGAAGCACAAATAAAAAAAGAATATTTTTTATTTAATGCTAAATGCTGCTTATTTTTGCACAGGTGAAAAGTAAGTGGATAGAAATAATAAAAGACGCATGTCAAGACGCTTAGTTTTTTACGTCTAGGAGATAAAAAGCTGATGAATTTAAAATGAAACACTTATATAAAACAAAAAAGCAAACACCGAAATGTTTGCTTTTTTATATAATCCTTTTTTTAGAAGGAAATGTTTAGTTCACTCAGTTTTTCTTGGAACTTCGCCCAAGTGTGATCAAACTTCATTTTATCTTCTTCCAGAAGTTCTACTAATGGAAGTCTTACCTTTTCAACATTAAATCCTACTTTCGATAAAGCATATTTAACCGGGACTGGATTTGGATTAGCAAATAATTGATGAATTACTGGTAATAGCGCTTGATGTAATTTATACGCATCTTCATGTCGTCCATCTTCAAATGCTTGAATCATCGCTTGCATTTCGTTACCAACCACATGGGCAGCAACCGAAATAACTCCTCTACCCCCTATTGCAAGCAGGGGTAAAGTTAGACCGTCGTCACCACTATAAATATAAGTATCGTCGGAAACTTCAGCTAGTATTTTCGTCATTTGATCTAAATTACCGCTGGCTTCTTTCACAATTCTTATATTTGGGATTTTACTTAAAGCAATGGTCGTTTCTGCATGAATATTAATACCTGTTCGACTTGGTATATTATAAACGACAATAGGCAAGGACGTTGCTTTCGCAATGGCTTCAAAATGCGCATAAATACCACGTTGATTTGGCTTATTATAGTACGGTGCAACAAGCATGACACCATCTACACCTAAGGCTTCCACTTTTTTTGTCATCTCGATTGAAAATTCGGTTTCATTATCACCTGTTCCAGCAATCACTGGAATACGTTTATTCACTTTCTTAACCGTATAATCAATTAATTCGAGTTTTTCCTCAACAGTTAAAGTGGGAGATTCTCCCGTCGTACCACAAACCACAATAGTATCCGTACCATTTGCTATTAAATGCTCAATTATTTGCTCTACTACATCAAAAGCGATTGCGCCATTTTCTTGAAATGGGGTAATCATGGCAGTAGCAACACGACCTAAATCCACTATATACACCCCTTATAGTAAGTTATCCTCTAACATCGCTTCTGCTATTTGAATTGAGTTTAAAGCTGCACCTTTCAACAAGTTATCTGAAACGATCCATAAATGGAATCCTTTTTTATTTGATAAGTCTTGGCGAATACGTCCAACATAAACTGGATCTTCACCTTCTACAAATAGAGGCATTGGATAGTCTTGTGTCGTAATATCGTCTTGTAATACAATTCCAGGAGCATTTCTTAACACTTCAAAAATGTCATTCACAGAAGCGTCACTTTCCACTTCTATATAAACGGACTCGGAATGTCCAGAAACAACTGGTACACGTACACATGTAGCTGCCACTGCTAATTCAGGCATGTGCATAATTTTTTTCGTTTCGTTAATCATTTTCATTTCTTCGTATGTAAAGCCATTTTCCGTAAATACATCAATTTGCGGAATGACATTACGTGCGATTGGATAATGTTTTTTATCAGATTTAGCTGGTAGTATTTTTGCTTCTACATTTTTTCCTGCTTCCCATTGTGCACTTTGTTCACGCAATTCTTCAATAGCCGAAACACCTGAACCGGAAACGGCTTGGTAAGTAGAAACAATAACTTTTGTCAAACCAAATTTTTCACGAATTGGTTGAAGAGCTGCCACCATTTGAATCGTAGAACAGTTTGGATTCGCAATAATACCATTATGTTCTTTTAAGTCCTCTCTATTCACTTCAGGTACAACTAGTGGCACTTCAGGATGCATACGGAAGTGACTCGTATTATCAATCACCACTGCGCCACGTTTTGCAGCTTCTGGAGCTAATTTCGCAGAAACTGAACCACCAGCTGAAAATAGAGCTACATCTACTCCTTCAAAAGCTTCCGGTGTAGCTTCTTCAATCATATAAGTGTTTCCATTGAATTCGATTTCTTTACCTGCCGATCTTGCTGAAGCTAAAAATTTTATATGTTTAATTGGAAAATTACGTTTAATTAGTTGTTCTTTCATCTTTGTTCCTACTGCACCTGTAGCACCTACAATTGCAACTGTTAATTCTTTAGTCATTCACTCATCTCTCCTCAAAAAACTAGTAACATAATGTTGAAAATTGTATCATAAAAAGGAGAAGCTGTGTTAGGATTTTTCATTATTTAGAATATTGTACAAACAAAGGCTGTAACTGCTTTTTATGCACAATTGCAGATTCTACTGTATCTACCATTTTTGTGAAATCGGCAATGAGTGAATTTGGTTTATTGTGCGGATCATCTTGACCAAAAGGAATAAAGTAAATATTTTTGGAGTTTAATAGTTTCATAATGTTCACACCGTTTAACCCTAAGGCGTCGTTCGTTGAAATACCTAAAACAACGGGTGAACCATTACGAAGTGTAGCCTTTGCAGCCATTAACACAGGGCTATCCGTTGAAGCATTTGCAAATTTACTAATCGAATTTCCTGTCATTGGTGCGATAACCATACAATCTAACGGATTTTTTGGTCCAAAAGGTTCCGCTTCTACGATGGAAGAAACGACTTTTTCCCCTGTTAAAGTCTCAATTTTATTTATCCATTCTTCTCCTGTGCCAAAACGTGTAGCAGCTGTTAACACAGAATGGGTAATAATTGGTACTACCGTTGCCCCGGCATTGCGGAAATCCATTATTTTCGGAACTACGTCTTCGTAAGTACAATGGGATGCCGTTATGCCTAGCCCTATTCGTTTACCTTCTAGCAACGATCTCTCCTCCTTAATTGTCCAACGATTGATTCATATAGTACATTTCCAGCATCCTCAGGGAAAAACTTTCCAGGTAATGCTGGTAACAGTTCATATTGCTTTCTAATCACTCCATCTTGTAAACACCCTGGATGGGAGGCTAAATCATATACTGGAATGGTAATCTTTTCGTTAAATTGTTCATCTAGCCATTTAGCAGGTATTGTGTTTATGAAGAAATCCCCTACCACTTCACCCACATGATCTAAATAAACCGCTTCATAACGAAAGGCTTTTGCTTCACTTAATTGCACATCAGATCGCACCGCAATACTTACTTCAGCACCGATACTTTTTAATATATGAGCAACCATTTTCGCAACGCGCCCGAACCCTGTAATGATAAATTTCTTCCCTTGAATTGCTTTTTTTGTATTGTAAAAGCTTGATACAAAAGCTTCCGCTGTTAACGCAGCATTGTGCCAAATGAAGGCCTCATCTTGTAAATAATAATGAATTTCGTTCTTTTGTAAAACATTACGCCACTCGTCATTTAGCTTTCCAGCAAAAATAACTGCGTTGGAAAGTCCAAATACCATCGGTACTTCTATCGATAACGGATGAATTGGTAGCACAACAAAATGAGGTTGAAATTCAAGAACTGTTTTGTTTAGTTCTTCATCCCAAACGCTCAAACTTTTATAATAAACGGTTCTATTTTCGTTGGTTAAATTTTTTGCTAACACTTTCATGCGTAGGTCTGTTCCAACTACTAACCATTTCTCTTCGGTCATGTTTCAAACTGCCTTCTTTTGGATGATGTACGATGGAATAGTATCCGATCTTCACCGATCAGATGAATTTCTTCCCAAGGAATAAATAACGGTGTTGTTACTTTTTTCTTTTGGAATGGTATTTTCGCTGATTGTTCATGTAATTCAAAGCCAAAAATTTTCCCTGTCTTCGGATCAAATAAACACTCCGTTTCTGACAAATAACCATACCTTACACCATTTTCCATCTCTATCAGTTCTTTTTCTGCAAGCTCCGATAGCAGCATTGTCTCCCTCCTCCATGAGCTTATTGATACTATATGCAACATAAGAATTGATGGTGACCCCTTTTCACGTTTGCGGTTGACAACAACTGTACTAACTGTATATAGTGTATATATACAGTTAGTAAAGGGGTATTTAAAAAATGCATATACGCTTAAGCAATGCCAGTGATAAACCAATTTACGAACAAATAACACAACAAATTAAACAAGCTATTTTAACTGGTGTATTAAAACCCGGCGAAGTACTTCCTTCCATTCGAAGCTTAGCGAAAGAATTAAAAATAAGTGTCGTCACGACAAAACGTGCTTATAGCGATTTAGAAAATGATGGTTTCATCGAAACAGTTGCTGGAAAAGGAAGTTTTGTGGCAGAACGTAATCAAGATTTTTTACGTGAAGAGCTATTACGACAAGTGGAAGAATCATTGCAGAAGGCCGTTCAAACTGCCAAATTAGCAGGCATGCCAAAGGAAGAATTATTAGAATTATTGTCACTTTTAGTGGAGGAGGAAATACAATGACGAATGCAATAGAAGTTTTGAATTTAAATAAAAAATTACAACAATTTCAATTACGTGATGTATCGTTCACTTTACCGACCGGTACAATTATGGGCTTTGTCGGAGAAAATGGTGCAGGTAAAACAACTACGATTAAATGCCTAATCAATTTACTTAAAAAAGATCGCGGTTCTATTAAGTTATTTGGTTTAGAGCAAGATTCAAACCAGCTTGCTATTAAGGAACAAATTGGTGTCGTGTTTGATCATATCCATTTCCTAGAAATGTTAACACCGAAACAAATCAATCAACTAATGGGTGCCGTTTATAAAACTTGGGATCAGCAGTATTTTTTTAAATTAATGAATCAATTAAAAGTACCTATCCATAAACCGATTAAACAACTGTCCAGTGGGATGAAAATGAAACTTTCCATCTCTACTGCATTAGCACACTATCCTAAATTACTCATTTTAGATGAGCCGACAAGTGGACTGGATCCAATTGTTCGAGAAGAGATTTTAGATTTATTTTTAGAGTTTATGCAGGATGAGGAACATAGTATATTATTTTCTTCCCATATTACGAGTGATTTAGAAAAAATTGCTGATTATATTACTTTTATTCATGAAGGAGAAATTTTATTTAGCGAAAATAAGGATGATTTATTATATCATCTAGGAATTTGGAAAGGCTCCCTTGAACAAGCGAAGGAATTACCTGATCATGCAAAAGTTCGAATGAAAGAAACGCCATTTGGAGTGGAAATTTTAGTGAAGCGGAATGAAGTGAATAATGCTTTTTATTTGGAAAAACCAACTATTGAAGACATTATGTTATTTTATGTGAAAGGAGACTTTTTAAAATGAAAGCATTATTATTAAAAGACTTTTTGGCTATGAAGTCCCAGCTTAAAATGATTGTTAGCATTCTTTTATTGTTTGTTGTCGTCTCTTTCTTTTTACAAGATAGCTTTTATTTGATCTTATCCATTTTTATCTTTGGTACGATTCAAGTAACAACTTCTTTTACTTATGATGAAATGAGCAATTGGGATCAATATGCAAATACTTTACCTTTGGAAAAATCAGAAATTGTAAAAAGTAAATACGTATTAAGTTTACTTTTAAGTATAGGTACATTATTACTCTTTAGCCCTATTTTACTTTTAATTAATCATTTAACAAAGGGTTTGCTTCTTTTTGATTTACTGCCTATCATTGCTTTATTGGCCACTGGATCCCTTTTGATTATGTCCCTTTTATTACCTATTTACATAAAGTTCGGCACACAAAAGGGAAGACTCTTTTTATTTTTAATCGTCATTCTTCCAATTATAGGATTTAATGCATCGATTTCATTTATACTTGATCAGCTACCACCAATTGAAACACTACAAAAGCTTAGTTATGTTTCCCCGATTTTTGGAGCTATACTTTTTATCCTTTCCTATATTCTTTCTGTTAAATTATATGAAACGAAGGAATTTTAAAATAGAAAACGGTTGTTTCCTAGTCATTTAGGAACAACCGTTTTTTTTATTTACTACTCTTTAATAGAAATAGACGAAATTATTTAACCCCTTGCCCAATTATTGAAACAGCAGGTTCTACACTTAAGATGGATTCAATCAATCGATCCACTTTATCCATCGATACTAGGTCGATTTCTGCAATCGTTTCATCAATCGTTTTATGACGCCCATGTAGTAATTCATTACGTCCATTTCGGCTCATCCGGGAATTGGTACTTTCCAAGCCTAAAACAAAACTTCCCTTTAACTGTTCCTTTGCATTCGAAAGTTCCGTTTCTTTAATTCCTTCAGTACGAACTTTTTGCAAAGTTTCATTAATGGTTTCATGCATGATGGATAACTGTTGATTATTTGTACTTCCGTAAATCGTAAATGCCCCAACATCCGCATAGCATGATTGATAAGAAAAGATTGTATAAGCTAAACCTCTTTCTTCCCTCACTTCTTGGAATAGTCTTGAAGACATATTCCCACCAATAATATTGTTGAGAGCGATAAAACTATTCAAATCAGGATGCTTCATTCCTATAGCAGGATAGGAAATAGCTAAGTGGGATTGTTCCACATCCCTCTCCTTTACAAAACGACCCGAATGAAAAGTTGGATTCGTAAGCTTTGTTTCTACCGCCTTTTCAGTACGCTCATATCGGCCAAATAATTTTTCAATATGTAATAGCAAATCATTCGTTACATTCCCTGCAACCGATATAACAATATTTTCTGGGAAATAGTATTTCTCCATATATTGACGAATTGTGTTAGAAGTAAAGGTAGACAACGTCTTGTTCGTTCCTAAAATCGGTAATCCTAATGCGTCAGTAGGATACATCACTCGCCATAATTGTTCATGGACATCATCATCGGGCGCATCCTCACTCATTAAAATTTCTTCTAGCACGACTTGTCGTTCTTTATCTAATTCATTTTGATCAAAGCTAGAGTTAAAAAACATATCTGCCAGAATTGAAACAGCTAATTGCCCATGATGATCTAGCACTTTAGCATAATAACAAGTATTTTCTTTCGATGTAAAAGCATTAATCTCTCCACCGATTCGATCAAATTCTTCGGCAATTTGTCTAGCAGTTCTCGTTTTCGTTCCTTTAAATAACATATGTTCAATGAAATGGGTAATTCCATTTTCTTCAGGTTGCTCAAATCTAGAACCTGCCCCTACCCAAATACCTACGGAAATAGATCGCACATAGGGGATTTCCTCTGAAACGATTCGAACACCGTTTTGACATGTATAAACTGTAACCAAACTATCTCTTCACCTCTTTAATCCATTCTTCTCCAGCATGAATCCTTCACTAAACATTGTCTGATTAATCGTTTTGCTTAAAGGATAGTCTATTCCCTACGCTTACTTTTAGTAATACGTATAGAATAAAGGAAAAATTAGTAGCATTTAATAATCATATGCTAATCTTCTCCATCCTTCAACTTTCAAAAACCATTTCCTATCTTCATATTTTTTATATGTATATTAAGAAATTCTTCATAATTGTCCTTCCAATTTCTTCAGATTTTTTTCCTACAATGAATTTATCACTTAACAAAGGAATGAAAAACAATATGATTACTGTTCAATCATTGCAACACACTTTTACAATAGGTAAAAAAGGGCAAGAAAAAAAGGTGGAAGTATTAAAAGATATCAACTTCCGTATTGAACAAGGGGAAGTAGTGGCCATTGTCGGAAAAAGTGGTTCAGGAAAATCGACGTTACTACAAACGATTGCTGGTTTTATGAAACCTGATTCTGGATCAATTATTATTAATAATACCGAAATTGCTGGGTTTACAGAAAAGCAAAGTACCGCATTTCGTTTAGATCATTTCGGCTTCATCTTTCAAAATTTCCAATTACTACCTTCTCAAACCGTGTTTGAAAATGTTGAACTACCTTTAAAACTTAAAGGAATTAGTCCAGCTATTCGGAAAAAGAAAGTAAGTGAGATGCTTACAAAAGTTGAATTAACGGCAGTAGAAGACCATTATCCAAATGAACTTTCCGGTGGGCAACAGCAGCGGGTATCGATTGCGCGGGCTATGATTACTAATCCGCCTATCATTTTAGCTGATGAGTCGACAGGAAGTTTAGATTCACAAACGGAAAAAGAGATTTTATCACTTATTCAACAACTAAATGAACAAGATAATATTACGTTTATCATCATTACCCATGACGAAGAAGTTGCTTCTATCGCGGATCGAAAATTTCGAATGGCAGATGGTGTATTAGTAGGAGGTATGGCTCATGTTATTTAAAGATCAATTACAATTTGTATTTCAACATATGAAAAAAAATAAACTACGTGTCACGATGACGATATTAGCTGCTATGATTGGATGTTCGTTTCTAATTGTACTTGCTTCAATTGGTTTTGGTATTCAAGAAACTTTACGGAACGATATTCTCTCTCAAGAAGAAGTTACAAGAATCGAACTTTATGGTGATGAAACGCTTTCAGAAAAAGATCAAGAGTATATTGAAAGTGTTGAGCATGTAAAAGTTGTATTAAATAAGGCTGACTTAGAAGGACTTGTTACTACCTCCTTTGAAGATCGAAAAGGAGAATCTACAGGAGTTATTTTTAATACGTCTGAACGAGAAAAACTTCCTTCTGATTTGAAAGAAGGTCGCTTACCGGAACAAGCGAACGAAATTGTAGTCGGGTATCATTTTGGTCAAAGTTTATTAAATGATGAAGATAAAGCAATTATTGAAAAAAAATCAAAAGAAGCTGAACAACAAGGAACTTATTACGATGGTTCAGAGGAAGGTTATAAAGGGGATATGTTAAATAAAGAAATATCTCTACAATTTTTCGATAATGAATCCGGAAAATATTCCGAGCCATCCAATTTTAAAATTGTCGGTATTTTAAAGGAACCTTCCTATGATTGGTACATCGATTCATCCATTCAATTTAGCGATGCTTTATTGGACAAGTTTCCTAACTTAGTAACGTATCCGTCCACATTTATTTATGTAGATTCTGTTGAAAATGTAATGCCTGTTTTAGATACGTTAAAAGATCAAAACTATCAAGTATATTCTCAACTTGAACAATTAGAAGAAATGGATCTGTTTTTCCTTATTTTTAAAATCGGACTTATTTTTATTGGAACGATTGCCATTCTAATTGCTTCCATTGGTATTTTTAATACAATGACAATGGCGGTTACAGAAAGAACGCGTGAGATTGGTGTATTAAAAGCGATTGGAGCTTCTCCTTCCTTAATCCAACGGTTATTTTTAATGGAAAGTACATTTATCGGTCTTTTAGGTACTGTATTAGCTGTAGTTGTCTCCTATGGAATTAGTTTTGCGGCAAACGCTATTTTACCTTATGTTGTCTCCTTCGCTTTATCTGAAGAAGATCTATCGAATTACGAAATTACTTTCTCTTTAATACCAATTAGTCTTGTGCTCGTTGCAGGAGGTATTAGTTTACTTGTTGCAATCGTTTCCGGCTGGCGACCAGCCCGTAATGCGACGAAGATTGAAGTCATTCAAGCATTGCGTCAAGAATTATAAGACTATCGTTACGTTCATAAAAATAAGCGTAGACAAAGTTGAAAAACTTCGTCTACGCTTAAATTTTTATCTATGATTGTTTTAGGCTTGTTCAGCACGTTCTTTTTCTTCTTTAAGAACTACTTTACGAGATAGATTTACACGACCTTGGTTATCAATTTCGATACATTTTACAAGTAATTGATCACCAATTTTTAAAACATCTTCTACTTTATTCGTACGTTCTTCTTGAATTTCTGAAATGTGTAGTAAGCCATCTTTTCCTGGGAATATTTCACAGAATGCACCGAATTTCTCGATACGTTTTACAGTTGCCATATAATATTCGCCAACTTTAGCTTCCCGAACGATGGATTCAATGATTTCTTTTGCGCGTTTATTCATTTCCTCATTAGCAGAAGAGATGTAAATTGTACCGTCTTGTTCTGTATCGATTTTTACGCCCGTTTCATCGATAATTTTGTTAATCGTTTTACCACCAGATCCGATAACGTCACGAATTTTATCTGGATTAATATGAACGACTTCAATTTTCGGTGCATATTTCGATAAGTGAGTGCGCGGTGTATCTAATGTCGCAAGCATTGATTCTAAAATAATCATACGACCTGCTTTTGCTTGTTGTAACGCCTCTTCTAAAATATTGCGGGATAAACCATCAATTTTAATATCCATTTGAAGTGCCGTAACACCTTTTGCAGTACCGGCTACTTTAAAGTCCATATCTCCAAGGTGATCTTCCATACCTTGAATATCAGTTAAAATTGTGTAATGTTCCCCTTTCTTTACAAGACCCATTGCAATACCAGCTACAGGGGCTTTAATCGGAACACCAGCATCCATCATCGCAAGCGTCGACGCACAAATAGAAGCTTGAGAAGTAGAACCATTCGATTCTAGTACTTCCGAAACACAACGAATCGCATATGGGAAATCAGACTCGTCTGGAATTACAGCAAGTAATGCACGCTCTCCTAATGCTCCATGTCCAATTTCACGACGACCTGGTCCGCGCATTGGTCCAGTTTCTCCAACAGAGAATTGAGGAAAATTGTAATGGTGCATGAAACGTTTTGACTCTTCAAGCCCTAAACCATCAATAATTTGGACGTCACCTAATGGTCCTAATGTACAGATGGAAAGTGCTTGAGTTTGTCCACGTGTAAATAATCCTGAACCATGAGCACGTTCTAATAAGCCAACTTCAGATGAAAGAGGTCGAATTTCATCGACTTTACGACCATCAGGACGGATTTTTTCTTCTGTAATTAAACGACGAACTTCATCTTTTACCATTTTATCTAAAATGGATTTCACTTGTTTTAATGTATCTTCATCTGCTTCTTGCTCTTCAAAGTTAGCGATTACACGCTCTTTTACCGCGTTAATGGCATCTTCACGAGCGTGTTTTTCCACTGTTTGAATCGCAGCGTTCATTTCTTCTTCACAAAGGGCTTTCACTTGAGTTGAAAGTTCTTCATCGATTTCATATAATTCTACTGCTAATTTTTCTTTACCAACTTCTGCAACAATTTGTTCTTGGAATGCAATTAATTTCTTAATTTCTTCATGACCGAACATAATTGCTTCTAGCATGATTTCTTCTGGAACTTCTAACGCTCCAGCTTCTACCATGTTGATGGCATCTTTGTTTCCTGCCACAGTTAAGTGAACTGTACTTTTTTCTGATTGTTCCGTTGTTGGGTTAAGAACGAATTCACCATCGATATAACCAACATGTACACCTGCGATTGGGCCATCAAATGGAATATCCGAAATAGCCAAAGCTAAAGATGAACCAAACATTGCTGCTACATCTGTTGGGCAATCTGGATCTGATGACATAACCATTGATATAACTTGTACTTCATTACGGAACCCATCAGGGAACATTGGACGAATAGGACGGTCAATTAAACGGGAAACTAAAATCGCATGCTCTGATGGACGACCTTCACGTTTAATAAACCCTCCTGGAATTTTACCAGCTGCGTATAGACGTTCTTCATAGTTAACTGTTAATGGGAAGAAATCTAATGCTTTTGGTGTTTTTGACATTGTTGCTGTCGCAAGTACCGCTGATTCACCGTAGCGAATTAATGTTGCGCCATTTGCTTGTTTAGCTAGCTGTCCTACTTCTACTACTAGTTGTCGGCCAGCCCATTCATATGAATAGACTTTCTTTTCGGTCATATAATGAACCCCTTTCTCTTGAAACACACTACGTCACGATTTTATCCCGCTATTTTGCAGTCACAACCTAAAAGAGGAAGTATCTGCAAAAAGCTAGATAATCACTTACAACCAATTGATACTTCCATCGATTGATTGTTTCATTCTTATATACCATTAGTAAGTGTATCAAAAAAGCAATTTCTATGCTAAATATTTTCAATATAATTATGGCTTTTTCGTATATTTTTTACAAATTATTTAGGAGATAATATTTCTATCCTTATTTATAAATATTTACTAACAACTTTATACATAAATAAAAAGCGGGAATGTTCCCGCTTTTTTTAAACAGAGCAAAGCTACTCTGCTTTTCTTATTATCGACGTAAACCTAGACGATTGATTAGTTCACGGTAACGTTGAACGTCATTTTCGCGAAGATATTTTAATAAGTGACGACGACGACCTACTTTTTTAAGAAGACCACGTTGAGAGTGGAAATCTTTTTTGTGAGTACCTAAGTGATCATTTAAAGCATTGATTTCAGCAGTTAATACTGCGATTTGTACTTCTGGAGAACCAGTATCTCCTTCGTGAGTACGGTACTCAGCGATAATTTCGTTTTTACGTTCTTTTGTAATTGCCATGTTAAATGGACCTCCTAAATAATAATTTACACCACTAGCACAGCAGTCGTTGGAGAATCGAAATGCCGAGCTAAGGTATAGTGCGCATAGCACTTAATGAATAGTACCATACTTTGGTTTTACAATCAACTATTACGAAGTGTCTTGAAATATTCAATCGCTTCGTTTTTATCTCGTTCGATTTGAGCTTTTAATGATTCAATACCATCAAATTTTTGCTCATTCCGAATGCGTTTATACCAACCAACTTTCACTTCTTCACCGTAAATATTTTTCTCAAAGTTTAAAATGTGTACTTCAATCGATAATTGTTTATCATCTGGATTTTTAAATGTCGGTTTATATCCAACATTGCAAACCCCATCATACCATTTATTTTGAACTAAAATTTTGACCGCATACACACCGATTGCGGGTATAAAGCTTCCTTCGATGGACTGGATATTAGCTGTCGGAAATCCAATTGTACGGCCACGCTTATCTCCATGGACAACTAGACCTGGCACCTCATATGCACGGCCAAGCAAGTTAGCGGCACTTTCCATATCGCCTTCTTGTAAATATTGACGAATTCTTGTGGAACTAATTTTCTCTTCCCCGTCTGTTTGTTTGTTAATGACGGATACTCCATAATCTCCATTACTGTACTCTTTCATTATATCCATATTTCCCTTTCCGAAACTACCAAATGAAAAATCAAAACCTGCTGAAACATGTTTTACATTTAATTCCCTAATAAAATATTGAATAAAATCTTCCGGTGATAGTTTCGCAAAATCGGATGTAAATTGGACGACAAAAACATTTTCTACGCCAATTTCCTCAAGAATATCTAGTTTTTGTTGCAAAGGCGTTATGTAAAATACCTTTTCTTTACGACCTCCTAGAACAATAGACGGATGAGGATCAAAGGTCATAACGGCACTTTCGATTTCTAATTGTTTGGCCATTTGAATCGCATTTTGAATAACTGCTTGATGCCCTCTATGTACACCATCAAAGAATCCTACTGCAAGTGAGTATGCAGTAGATTCATTTACTAGATTTAATTGATGGGGGTATTTTAAATGAACAACCTTCATCTGAAAACTTTCCTCCTTCATTATTAGTTTGGGAACATTTTTTCTGGTTTCATTAAACCTTCTTTTGTTGGGTGCTCTACATAGACCGCAAGAGCTTTTCCTTTTATACTAAATACAATTTTATCATTTTCTTTCAATAATGTATGTTTTGGAAGTACTTGTCCATTTAAAATTTGTTTCTCATTAGATTGATCGATTTCAATAAATGGATAGGATGATAGGGCATATTCAACAGGTAAAATGATTTGTTCCACCCTTTCTTCCTTCATCATTTCTTGTACTTGTTGTAGTGTAACACAATTCTCTTTATGAAAAGTACCAGAAGCAGTTCTTACTAGAGAAGCCATATGGGCAGGGAATCCTAATTTTTCTCCAATTTGCACAGCAAGGGTACGAATATAAGTCCCTTTACTACACGCAATTCGTATACGGAAAGTAACTTCTTCCCCTTCAAAGCTTTCTTCGTTATCCAACAATTGTAATGAATAAATGGTCACTTGTCTTGTTGGACGTTCGACTACTTCTCCTTTGCGGGCATATTCATATAATTTTTTACCGTTCACTTTTACAGCCGAATACATTGGTGGGGTTTGTTCAATCACTCCAGTTAAACTTTCCAAGGTTTCGAACAACTGTTGTCTTGTAATTTTTTTAAAGGTAGGGTCTTCTTCAACTGTCTCACCTTCTGCATCTTCCGTTGTCGTTGTTTTTCCAATGGATACAACGGCTTCATAGACTTTTCCAGCATCAGTTAAATACTCCGCGATTCGAGTTGCCTGGCCAATACAAATCGGTAAAACACCTTCGACACCTGGATCTAATGTTCCAGTATGACCCACTTTTTTTGTTTTTAAAATTTTTCTTAATTGAAAGACGCAATCATGGCTCGTCATGCCTCTTTCCTTCCAGAGAGGTAATATGCCGTTCATATTGTACTCCTTAAACTATATTTCTTATTTTTATCAATCTATATACACGTTCGTCTAAAAAACAGAAAAAGCCTACATCGCACAACTTTATGCAGATGTAGGCTTTACATAACTTTTATTCCTCATGCAGGGAACGTAGCAATGCATCGATTTTGTTCCCATATTCCACAGCTGAATCAAATTCAAAAGTGATCTCAGGAGTACGACGCAAGCGGATTCGATGTCCGATTTCTGTACGGATGAAACCAGATGCTTTTACTAAAGCCTTTAACGTCTCTTCCCGTTCCCGTTCACTACCAAGAGATGAGATGTAAACCGTTGCTTGTTGAAGATCACCAGTTACGGCTACATCAGTAATTGTAACAAACCCAACTCTTGGATCTTTTAATTTACGAGTAATGATATCGCCAAGTTCTTTTTTCATTTGCTCAGCTATTCGATTTGAACGTAATGACATAATTGTGCCACCTCTTTTTTAAAGTAAGAATGCTGCCCCTTCAATTTCACGAAATTAAGCCTCGTTATACTTAATTGACGGGTGATGTAAGAAGGCCATTTTCTTACCTTAAATATTTTCAAATATCTATTTAAACCTGTACGCCTCTGCGTAATTTGTCCCTTTTGCGGACGCTATTATAAATAATCTTTCCAAACCTCGAGTTGTTCCCAAGAAGGATTGGATTGAAGGAAGTGAAGTGCATGATTGATTTCTCGCTCTGCACTCATCTTTGATGATGACACACAGACAAGAGCGATTCTTGTCCGTTGCCATACATTTTGATGATCAATTTCTGCTACAGAAACATTAAATTTCTGTTTTGTCCGTGTAATCATTCGCTGGAGAACAGCTCGCTTTTCTTTTAACGAATGGGAATCAGAAATAATGAACTCAACTTCCGCATAGACAATCATTATCGTTTAATTTCTTCCATAACGAAGGCTTCAATAATGTCGCCTTCTTTAATGTCATTAAAGTTTTTAATCGTAATACCACATTCGTAACCTTTTGCAACTTCTTTTGCGTCATCTTTGAAACGTTTTAATGAATCTAATTCACCTTCGAATACAACGATTCCGTCACGGATGACACGAACGCCAGAATCACGAGTTACTTTCCCTTCAGTTACGTAAGAACCAGCGATTGTACCAACTTTAGAAACTTTAATCGTTTGACGAACTTCAGCTTGACCAATGATTTTTTCTTCATATTCTGGATCAAGCATCCCTTTCATCGCAGCTTCGATTTCTTCAATTACTTTGTAAATAATACGGTGTAATCGAATATCTACTCCTTCTGCTTCTGCTGCACGTTTCGCATTATTATCTGGACGTACATTGAAACCAATAACGATTGCGTTTGAAGCAGCTGCTAATGAAATATCAGATTCTGTAATCGCACCGGCACCAGTATGAATAATTTTAACGTTAACACCTTCAACGTCAATTTTCATTAATGATGCAGCCATTGCTTCTACAGTACCTTGAACGTCTGCTTTGACAATAATATTCAATTCTTTTACTTCGCCTTGTGACATTTGCTCGAATAAGTTATCTAGCGTTACACGTTGTTTTTCAGAACGACTAGCTTGAATAGCAGTCATAGCACGTGATTCACCAACTTGACGAGCTGTTTTCTCATCTTCGAAGACAACAAAACGGTCACCAGCTTGAGGTACTTCGTTAATACCTGTAATTTCAACAGGTGTAGCAGGACCTGCCTCTTTAACACGTCGGCCAAGATCGTTCACCATCGCACGGACACGTCCATAAGCATGACCTACAACGATTGGATCACCAACACGTAAAGTACCATCCTGTACTAATAACGTAGCAACAGAACCTCTTCCTTTATCTAATTGGGCTTCGATAACTGTACCGATAGCTGAACGATTTGGATTTGCTTTTAATTCTGCTACTTCCGACACTAATAGTATCATCTCTAATAGCGTATCAATACCTTCACCTTTAAGGGCAGATATTGGAACGAAAATTGTATCGCCGCCCCAGTCTTCAGGAACAAGTCCGTGTTCTGTTAATTCTTGCATTACACGATCTGGGTTTGCAGAAGGTTTATCCATTTTGTTTACTGCAACAATAATTGGAACCTCAGCTGCTTTCGCATGGTTAATTGCTTCCACTGTTTGAGGCATTACACCATCATCTGCAGCGACAACGATGATCGCTAAATCGGTAATACTTGCACCACGGGCACGCATTGTTGTAAATGCAGCGTGTCCAGGAGTATCTAAAAATGTAATTTTCTTACCATTAATATCAACTTGGTATGCACCAATATGTTGCGTGATACCACCAGCTTCACCAGCTGTTACTTTTGTATGGCGGATAGAGTCCAATAATGTTGTTTTACCATGGTCAACGTGTCCCATAATTGTTACAACTGGAGGACGTTCTTCCATAGATTGTTCGTTTTCTTCATTTTGTTCAAAGTACACATCTAAATCTGTAATATCAACGCGTACTTCTTCTTCCACTTCTACACCATAATCGGCACAAATTAACTCAATCGCGTCTTTATCCAACTCTTGGTTAATCGTTGCCATGACACCAAGCATAAATAATTTTTTAATAATTTCTGATGGCTCACGGTGTAATTTTTTTGCAAGCTCAGCAACAGATAAAGATTCGTAAAACGTAATTTTTTCCGGTAATTCTTTAGGCGTTACTGGTGCTTGTGGTTGTTGATGTTTAGGTTGGCGACGTTTCCCCCCGTGAATACCAGGTTTTTTACGTTGATTAAATCCGCCTTTGTTGTTGTTTCGATTGTTATTATTGTTATTATTGTTATTTTGATTTTTATTATTATGATCCATATTTTTGTTATGGTTACCCTTATTCTTTGGTTTTTCGCCGTTTGATTGAGGCGATTGTTTTTTTTCATTGTTTGTTTGATTTGGTGATTTCTTTTGCGGTCTATTTTGCTCTCTCGTTTGAGACTTTTGAGCATTTGGTGTAGCTTGTTTCTTTTCTTTCGTCTCTTGTTTCGCTTGACCTTGCGTTCCTTTATTAAAAACAGAATCTAATTTCGAAACGGCATCTCCTTCAAGCATTGACATATGATTTGAAACAGTGATGTTTAATTTTTTTAGTTCTTCTATAACTTCTTTACTTGATTTACTTACTTTTTTCGCATATTCATGAACTCTAATTTTGGTCATCTGCTCACCCCCGATTAATTTTCGTTGAGTAGACTAGACATCTTTTTCGCGAATCCGCTATCTGTAATAGCAAGTGCGACACGTGCTTCTTTACCAATTGCAGTCCCTAGTTGGTAGCGATCACCAAACACATGATACTCAACGTTGTAATACGTACATTTATCTTGAATTTTTTTACTCGAATTTTTTGAGGCGTCAGCTGCTAGTAGTACAAGTTTTGCTTTATTCGTACGTATTTCCTTTACTACTAACTCTTCCCCTGAGACTACTTTTCTTGCTCTTGCTGCTAATCCTAATAGTTGCAGTAGTCTCTGATTCATAAAATTGACTCCCGTCGAATCAGTTTAATGAGTTCCTCATAAACTTCCTCTGGGATTTTCACTTCTAATTGGCGCTCTAATATATTTTTCTTCCGTGCAGCTTCCACTGCCTCTTCCGATTTTGAAATATATGCACCGCGTCCTGATTTTTTCCCTGTTATATCGACCGATACTTCTCCTTCTTTTGAGCGAACAATTCGTATCATCGATTTTTTAGGAAGCATCTCGCCCGTTACGACACACTTACGTAAAGGAACCTTTTTTTTCGTTGACATGAGGTATCACCTTCCCTATATAAAACGAGAAAATTAAAAGTTATTTCTTAACGGTATCGTTATTCTTCGTCGTCTTGATAAAGGTCGTATTCAATATCATCGAAGGAAGAAGCTTTTTCTTCTTGTACGAAACGACTTGTCTCGTTCGGATAAATTCCTAATTCACGAGCATCTGTTTCACTTTTAATATCAATTTTCCAACCTGTTAATTTAGCAGCAAGACGTGCATTTTGACCACGTTTACCAATAGCAAGGGAGAGTTGATAATCCGGTACGACAACCGTCGTCGATTTTTCTTCTTCGTTTACGATAACATCTAATACTTGCGAAGGGCTTAATGCATTGGCAACGAATACGACTGGATCTTCTGACCATTCTACAATGTCAATTTTTTCTCCATTTAATTCGTTCACAATTGTTTGCACCCGCGCACCTTTAGCACCAACACATGCACCTACTGCATCGATTTCTTCATTATGAGCATAAACGGAAATTTTAGAGCGATCCCCGGCTTCACGAGCAATGGATTTTATTTCTACAATGCCTTCAAAAATTTCTGGAACTTCCATTTCGAATAGTCTACGAAGTAACCCTGGATGTGTACGAGAAACAATGATTTGAGGTCCGCGTGTTGTACGTTCAACTTTTGTGATATAAACGCGAATTCTTGCTTGAGGTTTATAGACTTCACCTTGAATTTGTTCATTTGTAGGTAATGCAGCCTCTACCTTACCTAAGCTAATGTAAATGTTGCGAGCGTCTTGACGTTCAATTACACCATTTACAATATCATCGGTACGGTCTACATATTCTTCGTAGATTAATCCGCGCTCTGCTTCACGAACTCGTTGCGTAACAACCTGTTTAGCTGTTTGTGCAGCTATACGGCCAAAGTTTCGAGGAGTTACTTCTTGCTCTAATACGTCACCAATTTCGTAAGCAGGGTTAATTTCTTTAGCATCTTCAAGAGAAATTTGAAGACGGTCATCTTCCACTTCTTCAACGACATCTTTACGAGAATAGACGACCATTGAACCATTCTCTAAATTTAAATCGACACGTACATTTTGTGCTTGATTAAAGTTTCGTTTATATGCAGTTACTAATGCAGCTTCGATTGCTTCAATTAAAATATCTCTTGAAATGCCTTTTTGCTGCTCCAGAGCAGTTAAAGCATCTAGTAAATCACTACTCATTTTTGTTTTCACTCCTAAATAGCTAGTTTGATGAAAAATCGATTGCAAGTCGTGCTTTAGCGATTTTTTCTTTTTCGATAAATATCGTCATTTTACGTGTTTTAATACGAATTTCAAGCTCTAAACCTTGTTCAGTATATGCTCTCAAATAGCCTTGGAATTCTTTCATGTCCTTAATTGGCTCATATGTTTTCACATAAATAAATTTACCTACTGCTTTTTTAAAATCAGATTCTTTTTTTAATGGTCGTTCCGCACCAGGTGAAGAAACTTCTAAATAATAGTTTTGCTCGATTGGGTCCGTTTCATCCAGAACTAAACTTAGGCGCTCACTCACAATAGCACATTGATCAATATCAATTCCGCCTTCAGGTGTATCTATATAGACACGAAGGAACCAATTGCGGCCCTCTTTCAGAAACTCTATATCGACTAATTCTAGGTTCAATTCTTCTAAAATTGGTGTAACAAGCTCTTCAATTACTGACGTTACTTTGCTCATAGTATCCTCCCTACGTAATTGTCTGCTGCTTATACATGTTAGATGACAGTAGTTAGTTAAAAAACAGAAATTCCACCAAAAATGGTGAAATTTAATGTAGTACCTAAAGGTAAGAAAAATTTGGATTAGCGTAACAACAGAAAAGAGCGGGAAAGCCCCACTCTTTTGCTGTAAAACTATCAACAAATTATTACCATAACAATAGCACAAAATATTACTTAATGCAAATTTACGTAAATGTGTTATGACAATGGTAATAAATCAAGTATCTCCTAGTCTTTCTGCTCATAACGACGGCTCATTTTATTAGAATAAAGAAAGTTGATTCGCATCTGGAAGTCCTTCTAAACATCCTAAAGTATCCATGTACTCGATTAATGTTTTTGAAACTCGACCCCGTTGTTGTAAATCTTCTTTCGATAAAAATTCGCCATCTTCTCTAGCGGCAACAATTGCTTTCGCAACGTTCGTTCCAAGACCAGGAATCGCGTCAAAGGGTGGAATTAATGAATTACCGTCTATTATAAATTCACTTGCTTGCGAACGGTATAGGTCTACTTTTTTGAAGCTCATACCTCTTTCGCACATTTCTAATGCAAGTTCCAAAACTGTCAGTAAGTCTTTTTCCTTTTTGGAAGCATCTAACCCTTTTGCGTTGATTTCATCGATACGAGAACGAATCATCGCCGAACCTTGTGTCATCGCAATTAAGTCAAAATCACTTGCACGAACAGTAAAATAAGCAGCGTAATATAAAATAGGATGATGCACTTTAAACCAAGCTATACGTACCGCCATTAAAACATAGGCTGCGGCATGGGCTTTCGGGAACATGTATTTAATTTTTTTACATGAATCGATATACCACTCCGGTACATTTTGTGCTCGCATTTCTACTTCCATCTCTTCTGTTAATCCTTTCCCTTTACGTACGGATTCCATAATTTTGAAAGCAAAACTTGGCTCTAAACCTTGATAAATTAAATACACCATAATATCATCACGACAACCAATTACTTCGGATAAGACACAAGTGCCGTTTTGAATTAATTCTTGAGCATTTCCTAACCATACGTCAGTACCATGGGATAGACCGGAAATTTGAACAAGTTCACTAAAAGTAGATGGTTTTGTATCCTCTAACATTTGACGTACGAATCTTGTACCAAACTCAGGAATACCTAAAGTACCTGTTTTACATCCAATTTGTTCTTCGGTTACCCCAAGGGATTCTGGAGTTGAGAAGATTTTCATTACTTCTGGGTCATCGGTTGGGACTGTTTTCGGATCGATACCAGATAAATCTTGTAGCATCCTAATCACAGTCGGATCATCGTGTCCAAGTATATCCAGCTTTAACACGTTATCATGAATGGAGTGGAAGTCAAAATGGGTTGTTTTCCACTCTGCATCTTGGGCATCTGCCGGATATTGCACCGGTGTAAAATCATATATATCCATATAGTCTGGTACGACGATAATACCACCTGGGTGCTGTCCAGTCGTCCGTTTTACCCCGGTACAACCTTGTACAAGTCGGTCCACCTCTGCTCCACGGAAAGTTACATTATTGTCATTGGAATAGCCTCTTACATAACCATAAGCTGTTTTTTCAGCTACTGTACCAATTGTTCCAGCACGATATACATAATCTTCCCCGAACAGTACTTTCGTATAATTATGGGCTTGAGGCTGGTATTCCCCAGAGAAGTTCAAGTCGATATCAGGTACTTTGTCTCCTTTAAATCCTAGGAATGTTTCGAAAGGAATGTCTTGTCCATCCTTTTTATAACGGGTACCACATTTTGGACAATCTTTGTTTGGTAAGTCAAATCCGCTACCAACCGAACCATCATCGAAGAACTCTACATTTTTACAATTTGGACAAATGTAATGGGGTGGTAACGGATTTACTTCCGTTATTTCCATGAAGGTTGCCACTAGTGAAGAACCTACAGATCCTCGGGAACCTACTAAGTATCCATCGGCTAGGGATTTTTTCACCAATTTCGCAGAAATTAAATAAATTACTCCGAATCCATTTCCTAAAATAGACTTTAACTCTTTTTCAATACGAGCTTTTACAATTTCAGGTAATTCTTCCCCATAAATTTTATGGGCCATTTCATATGTTAAATTTGTAACTTCCTCGTCAGAACCTTCAATTTTCGGTGTATATAGCTCATCTTTAATCGGTTTTACATCGGTGATCATATTAGCAATTTTTTGCGAGTTCGTTACTACAATTTCTTTTGCTAAATCCGGACCTAAAAAATCGAATTCCTTTAACATTTCATTCGTTGTACGGAAATGTACAGCAGGTAATTTGTAACGATTTAATGGATTTGCACCACCTTGAGAACCAACTAAAATTTGTCGGAATACGCTATCGTTTTCGTGTAAATAGTGTACATTTCCAGTTGCTACGACCGGTTTTTCCAAACGCTTTCCAAGCTTCACTAATTTGCGAATAATATCTTCCAAATTCCATTCGTCATGGATTGTTCCGCCCTCTATTAATGGAGCATAAACGGGTTTTGGGTGTACTTCAATATAGTCATAAAATTTCGCAACCTTTTCGGCTTCTTCTGGCGATTTATTCATCATCGTTTCAAATAATTCCCCATTACTACATCCAGAACCTACGATGAGCCCTTTACGATATTTGATTAAATCCGAACGGCGAATTCGTGGAACTCGATAATATGTTTGAGTATGGGCAATGGAGATTAATTTAAATAAGTTTTTCAACCCTTCATTGTCCATTGCTAAAATTGTGCAATGATATGGGCGAGATTTTTTATAACTTTCATTTTTATCAATATGTTGATTGAATTCGTCGTGATAATGAATTCCTTTTTCCTTTGAATCTTTTAATAAATGTAAAAGTAATTCGCCCGTTGCCTCTGTATCGTAAATAGCCCGGTGATGCTGAGTTAACTCAATACCGTATCGTTTACAAAGCGTATTTAAACGATGACTTTTTAAAGTCGGATTTAAAAAACGGGATAATTCTAATGTATCAATTACTGGGTGTACAATGCCTTGGATACCTGCTTTTTCATAAGCGGTGTATAAAAATCCCATATCGAAAGAAGCATTATGGGCTACAACGATTGCATCGCCAATAAACTCTTTAAATTCCGTAATGACCTCGTCCACTTCCGGTGCATCTCGTAACATATCATCGGTAATATGGGTTAACTCGATAATTTTAGCTGACAACGGTTTGTGGGGATTAGCAAAACGTTCAAATTTATCAATTACTTTGCCTTCCTTCATTTTTACAGCAGCTAATTCAATAATTGTATCGTAAGCAGTTGAAAGACCTGTTGTCTCTACGTCAAATACAACATATGTCGCATCTTCTAAAGGGATGTGCTGTTCTGCATAAGCAATTGGTGAACCATCATCCACTAAGTTTGCTTCAACTCCATATATAATTTTAATCCCATGTTTTTTTCCTGCCGCATAGGCCTCAGGGAAGCCTTGAGCGACCGCATGATCCGTAATCGCAATAGCAGGATGCCCCCATTTTGCAGCTTGTCCCACTAATTGATCAATTGGTGTGACAGCATCCATTTGACTCATTGGTGTATGTAAATGAAGTTCTACCCGCTTTTCCCCTTCAGGTGCAGTATCTTTACGAGATTCTTTATATACTTCATTAATATCTTGGGCCATGACAACTAAATCTCGAACGAAGGTATCATTTTGAACTGAGCCGCGCACCTTTACCCACATTCCTTTTTTTAGTTGGGCCATTCTTTCAGCATCTTCTTTATCGCGAGAGAACATTTTTACTAAAATAGAATCGGTATAATCGGTCATTTTTAATTCTAATAATGAACGTCCACTTTTAAGCTCTTTAATATCGACAGCAAAAACAAAACCTTCTAACACAACTCGACGTTCTTCTTCAACTACTCGACGAATTTCCATGATTTCTGTATCTTTAATGACATTACCTAACTGGAATGGGCCGTTACTAACAACTGCTTCCGGATTATCACTTTTCGCCTTTTCACGGCTTTGGAAATCTTCCATTGCTTGTTTTGCGAGTTGTGCTTCTTCTAATTGTCGTTGTTCGATATATTGTTGTCTTGCCTCTATCATTTCCTCTGTCGCTTCAACAAGTTGGAAATCGACTGAGAAAGGCGGAAATCCTAAGTTCCCATATGCTTCTACAATTTTTTGTGCATATTTTGACTTTAAAGTAAGCTGTTCCATTTCAGCCATACAATTGACAATCAGCTTATTTCCCGTCCATTGGGGAATTTGATTCATCAATCGATCTTTTAAAGGAGGTGAAGCATCCAATTGTTCCACTGCTGTTAGCCAATAATCCGATATCAACTGTTCTGTTACTTGCGGATTTCGTGCTTCAATAACGATTGATGCTTGTGCGATATGAGAGAACTGCTCTGCCATTCTTGTCCGAAATAATTGATACAATTGGAATGGTAAAATATTGTTTAATGTAATGGAAAAACTCCATATCCGATTTTTTTTATGAACGGTTAGTCGCGAAAGTTCTCCTTGTTCAAAAAAAGACATGTAGACATCTTCCGTCAGCTGTAGTTGTTGCAACAAAGTTAAAAATCTTTCTCGTGCTTCTTGGTTGTCTACCACCTTACTCACCACCTAGTTTTACAAATATTTTAAAGTAGATAAATTTGTTTTTTAATTTCCTTTAAAAAGGCATTTATTTAATGGGAACGGAAATATTCATTTAAACGGTCAATTAATTCTTCCTTTGCCCATTCGAATATTTCACCTGTCCGTCTAATTTTCACTTCCACAATTCCTTCACTGGCCCGTTTCCCAATCGTTACACGAACTGGCAAACCGATTAAATCCGAATCGATAAATTTGACCCCTGCTCGTTCATCCCGATCGTCAAATAAAACATCAAAATGATAGGAAGTTAAAATATGGTAAAGTTGAGACGCCAAATCAAATTGAACTTCATCATTGATATTCACCGGTATAAGATGTACATCGTAAGGGGAGAATTGTTTTGGCCAAACAAATCCATGATCATCTTGATACATTTCTGCCATTAC
The DNA here is from genome assembly GCF_014836845.1 of Ureibacillus galli. Taxonomy (GTDB): domain Bacteria; phylum Bacillota; class Bacilli; order Bacillales_A; family Planococcaceae; genus Ureibacillus; species Ureibacillus galli. The sequence continues at coordinate 94,242 of NZ_JACSQA010000003.1, forward strand.
TGCGAGTAATCTTGAAATTCCTAATCCGAAGCTCCCCATGTACATAGGTTTTGATTGACCATTTTCATCGATAAAATTCGCATTAAACTTTTCTGTTAGCTCTGTTCCGGACATACGAATATGACCGACTTCAATTCCCTTTTTTAAACGAATCGTTCCATTCCCATCAGGAGAAGGATCCCCTTCCTGGATATAACGAATATCTTCATAACTATTGATTGCAAAATCCCGTTCTGGATTTACATTAATATAATGATAGCCGTCTTCATTTGCACCAGCAATCCCATTACGAATTGATTGAATTGCTAAATCAGCAACGACTTTTACATTTACAGGCAGTTTTATCGGTCCGATAGAGCCTAACGTACATCCTAACAATTGCTGGATTTCCTCTTCAGTTGCTAAAGAAAGAGAATGGGCTTTTAATACATTTCTTAACTTAATCGGATTAATCTGATGGTCTCCCCGTACTAAAACAACAACAAATTCACCATCGACATTAAATACAATGGATTTCATGCAATCTGTTTGTTCTTTTGTAAAGAATGAGCAAACTTCCTCAATTGTTTTTACTTGAGGTGTTTCTACCTTTTCTAAAGGGTTCATTGGTTTTTCTGAAGATGGATACGTACTCACTACTGGAGCAACTTCAATATTCGATGCATAATTCGATTCATCGGAATAAGCGATTGTCGTTTCCCCATTTTCCGATGCGATAATGAACTCTTGTGCTTTTAATCCACCTATTGATCTCGTATCAGCGTCCACCACTTCATAATATAAACCAAGCCTACTTAAAATGTTAGAATAGACTTCACTCATTTGAAGATAAGTCGTTTCCAAACTTTCTTCCGTTGCATGGTAAGAATAAGCCGCCTTCATTAAAAATTCCTTACTACGCAACAATCCAAACCGCGGACGGCTCTCGTCTCGAAACTTCGATTGAATTTGATAGAAAGTAATTGGTAATTTTTTATAAGATTTTATTTCATCACGCATCAGTTGAGTCATGACTTCTTCATGGCTAGGTGCAAGAATTAATTGGCGTTCGTTTCGGTCTTTTAAATGAAGGACTTCCTCATCCTTTTCATTAAACCGAAAAGAATGTTGTAAAATATCCTTCGGTTGAAGGGACGGTAAAGTAATCTCGATAGCTCCTAACTTTTCCATTTCTTCACTGATCATTTTTTCTAACTTGTTTAACACCCGTTTTGCTAAAGGCAAATAGGAATAAACACCGCTTGTACTTTGTCGCAAAAATCCAGCACGAAGAAGCATTTTATGAGACTTCACTTCTATATCAGAAGGCATTTCACGTAGTGTTGGGATAAGGGTTAAACTTTGTTTCATTGTGCCCACCTTCTTCTTAAAAACTTATTGTTACTTTTAAGCATATCATACAAACAACTAAGAAAAATATAAACTAAAATTTACAAATCATTCTCGTAATGAGATCAATAAAAAGATTTAACCTTATTCACTTTGGATTTTACCATACATGAATAAGGTTAAATTTCTTTAAATAGATTATGTTGTATTTTTACATTCTTACGGAAATTTTAACCATTCTATAAGAACCATTTCGTCTACTTATTTAGAAGAAAAATCTTTGAATATCATTCCAAGTTACGACGACCATTAAGATCATTAATAAAACAATTCCTACAAAGTGAACAAGTCCTTCTTTTTGACGATCCACAGGTTTTCCACGTAATGCTTCCACACCGAAGAATAACAATCTACCACCATCTAATGCCGGTAAAGGTAACAAGTTCATAATCCCGAGGTTGATACTTAATACAGCAGCCCAATTCATTAAGTTATATACGCCATATTGGGCAACTGTTTCAGTCGCTTTATATATTCCAACTGGACCGGATAATGCATCGATTGTAAATTGACCCGTTACAAGATCTCCTAACAATCCTAAAATAAGGACTGTGTAATCGTATGTTTGGGTTACTCCGAATACAAGAGCTTTCAACGGATTTTTCTCTACAGGACTTTGATACATCACGCCAATTTGCCCATATTCTTTACCGCTTTCCTCAAGGGCTTCGGGAGTCATTGTTAACTCGATATCTTGTCCATCTCGTTCGACTAAAAATGTTAACTCTTCTCCTGGTTTCTCTTGAACAGTTCCCGAAAGTTCTTGCCAGTCTTCAATCGGATCTCCGTCAATGGCTTTTACGTAATCTCCCTTTTGCATACCAGCATCTGCAGCTGGTCCGTCTTCAACAACATCGTAAATGATTGGTTCATAAGTAGGGACACCTTGCATCATTGCAATAAAAGCAAAAACAAAAAATGCTAATATAAAGTTAAATAGTGGACCTGCAAAGATGGCCATCGCCCGTTGTCCAACCGTTTTCGAATTAAATTGACGATCAATTGGAGCAATCATCAATTCTGTTCCATTTTCTACAACGATTGCTTGTCTGGACACATTAATTCTAACAAATTGATTTTCTTCATCGTATCCTTCAATCCACAATTCTTTTTCTAAGTCAGCCCGTTCTACTTCCATAAATAGAACATTCGGATTTTGAACATTTTGGTTTAAATAAATCTTTTCGGCAACGTTATCACGATTTAATATTAATCCAACTCGATAACCTGGCTGTAGTTCAATTTGATCTACGTCTTCTCCAGCCATACGAACATACCCACCAAGTGGTAATAGTCGAATCGTATATAACGTCTCTCCTTTCATCATTCCAAATATTTTGGGACCCATTCCAATTGCAAATTCACGAACTAAAATACCCGCTCGTTTCGCAAATATAAAATGCCCTAGTTCATGGAAAAATACTAGAGAACCAAAAACAATAATAAACGCTATAACTGTTTGCATATCATCCCACCTTCAAGAGCAGTATACTTATTCTATGCTCGTTCTATCTATTTTACCATGCTCGCTACTGTTTTTCTTGTTTCACTATCTACATGAAGTATAGTTTCTAAGTCTGGCATTAATATATTTTGATGATCGTTCATCACTTGTTCAATCATTTCCTCAATTTGAAGGAAAGTGATTTTTTCTTCTAAAAATAATGCTACTGCTGCTTCATTAGCTGCATTCATCGCCGTTAAAATACTTCCACCTGCTCGTCCTGCGTCATAGGCAAGTTTTAATGCGCGGAATCTGTCAAAATCAACTTCTTTAAAATGTAATTGTCCAATTTGCGCTAAATTTAAACGATTCCCTCCAACAAGTGGTAACCGATCTGGGTAACTTAGTGCGTACTGGATTGGTACCCGCATATCTGGAGTACCTAGTTGAGCAATAACACTTGTATCATGATACTCAACTAAAGAGTGAATAATACTTTCTTTATGTAATAAAACATCGATTTTTTCAAAGGGCATATTAAATAATACATGGGCTTCAATAACTTCTAATCCTTTATTCATCATCGTTGCTGAATCGATTGTAATTTTAGCTCCCATTGACCAGTTCGGATGATTTAAAGCATCTTTTACAGTTACTCCTTTTAATTGTTCCCGAGTTTTGTCACGGAAGGAACCGCCAGAAGCTGTTAAAATAAGCCGTTCAATTTGTTTTGGATTCTCACCGTTCATCGATTGGAAAATAGCTGAATGTTCGCTATCAACCGGAAGAATCGCTACATTATATTTTCTCGCTTCAGCCATAACTAAATGTCCTGCCGTTACTAATGTCTCCTTATTAGCTATCGCAATCGTTTTCCCCATACGAATTGCTGCTAATGTAGATTCTAGTCCAACACTACCTAGAACTGCATTAACCAGAACTGTAGAATCTGGATGAGTGGCAACTTCAACTAATCCTTTTGTTCCGAAAGTAAATTGAATATGAGGATATTCTTTTTGTAACTGTAATGCATCTTGTTCTTGCTGTACGGATACAAGCTCGGGTTGAAGATCATTAATGATTTCACGAGTTTTTTCTATATTTTTACCTGAGGATAATGCAACTAGTTTAAAACAATCTAGATTATTTCGTAAAATATCGACTGTTTGAATTCCGATAGAACCTGTTGCTCCCAATAAACTAATTTTTTTCAAGATTACTCTTCCCTTCAAGAACTTTATCTTCTATTGTTAAGGCTTAACTTTGGTCAGTAGGTATTCTTTTTCATTGAATACCTCTCTGAACAAAGTTAAACAAAATGTATAAAGTGTAATAACGGTAACACGAATAGGAGACTATCAAAACGGTCAAGTATACCACCGTGACCTGGTAATAACTTCCCTGAATCCTTCACGCCGTAATGACGTTTGATAGCGGATTCAACTAAATCTCCCAATTGACCAAAGATAGAAGCGATGATTGAAATAACAATTAATAATATCCAAGATGAAGAAATTGGATAAATCCATTGCATAATACATGCGAAAATAACTGCCGTTACAATCCCACCGATAAAACCTTCCACGGTTTTGTTAGGAGAAATTTCTGGCCATAATTTCTTTTTGCCAAGTTTTCGTCCAATAAAGTAAGCCCCTGAATCGGTTGTCCAAACAATGAGTAGGGCGAAAATAATGAATACTAATCCATCTTCTGCGTTGCGCGTTTCAATAAAATAATAAAAACCGATACCGACATATAATGCACTCGTTAAAATAAATCCTACATCATCAAAGGTAAAACGATTTTTAATCATCACTGTATAGATTAATAACAGGATGACTCCAATCATTAAAAATTCTAATTTTGAATAAGGTAAGATTTCTTCTAATTCTGCTGTAGAGATAGGTAGCAGGATACAAAACATAATTAAAGCACCGATAATACCCGGTATAGAAAAAATCGATATATTTCTCATTTTCAGCAGTTCATACAAACCTACTGCTGCGATAACATAAACTAATAACGTAAAAGGTAAGTTGCCATAAATAACGAATGGTATAAATACTAATGCTGCAACTACCGCCGTTATAATTCTTTGCTTCACTTCATTTCTTCCCCTTTCAATCCACCGTAGCGTCGATTACGCTTTTGATAGCTGTGGATCGCTTCCATAAACGTATGTTGGTCAAAATCAGGCCACAGTGTATCTGTGAACCAAAATTCCGTATATGCGAGTTGCCATAACATAAAATTACTTAACCGAACTTCACCACTTGTTCGAATTAGTAAATCTGGCTCTGGTAGATTTGATGTCATTAAATATTGGTCAATCATTGTTTCATCAATGGCGTCGAGTGATATATTTCCACTATTCACTTCTATCATTATATCCTTCATTGCTTTCACAATTTCAGCACGACTACCATAATTCATTGCAAAATTTAATATTAATCCTGTATTATGTTTCGTTTTTTCCATTGCTTCATCTAAAGCTTTTTTCGTATTGTTAGGTAATCCTTCTTTATCACCGATCATTTGTATTCGAATGTTACGTTCCATCAGTTCAGGCATAAAGGAATTTAAAAACATTTGCGGCAAACTCATTAAATAGTCTACTTCAGATTTTGGCCTTCTCCAATTTTCCGTTGAAAAAGCATATAAAGTTAACACTTTAATTCCTATATCATCTGCAATCCGTGCAATTTTACGTACAGTTTGCATTCCTTCATGATGTCCTGCAATTCTAGGCATGGCTCTTTTTTTCGCCCAACGTCCGTTGCCATCCATTATGATTGCGATATGGGAAGGTAGACATTCATTATCTAGTAGAAATTCTTCAAACTGCTTTCCTTTTTTTGATTTACTAAATAGTTTCTTTAACATCAGCAATTCCCCCACGTGACAACAATTTGGACGTTTTTTTAATCATAACAAAAACAAATGAATGTGTCTTAAGTTCTTATTACCTTTTCCTAAATTATTTTGAAATCTATGTATATGTTTAAATTTATTATTTTGTAAAACTAATTATACTAATTTTACCAGTACCTTTAAGTATACTAAACCATTTATTCAATTTCTTTCTCAAAAGAATATACGAAAGAAAAAGACGTCCTAACTGATAGGACGCCCTACACTTGATTTTGTTCATTATTCAATCTGAAACTTAAAATGCAAGTTCGCCAATGAAATGAAGAACAAACTAAAGTTTTCTTAAACCGATAAGATCTCTTGTTCTTTCTCTTTAGCAAGTTGATCAACTTTTACGATATAGTCATCAGTTAGCTTTTGGATATCGTCACTGTAACCACGTAAATCGTCTTCAGTTATTTCGCCATTTTTTTCTAATTTTTTCAAATCATCGTTTGCATCACGACGGACATTACGGATTGCAACCTTTGCTTCTTCCGCTTCCTTTTTCACTACTTTAACAAGGTCTTTACGACGTTCTTCTGTTAAAGCTGGAATCGTTAAACGGATTACATTTCCATCGTTTGTCGGTGTAATACCGATATCTGACTTCATGATTGCTTTTTCAATTTCACCTAAAACCGTTTTGTCATACGGTTGGATGACTAATAAACGGGCTTCTGGTACAGAAATACCAGCCAATTGATTCACTGGAGTCGGTGCACCATAGTAGTCAACAGTAATTCTGTCTAACAAAGATGCATTTGCACGACCTGCACGAATTGAAGCTAATTCACGAGTAAACGCTGCAATCGATTTGTTCATTTTTTCCTGAGCTTGAGCTATTACTTGTTTAGGCATTATAAATTCCTCCTAACAACTGTACCGATTTTATCACCGAGTACGGCACGTTTAATATTACCTTTATTCATTATAGAGAATACTATTAATGGTATGTCGTTGTCCATACATAAAGTGGAAGCTGTAGAATCCATTACCTGTAATCCTTGTTGAATTACGTCTAAATATGTGAGTGTGTCATATTTAACAGCAGTATTATCAGTTTTTGGATCAGCAGAATAAACGCCATCAACATTATTTTTCGCCATTAAAATGGCATCTGCATCAATTTCAGCAGCACGTAATGCAGCTGTTGTATCTGTTGAGAAAAATGGATTTCCTGTACCAGCAGCAAAAATAACGACACGTTTTTTCTCTAAATGACGTACCGCTTTTCGACGTATGTAAGGCTCCGCAACTTGCGTCATTACGATAGAAGACTGAACACGAGTTTCAATTTCCAGTTTTTCAAGGGCATCTTGCAATGCTAATGAATTCATAACTGTTGCTAACATTCCCATGTAATCTGCAGAAGCACGATCCATTCCCATTTCGCTTCCTACTTTACCTCGCCAAATGTTACCGCCACCAACAACTACCGCTACTTCTACACCAAGTTCTACTACTTCTTTAATATCTTCTGCAACAGACTTGATAATTTTTGGTGATAATCCGAAGCCAGCCTCTCCTGCTAATGCCTCACCGCTAATTTTTATAACTACTCGATTATATTGTGGCACACTCATAGTAATCCTCCGCAACTCAATTTTATTTAACTAACGCAAGTCTTCCTTTTTGAGTCGCAACTTCTCCATTGAAAAAGATGGGACAAAACATTAGGAAAACGCCATAGCGTTAAAAAACTCTTGAAAAATAGGGAACACTGACTCCGTGTCCCCTATCTAACTTTATTGTGTTATTCACACAACCAAATTATTCCGTATGAACGGGCAGCAATACCACTACGAAAACGAGTTGGTATAACTGCCCGTAAAACTGAATAAGTTCAACAAATCATACATATCGATTTGTTTCCCTTATTTCCTATATTAGTTACCTTTAACTTGGTTCATAACTTCTTCTGCGAAGTTATCTTCACGTTTTTCAATACCTTCACCAACAGCGTAACGAACGAATGAAGTTACGTTACCACCTGTTGTTTTAACGAAGTCACGAACTTTTTGATCTGAATTTTTAACGAAAGTTTGGTCAAGTAAGCAAATTTCTTCGAAGTATTTACCAAGACGACCTTCAACCATTTTTGCTACGATGTTTTCTGGTTTACCTTCGTTTAAAGCTTGTTCTGTTAAGATTTTACGCTCGTGTGCAACTTCTTCTTGAGAAACTTCATCACGAGAAACGTATTTAGGGTTAATTGCAGCGATATGCATTGCAACATCTTTTGCAGCTTCTTCGTTAGTAGATCCTTCAAGAACTACTAATACACCGATTTTTCCGCCCATGTGTAAGTATGAACCGAATGCATCATTGTCAGTTTTTGTTTTCACTTCGAAACGACGAAGAGTAATTTTTTCACCAATTGTTGCAACAGCAGTTGAAATTTGGTCAGCAATTTTTACACCTTCAGCGTTAGTAAGTTCTAAAGCAGCTTCAACTGACTCTGGTTTTGCAGCTAAAATTTGTTTTGCTAATTCTCCAACAAGTACTTGGAATTTTTCGTTTTTCGCAACGAAGTCAGTTTCTGCGTTTACTTCTAAAATAACCGCTTCATTACCTTCAGTTAAAACGTAAGTTGTACCTTCTGCCGCGATACGGTCAGCTTTTTTAGCAGCTGAAGAAAGACCTTTTTCACGTAAGAAGTCGATAGCTGCTTCGATGTCACCATCAGTTTGTACTAAAGCTTTTTTACAGTCCATCATACCTGCGCCAGTTTTTTCACGAAGTTCTTTTACTAATTGTGCAGTAATTGCCATTTGAAGTTTCCTCCTCGGGTTATCTAATATTAAATTTTTTGTAACATATGCTTTAAAAAAAGGTGATAAGAGGTTTCATCCACTTATCACCTTTTTGTAGGCAGCTAAGAAAGTTCAACACTTCCTTAGCTGCATTAGTGCAACTAAGGCTTAGCATCAGAAAACTGGCTGCTTAAGCCAAGTTATCTAATAGTGAATTACTCAGCAGCAACTACTTCTTCAGCTGGAGCTTCAGATTCACCTTGTTTTGATTCAATAAGAGCATCAGCCATTTTTGCAGTTAATAATTTAACAGCGCGGATAGCATCATCGTTTGCAGGGATTACGTAGTCGATTTCATCTGGATCACAGTTTGTATCAACAATACCTACGATAGGAATATTTAATTTACGAGCTTCTGCAACAGCAATACGCTCTTTACGTGGGTCAACCACGAACATTACATCTGGAATACCAGCCATATCACGAATACCGCCTAAGAATTTAACAAGACGTTCGTGTTCTTTTTTAAGTTGAATAACTTCTTTTTTAGGAAGTACGTCGAAAGTACCGTCTTCTTCCATTTTTTCAATTGCTTTCATACGAGCAACACGTTTTTGGATTGTACCGAAGTTAGTTAAAGTACCACCTAACCAACGTTGGTTGATGTAGTAGTTACCAGAACGTTCAGCTTCTTCTTTAATCGCTTCTTGCGCTTGTTTTTTAGTACCAACAAATAGTACTTTACCGCCATCTTGGCCAACTTGACGCATGAAGTCGTAAGCTTCTTCTAATTTCTTAACTGTTTTTTGTAAATCGATAATGTAGATACCGTTACGTTCAACAAAAATGTATTTTTTCATTTTTGGGTTCCAACGGCGAGTTTGGTGTCCGAAATGTACACCAGCTTCAAGTAATTGTTTCATTGAAATTACTGACATGAATAGTTCCTCCTAGATTTTTGGTTTTTTTCCTCCGCATTTTTCATTTGTAACAAGCAACTTTTTATACAAAAAGCACCACTTACTACATCAAAATGCGTGTGTAATTAACACCAATTGATAATATAACACACTGAATATCTATATGCAACAAATTTTACGCGTGAAACTTAATCAATAATTCTATTTCCGTCTTCCCTTTTTGGGTAATTTTCGCTATTTCATCAATTGTCTTTCCTTCATCATGAAGCTTAAGTACCTTTTGTTCAAAGGATGGAAGACTTGAAATGTCCTTTTGTATTTGAGTTTCGACTTCTTTTTGTGGCTCTTTTTGATTTACAGTCATCGCCTTTTGTTTCTTATAAGCATTTTTCGCCTTCATCTTTGGTACAAATGCTTTTTGTTCAACAGCAGAATGTAAATTGGTATTTTCAACTGTGTTTTTTAGTGAAGATTCCTTTTCATCTACCCTTTGCATCATATCCAATGTCGATGCGTTTATTTCATTATTATTCAACTCAGTTTGTTTTACTTTCGTTAGTTCTTTAATAAAACGTTCATTTTCTTCTTTCATCTCAACAAGATATAGAGCAAGGGCATCATCCATTTCCCGAATGAGTTGGTCTTGTCTTTTTTCCAAATCTTTAAATTTTGAGACTTTTGTATTTAAAAGAATAATGAAATAAAAACAGATGAGCTGAGAAATAACCAATATGACAAGTACTAAAGCGACCATATTGTTCTCCTATCCACTAAAATCAATAATATTACCTTTATAAGGATGTTTTGCTTGTTGTTCCTTTTCCTGCTGTTGCTTTTTCTTCTTCGGCAAATCATTCTGATTATCTTGCTCATTTTTTTCTCTATCGGTAATTTTATCTGTTTTATCTGTGTCAACAACAGCTAATTGTTTTCTTTCAATCTCTTTTTTTAAAGCTTCATTTGCATTATATTGCTGTTGGATAACATTTTGTTGGTGCTGTTCAACCATTTTACCAGCATCGTAAGTTTTTGGAATCGCAATTTGCAGTTCAAGTCCTTTTAAACTCACAATATTCCTCCTTAGTCATGAATGACTTCGTTCGAAAGACACTTACGTAATTTAAACAACGCCTTTGAATGAATTTGAGAAATACGGGAAGTAGATAATTCGAGTATTTCCCCAATTTCAGTCAGGGTTAGTTCTTCTGTATAAAATAAACTTAAAACAAGTTGTTCTTTGTCATTTAATTTTTTTATATTTCTTTCTAAATCGGAAATCAACTCAGCATGAACAGCTTCTTGTTCAGGTGTTTTTGTTTGATTATCACGAATGACAAATGCTTTACCCTCTAACTCTTCTTGATCCTGTTGTTCGTTAATTGATAATACATTCGAAAAGAAATGCTCTTGTACTGTTTGGTACACTTCTTCAATAGGTAAATCCATATATTGTGCAAGTTCTTCAGGAGTTGCATGGCGCATTAGTTGTTGTTCTAGTTTTTCTATTTGTGCTTCCATCTTTTTTGCTTTCTCTCTTGCTGAGCGAGGTAACCAATCTTCTTTTCTTAAGCCGTCGATAATAGCACCACGTACTCGGAAAGAAGCATATGTATCAAATTTTAAATCCCTGTTTATGTCAAATTTATTTAACGCATCAAAGAGTCCCATCATCCCAAGGCTCATTAAATCATCTCGAGATACATTTTTAGGAACACCTGCACCTATCCGTTGTACATGATAAGAAACAAGAGGCTTATATTTTTTAATAAGCATGTTACCTGCATGAGGATCTCGATCATTAAGCCAGCGATTCCAAAGGGTTTGTTCATTGTCTAATTGCAGTTGTACCATCGAATCCACCTCTCTTACAAACGTTCCCTTACTACCAATTATTATATCAAATGTCACAAAAAAACACACTCATATATTAGATAAAATACCTTACCTTTTGTACTATTTTTTGCAATAAACTATGAAAAAAGAGCCGTTTTCTCGACTCTTTTCATTTAATTATCAATAATTTGTCTTTTTTATGACTTATTTCCAAAATGTAAGTTAGTTCCTTTGAGGTTCATCCTGCAATTCAACATTGGATCTATCCATTGCATTTTGTTCCTGTTTTAAATGACTACCATTCGAATTGAAGCTGTCATTAGGTGTATGTAATATATAAGCGACTACAAAACGAAAGGCGTACATTAAAAGGAACGAAATCAATGCAACGATAAATGATCCTAATAGGACCTTGAAAGGTACATCTTTGGACAGCATACTAAAAAAGTAGAGGGAAAAACCGATGATGGCAGCCCAAAAATTATAAAATATCGATCCAAACATCATATTTCCATCACTCCTTGATTTACCGTTCGAATGTTTAACAGACAAGTAGTCGGATTAAACTCTATTGTTCTACCACTACTCCCACCTGTATCTTCAGCTATAATCGGAATGCTATTTTTCTGTAGTTCCTTTTTTACTGCCTCGACATTTCTTGGGCCAATTCTCATCGTATCTTTAGCAGAAGTAAATTTAAACATTTGTGCACCACCAGCTATTTTCGCCTTTAATCGAAAAGTTTGAACTCCTTCTAAATTAAGGCGTTCAATTAAAGCTTTAATACCGGTATCGGCAAATTTAGCTGAATTCAATGTTTCCGCTCTAGCTAAATTGGAATCTGGTAACATGATATGAACTAATCCTGCAATCTTCTTAACTTCATCATATAATACAACACCTACGCAAGAACCTAAACCAGATGTACGAATAGTATCAGGCGTTTTCACTATATCTAATTCTGCAATACCTACTTTAATGACTTGATGATTAATAGATTGAATCATTTTTATGAAACTCCTAAAGATTTAAAAATCGTTGCAAAAGATTCAGGATCTGGTAATAAGAAGAAATGTCCTTGAACTTCATTTCGATGCTTTATATCTTCCTCAAAAATAGAAGTATTAATAGCAATAACTTGATCACTTACTTCGGAAATTTCGATTAGTCCAATACTAATAATTGCTCCAAACATATCGACGCTTAAACCTGGAACAGTCGGATAAATATTTAAGCGAGTAAAATCGGACAATGCCGATAAATAGGAACCAGATAATATATTTCCTAATTCTTGCATTGCCGATAAACCAATTTCTGATATAGGATGATTGTTAAAATTGAATTGTGGATCATTTATTAATCGTTGAATAAATCGATTTGCTTGTGCAATAGGTAGAATGAAAAACATACTACCTTGCACATCACCTTCTATACGAAGATAAATCCCAACAACTACTGTTTCAGCGCCACCAACATGTTCCATCATGTCATTAAATGAGACCATTTCCACTTTAGGCACATGCATATCGATTTTCTTTCTTAATAGCTCAGAAAGGGATGTGGCAGCATGCGCAGCACCTATATTACCGATTTCCTTTAGGATATCTAAGTGCAGTGACGTAATTTTTTCAATTTGACCCATTGTTATTCCCCACTTTTAACTGAAACATCATCTAGTCTGCTGGATTTAACACTTTATCTAAATGCAATAATATTAATAATCGATTTTCTAATTTTGCAACACCAGAGATAAAATCTACTTCGTTGGATCCGACTACTTCTGGTTGTTGTTCAATAGAGCTGACAGGGATATCGATTACATCATTAGCTGAATCTACTACAAAGCCAACTTCCATTTCATCCGTCGTAATAATAATAATACGAGTTGTTTCTTCGTTGTCAGAAACCGGGATTCCAAATCGCTCCCGTAAATCAATGATTGGGGTTACTACTCCACGTAAATTAATAACCCCTTTTACATACTTTGCGGTTTTTGGGACCCGTGTAATATGCATTAACTTTTCAATTCCTTGTACATTTGATAAAGGAATAGCATATTCCTTATCTCCTAATTGAAAAACTATGACCTTTAATATCTCTTGTTCAACAGCGTTCATAACCAACACCTCTTTCATTCATCTTCATTACTTCATTAACGCATTACAATCAACGATTAATGCTACTTTACCGTTTCCTAAAATAGTCGCCCCGGAAATAGCAAATATGTTTGTTAAGTAGTTACCTAAAGACTTCAGAACGATTTCTTGTTGACCGATAAAGGAATCTACTACTAATCCTGCAAGTTTTTCACCTTTACGAACGATGACTACTGAATGGAAATCTTGATTGATTTGTTCATTTCTTGGAACTTCAAATATTTCATCCAAGAAGATAAGCGGTACGACTTTACCACGGAAATCAATTACTTTTTGGTTATGAGCATTTAAAATATCACTGTTTTTAATAATAGAAGTTTCGATGATTGATGATAATGGGATTGCATAAGTTTCTTGTTCAATTTCCACTAACATGACTGAAATAATCGATAACGTTAAAGGTAATTGAATCGAGAAAGTTGACCCTACGCCTTGAGTCGATTCAATTGAAATATTTCCACCTAATGATTCAATTGTTGTTTTCACAACATCAAGTCCTACACCACGTCCTGAAATATCAGAAATGACATCAGCCGTCGAGAAGCCAGATGCAAAAATTAGCTCGTTAATTTGTTTATCAGATAGAGTCGATGCAACTTCCTTCGTAACAATCCCTTTTGAAATTGCCTTATTTAATACTTTGTCACGATTAATACCGGCACCATCGTCCTCAATTTCAATGAACACGTAGTTTCCACTATGGTAGGCACGTAACGTCACATTACCTTCTTCTGGTTTCCCATTAGCACGACGAACTTCTGGACTTTCAATACCATGATCAACGGAGTTTCGAATTAAATGGACAAGTGGGTCACCAATTTCATCAATTACTGTACGATCAAGTTCTGTTTCAGCACCAATTACTTCTAGATTGATTTTTTTCTTTAAATCGCGTGATAATGTACGAACCATTTTCGGGAATCGATTAAATACCGTTTCAATCGGAATCATCCGCATTGTTAACACAATATTTTGTAAATCGCCCATCGTGCGACTCATCCGCTCAACTGTTTCATTTAATTCTGGATGTTTCACTTCCGTTGAAATCGATTGAAGTCTTCCTCTATCAATTACTAATTCCTCAAATAAATTCATTAAAATATCCAGTCGTTCAATACTTACACGAATTGTTTTACTCGTTGCATGTTTCGCATTTGCAGGTGCAGTAGATTTTTGACTAGCAGATTCTGTTTGACCTTTTTGTTGAGAAACAATTGGATTTTCATTTACATGAACTTCTTCTATTGTAGTTGCAACTTCTTCAGAAGCTGCCTGAACTAATTTATCCTTCGTTAATTGAGTAATCGTAACTTTTTCAACTTCAGATACTTTTAAAATTTTACTATGTAGTTCATCTACACTCGTTTGGGTAATTAATGCTACTTTAAAATCTTGATCGAATTGTTCTTCTTCTAATTTGTCAACGGTTGGTCTTGATTTCACAACATCACCGTTTTTTTCTAATATGTCAAAAACCATATATACACGGGCTGCTTTTAATAAACAATCCGCCCGTAATGTGACCGAAATTTCGTAAGCACTGAATCCCTGTTCGGTTGATTGCAATATAACGGTCTTTTCAAAACTGTCATATTCCAATTGGGGACTATCTTGTTCTACTATAGTTGTTGCCACTACTTCGGTAGCAGCTAATTCAATAGAAGAAACAGCTTCATTTTCTTGAACTGGCTCACCAGATTCAATTCTTTTTAATTTCGCAACAGTGTTCGAAACATCTCTTTTACCATCTCCACCGTCGGCAATATTTAGGACCATTGCTTCCAAATGGTCAACCGATTCAAAAACAACGTCTAGAATTTCAGGAGTAACTCGTATTTTTTCGTTACGAATGGCATCTAGAACATTCTCCATTTTATGGGTTAAATCAGCTAAATCCTCGTATCCCATTGTTGCGGACATCCCTTTTAACGTATGGGCTGAACGAAAAATTTCATTTACAATCGTGATGTCTTCCGGATTTTTTTCAAGCTCTAACAAATTGTCACTGCATGATTGTAAATGTTCTTTACTTTCTTCGATGAACATTTCTAAATATTGATTTAGTTCCACTAGAAAACACTCCCTCTAAGGCATATATTTCATAATCGTTTGAGCAATATCGTCGACATCTACTATTTCATCGACAAGTTGTGTTTCTACAGCAGCTTTTGGCATACCGTACACAATGCATGTATTAGCTGACTCCGCAATTGCAATTACATTTCCATTTTGTTTTAAATCGATTAAACCCTTTGAACCGTCTGATCCCATACCCGTCATGACAACCGCTACTTTGTCAAAATCTTTAATTTTACTAACACTTTCGAACATGACATCTACAGCTGGTCGATGGCCCGAACGGGGTGGTTCTTCATTGTCTAGAACAATTTCAAAAGTTGAACCAACTTTTCTTAGTTTTAAGTGATAACCACCTGGAGCTACATAAGCAACCCCATCTTGCAGTTGATCACCATGTTCAGCTTCTTTTACACTTATTTGACTTAATTGATTCAAACGATCTGCAAGGGATTTTGTAAATCCTGCCGGCATATGTTGAACGATTAAAATAGGTGCTTTTATCGTTTTTGGTATTTTTGTAATGACTTCTTGTAAAGCACGTGGACCACCCGTTGACGTACCAATTAGCAGTATTTTTTTCGGCTGATTCAAAGGTTGTTTGTTTTGATTCAATACGTCAACTTCTCTTATTCTTTCATTTAATTTTGGTAGAGTTATCGTTGATGTACGAAAAGTCGTTTCTCGTTTTACAAGATTTGAATTACTTACTGACGTATTTAGTTGTCCAATTGGCTTTTTTAATTTAGCAATGGAAACATGTACCGCTTGCTCTACTTTATGTACTAACTCTTCTTTTACTTTATGTAAGTCGAGAGAGATTGTCCCACTTGGTTTCGCAACAAAATCTACTGCTCCATTTTCCATCGCTTTTAAAGTCGTCTCAGCACCACGCTTTGTTGTACTCGATAGCATAATAACTGGAACCGGGCAAAGCTTCATGATTTCTTTCAATGCATCTAAACCATTCATTTCTGGCATTTCTACATCCATCGTCACAACATTTGGTTTCAAAGATTGAATTTTTTGAATGGCGTCCTTTCCATTACGAGCTGTACCGACCACTTCAACATTTAGATTATCTGCAAAAAAGTCGCTAATTAGCTTTCTCATAAAAGCAGAGTCATCTACTATTAATAGTTTGCTTTTTGTTGAGAATTCCAATTAATCACGCCCTTTCGAAAAAATACTTCTTAATTTCGATAAAAATGTAGTAGTCTTTGATTCACCATGTACTTCTGTCATCTGACGATCTACAAATTGTTGAACCATTACTTTTAAAGTTGTAGCAATAGGACTATTCGGGTAAGAAATAGAGAAAGGGACCTGTTCTCGAACAGCTTTTCTTACAGATGGATCTTCAGGCAACGAACCTAAGATAGAAACTTGTTTATTTAAAAATTTCATCATCGTATTTTCCAATCTGCTCAACGTTTCAACCCCTTCTTCTTTTGAGAAGGCTCGATTACACAATAAGTAAAAAGTTTTACTTTGATCTCTTAAATGGATAAACTTCATCATCGAATAGGCATCCGTTATAGCAGTTGGTTCTGCTGTTGAAATAACAATAATTTCATCAATAGAAGTTAATAGATCCAAAGACCAACTAGTTGCGCCGGCACCCATATCAAATAAAATATAGTCGAAGGACTTTTGTAATTGTTCAAAGGCACTAATTAAACCGTCGAACATTTCTTCTGACCATTCTATGATGGAAGACATACCTGAACCGCCTGATATATATTGCAAGTTATGTGGTCCTTCATATATGACTTCTTCCAAGGAAACTTCACCGAACAAGTAATCTTTCAAACTATATCGGGCCGTTTTACCTACGATAATATGAACATTCCCCATTCCTATGTCCATATCAATCACGACAACCTTTTTTCCTAATTCGGCAAGATTAATCGCAAAGTTGGTAGAAAAATTACTTTTACCTACGCCCCCTTTCCCACTAACTACAGCTATGGACCTTCCTAAAGCACCTTGACTTTCCAGCATCTTCATTCTTAACTTCTCAGCTTGGTCTCTCATTAAAATTCTCCTTGAAAGAACAATTCTAGGACTTTTTCAAGATTAGCTTCTTCCATGTCTTCTGGTACTTCTTGTCCATTCGTATAGTAAGCAAGTCCTTTATTATATTTAATCATTAAATTGAACATAGTTCCAATAGAATTTGTTTCATCTATTTTTGTGAAGATAAATTTACCTATATTAATCCCATTAAACTGTTGCGTAATTGTATCCATATCCCCTTCTTTTGCGGTTAAAGCAAGGACTAAATAAGATTCAACTTCCTCATCGAAATTAATCATTTTTTTCAATTCATCTACATATTTCGCTTCTTTGTAGTTCCGTCCTGCAGTATCAATAAACACTAAATCGAGATGGGCGAACTTCTCAATGGCAGCCTTATAATCGTTATCGTTATAAACAATTTCAACCGGTGCTTGTAGAAGATTAGCATAGGTTTTTAATTGTTCAATAGCCGCTATACGATAAGTATCCGTTGTAATAAAACCTATTTTTTTCTTTTTTTCTAAAACTGAACGTGCAGCCATTTTCGCAATCGTCGTTGTTTTCCCTACACCCGTTGGTCCTAATACATTGATATATTTCCTTTCATAGGAGAGACCGCCCATCGGTAAGTCAGATAACTGATTCCGTAGGGTATTCGTTGCAATCTCTTTCATTTGTTGCTTTGTTAATGCTTGATTAGAATGTTTTTGGTGCACAAAAAGCTCATCACTAATTGCCGTGATGAGCTCTCCGTTAAGCTCTTGACGTTTTAAAAAATCAATAAAGGGCACAACATGCTCCGGTAGATCAGAATGAACCGTATGCCTATGCATTGACTGCAACATAGTTTTTAAATCTGCTATTTCATTTTTTAGCTCATTCGATATCGTGGCGCCACCTTGTTCTTGCAAAGGTTGTACCGCCGCTGTAAAATTCTTCGTTTGAACTGGTAAATCAGGTAAAATCGAAGAGTTTGATTTCAATTCCACCTGATCCACCCCAGCTAATACTTCAAAATTCTTTTGTTTAAAGAGGCCAAATAATTTTTTTGTCACAACAACTTTTGAATTAATAATGACGGCATCTTCACCTAAGTCCGCACGTACTAATTTCATCGCTTCTGCAATTGAAGGTGCTGTATATTTTTTCATCTTCATTCTACATTCACCACTCCAACACTTTGAATTTCCACATTGGCATCTAATTCGTTATAGGACAAAATCGGTATTTGGGAGAAATAACGTTCTGTTAGTTGTCTTAAATACATCCGTATTCCTGGTGAGCATAGAATGATTGGAGATTGTTCCATATAGGACACTCTCTCAACTTCTTTAGCAATTGCTTCTAAAACTGCCTGGGAATCTTGGGGATTCATTGCTAAATAATTTCCATGATCCGTTTGTTGAATACTATCTGCGATTAATTTCTCCAATTTACCAGGAATTGTTATCACTTTTAAATTTGGACCACCTGAAACATATTGGGACGTTATTTGTTTAGCTAAAGCTTGACGAACATACTCCGTCAATACATCTGGGTCACTTGTTAATTTCGCATAGTCCGCTAATGTTTCAAAAATGATTGGTAAATTCCGAATCGAAACATTTTCTTTTAAAAGTTTTGCTAACACTTTTTGAATTTCACCAATTGATAATGGTGTTGGTGTTAATTCGTCTACAAGTATTGGATAATTTTCACGTAAATGATCAACAAGTTGTTTTGTTTCTTGACGACCAAGTAATTCATGGGCATTCGCACGAATAATTTCCGTTAAATGAGTAGATACAACGCTTGGTGGATCTACGACTGTATAACCAAGCATTTCCGCGTCTTCTTTCGTTTTCTCTGTAATCCACTTTGCAGGAAGACCAAAAGAAGGCTCAATTGTATCGATTCCATCGATGGAATCATCTTCACCTGGACTCATAGCTAAATAATGATCTAATAAAAGCTCACCTTTTGCCATTTCAATTCCTTTAATTTTAATGCGATATTCATTTGGTTGAAGTTGAATATTATCACGTATTCGAACAACTGGAATGACTATTCCTAATTCCAAAGCTAATTGCCGTCTTATCATAACAACTCGGTCTAACAAATCGCCACCCTGAGCTGCATCCACTAATGGAATTAATCCGTAACCAAATTCGAATTCAATTGGATCGATATTTAATAGATTGACTACATTTTCAGGACTCTTCATTGTATCCGTCGCCACTTCTTCTTCAATCTCTAGCAATTCTTCTGGATCTTCTTGTTTCTTATTATTAATCATATAAGCTCCACCGATTAAAATAAGTGCGATAGGAATTGTAATCCAATCTGGAATTGGTGTGAATAGACCTAAAAGGAAGATTGTTCCTCCCGCAATATAAAGAAGTTTCGATTGAGCAAACAATTGCTTTGTAATATCTTCTCCTA
Source organism: Ureibacillus galli (assembly GCF_014836845.1). Lineage (GTDB taxonomy): Bacteria > Bacillota > Bacilli > Bacillales_A > Planococcaceae > Ureibacillus > Ureibacillus galli. The sequence goes on from NZ_JACSQA010000003.1 coordinate 114,169, forward strand.
AATTTCCATCTGACGCTGCACGGGTTACGACAATACCTGTTGCTGTAGAAACTAATAATGCTGGAATTTGCGCAACAAGACCATCACCGACTGTTAGTTTAGAAAAATGAGATGCAGCATCTGTTAAAGAATAATCAAGCTGAAGCATCCCGATGATAATACCAAACAACAGATTGATAAATACCATAATGATGGACGCAATAGCATCACCTTTAACAAATTTCGTTGCACCATCCATTGCTCCGTAAAAATCCGATTCCTTCGAAACTTTTTCTCGGCGTTCTCTCGCTTCTTTTTCAGAAATCATCCCGGCATTCAAATCCGCATCAATACTCATTTGCTTACCAGGCATTGCATCTAAAGTAAAACGTGCTGCCACTTCAGCGACACGTTCTGAACCTTTTGTAATAACGATGAAGTTTATAATGACTAACAACATGAAAATGACTAAACCGACTAATACATTCCCACCTGTAACAAATTCACCGAAAGTTTCAACAACATCCCCCGCATCCCCATTCGCTAAAATGGCACGAGTTGTCGAAATACTTAATCCTAATCGGAATAATGTTAACAACAAAATAATTGAAGGGAATATGGCAAAGTCTAATGCTTCTTTCATATTCATTGTTACTAATAAAACGAGTAAAGATAACGTGATATTAATAATAATTAAAAAGCTTAATAACCATGTCGGTAGAGGGATAATGAGCATGGCTACAATCATTATTACTGCAGCTAGTACCCCTAAGTCGCGAATCTTCATGTTTTTCCCTCCTACTATGGTTTAAATTTTGCGCTTAATACGGTATACGTACGCAAGTATTTCGGCAACTGCTTTGAAAAATTCTTCTGGAACTTGTTGTCCAATTTCCACTTGATCATACATCGCCCGAGCTAACGGACGATTTTCAACCATGACTACATCATTTTCTTTTGCGATTAATTTAATCTTTTGAGCGATAAAGTCTGTTCCTTTTGCTACAACTGTAGGTGCTTCCATGTTTTGCTCATCATATTTTAAAGCAATGGCGAAGTGGGTTGGGTTTGTAATCACAACATCTGCATTTGGGATTTCCTGCATCATTCTTCGCATGGCCATTTCTCGTTGACGTTGCTTAATTTTTGATTTTATTTTAGGGTCACCTTCAGAATTTTTGTATTCATCTTTTATATCTTGTTTAGACATTTTTAATTGTTTTTCATATTCATATTTTTCATAGAAATAGTCAAACAGTGCAATGAGTACAAGAGTAATAGAAGCTGCAATACCCATCATACCCGTTAATTTTGCAACGGTAGTCAAAGTATCCCATGGGCTCTGGAACGATAAAGATAGAACCACTTCTAAGTTCATCCAAATAACAACCGCCGTTACAGTCCCGATAAATGATATTTTCAATAGAGATTTTAATAGATTTACAATGGCTCTAACTGAAACAATTCGTTTAATTCCTTTTATCGGATCAATTTTCTTTAAATCTAATTTCATGCTTTCCATTGTAAAAAGAAAACCAAATTGTAAATAGTTCGCTGCTATTGCCCCGACTACTGCGATTAACATAAAAGGTAATAGTATTTTTGCCATCTCTTTTAAAGAATCCGAATACATTTTCATTACCGTTTCCACTGTTAACGATTCGATGAGCATATTTTTTTGAAAGGCTTGGTTAAGGAAGCCGAATATACTTTCAATCATAGTTGGCGCAAACATATATAGAAACAGAAAAAGAATTAATAGTACAAATGCTGCTGATACATCTTGGCTTTTTAGTACTTGTCCTTTTTTCCTAGCATCTTGTCTCTTTTTAGGTGTTGCTTTTTCCGTCTTTTCACCAGCAAAAAACTGAATGTCTAATGGGAGTAATAACTTCAAATTAAGCACCACCTAACAATCGCATTAAATCTCGCATTGAAAGTATCATTAATTCTACTAATTTTTCCATTACCTCAATCATTACTCCGAGTGAAACAATCAACACAAGAAAGCCAATGGCAATTTTGACCGGAAACCCAATAACAAAAATATTTAATTGGGGAACCGTCTTAGCTGTAATCCCTAAAGCTAATGTCACTAAAAATAAAGTAGCAACGATAGGTGCTGACATTTGAAAGGCGATGGCAAATACCGAAGCAAACACCTTTATAATAAATTCCACCGTATTTTCATCTCCGAAATTCGGAAAAAATTGGTCGATTGGCATAAACTGATAACTATAAAAAATCCCATCTAAAATGAGGTGGTGTCCATTAATGGAAAGTAACACAAACAAAATTAAAAAATTTAAAAATTGACCCATTAATGGTGTTTGGGCTCCTGTTTGCGGATCGATAATGTTAGCCATCGCAAAACCCATTTCAAAGTCAATAAAACCACCTGCAATTTGAACGGCTGAGAGAATTATATAAGCAATAAGCCCAATCATTAACCCAATAATTGCTTCTTTTAAAACGAGTAATATGTAATTTCCATCAATCGGAATAGCTTCCGCACTCATCGTGTAATAAATCATCCACGATAATATACATGCTAGGGCAATTCTCAACTGTGGAGGAATCGTACGATACGAAAAAAAAGGGACTGACACAAAAAAAGCAGATACTCTGACTAAAATTAACAACAAGACTGATAATTTAGGGATAATTTCTGTCATTTCATCACCCTATATATCGAGTCAAATTGTTCAAAATGTCAGTAACATATGCTGTCATTTGAGAAATCATCCAAGGTCCGAAAAAAATAATAGCCACTAAGACAGCGACAATTTTCGGTACAAAAGATAAAGTTTGCTCTTGAATTGATGTTGTTGCTTGGAATATACTGACAATCAAACCTGAAATAAGCGCAATCAGTAACAATGGTCCTGAAACGATAAGGACAATCCATATAGCTCTCTCTGCAATTGCAATGACCATTTCTTGGCTCATTCGTATCATCCCCTAAAAACTTTGAAGTAGAGACTTGATGACTAAATACCATCCATCTACTAAAACAAATAATAATATTTTAAACGGTAGCGATATCATAACTGGTGGCAACATCATCATCCCCATTGACATAAGGACACTAGCTACTACCATATCAATCACTATAAAGGGAATAAAAATCATAAACCCTATTTGAAAAGCTGTTTTTATTTCACTTAAAGCAAAGGCCGGGACAAGCATTGTTAACGGAATCTCTTCCACCGAAGCTGGTCGTTCTGCCTCATTGTAATCTAAAAACAACTCTAAATCTTTTTGCCTCGTATGTTCGGCCATAAATTCCTTAAAAGGTAAGGAGGCTCGGTCATAGGCCTCTTCTAATCCAATTTCTTCATTAAATAATGGCTGTAAAGCTTGTTCATTTACCTCTTGGAATGTTGGTGCCATAATGAAAAACGTTAAAAATAATGCTAATCCTATAATTACTTGGTTTGGCGGCGATGTGTTAGTTGCTAATGCCGTTCTCGTAAAGGATAGAACGATTACGATCCGCGCAAAGGATGTCATTAATATCAGAATACTTGGTGCTAACGATAAAACGGTTAAAACTAAAAGTAATTTAACTGAAGTGGAAACATTCGTTGGATCACTTTCAGAAAAGAATGAAATAAAATCTTCCATTATTTATCTTTCTCCTTTTCCTTCCATTTTTCCAACTCCGTCTGACGAGTTTGTTTAATCTCATTCAACCGTTTATTTAACAAAGATTTGAAATTGCTGTTCATCGATTGATCACCATCTGTGGATTCCGCTTCTCGTTTATTACTTTTCAACTTATTTACTAACTCCAAAATGTAAGGCTTAGTTGAAACAAAGCTTTGTTTTTCATTAAAATATTGCACCAATTGTTGAACTTCTTCTTCATCGTGAATTTCTTTTAAAAGTTGAACATCCTCACCAACACCAACTATGTATAATTTATCACCAATATGGAGGAGTTGAACGGACTTTTGTGGTCCAACTGAAATTCCACCAATATTGCGAACAAGACTGTTTTGTTGATAAGTACTACTTTTTTTATTAATAAATTTTAAGACAAATACAAGTAACCCCAACACAAATATTAGGCAGATTAACATTTTAAAGTATTCCCATACTCCCAATCCAACATCTGCCGAATCAGATTGTTCTTCATCGGCAGATGACTTTGAATCATCACAAAGGTCAGGATCTTGTAAACATTCGTCTGTAATCATTTGATTACCTTGACTTGCATTGGCAAAATTCGCTGGTGTAATAAACAGGAATACCATTAAGATAGGAATCAATATCCGAAATTTTGCTAATTTTTTTCCATTCATACGATCAACCTAATGCTTTTTGAATTGCTTCAATTACACGATCAGCTTGGAATGGTTTTACGATAAAGTCTTTCGCACCTGCTTGAATCGCATCAATAACCATTGCTTGTTGTCCCATCGCTGAACACATAATAACGGTTGCTTTTGGGTCAGCAGATTTGATCGCTTTTAAAGCTGCTATTCCATCCATTTCCGGCATTGTAATATCCATTGTTACTAAGTCTGGTTGTAATTCGTTGTATTTTTCAACCGCTTGTGCACCATCAGCAGCTTCTCCAACTACTTCAAAACCGTTTTTTGTCAAAATGTCTTTAATCATCATACGCATGAATGCAGCATCGTCAACTATTAATATTTTTTTAGACATATAAATTCCCTCCAAATTTCTATTTTAAATGATTTAATCGTTCGCTTTGGCTCATAATATCCGTAATTCGAACTCCAAAGTTTTCGTCGATTACAACCACTTCACCTTTCGCAATTAAGCGACTGTTTACTAGAATATCTACTGGTTCACCTGCTAATTTATCTAATTCAATAATTGAACCTGAAGCAAGTTGTAGTATTTCTTTTACAGAATGTTTCGTACGGCCTAGTTCAACCGTTACTTGTAAAGGAATATCTAGTAACATATTTAAATTGCGAGCTTCATGTTGTGTCATATTCGCATTCTCAAAGGATGCAAATTGAGCTTGTTGTACATTAACCGGCTGTTGCGGTGGCTGATAAGGTGGCATCCCATAGCCATAGTTTGCCGGTTCCTGATAAGTTGTAGCTGCTTGTTGTTGATAAACAGGCGGCTGCTGAGAAACAGGTTGTTGTGGCATTGCTGGCTGCTGCTCAGCAACAGCTGGTGCTTCTTGTACAACCTGTTGCTGTACTTGAGGTTGACTAACAGATTCTTCTGGTTCCTCATTCAATAATGTTTTAACAATTTTCTTCCCAAATTGAAGCGGGAATAATTGCATTAAGTTTGAATCGATTAATTCTCCAATTTTTAATCTAAATGACACTTTCACTAAAAGATCTTCATCCGGTATTCGTTCATTTCCTTCATTTTGAGGAATATTTAAAATATCGATAGTCGGTGGTGATATATCTACCTTTTTATTGAATACGGTTGACATTGAAGTTGCTGCAGAACCCATCATTTGATTCATAGCTTCTTGTACAGCACTTAATTGAATTTCGCTCATATCTTGATTTGGATTTAAACCATCGCCACCAAGCATCAAGTCAGCAATAATCGCTGCATCAGATTGTTTAATGACCAATAAGTTCATCCCTGACAAACCTGTTGTATATTCCACTTGTACCGCCACGTATGGTTGTGGAAATTCTTCTTCTAATCGATTTCTATTAATCATTGAAACGACAGGAGTTGTAATATCTACTTTCTGACCTAATAAGGCAGATAAGGCAGTTGCTGAACTTCCAAAGGATATATTCCCTACTTCTCCTAAAGCATCTTGTTCAATTGAACTTAAGTAGTCTTCAACACGAAGTGGTGTCCCATCTGTAGTAGTTTCAGTTGCAGAGTCGTTATCGTCTAACGATTCGCCCCTTAATAATGCCTCAATTTCTTCTTGGGAGAGCATACCATCACTCATCTTCGTCTCCTCCTTCCAAAGGGTCGATAATTTGGATTGCCATTTTTTTGTTTCGTTTTCCAGGTTGTACTGTAAATTTAGGAATACTTCCAACCTTTAAAATAAGAGGTTCGTCTATTTTTTGATCTAATTGAATAATATCTCCTCTACTCATATAAAGGAAATCCTCCACCGTTATATGAGTTGTACCAAGTTCAGCGATTACCGGTAACTCCGCTTGTTTGATTCGCTTTTCTAACATTTGAGACTGTTCAGGGGAAGCTTCTTTTGTATTCGATTGCATCCAATATTGAACAGACAAATTATGAATAATAGGTTCCAAAACAACATGAGGGATACAAATGTTAATCATACCTGTTGTTTCCCCTATAATCGTATTTAAAGAAATCACAACGACCGTTTCGTTTGGTGAAACCATTTGTAAAAATTGCGGATTGACTTCAAGTTCAACGAGAACAGGGTCTATTTCTGCGATAGTCCCCCAAGCCTCCCGCAAATTATCAAAGGAGCGTTCAAATAAGCTCGTCATAATTTTTTGTTCTATTTCTGTTAAATTGTCGACATTACTATAGCTTGAACCACTACCACCCATTAAACGATCCAACATGGAGTATGCGATATTCGGATTAATCTCCATTAAGATATTACCATCTAATGGTGGTACTTCAAATACATTGATTAAAGTCATATTTGGAATTGACCTTACAAACTCTTCGAATGGAATTTGGTCAGCTGATGCAACGGTAATTTGCACATATGTTCTTAACTGTGCTGAAAAATATGTCGTTAATAATCTCGCAAAGTTTTCATGTATTCGGGTCAAACTTCGGATTTGATCCTTCGAAAAACGAAGAGCACGTTTGAAGTCGTAAACTTTCACTTTTCTTGTTTCTTCTTCCTTTTTCATGTCATCCGCTGACATTTCACCCGTTGATATTGCTGAGAGCAGCGCGTCAATTTCGGATTGGGATAAAACATCTCCTGCCATTTGCCCACCTCCATTTCAAGATTTACATAGTTCAATTGAATCCCATTTACTGGATGATGTAGGAGGTAATGTAAACTTGTTGAACTTCACCATCTTGCATCAATTCATTTATTTGGGTTTTTATTGTCGATTCAAAGGTTGCTTTCCCTTGCTTCCCGTTTAAATCTTCTTTTTTCATTTCTGAAAGCTGCTCAATCACTAAGTTTTTCGTTTGGAAATCTCTTTTCGTTAGTTCTTCCGCAGCTTCTTTACTATCTGTTTGGATTTTAAGAGATAATCTGACAACACTATTGTCAGCCAAGTTTGTCGTTAACTCCGGAACATCCACAGCTGCCTCCAAAATTTCATCAATGGAAGGCTCTTCAGGTTCAGCTGTTTGTTTATTCAACTGTGTTAATAAGACAAACAAAACAACTCCTATTAACGTAATTGTTACTAATATAATAAGCATTATGGTTAATAACTTATTTTTCTTCATCGTTATCACCTCGTAAATGGGGGTTGGATAATACTTGGATATTTCTATAAAAATGAGCTACTCTATTTCGTATTTCTTCCTCACTTTCTAACACAATAAATTTACGCCCGGTCGTGAGCGTTATCGTTGTGTCAGGAAAAGCTTCCACTGATTCTATGTATAAAGCATTTAATGAAAAAGGTTTACCATTCAATCTTGTCAATTCAATCATTGAAATGGGGCCGGGTCTTTTGAAGAGTACCGGCCCGACCCTCCTTTACAATGAAATTAGTATTCTATCTTTAACGTTTTAAGTTTACAAGTTCTTGTAAAATCTCATCGGAAGTAGTAATAATACGAGAGTTCGCCTGGAAACCACGTTGTGTAACAATCATTTCCGTAAATTCCTCTGAAAGGTCTACGTTTGACATTTCTAATGCACCAGATGCAATCGCTCCAATACCTTGTTGAGTAGCTATTTGTACGCTTGGATCTCCAGAGTTTTGTGTCATTTGGTAGTAGTTATTCCCCGTTTTTTCAAGACCACCGGCATTTGGGAACTTTGCCAATAATAATTGTCCAGCAAATTGAAGCTTACCATTTACATCAACATATGTAACGGTACCATCTTGTCCAATACTCATCGATTGTGCATTTGTTGGAACTTTAATTGGTCCGTAACCATCTACATCGATTGCACCGCCTTCATAAAGACTATCAGTCCCAATTGCAGCAGTTGCCTCCGCTTTATCCGTTTCTGCATAACTTACAGAATCTTCTACCACTTGATCATAAAGTTGGTCATTTGATACACCTACTAAATATTTACCATCTGAATTTACTAAGTAACCGTTACGATCCATATAGAAATTTCCTGCACGTGTGTATAGGACATTATTAAATCCAGAATCCGCTGCTATTTCTCCATCCGCATTTGGTGCTTGTGTGGAATCCCCTACCATAAAGAAACCGTCACCTGAAATAGCTAGGTCCAGCGTTCTTGCAGTTGTTTGAAGGGAGCCAGTTCCATGAATCGTGTCAATCGCAGCAATTTGCGCCCCTAGACCGATTTGTTTCGCATTCGTACCACCTGTTGTTCCCGTAGGACCAGATGCACCAGCAGTCGTTTGTGAAATTAAATCTTTAAATACGACACGCCCTTTTTTGAAACCGTATGTATTTACGTTTGAAATATTGTTCCCGATTACGTCAAGCTTTGTTTGGAAGTTTTTTAAACCAGAAATACCTGAATACATAGAACGTAACATAAGTAATTGTTCTCCTCTCGTTTTCCAATTAATTTAATGTGTTGCTTCTGTCATTCAGCAACACTAGGCATCCCTAACCATTAGTTAAAAACTAATTCGGTCCAGCCTATTGTTTAAAGTACAATTGTTCCATCAATATTTGTAAACAATTGGTTCTTTGCTTCTGTGCGTTCCATCGCTGTAATAACTGTTGCATTTTTTGCACTTACAATCAACGCAGCTTGCTCCATCAAGACTAACGGTTGATTCACACCTTTTGCACGGGCTTCAAAAACTTTGTCCGATACAACTCGCCATTCTTGTTCAGAAATTTGAATATTTCTTTCTGTTAATCTTTCATTAGCATGTTTACTAATTTTCAGCTCTCGATTGCTTGTAGCTGCTTCTTGTAAATGGCTTATAAAAGATTGTTTAGATTTGGCCGAAGCTGTATTTGTAGGCGGAACTTGAACTGTTGGTTGTAATGGCAAGTGTTGAATTCCAATACGATTCACCTTTATCACCAACCTTATTCATTTATCAATTCAAATTCATCTCTTTGCAATCTTTGGCCATTATTTAAAATATACTCAATTAACGTATTATTCGTTGTAACTGATTCGATTCTCGCTTGAATCGTTTCCCCATTTGATGAATATTGAATCGTTTGTCCAATTAATTTACTTGCTTTGACTAATGGATTCTCCTCTTCAGTACTTGAAGTCGAATCCGTATTTAAGATAGATGAAATATTACCAGCTGTAATTTCTTTCCCATCATCTAATATGAAGACTGCTTGTCCATCAACAAACTTCATTTCATTAATAACACCTGTACCTTCATTAATGATGTAATTACCTTCTTCATCTTTTTTATCTGTAATCTCATGCCATTTAACTTCTTTTCCAATAAACGTTGTATATGACATCAATTGCGTTTGAATTTGAGACATTAATAAGTCTTCCATTGCGGTCGTCATATTTTGCATTTGTTCTAATGAAGAAAATTGGGCCATCTGTGAAATAAATTCTTTATCATCCATCGGTTGGGTTGGATCTTGGTTTTGTAATTGGGTGATTAAAATTTTTAAAAAGGCGTCTTTACCTAGACTCGAATTATCACCCGTTTCACTATATTTCGTTGTCGGGGTTGGTGTTAAATAGTAATCATTTGTAATACCTTTAGTAGCCATTTGTTACACCTCCTCATCTATTAAATAATCTTGAAAGGACTTTTTATCTTGCTCTTCTTGTTCGTCCTGTTCCATATCCTCTTGTTCAGATTGTTGCTGTTTAAACAGGTTTCCGAATTGATTTTGATCGCGAGCGTTGCGGTCCGTTTCTTGCAAACTTTGAGCGATATCAATTCGATCCATTTGAATATTTTGTTGAGCAAAGGCTGTTTTTAATTGATGCAGCTGGCTATCAAGCAGTTCTTTACCGATTGCCGTTGATGTTAGTAATCTAGCAGATAAAACACCATCTTGTTGCATCAGTTCTATTCGAATGGAGCCTAAATTTTCAGGATAAAGCTTTAATAATAACTTCATTGTTCCTTGATTATTAGAAAATTGACTTCGGTTTATTAAATTTTGAATTTCTTTTCCTAAAGCCTCCGATTGAGCTCCCTTTTCCACAGGAAGTTGAATATTGAAGGTTTTAGTACTATTCGTTGTTGTTGTAATAGTTGAAATCGAGCTTTGAGCAGATTCATGATTTTGAGCATTTTTCACTTGTTTAACAACCTGTTCAAATCCTTCAGATGACACATTGTTCGTTACAGATGTTTCTACTTTTTGTGTCGTCAAAGTCTGGTTTGTAGGCTTTTTAATAACCTGATCATGGACTTGTTGATTGAACAATTTCAACGCTTCCGTCAATTGAGTCATTTTATTTGATTGAACTCCTAGCAAATCGGAATGCCTACCAACGACTTCAGTTAATTTTAATAGTTGTAATAATTTTTCGGCTTGTTTCGATGTAACTTCATGTTCACCTTGGATTGCAGCTATTAATTGTTGAATGAGCACTGGACCTTCCTCTACTACAGTGTCTATTAACTTCCATAGATTGTTAGTGTCAGACATGTCATTCCCTGTTACTTGTTGCATAACCTCTACCAATTCATTTTCATCGATATTTAATACAGAAAGTAAATCCTCTAAATTCATCAGTTCGTCAATCGCTACCGCTTTTCCATCTTCACCGGTTTGAACCATTAATAACCCCTCATCATGGGAAATTCCTAACAAATCTAATATCTCATTAGGAGATTGGGATTCTAATAATTCAGCTATCTTTTGTAAGTCAACAGATTCTGTCCCTTCCTTTGGGGTACTCTCCTCTGTTGAAGATAAAACTGCTTTTTGAAATATATCACCAAAGCTATCATTCTTTGTCACTTCGGATTGGGTAACAGTTGATGATTTAGATGATACTGACGGAGTCAAATTCGAACTCTTTGTCGGATTTGTAAGCTGCATTATTCCAATATTCATTGTTTCACCTCCTTCATCTACAGGTACTTATTATTTCGATAATAGTTCCGTGTAGCGAGCCGCATCAGCTGGTTCCATTTTTGATAGAATTGCTGATAACGTTTCTGGTTGCATATTCGATAAAATCTTCAACGCTTCATCATCATTCATTTCCACAATAATTGGCGCTGCCGATTTCGCCGACATTTCCTCATAGGATTTTAAAATATCGTCAAATTCCTTTTGGGTCTCACTTTGTTCCCGTTGTAACTTTTCAATTTCATATTTTAACTGTTCTTTTTCAGCTTCGTCGGTTTGTTTTTCATCTTTTGCTGTTTGTAACTGGGATTGAAGCTGTTCAATTTCCGCCTCTTTTTCCTTCACTTGTGCTTCCAATTCAACAATTTTTTGATCATAATTTTTTGTTGTCTCTTCAGTTGAAACCTCTTCTGACTTAAATGAATCGATGAGTTCTGATGCTTTTTCAAAGACATTAAAATTCGTAAAAGAAGCAATCCCTAGTAAAATCGCAATAACAAATAACAATGGAATAAAAACTAAATAAAATAATTTTTGAAAAATACCAGGGGATTTTTCTTCTATTTGTTGATTTGTTTTGTTTTTATTCACTTTTTCTTTTGCCATGAAATCACCTGATTTCTTTCTTAAAATACTGAAGAGAGGAGAGTTCATCTAATTGAAGCATCTCCATTCGCTCTTCATGAATCTTATGCGTTTCAAAATCTTTCTCACGCATTTTTTCAAATTTCCGTACTTCTAAATTTTTTTCCAGTAACTTTTGTTCATGCCAATTCATTTTGGCACGTGCTTGAACCACTTTCTTTTGAACGTCTGCTATCGTATGTTCTAGACTATCGATGAAAGTTGAAAAATGGTATATTTCATCAATCGTTGCCCCAACTGTTAGCCGTTCATTTTGATAAGTAATTAAATCTTCTTTTTTCTTTAGTAATTCATATAATCTTGTAGCCACTTCTTCAAAGTCTCTTACCGATTCTTTGTATGCTATTTCCGTTTGTTGTTTTTCTTGTTCCCGTAAAGTTAAAACTTTCTCAAAACGATATGTATATTGAACCATTACTTCCCACCACCATTTGATAAAGTTATCATTTCATTAACAGTATGTTGAAGTGAAACTTTTTCTTTATAACTTTGTTTTAAAAAGTTCGTAATAAGTGGCTCATATTGAATGGCTTCATCTATTTCCTTTGATGTACCTCTTTTATATGCTCCAATATTGATTAGATCTTCTGATTTTGCATACGTATAATAGAGCTCTCTCAATCGTTCCGCCGCTTTTACATGCTCAGGATGTGAAATATGATTCATTAAACGACTTACACTTTTTAAGACGTTAATAGCAGGATATTGACCTTTATTTGCCAATGATCGATCTAAAACAATGTGACCATCAAGTATTCCTCGTACCGTATCGGCAATTGGCTCGTTCATGTCGTCTCCATCAACTAATACAGTATAAAAAGCTGTAATCGTCCCATTTAAATTAGTACCTGTACGCTCCAATAGTTTTGGAAGTATGGAAAAAACGGAAGGGGTATATCCTTTCTGGGCAGGTGGTTCTCCTGTTGCTAAGCCAATTTCCCTTTGAGCCATTGCAACCCGTGTAACGGAATCCATCATTAACATGACATTTAATCCCCGGTCTCGAAAGTACTCAGCAATAGCTGTCGCAGTAAATGCACCTTTTATACGCATTAAAGCAGGTTGATCACCCGTAGCTGCAACGACAATCGAACGTTTTAATCCTTCTTCACCTAAATCTCTTTCGATAAATTCTCGAATTTCCCGTCCCCGTTCTCCTATTAGAGCAATGACATTAATATCGGCTTGCGTATTACGAGCAATCATTCCGAGCAACGTACTTTTCCCAACACCAGATCCAGCGAATATTCCGACACGCTGACCACTCCCAACAGTTAACATACCGTCAATTGCCTTCACGCCTACTTCAAGCTGTTCATGTATTGGTGGTCTTGTTAACGGATTTGGTGGTTCTTTGTCCGTTTGAACAGTGACTAACCCTTTCGGTAGGTTCGATCCATCAAATGGATTCCCCATCGAATCTAATACTTTTCCTATTAGTTCGGGGCCTACTTTAATTTCAAGTGGTTTACCAGTCCCTTCTACAAGACAACCAATTGAAATTTCTCGGATGGATGTATAGGGCATCAAAATGACAAATTCATTATTAAAGCCAACTACTTCAGCTAAAATAACTTGGTGTCCGTTTTTAGATGAATTTACATGAATTTTACAAACATCTCCGATGGAACTTTCAGGACCTTGGGACTCAATCATTAATCCTACAACTCGGTTGACTTTACCAAATTTCTTGAATGTTTCAACATTTGGAATTTTCTTTATTAATTGAGCCGCTTTCATCCTATCATTCCTTACATTCTAAAATTTCGTTTAGCTTTATGCGAAGTACGTTTAACTGCTCATCAATTGACACGACAATTCGTCCGTGATTTGTTTCAATATAGCCATCCGTATGATTTAAATCTTCATCTACGAAAATAAGAAATGGAACATCGGTTGGAAACATTCCTACTAACTCATCCCGATTTTGTGTTACCAATTGATGATAAGTTGGTGGAACGTATAATTTAATTTCTTTCATTTCACGAGCTTCTTTCAGCCCTCGCTTAATGATGGATAAATAAACATTTTCATCTTTTTCTAAAGCAGTTCCTATAATTCGTTCTGCAGCCGTTAAAGCAATTTCTAAAATAACCTGCTCTTGTTCTTCTATATACTTCTGAGCATTAAGGCGGGAATCTTCCACTACTTCATTGGCTACTTTCAAAGAATGTTCCATATCCGCTTGGGCTTTTTTCATTCCTTCTTCATAACCTTTTTGGAATCCTAAGTCATAAGCATTTTGTTCAATAACTAATTTCTCTTCTTCCCATAATTGCTTAGCTTGTTCCAAACTTTCCATTTGCTCTTGACGATATTGTTCAAACTCTTGTTTATGCTGCTCGATTTGTTCCATTGCTTGGGAAATTAATCGTTCTCTCTCAGCGTAAACGTCCGAAATAGTCATTTTCTTTTGTTGAATCGGATTTCCATCTTCGAAATCGACTGTAAACAGATTTCGAAGTTGGATTTCAACATCTTTCTTCTCTGGTTGGACGGCAGTTGAACGGATGATTCTAGACAATGACGTCATCTCCTCCACCACGTGCGATAATGATTTCACCTGCATCTTCTAATCGACGAATAACACCAACAATTCTAGATTGCGCATCTTCCACATCGCGAAGACGAACAGGTCCCATTATTTCCATTTCTTCTTTAAATGTCTCTGCCATACGTTGGGACATGTTATTGAAAATAATCTCCTTCACTTCTTCACTACTTACCTTCATAGAAAGAAGTAAATCTTCATTTTCACAATCCCGAATAACTCGTTGAATTGAACGGTTATCCAACGTAACGATATCCTCGAAGACAAACATTCTCTTTTTAATTTCTTCAGCAAGCTCTGGATCTTGTATTTCAAGGGCATCAAGAATTGTTTTTTCTGTTTGCCGATCAACACCATTTAACACTTCAACTACTGCATCTACGCCACCTGTTTCAGTGTAGTCTTGAGTTACAGTCGAAGACAATTTACGTTCTAATACAGATTCAATCTCGCTAATCACCTCAGGTGAAGTTGAATCCATCATCGCTATTCGTTTAGCAATATCAGCCTGTACCTCTTGTGGTAAGGAGGATAAAATAACTCCCGCTTGCCCTGGGTCCAAATAAGATAAAATTAACGCAATTGTTTGTGGATGTTCATTTTGAATAAAGTTAAAAATTTGTGCAGGATCGGCTTTTCTAGCAAAATCAAAAGGTCTTACTTGTAAAGAAGAAGTTAAACGGTTAATAATTGCTTGCGCCTGTTCTTCTCCTAGTGCCTTTTCTAAAACCGTTTTTGCGTAACCGATTCCACCTTGTGAGATGTAATCTTGAGCTAAAGCTATATTGTGAAATTCTTCGATAATGTCTTCTTTAATACTAGGTTCAACTTTTTTTACACTTGAGATTTCTAACGTAAGACGTTCGATTTCTTCTTCATTTAAATGTTTGTAGACAGAAGCAGAAACTTCTGGTCCTAGAGAAATTAACAGTAAAGCTGCTTTTTGTTTCCCTGTTAACCCTTTTTCTTTCTTGGACAAGGTCGAACCCCCCATTAATCTTCAGTAATCCAACTTCGCAGTAGTTTAGCAAAGTCTTCTGGTTTTTCTTTCGCCATTTTTTCAAGCTGTTTACGGCGAATTGTACCTTCAGTTTCTTTTTCTTCATTTATATCATCTACGATCAAATCTTCTTGTTCTTCGATAATCGTATATTGTTCTTCCTGTTCTCTTCTCTTCTTCGAACGAATAATGAAGAAAATCAATAATAAAATAACCGCTAATAAAATTCCACCAACAACCCAAATCCACCAAGGAATCATTGGAGTTTCTTCAACAGCTGTAGCGTCATTACCATAAAATGGCTGGACAGAAACAACAATTTTTTCATCTATTTGTTCATCCGTTAATTCACCAGCTGCTTCTTTATCGATCGTTGTGCGTACAATTGTTGAAAGTATTTGTTCGATATCTCCTCTTACATCTTCGGATAATGATGCCGCATCATCTGGCACCGGTGGTTCAACCATCACTTGAATGCCGAGGTCACGAATTTTATATGGACTTTCTTGGATTTCTTTTGTAATTCGATTGACATCGTTATTAATCGTTTCTTCTACTCGTTCGTATGTTCCGTCTCCACCAGTTACTTCATTGTAATTCACAAAATTATCAGTACCAGCTTCCGCTTCAGGTGTTCCAGAAGCTGCATCCATACCGGAATAAGTTTCAGTAATTCTTTGAGCGCTTATTTCAATACCTTCCATATTTTCTTCATTTACAGGCACAACAAGATTTTCTTGACGATTTTCCTGTTTAAAGTCGATATCAGTTGTAACAGAAACGACGATTTTGTCATTCCCCATTAAGGTACCTAACATTTGTTGAACTTGTCTTTGCAGATCACGTTCAATAGATTTTTTCACTTGCATTTGTCCTTCAACCGAATCAACAGACCCTGAACCATTAGAAGCTTGTTCCAAATCAAAGTACTCCGAATATTGGTTAGTAATGACGATATTATCAGTACTTAAATTGGGGATACTTTTTGAAACTAGATTATATAAAGTGGTAATTTGTTCATCACTAAATTGATGACCAGGTTCAGTATCCAATACGATAGAAGCACTCGCCTGTTGTGTTGCATCATTTACAAACACACCTTGTTCAGGCATCGTAATCATGACATTTGCGTTTTTAATACCATCAATCGTTTTGATTAAGTTTTCCAATTCTGTTTGAGTTGCTGCAAGATTAATGACATTAAATTCATTATCTGTCATCCCGAAACCAGCATTTGAAGTAAAGAATGAAGTATTAATAGCACCCGAATCTGGATATCCTTGAGCTGCAAGGGAAACCGTTAATGAGTCCACTTGTTCTTCTGGTACTAAAATATTCGTCCCACCAGGGGCTATTTCATATGTAACTCCTTGTGCACTTAATACTTCTGCTATTTCTCCAGCTTCACTAGCTGATAGTTCCGTAAATAGTGGCACCATCGTTGTTCTAGTTAAGAAATATGTAAGTATACCAGCTAGGGCAACAATACCGATTAATGTACCGAATATTGCCCCCTTTTGTTTTTTCGTTCGACTCTTCCAAAATTGGGTAGAGTCTGATTTCACTTTTGAAAGTCGTTCATTCATTATGTATCCTCCGATTATTGTGTATACACCAACAATTTATCGTCAAGATTTAAATAGTCATGCGCATAATTTCTTGGTAAGCTTCTACTGCCTTGTTGCGTACCTCCATTGTCGCGTTTAAACTAACACTCGCTTTTTGTGCAGCAATCATTACTTCATGTAAATCAACATCTTCACCTTTGATCAGTTTTTCTGTCATAGCATCTGATGCTACTTGTTGATTGTTTACAGATGCAATGGCATCCTTTAATGTATTAGCAAAAGATTGTTGTGCCTCATATGACGTTGTCGGAGTTGTTAACTTTATTTCATTTACTTGTGATTGTGTAGGCATAAAAGATACAGGATTTATCGCCATAATAACCACTCCTCTCTACTCATCTTATTTCCCTATTTCCAAAGCTTTTGTCAACATCGATTTATTAGCGTTAAACACCGTAACGTTTGCTTCATAAGAACGAGTCGCAGAGACTAAATCGACCATTTCTGTTAATAAATCGACATTTGGCATTTCCACATACCCTTCTTCATTGGCATCTGGATGAGTTGGGTTATATACTAATTTAAAGGGAGTTTCAGTGTCATCATTAATCCTTGTAACTTTCACTCCATTTCCAGCATTATCCTCATTGCCCATTGCAATATTCAGAAAACTAGAAAACTGACCATTATCTTCAGTTAATGTTACCGATTTGCGACGGTACGGCTCCCACTCGCCATTTACTTGTCTTGCCCGGGTTGTATCAACGTTAGCAATATTAGATGAAATTACGTCCATCCGTAAACGTTGTGCTGTTAAAGCGGATGCCGTTGTATTCATACTAGAGAATATAGACATCGTTATTTACCTCCCTTAATGACATTATTCAGCGTATTAAATTTACTAGAGATTCGTTCAACTAACGCATTATAGTAAATTGTATTTTCAGCTAAACTTGCTTGCTCCGCATCCATATCTACACCATTCCCATTACTACGATAGTTAAAATTCTCATAACTATAGACACCTGGAGAAGATGTTTTTATATTGAAATCATAATGTCTTACATCCGTACGATTTGCGGAAATTGTCTCACTTTGCGCATCCGTCAACATTTGCTTAAAACTGACATTTTTCGCCTTGTAGTTCGGTGTGTCAACATTTGCTATGTTTTGAGCAATCGTTTTATTTTTCAACGAAGCGTAATTTAGACCATTTTCTAAACTACTAATAGTTCCTCCGAATAAGCTCAAACTCTTTCACCCCAAGTTTTAAATTTATATTACAAAACATTTCAGTTTAATAACTTCATTTTAATGTATACTATTACTTAAGTCTATTAACATTTAGTGTTTTTTTATAGTAAATAGGGACTATTTTTATTTAAAAACCGCAACAAAATATTTACAAATTACTAACTTACTACTCAATTCGACACTTTTTGTCAGATTTTACAATTTAATAACAATATTAGAATTATTTAGAAAATTATTATATTGCACTATTTGTAAATTTCTCCTACAAAAAAATAAGGTTCTATCTCAAAAATGAGACAGAACCTTATTTTTTTAGTTACGATTATTTCATTTTAATTTCAGCTAATGCAGCTAAAAATTTATCATTTAATACTTTAATATAAGTACCTTTCATCCCTAAAGAACGAGACTCAATAACACCAGCTGATTCTAATTTACGTAATGCATTAACGATTACTGAACGCGTGATTCCAACGCGATCCGCAATTTTAGAAGCAACTAATAACCCTTCGTTACCATCAAGCTCTTCAAAGATATGTTCAATTGCTTCTAATTCACTATAAGATAATGAATTGATCGCCATTTGAACAACAGCTCTACTACGTGCTTCTTCTTCAATTTCTTCCGATTTTTCACGTAAAATTTCCATACCAACAACTGTCGCACCATATTCAGCTAAAATTAAATCGTCATCCTCAAAACTATCTGTTAATCTTCCTAAAATTAAAGTACCTAATCGTTCTCCACCACCGATAATTGGAACAATTGTCGTTAAACCATTTTCAAATAAATCACGATTTTCTGTTGGGAAAACAGTATGTTCACTATTAATGTCAATATTAGGTGATGTTTCTGTTATTTCAAATAAGTGTTGAGTATAGTCTTCTGGGAATTGACGTTCTTCAAACATTTTTTTCATACGAGCATTTTCAATTTGTTGATGAATGGAAATACCCAAAAGTTTCCCTTTTCGGCTCACAATAAATACATTACAGTCTATTATATCTCCAAGTGTTTCTGCCATCTCTTTAAAGTTTACTGGCTTCCCAGCTGACGCTTGCAACATAGAGTTAATCTTACGAGTTTTTGCTAATAAATTCATTTTAAATAAATCCTCCTAATAGGGTACATAAATTAATTCACTTAATATTCTAAAGGTTCCTAAAATTTATTGTAACTAATTCAGCTTGAATTATAAGATAAATTGTGACAAATCTTTGTTTTTCGATATTTTTTCCAATTTTTTATCGACATATGCAGCCGTAATTTCAATATGGGCTGGCGAAATTTCGGATGCTTCAAAGGACAACTCTTCCAATAAACGTTCCATTATTGTATGAAGTCTTCTTGCGCCTATATTATCAGTTTCTTGATTCACTTCCGTTGCAATTTCGGCAATACGGTCAATTGCATCATCAGTAAAGTTAATCGTAACCTCTTCCGTTTCTAATAGTGCCTTATATTGCTGGATAAGCGATTGATCTGGCTCTTTTAATATCCGTACAAAATCTTCTTTCGTTAACTTATCAAGCTCAACACGAATTGGGAAACGACCTTGTAATTCAGGAATTAAATCACTTGGCTTTGACATATGGAAAGCACCGGCTGCAATAAATAACATAAAGTCCGTTCTTACCGTGCCATATTTTGTCGTTACAGTGGAACCTTCTACTATCGGTAAAATATCCCGTTGAACGCCTTCACGAGACACATCAGCAGAAGATGATCCACGACTTGCAATTTTGTCTATCTCATCGATAAAGATGATTCCTGATTGTTCTGCACGTCTGATCGCTTCTTGGGCTAACTCATCCGAATCAATTAATTTATTGGCTTCCTCCACAGTTAAAATACGGCGGGCATCCTTTACTTTCATTTTGCGCTTTTTCGCTTTTTTCGGCATAAGATTTGATAACATATCTTGCATACCTGAAGAGCCCATATCCATTCCCATTCCTGGCATTAATTCAAAGAAAGGCGTGTTTTGTTCCGTTACTTCCACTGTTACGAGAGTATCTTCCAGTTTACCCGCTTTTAAGTCTTCTGAAACTTGGGAGCGTTTTGAACGAATTTCGGTTTCTTCATGACTTGTGTCTTCATCGGGTTTGTCATTTTTTTGGCCAAACAGCATTTCCAATGGATTTTGAGCCATTTTCGATTTCACCTTAGAAGGGACAAGTAATTTCACAAGAGCTTCATTTGCATTTTGCTCTGCCACATCTTTTACCGCTTCCATCATTTCATCTTTCACAAGACGTCTAGACGCTTCCACAAGGTCTCTAACCATCGATTCTACATCGCGGCCTACATAACCCACTTCCGTAAACTTAGTCGCCTCTACTTTAATAAAAGGAGCATTGGTTAATTTCGCAATTCTGCGAGCGATTTCCGTTTTCCCAACACCAGTTGGTCCAATCATTAAAATGTTCTTCGGAATAATCTCATTTTGCATTTCTTCGCTTAATAAAGAACGGCGATAACGATTTCGAAGAGCGATGGCTACAGCACGCTTCGCATTATGTTGCCCAACTATGTGACGATTTAATTGTTCTGTAATCTGTCTTGGCGTTAAATGTTGTTGTGTCATTCTTCTAGCGCCTCCACGATAATATTATGGTTTGTAAACACACATATATCTGCTGCTACGGTTAATGCCGCTTTAGCAATCTCACTAGCCGTTAAATGGTCCCCTGCATGTTGTTTTAATGCTCTCCCAGCAGCTAGAGCATAGTTACCACCCGAACCAATGGCCAATATACCATCATCAGGTTCGATAACTTCCCCAGTTCCTGAAATGAGTAATAAAGTTGATTTATCCATCACTAGAAGAAGTGCTTCCAATTGACGTAACATTTTATCGCCGCGCCATTGTTTTGCAACTTCTACCGCAGCTCGTTGTAGATTACCGTTATATTCATTCAACTTCGCTTCGAACATTTCAAATAACGTGAACGCGTCAGCTACAGACCCAGCAAATCCAGCTAACACTTTCCCATTGAATAGACGTCTGACCTTTCTGGCAGTATGTTTCATCACTACTGAATTTCCTAACGTAACTTGACCATCTCCTGCCATCGCACAATGTCCATTATGGTGAATAGCAAAAATGGTGGTCGCATGAAATTGTTCCATTATTATTCCTCCTCAAAAGCTCGTGGATGAGTATTCATATAAGTATTTCGCAAATGTTCTTTTGTTACATGGGTATAAACTTGCGTTGATGATAAACTGGAATGTCCAAGTAATTCTTGAAC
Organism: Ureibacillus galli; assembly: GCF_014836845.1. Taxonomy (GTDB): domain Bacteria; phylum Bacillota; class Bacilli; order Bacillales_A; family Planococcaceae; genus Ureibacillus; species Ureibacillus galli. The sequence continues at coordinate 135,544 of NZ_JACSQA010000003.1, forward strand.
CGTTCTTAAATCTGCTCCATGATTTAATAAATGTGTCGCAAAGGAATGCCGTAGCATATGTGGATATATTTTTGTATGCATGGAAGCATTTTTAATCATCTCTTCAAGTATGTAACGTACACCACGGGGAGTAAGTTCGCCTCCTCGCATATTTACAAATAACTTATTATGCTTTTCACTCTTCATAAGTTTCGGACGCACTTCTTCTATATACTTGCTTAAAGCCTCATGTGCATATTGTCCGAATGGAATAATTCGTTCTTTCCGACCTTTTCCCATCACTCGAATAATCGAGTAGTGAAAATCAAGATCTTCTAGTTCAATCGATGTACACTCACTAACACGAATCCCTGTTGCATAGAGTAATTCAAGTAAGGCCATATTGCGAATAGATTTGTTATCGGTTCCTACATTTCTCTCGAACAGTTGGGAAAGCTCCTCTTCGTAGAAAAAGTTAGGTAAGCGCTTTTCTTTTTTGGGATGGTATAGTGATCGGAATGGAGAATCATCTAAGTTAAACTCACGATTTAAAAATTTAAAGAAAGACCGAATCGATGAGATTTTTCTAGAAATTGATGTTCTAGCTTTCTTTTCATCATATAATTTTGTGATATATAGTCGAGCATGGATATATTCCACCTCTTCTAGGTTTGTTATACCTTCTGAATTTAAAAAGCTAAGAAAATCTTTTAGATCAAACTCATACTCCCGAACAGTATGTACGGAAAAGTTTTTTTCGAGTTGAATATAACGGAGAAACTGATCCAAAGCGTCTGTGAATTTGACCTGCATCGCAATACACCTCCAATCAATTAAGTGGAAAAGCCATTTGTTAATTTGTATCGCGTCTGCATTAATAAAGAAGGTTGTTATAAACGTTCAACTACAACTTTTTCATATTTTATAAAAAACGTCCAACAATGAGACTATACCTAACTCGGAAATATATCAAGTATTTTAGTAAATAAAATTTGTAAAATTTGCGTATATCATTAACAATTTAGTAACAAAACGATGGATACTTATTGTGTTATTAAAAATGTACACAAAAGAAAATACCCCATAAATTATAACAATTTATGAGGTATATAAGCAATTATATCGTTTGAGAATTCACAAAATTTTGAATTGTTGTTAAAGCTCGGTTAGCGTGGCGCTCAGCTCGTTCTTGTTTTGATTTAATTCTTTCGCCTAATTCAGGGAAAATACCGAAGTTGACGTTCATCGGTTGGAAGTTTTTAGAATCCGCTTCTGTAATATATCGGGCCATACTTCCCAATGCTGTTTCAAATGGGAAAATAATTGGCTCCTGACCTAAAGCAAGTCTTGCTGCATTGACACCTGCAATTAAGCCACTTCCTGCAGATTCCACATATCCTTCAACACCAGTCATTTGACCAGCAAAGAAAATATTTTCATTTGCACGTAATTGATACGTTTTATTTAATACAGTCGGAGAATTGATGAAAGTATTACGATGCATCACGCCATAACGGATAATTTCCACATTTTCTAGGCCCGGGATCATTGAAAATACCCTCTTTTGTTCTCCCCATTTCAAATGAGTTTGGAATCCTACAATATTATATAAAGTTCCAGCTGCATCGTCTTGACGTAACTGTACTACTGCGTAAGGACGTTTCCCTGTTCTTGGATCCTCAAGACCAACCGGCTTCATTGGTCCAAATAGCATTGTTTTTTCACCGCGAGATGCCATTACTTCAATCGGCATGCATCCTTCAAAATACTTTTCTTTTTCAAATTCTTTTAATGGTGCACATTCAGCGGAAATTAGAGCTTCACGGAAAGCATCAAATTCTTCCTTTGTCATCGGACAATTTAAATAAGCTGCTTCCCCTTTGTCATAGCGAGATTTCAAATAAACTTTGTCCATGTTGATGCTGTCTTTTTCAACAATCGGAGCTGCTGCGTCATAGAAGTATAAGTATTCTTGACCAGTTAGTTCTTTAACTTTCTCAGCTAATGCCGGTGAGGTTAATGGACCTGTAGCTATAACAGTAATCCCTTCAGGAATTTCTGTTACTTCTTCATTAATAACTTCTACTAATGGATGATTTTTAACTGTTTCTGTCACATAGCCAGCAAATTCATGACGATCCACAGCTAGTGCACCACCAGCAGGAACAGATGCATTATCCGCCGCTTTAATAATGACAGAATCCATTATTCGCATTTCCTCTTTAATAACACCAACAGCATTTGTTAAAGCATTTGCTCTTAATGAATTTGAACAAACTAGTTCTGCAAATTTATCTGTATGATGTGCAGGTGTTTGTTTAACAGGACGCATTTCATATAAACGTACCTTCACACCTCGTTTAGCAATTTGCCAAGCCGCTTCACTACCAGCAAGACCTGCGCCGATTACATTTACAATTTGTTGTGTCATTTTACTACCATCTTTCTATCATTGTGTCGGTGCTTCTTCATAGTCACAATTTGTACAATGAATTTGAATACCTTTTTTAATCTTTTTCTCTACTAATAATGCACTACATTTTGGACAAGGTCTACTAATTGGCTTATCCCATGAGACAAAATCACACTCTGGATATGTGTTGCATCCATAGAAAATTCGTTTCGTTTTACTTTTTCGCTCTACGATTTCTCCCGTATCACAATTTGGACATTTTACACCAATTGGTTTCATTATCGCCTTTGTATTGCGACATTCTGGGAAATTAGAGCAAGCCATAAATTTACCGTATCTACCTAGCTTATATACCATTGGTGAGCCACAGTTTTCACAATCCTCACCAGCAGGTTCATCTTTAATTTCGATTTTTTCCATTACCTCATCGGCATGTTTTACATGTTTTTCGAAATCTTTATAAAAATCATCAATAATCTTTACCCAGTTGATTTGACCTTCTTCAATTTTATCAAGATCCTCTTCCATTTTTGCCGTAAACTCGATATTAATAATTTCGGGGAAGAATTCTACCATAAACTGATGAACAATTTCACCAAGTTCCGTTGGGACAAATCGTTTTGCATCTAATTGAACATAGCCTCGTTTTTGAATAACATCCAATGTAGGTGCATAAGTCGAAGGTCGGCCGATTCCTAGTTCTTCCAACTCTTTTACAAGACGTGCCTCCGTAAAACGTGGTGGAGGCTGAGTGAAATGTTGTTTCGGTTCAATTTCTAACGATTTCACCGTATCTCCGACTTCCATTTCAGGCAACAATTTTGTTGTTTCTTCCGAATTATCATCTGTTCCTTCAATATACAGCTTCATAAAACCAGGGAATTTTACATAGGAACCATTTGCTCGGAATTGAACATCACCATTCACTAAATCAACCGATACTGTATCTAAAATTGCAGGGGCCATTTGACTAGCAATGAAACGTTCCCAAATTAGACGATACAGGCGCAATTGATCTCTACTTAACACTTCTTTTAATTGATCAGGAGATCTCATTACACTTGTCGGTCGAATCGCTTCATGGGCATCCTGTGCATTCGTCGATTTTTTTGCTTGTTTCTGCTCGAAGGCAATATAGTCTTTTCCATACTTTTCATTAATGTAATTCGTTGCTTCAGCTTTCGCACTGTCGGATATCCGAGTTGAGTCAGTTCGCATATATGTAATTAACCCGACAGTACCTTCTTTTTTTCCTATATCGATACCTTCATATAATTGTTGTGCTAACATCATCGTTTTCTTAGCACGGAAATTTAATTTTCTTGCGGCTTCCTGTTGTAAAGAAGATGTTGTAAAGGCAGGTGCTGCATTACGTTTTCGTTCTTTCTTCACGACATTTGCCACTTGGAATTCGTCATTTTTCAAACTACTTAAAACGGCTTTCACCTGTTCTTCATTTGAAAGCTTTACTTTTTCTTTGCCGTTTCCGAAGTATAATGCGTCAAACTGTTTTTTTCCTTTTTCGAAATTACCTTCGATTGTCCAATATTCTTCTGGAACGAAATTTTTAATTTCTTCTTCTCGATCAATAATTAGTCGAAGGGCTACAGATTGAACACGTCCTGCAGATAATCCTTTTTTCACTTTTTTCCATAGGATTGGACTAATGTTATATCCTACAAGACGATCCAAAATACGTCTTGCTTGCTGTGCATCGACTAAATCCATATTGATAGACCGTGGATTTTTAAAGGAATCCAAAATAGCATCTTTTGTAATTTCGTTAAATACGACACGACATTCTGAATCCAAATCAATATTTAAAGCTGTTGCTAAATGCCATGCAATTGCTTCACCTTCGCGGTCTGGATCGGCTGCGAGATAAATTTTCTTTGCTTTTTTTGCAGCTGTTTTTAATTCCTGTAATACTGGACCTTTTCCGCGAATGGTAATGTATTTCGGTTTATAATTATTTTCCGTATCAATTCCTGTTTGACTTTTTGGTAAATCAATCACATGACCGATAGAAGCTTTTACTGTATATTTTTTTCCTAAATATCTTTCAATTGTTTTTGCTTTTGCTGGTGATTCTACAATCACTAAATAATCTGCCATCTATATACTTCCCCCTTGTAGAGGTAAATTGTTCATATTGAATGCGTTTTAAACGCTGAATGTTAATTCCTCAAAAATAATACCTGTTGCAAAATGTATAACAGTTTTTCTTAGAATGCAACTTTTTTTCAATATTTACCTAAAAACAATTTTAACTCCTCTATAATTTGTTGACCGTTCCAAATTGGAATCGCTCCTTCTCGTAACAAGCTGTTGGTACCCTTTGACTGCTCCGAATCAATGGGACCGGGTACAACAAATATATCCTTCCCATGTTCCAACGCATGCTCTGTTGTAATTAATGTTCCGCTTTTAAGGGCAGCTTCTGTTACAACAATTGCGTTACTAATACCGCTAATGATACGATTTCTCATCGGAAAATGCCATTTCTGAACCCCAACATAAGGAGGATATTCTGTTAAAAGCAAATGATTTCCTTCCATTTGTTCTGCAAGATTTTTATTTTCTTTCGGATAAATATGGGAAAAACCATGTCCGAGTATCCCAATTGTTTTGCCCCCATACTTTATCGTTGTTGAATGTGCTAAACTATCTGCCCCTTTAGCTAGACCACTAACAATGACAATATTTTGATCAACTAGCGGAGGGATAATGCAATCCATTGCTATCGAGGAATAGTATGTCGCTTTTCTTGAACCGATAATGGCTATTTTTAATGGTTTTGTTAATAAAGAAACGTCTCCCTTTGCATATAAAACTGTTGGAGGGTCTGTTAATTGCAATAAATGATTTGGATAATATTTACTATTGTAAGGGATAATTTTTATATTAGCAGAATGGTAGCCATTTATTAAATCCTTTTTCATTATACGTTCAAATCGATATAATAGTTTCTCTGCGGAATTTGTCGAAACAGCCAGTATTTCTGCTAATTTTGTCGGGGGTAGTTTACCTATATTTCGTAAAGAACCGAGAGTTTTCACCAATTTTTGGAATTTGTTTAAAGTGAGAGGATAAACGTAATGGAGAGCAAGTAGTTCCTGTATTTGCTTCACTTGATCACTCCTATTATCCATTTTCCGTAAGTAGTAGGTTTCAAGAGTTGCGTCAAACTAAATAGATGTAGGTTTATAGAAATTTACTACTCGAAGAATTTCTAATAGCCCCTTAACGGAACAATAAGTATAGGGACTTATTTTTGTATGAGGGTACGCCATTTTGAAATGAAAAAAGTGACCGCAACAAAATAGAAAGGTGTAGCGCGAGGACGCTACACCTTGTATTTTAATGGGTTTTACATTTTTCGTATAGACCTTTTTCTTTTAACACTTTAATTAAAGTCTCGCCAATAACAGATGGTGTTGCAGCTACTTCAATACCGGCATTATTCATTGCCTTAATTTTTTCCTTCGCTGTTCCTTTACCACCTGAAATAATCGCACCTGCGTGTCCCATTCGTTTACCAGGAGGGGCAGTTTGTCCACCAATAAAACCAACTACTGGTTTAGTCATGTTCGCTTTAATCCATTCTGCCGCTTCTTCTTCTGCAGTACCACCGATTTCACCAATCATTACGACCGCATATGTTTCTGGATCATTATTAAATTCACTTAATACATCGATGAAGTTTGTACCATTAACCGGGTCACCGCCTATCCCGACAGCTGTTGATTGACCGATACCCGCTTGAGTTAATTGATGTACAGCTTCATATGTTAACGTTCCGGAACGAGAAACGACACCGACATGGCCTTTTGTATGAATATAGCCAGGCATAATTCCTATTTTACATTCATCTGCAGTAATAACTCCTGGACAGTTTGGTCCAACTAAACGAGTTTTCTTCCCTTCCATATATCGTTTTACTTTAACCATATCTAAAACTGGAATATGTTCTGTAATACAAATCGTTAAATCTAATTCCGCATCCACTGCTTCCATAATCGCATCCGCAGCAAAAGGTGCTGGTACATAGATAACCGATACATTAGCTCCTGTTTCTTGAACAGCCTCTTCCACTGTATTAAAAACTGGAACCCCCTCGATTTCTTGTCCCCCTTTACCAGGAGTTACACCAGCCACAATTTTCGTACCGTATTCTAACATTTGTTTCGTATGGAAAAGAGCTGTTTCCCCAGTAATACCTTGAACAATTACTTTTGTGTCTGCATTAATATAAACACTCATGTATTCTCCCTGCCTTCCTTAACCTACGAGTTCCACAATTTTTTCTGCGCCGTCTGCCATAGAGTCCGCCGCTACAATATTTAAACCAGATGCATTTAATAATTCTTTCCCTAAATCCACATTTGTTCCTTCTAAACGTACAACTAAAGGTACTTTTAAGCCCAATTGTTTAGCAGCAGTGATAACCCCTTCTGCGATTACATCGCACTTCATAATGCCGCCGAAAATGTTGACAAAAATCCCTTTTACGTTTGGATCCGATAAAATAATTTTAAATGCTTCTGTTACTTTTTCTGTTGTTGCACCGCCACCAACGTCAAGGAAGTTTGCAGGTTTGCCGCCGTAATAACTAATCGTATCCATTGTTGCCATTGCGAGACCAGCACCATTTACCATACAACCGATATTTCCATCCAGTGGAATATAGCTTAAATCGTATTTTGATGCTTCGATTTCCTTCGGATCTTCTTCATCATAATCACGTAGTTCAACAATATCTTTATGGCGATATAATGCATTCGCATCGAAATTGAATTTTGCATCGAGTGCTACTACCTCATCATTGCCAGTTACGACCAATGGATTAATTTCTAAAATGGATGCATCTTTTTCAACAAACGCTTGATAAAGTCCTAGCATTAATTTTGAAGCTTTATTAACAAGCTTTGCTGGTATATTCATATTAAACGCCATTCGTCGTGCTTGGAATGGAAGTAAACCTGTAACTGGATCAATCACTTCTTTGAAAATTTTTTCTGGTGAAGTTTCAGCTACTTCCTCAATATCCATACCGCCTTCTTCTGAGCCCATTAACGTAACTCTTGAAGTTGCTCTATCTAAAACAAAGCTTAAGTAATATTCTTTTTTAATATCTGATCCTTCTTCAATGTAAAGACGTTTAATTTCTTTACCTTCTGGACCAGTTTGATGAGTTACTAAAATTTTCCCAAGTAACTCTTTCGCGTAAGTTCGAACTTCTTCTAAGTTCTTCGCGATTTTGACACCCCCAGCTTTACCTCGACCCCCAGCATGAATTTGGGCTTTGACAACGATTACATTTGAACCGAGCTCCTTCGCCACTTTTACAGCTTCTTCGGGTGAAAAGGCAACCTTTCCATTCGGAACTGCTACTCCATATTTTCTAAGGATTTCCTTCCCTTGATACTCATGGATATTCATGATACATCCTCCCATCAATCTTGTGGAAATAATTTTGTTAACCATAACCATTCTATACAAATATTCTGATAAAGTCTATATTAGTATTATTTGTACGATATTAGTTATTTTATTACAATATTATCTATTTTACAGCTATCAGTCTATCTATTTTTTCTATTTTTTTATAACAATTTTTTATCATTATTTTCCTGATAGTTCCGATCAAGTCTATAAATGAAAGCAAATACCTCGGCAACAGCCTCGTATAACTCCTCTGGTATTGATTCGTTTAAATCTAAATTCCCTAATAATTCGACAAGATTTTTATCTTCATAAATAGGAACATTATGGAAAGATGCTTTTTCTAAAATATTATCTGCAATTTTTCCCTTCCCTTTTGCGATAACTTTTGGACTTTGTTTTCCTTCCGGATTATAAGATAATGCAATGGCCTCTTTTCGAATAAACTTTTTCTCTCTCATACCCGAATATCGACTCCATTATGACTTTTTGTTTCCTCTTTACTTTCAGTCAGATTGTTTGAAACTTGTGTGGAATCTGTTTTTTCAAAGGATTTAATAAATAATCCTGAAAGATGATAATTTTTTTCTAAAAGTCCTGTTTTAAGTTTTTCTTTCAACGGCTCAGCTAATTGTTCCAATTGAGGCAGATCGTTATATAAATGAATGGTAATTATGCGGTTTTGTACTTGCATGTCAACGACCGTTTCTTTTAGGGTATTCATATTTAAATAAAATAAAATTCTCGCGTAATTCGCATCGATTTTCCCATCTTCCTTCATACGACCGTTCCATTGAAGCGTTGCCTCCGTATGCTTCCCTAAAAAGTGAAGAGGAATTTGCATGATAAGTTGGTGTTGATGTCCATTTTCTCCTGAATGTAACTGCATCCCATTTAATCTCGAAACAATATTATCAGCAGCTTCTTTTAAAACTTGTGATGTTTGAGGATCATTTATGATCGTTAACAGTTGTGGTTTTAATGACTGAGTAGCTTCTTGAAAATCTTGTATTTTATGATTGAAAGAAGCCTCGTAACTCATTCCTAAACCTTTTAAAATTGTTTTAAGCGCTTGTTCTATCGCTTTACTATCAATGGCCGTTTGAACTTCCGCTTCCGCTTGAAGTAGCATCGTTTGAAGGAAAGGTTGCGGCGATTCATTCACGACTTTTACTATGTTCAATAATGCTGATGAGGTAGTCATCATCTCTGGTTTCAATAGGGATAAAAGTTGGTCTTTTATCGACGTACTATTTTGTTCTTTCGAAAAAATAGGCGTTGTATTTTCAGAAAAAGCTATGATTAATTGCTTATGGAGTTGTTGAGCGAACCATTCAACTGTCCCTTTATTTAAAGGTAATGATTCAAAACGAGTTAATAATTGTTGTAGTTCAATTTTTTGCTCATTTGGTAATTGATTTTGATTCGATATCCATGATTGAACCTCTTTGATTATTTGTGGCACTTCATTTAATTTTGCACTTACTACATTTTGAATGAGTTGACTTGCTGAAGGTTGATTTGAATGATTGATTAACGTTTTATGTTGCTGAAAACTTTCGGACAACCAATTATCAATCATCGTGTTTTTAGGGAAAATTTCTGCAGCTTTTAATAAATTGAATAATTGGGTCTTATGTATGAACGACTCCGTATCAGTAAGCAAAATTTGAATCGCTTTTGATAAGACGATGCTACCTGTTTCCATAGTAAATGGCTTTGAAATCGTTTGTAGTTGTTGCATTAATTGTGTTTTTGCTGAACTTGAAATCGACTGATCTTCCATCAATATCGTCGTGAAATTTGAAATGGCATTGGACATCCCATTCGTCTTACCACCTAAAATAAATCCTTTAAAAATTTCGTTTGTAAAAGGCATTTTTAATTCAACCATTTTTTGTATGGCCATTAACGCCTCTTGTTTTGTAGTATTTGCTGGCAATTCATTCAACCAATTTTCCCCATACATTAATTGCTCTTTTGATAACGGTAGTTGATTTTTCAAAAAATGAGCTACTAATTGTTGCATTGCCGCCGTTTTTGGCAAATTCATCATTTCAAGTAACTGTGTTACTTGTTGAGCCACCGATTGAGACGGCTGAATTGGACCTGTAACTACTTTTAGTTGTGCTTGGGGATTCATACTCGTTACTTGAAAAAAATGCGAGTCTCCAGCTTTTAACGGCGTTTCAAGCTTAGCAAATAATTTTGTCTGCCCAATTTGTACTTCCGCCATTTGATCAGGATATAATTTTTTAATCGTTCCATGAAAAACTTGTCCTTGTTTTAAAACAAGGGGCTGTTGTTGTGTACTATTTATTTGTTGGACTTGTATCGGACTAAATGAGGTGAAAGTCATATTGTTAACCTCTCCTTACTTACCATCATCGATTTGATTGGTTCAAAACTTTTACGGTGTTCCTCCATCGGACCATACTTTTCAAGGGCATCAAGGTGTTGTTTCGTTCCATAACCTGCATTTTGGTCAAAGCCATATTCAGGATACTCAAGATGAAGCTTTTCCATATACTCATCCCGAGCATTTTTTGCTAAAATTGAAGCCGCCGCTATCGATAAACTTTTAGCATCCCCTTTAATAATTGACTGTTGCGGGATATCTATTGGTAACACAAGGGCATCTACAATACAAAAATCTGGACGTATTTTTAAATTCTCCACACATTCTTTCATCGATTGTTTTGTTGCTTCGTATATATTGATCTCATCGATAACTTGTGCACTTTGAAAATGAATCGAATAAGCAAGGGCGTGTGCTTTAATAATTTGAGCAAATTCTTCCCTTACTTTTTTTGAAAGTTGCTTCGAATCGTTGATACCTACAAAAGGTTCACAATTTTTCGGAAGAATAACCGCAGCTGTAACAACCGGTCCTGCTAACGGCCCCCTCCCTGCTTCATCTAACCCTACTAACAATTCTGCATCCGTCGATAAAAAGGAGCGATCAAACTGCACTTTTCTTTCGTGCTCTTCTAGCTTTTTCTTTTCCTTCTCCCTACGACTATTCCATTGTTTCCATGCCTTTTGAACTCCTGCACGCTCATCTTTTTCAATATCTTTCATCCAACTTGCATAAACTTTCGCTTCATGTAAAGCATCTGTAATCTCTTTTACTGTTCTTTGCATATGTACTTACACTTCCCTAAATAATCTATTACTTATATCGGCATTTTTTATTGATATAAAAGAAGAACCTGTTGTTTCTTCAATATGTATGTAACTTTTATACTTACCACTAATAATTTAACATAGTTATCATTGTTCTTTCACACTTAGTGCGATTATAATGAAAAGGATTGAATGGAGGAGACAACATGAAAAAAATATTTCCTCTTTTTGCTAGCATTATCCTTCTTTTATCAGCTTGCGGAAATGCTGCAAAAGATGAACATCATTCAGAAGAACATGCAAATGAACATGCAGACCAATCATTAGAAAATGATTCGTCAACTACTCATAACCACCTTTCCGGAGACCTTCAAGAAACAACCGATTCTGTGAAACAATTGCCATCTTTTTTAGACTCACAACCGGAAGATATTCGACTTGTTTATGAAGTAGCTGGACAAGCAACAGATATATTAGAATGGATTCCTTGTTATTGTGGATGTGGGGAAAGTGCAGGTCATCGCAATAATTTAAATTGCTTCATTGCAGAGAAGCGGGATGACGGATCCGTTGTATGGGATGATCACGGAACTCGATGCCAAGTCTGTTTAGAAATTGCAGTAGAATCTGTCCAAATGTATCAACAAGGAAAATCTTTAAAAGAAATTCGTCAAGCGATTGATGCAAAATATGAAGAAGGTTACGCAACACCTACTCCAACAAACATGCCTGCGTAACGATTTACATCATAAAGTGCCAAGCAACGATTAGGATGCTGGCACTTCTTTTTTCAAAAAAAGAACCATCTCTTACGTTTTCACAATAAGAGATGGTTCTTTGTTTTGATGAAGCAACGATTTATACTTCCGCTATTTGTTCTTTTTCTAATTGTTCATCTACAATATCAAAACTTAATTTACCAAAATTTTGATTACGTATGTCTCGCACGATAATTTCCGCCACTTGGTCATAGTCGATTTCGCCACCTGGACCAAATACTTTTCTTCGTTTTCCAATATGATCAAACGTTTCAACTAAATTTTCATGGACAAAGGTAATTCCATAGCGTTCCTCCATACGGTTAGGATAATGGATTGATAAAAAACGGAGTCCATACACAGCCAAATCTTCCATATTGATAATTGTATCTTTAATCGCACCAGTTAATGCTAGTTTTAACCCTACTTCTTGGTCTTCAAATTTCGGCCATAAAATCCCTGGCGTATCTAACAACTCTAATTCCTTACCTACTTTAATCCATTGTTGAGCCTTTGTTACCCCAGGTGTATTTCCTGTCTTTGCGATGTTTTTCTTTGCTAAACGATTAATTAATGTTGATTTTCCTACGTTCGGAATCCCTACAATCATCGCACGGATTGCTCTAGGCTTCATTCCTTTTGCTTTCATACGTGCCCATTTATCAGCTAAAATTTCTTGAGCAGCTTTTGTGACCTTTTGCAGTCCTTTTCCATCTAATGAATTAATAGCAACTGCCATATGACCTTTATTTGCAAAATATTGCACCCATTTATGCGTTTCTGTTTCATCGGCCATATCCGCCTTATTTAAAATGAGAAGTCGAGGTTTTTGATTTATCACTTCGTCAATCATCGGATTTCTCGAAGAAAGAGGTAATCGAGCATCGATTAATTCAAAAATAATATCTACAAGTTTTAGTTTTTCTTGAACTTCACGTCTAGCTTTCGCCATATGTCCTGGAAACCATTGAATTGTCATGTTGTTTTCCTCCTTATGTATTCTAGATGTTGTTAGTTATTCTTTTTCTTATGTATCAAAAAGAAAAGGAGATTGCATAGAACCTCCTTCAGTCAATAAATTAATCTACAATTTTCATTTCGCTTAATGGCCAAAATACAACACTTGTATTACCGATAATTTCATCTAGACTAACTACCCCAATATGACGGCTATCTTTACTATAACGACGATTATCCCCCATTACAAAAACATAACCTTCTGGCACTACTTCTAAATTTGGATCAATTTCTTCTAATGTGAAGTCTTGTGTTAGTGTACCCTCAGTTATTTGGGATTTATACTCATCTAAATAAGGCTCGTCAATTGGTTCCCCATTAATATAGAGTTGGTCATCCTTATATTCGATATGATCTCCTGGAAGTCCAATTACTCGTTTTATATAATCCTTCCCTTCCGGTGCATGGAATACAACAATATCAAAACGATCTGGTTCACCTATTTTATAACCAATTTTATTTACAATCATTCGGTCACCGTTTTTTAATGTAGGCATCATAGATTCACCGTCTACTACAATTGGCGTAAAGAATACATAACGAATAATAAGAGCAATTGCAAAGGCAATGACGAGTGCTTTAATCCACTCCCAAAGCTCATTTTTTTCTTTTTTTGTTTTCTCCACGAGAGAAATCCCCCCATCTATCACTATTTTATTGTAAATGGTTGAACTATGACAAGCAAAAAGAAAAGGGAGCTTGCAAACAAGCCCCCTTTCTTAAAAAGTAATTATCGAATTTCTTTAATACGAGCTGCTTTACCACGTAGGTTACGTAGGTAGTAAAGTTTAGCACGACGTACTTTACCACGACGGATAACTTCTAATTTAGCGATTTTTGGAGTGTGTACAGGGAATGTACGTTCAACACCAACACCGTAAGAAATTTTACGAACTGTGAAAGTTTCGCTAATTCCGCCACCACGACGTTTAATAACAACACCTTCGAATACTTGGATACGTTCACGAGTACCCTCTACTACTTTCACGTGTACACGTACAGTGTCACCAGGACGGAAAGTTGGTAAATCAGAACGAAGTTGTTCTTTTGTAATTTCTGCAATAATATTTGACATTGTTTTCTCTCCTTAGACAGATGCTCTTGCAGTCCACTTTGGCCACAGCGGAACACCGTAATTCAGCACTTCACAAAAGAAGCACAGATTGAATATTACCATAAAACTATGGATTGATGCAAGTCATATATAAATTATTTTTCGCCCTTTAACGCATTAATAAAGGCTTGTTGATCCTTCGTTAATTCCATTTGTTCGAGCAAATCAGGTCGTCTTTCAAAGGTACGTTTTAGTGATTGTTCTTGTCGCCATTTTTCAATGTTTGCATGATTACCAGATAATAATACGTCTGGCACTTTCATTCCTCTAAACTCTGCTGGACGAGTATAGTGGGGATGCTCTAGTAACCCTGTCGAAAAGGAATCATGAATATGAGAATCTTCTTGTCCTAAAACTCCTGGAAGTAATCTTACAACAGCATCAATAACCGTCATCGCAGGTAATTCTCCACCTGTTAAAACAAAATCGCCGATGGAAATTTCGTCTGTTACAAGATGTTGACGTATTCTTTCATCATACCCTTCATAATGTCCACATAAGAAAACAAGCTCTTCCTCTTTCGCAAGCTCCTCTGCCTTCTTTTGTGTAAATCGTTCACCTTGAGGACACATAAGAATAATTCGTGGTTTACGACCCTCTGTAATCGTTTCGACCGCCTGAAACATTGGTTCGGGTTTTAATACCATACCCGCTCCGCCACCATAAGGATAATCATCGACTTGTTTATGCTTATTATTACTAAATTCACGGATATCTGAAACCGATAAAGATACAGCCTTTTTCTCTTGAGCTTTTTTTAAAATCGATGAACCGAAAACACCTGTAAACATCTCTGGGAATAAACTTAAAACATGTATATTCATTACAAAAGCCCTTCCATAACATGTATCGTAATTTTCTTTTCTTCTACATCAATTTCTTTTACAATCTCCTCAATGTACGGAATATAGTGTTTTTTCCCGTTTGGTGCCTTTACTTCCCATACATCATTGGCACCAGTCTGTAAAATATCTGAAACAGTTCCGATTTTTTCTCCCTCTTCAGAGAATACTTCACATTCCATAATTTCAAAGTAATAGTATTCATTTTCTTCTAGCTCATCATCTGCAAGTTGGTCCTTCGTTACCTTTAATAGACCTTCTTTAAACGGTTCCACGAGATTAATGTTATCGTATCCTTCAAACATTAATAATATAAAGTTTTTATGTCGACGAGAGCTTTCAACCGTAACCCATGTCGGTTTATTTTCATCCTTTTTAAAAACTGCTAGTTTACTGCCTGGAGCAAACCGAACTTCTTCAAAATCTGTAGAAGATAGCACACGAACTTCACCACGAATTCCATGTGTATTCACGATTCTGCCTACATTAAACCATTCCATACCAAACACTCCACCCTTCAATCCGTTCCACTTCAGGATAACTCCACAGTTCGTACAAGTTCCAAAGGTGACTTCATGACGAATCTGCCCTGTTTTTACTGAAGTATTTACATGTAGCCGATTATTTTTTCTATATTTTATATACTTCACTCTACCGACTTTATCATACTAAAAAGAGTAATAAAAAAGAAGGGATAGCCTAGGCTCCCTCCTATTTTATGTCCAGCTTTAGTGGCTAGCTGATTTGGTCCCTTCAGAATGACCTATACGATGCAAGTTGCATGCTAGAATCCAATCTTCAAGTGCCTATACAGCCGATCGAGCCACCTCTGCTATTCTTTTAATCCAATATATCGACATAAGTCTTTTTCTTATGGTGACTGCCTGCAGCTGAATAAACAATTGTACGAATTGCCTTTGCAACACGACCTTGCTTGCCTATGACTTTCCCTCTGTCTTGTGGATGGACAAAAAGTTTATAAACAATTCGACTCGAATTCTCGTCCGTCTCAATACGAACTTCTTCCGGATAATCGACTAACGGTTTTACGATTGTTTCAATCAGCTTCTGCATGACGCCACCTCCGATTATTTACTGAATTTTTGGTTGTGGAATTTTTCCATAATACCTTGTTCTGAGAACAGGTTACGTACAGTATCAGATGGTTTTGCTCCATTAGCTAACCATTTAAGAGCTTTCTCTTCATCGATGTTTAATGTAGCTGGTGTTGTAAGTGGGTTGTAAGTACCAACTGTTTCAATTTGACGTCCGTCACGTGGTGAACGAGAGTCAGCTACTACGATACGATAGAAAGGAGATTTTTTAGCTCCCATACGTTTTAAACGAATTTTAACTGCCATTTTTAATTGCACCTCCGAATAAGTTTCACACAAGATAGTATATTATCAATGTTTCTGTAGTTTGTAAAGTGTTTTTTCTTAACAGTAAAAAAAACCTTCAACTTTTTACTTAAACAATGAGTCTAAACCAGGTAATTTCATCTTTTTCTTCCCTTTTCCTTGGGACATTCCTGTCATTTGTTTCATCATTTTTTTCATATCTTCAAAT
Source organism: Ureibacillus galli (assembly GCF_014836845.1). Lineage (GTDB taxonomy): Bacteria > Bacillota > Bacilli > Bacillales_A > Planococcaceae > Ureibacillus > Ureibacillus galli. Next base: position 151,807 of record NZ_JACSQA010000003.1, read on the forward strand.
TGCTTTAGCAAACGATTCACTTCTTGAATGGTTGTACCAGACCCTTTTGCTATCCGTTTTTTACGGCTTGCATTGATCATATCAGGGTTTTTCTTCTCAGCAGACGTCATGGAATAAATAATTGCTTCAATTCGTCCCATTTGTTTTTCATCTACTTTAACATTATCAAGGCCTTTAATTTTATTGGCACCTGGTAACATTTTTAAAATTTCATCAAGAGGTCCCATTTTTTTCACCGCTTGAAGCTGTTCAACGAAGTCATCAAAGGTAAAGCTTTGGTTCATAAATTTCTCTTCTAATTCCTTCGCCTTTTCCATATCTACATTTGCTTGTGCTTTTTCGATTAATGAAAGTACGTCACCCATACCTAAAATACGGGAAGCCATTCGTTCTGGATGGAATGGTTCAAGAGCATCCATTTTTTCACCCATACCAACGAATTTAATCGGTTTTTCTGTTACAGCACGAATAGAAAGTGCAGCACCACCGCGCGTATCACCGTCCAACTTCGTTAATACAACACCTGTAATTCCGATTGTTTCGTTAAAGCTTTGGGCTACGTTAACCGCATCTTGCCCAGTCATCGCATCAACAACTAAAAATACTTCATCTGGTTCTTTTAACGCTTTAATATTTTTTAATTCATCCATTAATTCTTCATCGATATGCAAACGTCCTGCCGTATCGATAATGACTACATCATGGTGTTCCTCTTTTGCTTGTTCTATTGCTTGGCGTGCAATCTCCACAGGAGAAACTTGATCACCTAAAGCAAAAACAGGAATAGAAAGTTGCTTTCCTAACGTTTGAAGCTGTTGTATGGCAGCTGGTCGATAAATATCTGCCGCTACTAATAAAGGTTTACGATTATATTTTTTTCGTAATACGTTCGCTAATTTACCAGTAGTCGTTGTTTTACCAGCACCTTGTAAACCGACCATCATAATAACAGTTGGTGGTTTTGTATTAAATTTTATCGGGCTTTGTTCGCCACCCATTAATAATGTTAACTCATCTTGAACGATTTTGATTACTTGTTGACCCGGTGTTAAACTTTTCATCACCTCAGTGCCAACTGCACGTTCACTTACTTTTTTAACAAACTCTTTAACAACCTTTAAGTTAACGTCTGCCTCGATTAATGCAAGTCGAACTTCTCGCATCATCGCTTTAACGTCTTGTTCGGTAACGAGACCTTTACCTTTAATCTTTTGGATTGTTCCTTGGAGTCGTTCTGCTAACCCTTCAAATGCCATGTTTAGCCTCCTAATCCGTTTCTTTTAGTTGATTAATTAATGTAAGACGATCTTCAACCGTTTTTGTTTCGTCTTTTATTGCAATCGTTAATTGCTCTAAGATTTGCTGACGTTCACCAAATTTTTCAAATAATCTTAGTTTATCTTCATATTCTTCAAGCATCGCCTCTGTACGACGAATATTATCATATACAGCTTGACGGGAAACTTTATAGCTTTCAGCAATTTCACCTAACGAAAGGTCATCTAAATAATAAAGTTCCATATAACTTCTTTGTTTATCTGTTAATAATGCTTGATAAAAGTCGAAGAGAAAGTTCATGCGTGTTGTTTTTTCAATAAGCATCAAAATATCTCTCCAATCATAATTTGTCTACTGTATCATATATGTTTTCAATTTTACTGTCAAGGAAATTTCCTTGTCCAATAAAGGTTTATCTATGTAAAATTCACTAGATTAATTTTCTAACGGTAGCTGTTGCCGGCTACGGTTACTTACTTTCCGACCATGGAAAACAAAATAAACAACTATAGAAAGTAAAAGCCAAATTACCGTCCAACTATATACTGAACGATAACTCATTTGCCCTAATAACAATCCATATATATAAGGTCCCACTGCGATGGCTAAATCCATAAAGATGAAGAAGGTAGAGGTTGCCGTCGCTTTCCGATGAGAATCAGCTTCCTTAATAGCAATGGCTAAATAATTGGATTGAACTGTTCCATAACCAATCCCGATCAAAACACTCGCAAGTAAAATCATCCAACTACTATTTGCCAGACTGAGAACTAAAAAACCAACAACTAATATTGCAAGCATAGGATAGGTTAACCAATTCTCTCCAAAGCGATCAAATAACCGCCCAGTAATTGGTCTAGTTAAAACTAATGCAATCGCGTAAACAACGAAAAAATATGTTCCAACTGATGGATGACCAATGTCCGTCGTGTAAAGGGATAAAAAGGAAAGCAAACTCGAATAACCAAGTGCTAACGCAAATATACAAAGGCCAATCGGTATTGCTTTTTTCTCAAAAACATCACTCAATGAGATAGTTAAAGAGACTTTTGAATCCCTTGACTTTGTTGGAGAAGATATCGTTAAGAAAATGCTTATCAAATTACAAAAGCCAATTACTACTAAAATCCATATTAACATTTCAAAAGTGGCCATCCTCATGACAATCAGTCCGATAAAAGGTCCAATCGCCATCGCAATATTCATTGCCGTTGCATAATATCCGGTTCCCTCTCCACGGCGTTCATCTGGTACTACATCGGCCATAATCGCTCCAGCTGAAGTCATTAAAAAACCAAAGGTAAACCCATGAATTGCTCGAATGATTATTAGGAGGAAAAACGTTGAAGCAAATAGATGGGCTATGATTGCTAAAAAGAAACAAATGCTTGAGATAATCAGAATTTTTTTACTTCCGATTACTTCTACTATTTTCCCAGCAAACAAACGGGCTATAAGTGCCATAAGTACATATATCCCAACGGCTAAACCGGCTGCCCCTTGATTCATTCCAAAATTAGTGGTCACATGCAAGGTAACGGTAGCCAACAAGCTATAGAACACAGTATGGGTAAAAAAATTAATTCCCCATATCATTAGGAAATTTTTCGTCCATAATTTTGGCCGTTCCATTGATTTGTTCCCCTTTCTTTCCATCTCAATATTATACTAAATTTTCTGTCAACAATCAGCATCACTTAAAAACAAATATGCATCAATATAAAAAGTGTAGATAAAGCATTAAATCACTTTATCTACACTAAAGATTAACTTTTTTATTCGTCTATTTTTTCTAATTCTTTTTCTAAGCCTTCTGCAAATAACCCGTAAACATAACGCTCTGCATCAAATGGTTGAAGATCATCCATTTTTTCCCCTAGACCTACAAATTTAACTGGGATATGAAGTTTGTTTCGAATTGCTAGTACGATACCGCCTTTAGCTGTTCCATCTAGTTTCGTTAACACAATACCTGTTACATTCGTTGCTTCTTTAAATGTTTGGGCTTGAACGAGCGCATTTTGTCCTGTTGTTGCATCAAGAGCTAATAATACTTCATGAGGTGCATTCGGAATTTCTCGGGAAATAACACGGTGTACTTTTTCTAGCTCTTTCATTAAATTAACTTTGTTTTGTAAACGTCCCGCCGTATCACAAATTAAAACGTCCGCTCCACGTTTCCTAGCAGCCCCAATTGCATCATAAATAACTGCAGCTGGATCAGACCCTTCTGATTGTTTAATTACTTCACAACCAACCCGGTCTCCCCAAACTTGAAGTTGATCGATTGCGCCTGCCCGGAAAGTATCTCCGGCAGCAAGTATAACCGACTTTCCTTGGGATTTTAAACGATGGGCTAATTTACCGATAGTTGTTGTTTTACCAACACCATTTACCCCTACAAATAAAATAACCGTTAACTCACCATCGGGTTGTAGATTTAATTCTGCGATATCTTCCTCTCCAGCCTCGTAAATCTCTACAAGCTTTTCAGAAATAATCGCTTGAATGCCCTCTGTGTCTTTTATGTTTTTACGTTGTACTTCAAAACGTAATTTATCCATTAATTCCATTACTGTATCGAAGCCAACATCTGCTTGAAGTAATACTTCTTCTAATTCCTCGAAAAAGTCTTCATCTACTTTACGGTAACGGGCAACTAAATCGTTCACTTTCGATGTAAAAGTATTACGGGTTTTGGAAAGCCCCTGTTTAAATTTTTGTGTAATAGACCATGCTGAAGGTTTTTTCTCAACTACTTCTTCTACTGGCTCAAGTTCTTTTTCATCTAAACGATCCGTAACCGTTTCTGTTGTCTTTTCAGCTTCTTCAATCTCTTCAATTACTTCATCCACTATTTCTTCAACAGATTTTGTTTGTTCATTATTTTCAATAATGAAAGATGAATCATCCGATTTTACTTCTACCTCAGAATCTTCCAATTGTTCTTGTTGAACTTTTTCTTCTTCGGTGTTTCCAATTAATTTTTCCTTCAATCGTTTAAAAAAGCTCATTTTCTTCCGCTCCTTTATTTACAATACAACTTCTTCTTCCAGTTTTACAGAAACAAGTTTTGATACACCAGACTCTTGCATCGTAATACCATACAATACGTCTGCTCCTTCCATTGTCCCTTTCCGATGGGTAATGACGATAAATTGTGTGTCACTACTTAACTTTCGTAAATATTCACTATAACGTTGTACATTTGCCTCATCCAGTGCTGCTTCTACTTCATCGAGAATCACAAAAGGAACTGGACGAGTATTTAAAATAGCAAACAATAGCGCAATCGCTGTTAGTGCTCTTTCCCCACCTGATAGTAGACTTAAATTTTGAAGTTTTTTCCCTGGTGGTTGTGCAACGATTTCGATACCGGTATCAAGTAAATTTTCAGGATCTAATAAAACTAAATCTGCTTGTCCTCCGCCAAATAGTTCTCGGAATACGTGTCTAAACTGAGTTTGAATCATTGTGAATGACTCTCTAAAACGAATAGACATTTCCTCATCCATTTCTCGAATCGCTTCATGCAATGTCTCTTGGGCTTCCAACAGATCATTACGCTGTTCTGATAAAAACGTATGACGTTCTAAAACTCTGTCGTATTCCTCGATGGCTGTTAAATTGACAGGACCTAGTTCTTCGATTGATTGTTTTAACAATTTTACTTTCCGGCGAACTTGATCAACGTTTTCAAGTTCAATCGCCTGCTGCTGAGCTTCTTCAAAATCAAGCTCATACTGTTCCTCCAACAATGTATGTAAACGACTGATTTCAAATTCTACCCTACTTCGTTTTACTTCAACTGCCCGTAAACTTTCTAAGTAACCTTTATGAAGTCTTTGTAATTCTTTTAGTTGTTCTTCCAGTTTGGATAAAGATTGTTGGTGTTCCAAACGTAATCCACGGTTTTTTTGGATTACCTTTGTTAATTGTTCTTTTTTAATCGACCACTGTTGAACTGTTGCTTCAATTTCCTCTTCTGAAGGACCGTTTGCCTCGTCATTTTGAATCCATTGAATTTCTTGCGTAATGGATGTTACTTGTTGTATAGCTTTCGAACGTTGCAAAGCAAGTTCAGCAGTTGCAATTTGCAGTTGACTTAACTGTTCTTGTACAACGGCAAGTTCAGAACGTTTTTGAGCGGACGTTTCTCGAAGGACATCTTTTTCTGTCTCCACTTGAGACTTTAATAAAGTGAGTTGGTCAACCTTTTGATTCACTTCTTCAAGTTCTGTTTTTAGCTGTTCTAACCGTTCCGTCGCCTCTTTTTTTTGCTGTAAAAGGGTAGATTTTCTAGATGTCATCGAAGATTGCTCTGATGAAGCAACGTTTACTGTTGCCTTTAATGATTTTTCTTCCACTTCCACTGCGTGTAATTTTGCCTTTTGTTCGATTTCCTCACTGCGCAGTGCATCGCCTTCTAGCTTCAATCCTTCTAATTTTTCTCGTAAAACTGTTAACGTTTCTTTTTCAACGGATACAGATTTTTCTGCTTGCAAAATGGATACTTCCATTTGGTCGAGCTTAGCTGTTAATTGATCAAGCTCAGCTTTTCGAGTAAATAATGAAGATTGCTGTTTGGAAGCACCACCCGTTAAGGAACCACCCGCATTGACAATATCTCCATCAAGGGTTACAACTCTATATCTAAAGCCACAACTTCTTGCGATTTGGCTTGCCCCTTCTAAATTTGAAGCGACAATTACGTTTCCTAATAAATTTTCAACAATGGAACGATTAGATTCATCGAATTCAACTAGTTCAAATGCTAGACTGACGAAGGATGGATGTTCAAGAGCAGATGCATATTGTGTATGCTGAAGTTTTCGAGATTTCATTACCGTTTTCGGTAAAAAGGTTGCTCTTCCTGCCCGTTTTGCTTTTAACCAGCCAATCGCTTTTTGAGCATGTTGTTCTGTCTCTGTTACGATATGTTGGGATGCTGCACCTAAGGCAGTTTCAATCGCTTTTGAGTACTTAGCGTCAACCTGAACTAACTCCGCAACAGCCCCTTCAATTCCACTTAATTCTCCCCGTTCTCGGGCTAACAAAATTTCCTTAACCCCTTGGAAGAAACCAGAAAAGTCTGCTTCAAGCTCTGCTAATGTTTCTTTCCTTGCTTTTAACTGTTGTTGGTGTTGATAAGCTTGATATAGCAATTGTTGTTTTTCTTCAAAGGATGATGAAGTGCTTTTCAATTTTTGTTGCATCACTTCATATTGTTCAAGCTTTTCTTTCAATTGGAATTCTAAATTTTGAACAATTGATTGGAGCTCTTGTTTTTGTGCAGTAACCTGCTCCAATTTTTTTGCCATTTCCGCAGAACGATCATTCATGCGCTCGGCTGTTTCTAATTGTTGGGTTAATTGCTGCTCAATATGCTTTAATTCATTTTTAACTGTTGCTTCTTCATTTAATAAATCAATATACTGATCTTTTGATTGTTCAATTTCTTTCTCGATCTCAACAGCAGATGAATTTAATGTTAACTCTAATTGCTTTATTTCAGCTTTGAGCTTTTGTACTTCCTTCTGCTTTTCAGCAAATTGCAATTTTTTTTCTTCTTCGCTATCCGCTAGTTCTTTTTCCTCGTTTTTTGCTTGTTGTAATGCTTGTTCAAGCTGGGCAAGTTGTTTTAGGACATTGGAGCGTTTTTCCTTCGTAAGGGCTTTACGACCCTCCCAACGCTCTACCTCAGAGCTAGCTTCAACTAGTTGTTCTTGAGCACTATCTAAAACGGTATCGATTTCTTTTAACTTTTCACGGATGCTATCAATTTCCGCTTCATAATTAGCTATTTCTAAAGCGTGTTGTTGCTCCGTCACTTGTAATTGCTTATGTTCTACATTTATCTGCTCTAAATCTTTCCCATTATTGACTAAATCATGGACCGTTAACGCAATATCGGATTCTCTTAACTCTTCCGTCATCCGCACGTAATCATTGGCCGCTGAAGCCTGAATTTGTAATGGTTCTAGGCGACCATCTAATTCATGGAGAATATCTAAAACCCGATGTAAGTTTTCATCGGTCTCCACTAATTTATGTTCTGCTTTTTTCTTACGAATTTTGTATTTTAAAACACCAGCTGCTTCTTCAAAAATCGTTCTTCGATCATCTGGTCGGCTATTTAATATTTCATCGACACGTCCTTGAGAAATAATCGAAAATGCTTCTTTCCCAAGTCCCGAATCCATAAACAAGTCCGTAATATCCTTCAGGCGACATTGCTGATTATTCAGCAAATATTCGCTATCACCTGAACGATACACACGTCTCGTTACACTAATTTCCGAATATGGTGTTGCTACTTGCTCATCTTCATTATTTAATACAAGGGTTACTTCAGCAAAATTCAGTGGTTTCCTTGATTGACTACCAGCAAAAATAACATCTTCCATTTTCGCTCCACGTAAACTTTTCGCCGATTGTTCTCCTAATACCCACCGAATAGCATCTGTTACGTTACTTTTGCCACTCCCGTTCGGACCAACTACCGCAGTTACGCCTGGAACGAAATCAATACCAATACGATCAGCAAACGATTTAAAGCCTATTACTTCAAGTCGTTTAAGGAACATACTACTCCTCCTTAAAACTAGACTGATTTAATGCAACCATCGCATTTTGCGCAGCTTGTTGTTCAGCCTCTTTCTTTGATTTCCCACGTCCTATTCCAAGTTCTTTTTCGTTTAATAAAACGCGCGAAACAAAGGTACGGTTGTGTGCTGGTCCTTTTTCATCGACAATTTCATAATGTAATATACCATTGTTTGATTGTTGAACCATTTCTTGTAATTGACTTTTGAAATCCATCACATGCGAAAAAGCACCGACTTCTACTTTTGGGAACACGATTCGTTCTAAAAATCCTACAACGATTTCTAACCCTTGGTCTAAATACAGAGCACCAATAAAGGATTCAAAAACATCCGCTAAAAGGGCAGGACGTTCACGACCACCTGTAAGTTCTTCCCCTTTCCCTAAAAGAACATATTTACCGAAATTTAATTCGTTGGCAAAAATAACAAGGGAAGGCTCACAAACAATGGATGCCCGTAATTTTGTTAACTCTCCCTCACTCATATGGGGATATCGTTCAAAAAGGTATTTAGATACAGAAAGTTCAAGAACAGCGTCTCCTAAAAATTCTAGTCTTTCATTGTCTGTAAATAATTTGCGACGATGCTCATTCACATAAGATGAATGGATAAATGCCTGATAAAGTAAACTTTTGTTACGAAAATAAATATTTAATTCCTCTTGTAAAAATTCAAATTGATGTCTTACCTTTTCAGGTAGAACCCCAACTTTTTGATGATTACCTTTTTTTCTTATTGTCATGAACAATCTGCCTTCCTTATAGATTCTACCGTTTAGTTTACCTTGTTCAGTGATAGAAATTCAACTTTTCTTTGTATAATAAGTAAACTAATATAAAAAGAGGCACAAATTTACGCCTTTCATAGAATGCGAAATGTGTGCCTCTTTAAATTGTTAGCTTATTTTACTTTCAATGTAACTGATAGCATCGCCAACAGTTCCAATTTTTTCAGCATCATCGTCTGAAATTTCCATATCAAACTCATCTTCAAGTTCCATTACTAATTCAACAACGTCTAATGAGTCTGCACCTAAATCCTCACGGAAAGAAGCTTCTAATTTCACTTCGCTTTCGTCAACGCCTAAACGGTCAACGACTACTTTTGTAACACGTTCTAATACTGTAGCCAAGTCGGTCACCTCCCCTCAAATATATATTCGAAATAGACGATTTATCACAACAATGGATAAATTCGTGATTTTCGTTATACAAATTTAAAATTTTATATGAACTTATCCATACAATCAATAATAAAATTTAAAAAAGTAAACTATTAATTATTTTTCTAACAATAGCATTTTACTATCTTCGAATTTTATTACATATACATTCCGCCATCAATATGAAGCGTTTGACCCGTCATATAGCTTGCATCATCAGAAGCTAGGAAAACAACAGCCTTTGCAATATCTTCAGGTTGACCTAATTTAGCTAATGGAATTTGGTTTAACATTGAACTTTTAATGTCTTCTGGCAATTCATCAGTCATTTCAGTTGTTATAAACCCTGGCGCAATCGCATTCACTAAAATGTTACGGGATGCTAGTTCTCTCGCAGTCGTCTTTGTTAACCCGATGACACCTGCTTTCGCAGCTACGTAATTTGCTTGACCAGCATTCCCCATTACACCAACAATTGATGAAATATTAATAATACGTCCTGATCGTTGTTTCATCATTTGACGAGTAACAGCTTTTGTACAAAGGAATACACCTTTTAAGTTTGTATTGATCACTTCATCCCATTCGTCCTCTTTCATACGCATGATTAAGTTATCTCTTGTTATTCCTGCGTTATTTACTAGGACGTCAATAGAACCGAATTGTTCAACGGCTGCCGACATTAAATTTTGCACAGAATCACTATCTGAAACATTCGCTTGTACTGCAATTGCTTTGGCACCAAGTTGTTCAATTTCACTTACTACTTGCTGTGCTTTTTGTTCACTTCCACTAAAGTTCACAACAACATTGGCACCTTCAGAAGCTAGTTGTAATGCGATTGCTCGTCCAATTCCACGAGAAGCACCAGTTACAACTGCTGTTTTCCCTACTAATTTACCCAATTAGCTCCCCTCCAATCGCTTCCACCACTTCGTTAAATGAAGCTTCATCATAAACACAATATGTCTTAACTGAGCGATCTATTTTTTTCACTAAACCAGATAACACTTTACCAGGTCCACATTCGATAAAAATAGAAACTCCTTGCTCAATCATATATTTAACGGAATTTTCCCATTGTACTGGAGAGTATACTTGTTCAACTAATTCCTGTTGGATTGAAGGAACATCTTTCAATTCTTGCGCCCATACATTCCCTACAACTGGAATTTGAGGGTCTGCTAATTGAACATTTGTCAATTCTTCTCCTAATTTTTCGGAAGCACCGCGCATTAACTCTGAATGAAACGGACCACTTACTACTAATGGAATAGCACGTTTTGCACCAGCTTCTTTAGCAGCAACACATGCTTTTTCCACACCAACTTTAGTTCCAGATATTACAATTTGACCAGGACAGTTTAAGTTAGCAAGCTGTACTGGATCACCTTCGTTCGTTACTTTGTCACAAACATCCTTTAATGGTTCAGCAGCTAATCCTAAAATTGCTGCCATTGCCCCTTGTCCGGCAGGAACCGCTTCATTCATATATAATCCTCGTTTATGAACAATTTGAACAGCATCTTCGAAGGAAATGGCTCCAGAAATTACTAATGATCCGTATTCACCCAATGAGTGACCAGCTGTATAGTCCGGTTGAATACCTGCATCCATTAATTTTTTAGCAACCATTACACCTGTTGTTAATAAAGCAGGTTGTGCATTATAAGTTAATGTTAATTCCTCTGCTGGTCCATTTAACATTAATTTTGATAATTCAAATTGCAGAACTTTATCAGCTTGATCGTAATACGCTTTACTTTCTTCGCTATTTTGAACAAACTCTTGCCCCATACCTACTTGTTGAGAGCCTTGTCCTGGAAAAATAAAAGCTATTTTCGTCATGTTTATCCCCTTTTCTTACATCCCTTTTGTTATTGCTCCTGGCTTTTTGCAATTGTCTCTTTGATAACTTCAGTAACATGGTGTTCCACCATAACAGAAGCTTGACGAATGGCACTATAAATTGCCCTTGCATCGGAAGAACCATGAGCTTTAATGACTGGTGCTTGTAAACCAAAGAGAGCTGCACCGCCATACTCTGAATAATCTAATTTCCCTTTTAAGTTCTTTAATTCATTCTTCATCAATAATGCACTAATTTTCGTTTTTCCCGATGACATGAATGCCTCTTTTAGCATAGACATCATTGCACCAGCTGTTCCTTCGATGGATTTTAACACCATATTACCTGTAAAACCATCTGTTACAACGACATCCGCCACATTGTTTAATAAATCACGGGCTTCCACATTACCGATAAAATGAATGTTGGATTCTTTTAATAAAGTGAATGCTTGTTTCGTTAAGTCATTCCCCTTTTTATCTTCTGTTCCGATATTTAATAATCCTACTCGAGGATTGTCGATACCTCTTACTTTTTTTGCATAAACATAGCCCATAATGGCGTATTGTAAAATATTTTCTGGTTTCGCATCCGCGTTAGCACCTAAATCTAGCATTAAAAAACCTTGCCCATCAATCGTAGGTAAAGTGGTTGCTAATGCTGGGCGAGCAACCCCTTCAATACGCCCGACTTTAAACAGGCCTCCTGCCATTAAAGCACCGGTGTTTCCTGCTGATAAACAAGCGTCTGCCCGATTCTCAGTTACCGCTTCTAAAATTTTCGCCATTGAAGAATCTTTTTTACGACGAACTGCGCGAGCCGGATCATCTTCTCCTTCAACTACTTCTTCACAATGGATTACTTGTAAACGATCATGTTGTTTTAAGTACGGTTCTAACTCTTGTTGTTTACCATATAATTGAACTTCAATATTCGGAAAATCCTCTAATGCTAACAATACACCTTCAACGATTGACTTTGGTGCATGATCGCCACCCATTCCATCAATTGCTATTTTCATTTTGGTCACCTAAACCTTTCGTGCGATACATCTCAAATTCACCTTTAAAAACAGTTTCATTATTCACAGTTGATACAACATCTATATATGTACGATTTTTATGATTATCTTGGCCGCGTACTGTTGCTTTCGTAATCACACGGTCACCTGCTCTCACAGGTTTTACAAAGATGACATTTGATTTTACTGTTAATGCAAGTTCATCATTAATAACAGCAACTGCTAGTGAGTTTGCTTGTGCAAACAAATGATGTCCCCGAGCAATACCATTTCGTTGGAAAACATGCTCATCTTTCACATCAAAAATAGATAAGGCACGTTGATCTAATTCAATATCAATAATCTCTCCAATCACTTCATCAATTGGTAGAGCCTTTACTTCATTTTCATAATTTTTAGCAGCCACGTCTTTTATACGTTCACGCAATTCAGGAATGGAAAGTTCCATCCTGTCTAGACGAATGGTTTGAACGCTGACTCCAAACTCGGAAGCTAACTGTTCATCGGTGACGAATGGGTTTTGTTCAATTGTTTCCGTTAGTAGTCGTTGCCGTTCTTTTTTTGTGCGTTTCAATCCCTCGTCACCTACTTATAATAATTTTTAGCACTTGGTACTAATACCAGTATACATTTACAAAAAAAAGAACGCAACAAAAAATGTTGCGTTCAGTAAAATGCATTTATTTAGTCAATTCGTTCTCCAGTTAAGACACCAGACTCTTCTAGCATTTCTCGTAAATAGCGATATTCATCTTCTTGCCAAAACTGCTCATCATAAATCAGTTTTGCAGCATCCTGTCTCGCTACTTCTAGCGTTCGATAATCATGAACTAAATCGGCCATCTTAAAATCTGGCAAGCCACTTTGTTTTTTTCCAAAGAAGTCTCCTGGCCCTCGAAGTTCTAAGTCTTTTTCAGCAAGCTTAAATCCATCGTTTGTTTGGGTCATGGACATCATTCGTTCTTTTCCTTCATCGGTCTTCGGATCCGCAAGTAAAATACAATAGGATTGATGTTGCCCCCGTCCAACACGACCACGTAACTGATGAAGCTGTGACAATCCAAATCGGTCCGCATCATATATTGCCATAAAAGTGGCATTGGGAACATTTACCCCTACTTCCACAACAGTTGTCGAAACAAGTACATCAATTTTCCCTTCAGTAAATGCTCGCATTACTTCATCTTTTTCTTCCGCATGAAGTCTACCGTGCATCAAACCGACAGTATATCGCCCATTAAAAATCGTTGCCAGTTGTTCATATACTTCCACGGCATTTTGAACGTCCAATTTCTCGGATTCTTCAATAAGGGGACATATGACATAGGCTTGTCTACCTTGTCTTATTTCTAGTTCCATTTTTGAAATGACCGCGTTTAATTGCTCTTTCTTCAACCAGTGGGTTTCAATTTCTTTACGCCCAGCTGGTAATTCATCAATGATGGAGACGTCCATTTCACCAAAGGCAGTAATAGCTAACGTTCTCGGAATGGGCGTTGCAGTCATAAACAACACGTCTGGGTTTACCCCTTTATCTCGTAAAATTCTACGCTGTTCAACTCCGAACCGATGTTGCTCATCCGTTATAACAAAACCAAGATTAGAAAAAACAACATCTGGTTGAATTAATGCATGGGTCCCTATTAAAATATCAATTTCCCCATTATGTAATTGTTCTAATAGGAGCCTTCTTTCTTTCGTTTTCGTTGAACCTGAAAGTAGTGCAATTTTCACCCCAATTGGTTCAAACAAGGATTGCAGAGAATCAGCATGTTGCTCAGCTAAAATTTCCGTCGGCGCCATTAAAGCACCTTGATATCCAGCTGTAACGGCAGCATAAAGACAAATAGCTGCAACAATCGTCTTACCAGAACCAACATCCCCTTGTAACAAACGATTCATACGATGAGGTTCTTTTAAATCTTTACAAATTTCATTTACGACTCTTTTTTGAGCGTTTGTCAGTTCAAATGGTATCGTCTGAATAAACTCACGAACTTTTTGTAAGTCATAGGCAATAGCAATTCCCTTTTCATTTTCTTTCCTTGTTTTACGCAATGATTGAATACGTAATTGGAAATGTAACAGTTCCTCATAAACAAAACGTCTTCTAGCCTGTTTTGCCTGGTTTGCATCTTTTGGGAAATGAACACCTTCCAAAGCATCTAAAATCGGGAGCAATTGATATTGCTCCAAAAGATGCTTCGGAAGTGTTTCACTCATTTCATCACCAATTACATCTAATGCTTGGCGCATCATTTTGCGGAACTTATTTTGGTGAATGGATCCCTTTAAGCTATATACAGGTTCAAAGTCAACATTATCGGTTTTCGGGCCAAACTTAATAGAAGAACCATTTATGACCTGTCTACCTCTATCCCATTTCCCTGATACTGTTACGATGGTGCCTGGTGTTAATTTTGTTTTTAAATAATTTTGATTAAAGAAAACAACTTTTACAAGATGTCTTCCTGCTAAAACGGTTACTTGAATTCTCGATTTATTTTTCCCTAGATAAAGAACGGAGGGGACGCTTTCTACCCTTGCTTCAATCGTCACTTTCTCATTATGGGGTGTTGTAGCCAAATCCTTTAAACGATAATCTTCATGCCGATACGGAAAAGTCCATATTAAATCTTCAATTGAATAAATTCCCATATCACCTAGATGATCGGCCGTTTCTTTTCCAATTCCTTTTAAAGCTGTAACCGGATCAGTAATACTAGTCAACTTTTACCGCGCTCCCAAAAATTTTCGCAGCAAGTGCCTGGCCAGTTGGTGTTGCAGCTAAACCTCCGCGTGCAGTTTCTTTTAAGCTTGGATGCATGGATTGACCGATTCTAAACATTGCTCCAATTACTTCATCACAAGGAATTCGACTAGTGATACCTGCCAATGCCATATCAGCAGCAACCATTGCATTCGCAGCACCCATTGCATTTCGTTTTACACATGGTACTTCAACGAGTCCTGCAACAGGGTCACAAACTAATCCAAGCATGTTTTTTAACGTAATGGCAAAAGCTTCTGCACTTTGAGCTGGTGTACCCCCCGCCATTTCAACAATGGCAGCAGCTGCCATACCTGCAGCTGAACCTACTTCAGCTTGGCATCCGCCAGCTGCACCGGAAATAAAAGCATTATTTGCAACGACGAAACCAAAAGCACCGGAAGTAAATAAAAATCGAATCATTTGTTCCCTGCTCGGATTTAATTTGTTTTTTACAGCAAATAGAGTTCCTGGTACAACGCCAGCAGAACCAGCAGTAGGTGTTGCACAAATTGTTCCCATCGCCGCATTCACTTCATTTGTCGCAACTGCTTTACTTACCGCATCTAACAATAAGTCTCCAGATAAACTTTTACCGGAAGATATATATTTTTGTAACAGAACCGCGTCTCCGCCTGTTAAGCCCGACACCGATTGAACACCATTAAGTCCCCGTTCAACTGCCTGTTCCATTACAACTAAGTTTTTATCCATTTGTTCAAAAATGGCTTCCCTTGAACGTCCACTCATGTTGATTTCTTGTTCAATCATGATTTCAGAGATGAGCTTATTTTCTTTATCCGCAAGTTCAACCAATTCTCGTACGTTTCGAAATAATACGTCCATCTAGCTCACTCCTTAATTGTTAATTTTAGATACTTTCGTAATGTTCGGTATCATTGAAATTTGTTGTATAATACGATCATCAATATTTTGATCCACTTCGATGACCATTAATGCTGTTAAGCCCCGCTCAATACGGGATACTTCCATATGGCCGATATTGACATGATGCATTGCCAAACAATTGGCAACGTTTGCAATACAGCCGGCACGGTCATCATGAACAACGAGTAAAGCAGGCATCCCACCTGTTAAACGTAATTTAAATCCGTTCACTTCGCTGATTTCAATTTTTCCGCCACCGATTGAAATTCCCTCAACGGACAACTCATCAATTTCATCCCCTAAAACAATGCGAGCCGTATTCGGAT
The DNA here is from genome assembly GCF_014836845.1 of Ureibacillus galli. Classification (GTDB taxonomy): domain Bacteria; phylum Bacillota; class Bacilli; order Bacillales_A; family Planococcaceae; genus Ureibacillus; species Ureibacillus galli. Next base: position 167,709 of record NZ_JACSQA010000003.1, read on the forward strand.
GCTCTTTATTAGCCGTTTCTGGAATAATTTCAAATTCTAATCCTTCTTCTTTTGCAAGTTCAAAGGACGTTTTAATCCGTTCATCAAAAGTATCAAAATCAAGCAATCCCCCAACAATCGCTACATCGGTACCGTGTCCTTTAAACGTTTCTGCAAAGGATCCATAAAGATGGATTTTTGCCCATTTAGGTTTTCGACCAAATAAATCTCTCGCCACTCGCCCGATGCGTGCTGCACCAGCTGTATGAGAAGATGAAGGGCCAATCATAACCGGTCCTATGATGTCAAATACAGATGTGAATTTCAACCTATCTCCCCCTTAAACAATTATTCTATTACTTCTAATAGAAAATTATTTCGATAATGTCTTTTCGTTTAAGCCTAGTTTATCATGAACATTCTATGACATTCAAAATAAATAGTTTTCAAAAAATTGTTACATAGAAAAATTTCCATTCTAAAAAATATAGCCTTCCCTTTAATTTATGAGAAGGCTATCAGGATTGATTATTCGATTGATAAAATAAACGGATAAAGGGATTGCTTACCTTCAACGATTTCAACTTCGGCATCTGGATAATGACTTTCGATAAAGCTTGAAAGCTCATTTGCTTGCTCTTGAGTTGCATCTTCTCCGTATAAGATTGTAATAATTTCTGAATCTTCATCAACTAATTCAGAAACAACCTTTTTAGCAGCCTCTAACATTTTAGGCGTTGATAAAATGATTTTCCCTTCTGCTAAAGCCATATAATCATCTTTGCGAATATCTACTCCATCGATGGAAGTATCACGTACCGCAAACGTAACTTGGCCCGTTTTCACATGGGAAAATGCTTCTGTCATGCCTTCTTTATTTTCTTCCACTGAAGCTTCTGGATTAAAGGCTAAAATGGCAGCCATACCTTGTGGAATTGTTTTCGTCGGCACAACAGCAGCTTCGATTTCTAATAATTCTACTGCTTGCTCCGCAGCCATTAATATATTTTTGTTATTCGGTAAAATTAGTACACGTTCTGCCTCAATTTCTTTTACTGCTTTAACGATATCTTCCGTTGAAGGATTCATCGTTTGACCGCCTTCAATAACATACGAAGCACCGATACTGCGTAAAAGATTTGCAATTCCTTCACCCATCGCAATCGTTACAACCGCATATGGGTGTTTTTCTTTTTTCTTTTGTGGAACCGTTGCTGACTCGGAATGGTCATTGACAATAGCAGAATGCTGCTCACGCATGTTGTCTACTTTAATTTTGATTAAGCTACCATATTTCTGCCCTGCCGAGAGTACAGCTCCCGGTGTTTCAGAGTGAATATGTACCTTTGCAATTTCGTCGTCAGAAACAACAAGTAAGGAATCTCCCATGACATTTAACTCTTCACGGAATTTCATTTCATCAAACGGTTCTTTATCTTTTTCTAATCGAACCATAATTTCTGTACAATAGCCAAAAACGATATCTTCCGTACTCATAAAATCTTGTGCCCGATGATGTTCAGCACTGATTAAATCATCAAGGGATGCATCGTTCCGTTCTGGAAGCGCTTCACCTTTTAAAGACGCAAGGAAGCCTTCATAAACGAAAAGTAATCCTTGGCCACCACTATCTACTACACCAACTTCTTTTAAAACCGGAAGTAAATCTGGAGTACGATCCAGTGATTTTTTTCCTTCAGCGACTAGCGCTTCCATCACTTTAATAATATCCGTTTCCGTTTCTGCAACTTGCACCGCTTTAGCAGCAGCTTCACGTGCAACAGTTAAAATTGTGCCTTCTACAGGTTTCATAACAGCTTTATAGGCTGTATCAACACCCGCTTGAAAGGCATTTGCTAAACGATAAGCATCGATTTGGTCATCTTTTTCAATTGCTTTTCCAAATCCACGGAATAATTGGGACAAAATAACCCCTGAATTACCACGGGCACCCATTAATAATCCTTTTGATAAGCTTTGGGCAGTTTTCCCAATATGGTTTTGTGCATTGATCTCTGTTTCCTTTGCACCAGATGTCATGGACAAATTCATATTCGTACCAGTATCTCCATCGGGAACTGGGAAAACATTTAAAGAGTCAACATAACTTGCATTTTGTGATAGGTGATGGGCACCCATCTGCACCATTTCGGCAAATTTGATTCCGTCTAGTGACTTCATCCGATTTAAATCCTCCTCTTACACATTCATAACACGAACGCCTTGAACAAAAATGTTAACTGATTTAACGCTCATACCTAATGTTTTATTTACTGTGTATTTTACTTTTGATTGAACTTGATAGGCTACTTCAGAAATTTTCGTTCCATAACTAACTATAATATACATGTCAATATGAAGGTCTTGTCCTTCTTGACGGATAATAACACCTTTAGTAAAGTTTTCTTTTCGTAAAATATCTGTTAAACCATCTCGAATTTGGTGTTTTGATGCCATCCCAACAATACCATAGCATTCAATTGCAGCTCCACCAGCTATTTGTGCAATTACATCATTTGAAATATCAATTTGTCCGAAATCATTATTAATTTCTACTGACATAAATTTGCCCCCTTGGCTCTTTTTGACTAATCTATATTGTACTACACAAAAATTCATTATAAAAGAAAACGTTAGTATCCGTCTACTTAATTACTGGAATCAGACGATTTGACTACTATTCCGATATACTTTATGTATACTATCATAGAGCTTTATCTTTAGCATTTCCATTTTCACCGACTTTTTTCGAACTGTAAAGGATTTTTTCTTGAAAGGTTATGTGAAATAGGTTGCAACGATTTGTTGTCTATGTTAAATTATTATAGTATGTGAAATAAAGAACTGAAAAACAATCTTTCAGATTCATCTGTAAGGAGGGAATATACATGCCTAAACAATGTGTAGTAACTGGTCGTAAAACTCGTTCAGGCAACAACCGTTCACACGCTATGAACGCTAACAAACGTACTTGGGGTGCAAACTTACAAAAAGTTCGTATTTTAGTGAACGGTAAACCAAAACGTGTATGGGTATCTGCTCGTGCTCTAAAATCTGGTAAAGTTGAACGCGTATAATCAACTTCCATCATTGAAAACATCGATTTTTACAGCATATGTAAAAGTCGGTGTTTTTTTATGTACTACAATTTAAAACTATATTAAAAAAGAACTGCCCTATCAATTTTAGAGGACAGTTCTTTTTTGGTGAAAGTTTTCCCGAAAGCATTTGTTTTAATTTATAGGCGTTTTGAAAAATCAAATCAATAATGAAATAGAAATTATTCCTTTTTCTTCTTCTTCCCGCCGCCTGTAAATAAATTAATGCAACTACGTGTAAGGCTACTAACAATTTTTGGCAATTGAAATGTATAAACTCTCAAACGCTGGCCTCCTTTTTAATCACTGCTTCTTATCATTAAACATATGCCTGATGAAAAAGAGATATACCCAAGCTCAGAAATCAATTCATTACTAGTAAAGCGAGATGTGCCAATTTCAATTGTTTCATTTGTAGTCTCGTATTTTACACCACGTAATGTCACATTTTCTACTTCATTTTCATAAGCAAAAAATGAAATATATCGATACTTTTCATCTCGTAATATAGTATGTTTGCCAGGCAATAGTATGCAAATTTCGTTATGAGAGTTTATAATTTTTATTTTTGTTTTACGATTTAACATTTGAAAGCGATACATTGAACGGATGGCTGCCTCAAAATGATCTAATCGTCCACCGGTTACACCCGTTAAATAGATTTCTGACGGATTATATTCCAATGCCTTTAACAAAGCTAAATCCGTGTCCGTTTCGTCCTTTTCGGCTTGTACTTTTTCAACGTTTTTAACGAGATTGGACACTTTTATCCATTCCTCTTCCGATAAGGAATCAAAATCACCGACAATTTCCGTTGGCATTATTCCTTCTTCAATCAAATAGAGAGAGCCCCTGTCGGCACCGATAAAGATAACATCCTGTTTTTGAAAAGGTTCAAATGAACATAATTCCCTTTTCGGTCCACTGGAACAAATTACAACGGTTGTCATACTATCGAACAACAGCCTCACCGGCTACTTTAATATCTTGTAAAGCTTTCGTGCGATTTTCTTTGTTAAAAATTGCAGAACCTGCCACAATCATCGTAGCTCCTGCTTTAGCGCATGGTACAACCGTTTCTGAAGTAATTCCACCATCAACTTCAATTTCAATATTTAAACCGCGTTCTTTAATCATTTTTGATAATGCCTCGATTTTCGGAACGACCGAAGAAATAAATTTTTGACCGCCAAAACCAGGATTTACTGTCATAAATAGTACGAAATCAATATCCTCCAAAATATGTTGTATCGATTCAATTGGTGTATGGGGATTTAATACAACGCCAGGTTTTACATTAAAGGAACGAATTAATTGAATCGTTCGATGTAAATGTCTACATGCTTCCACATGTACAGAAATATAATCAGCACCCGCTTTTGCAAACTGTTCGATATAACTATCTGGATTTTCAATCATTAAATGAACGTCAAGAGGTAATTTGGTAATTGGACGTAAAGCTTCCACTACTATTGGGCCCATTGTGATATTCGGAACAAAATGTCCATCCATCACATCAATATGAATCAGTTCAGCTCCTGCTTGTTCTACATCTTTTACTTCTTGTCCTAATTTTGCAAAATCGGCTGCAAGAATGGATGGTGCAATTTTAATCATCATTAGTACCTCGGCTTTCGATCAAGTATTTCTTGTAAAAATTGTTGATAATGTTCATAACGATAGGTAGGAATTTGATCCTTTTCTAATGCTGTCTTTACAGCACATTTCGGCTCTTTTATATGTAAGCAGCCTCTAAATTTACATCCTTCACTTAGACGTTCGAATTCAGGGAAACAGGAAGTTAATTCTTCTTTTTCTATTGTATCGAAATCAAAAGAACTAAAGCCAGGTGTATCTGCTAGCAAACCACCGCACACTTCAATTAACTCTACATGACGGGTTGTATGTTTTCCCCTTCCAAGGCTATGGGAAATATCACTTGTCTGTAATTCCAAATGTGGTAGTAACGTATTCAACAAAGTGGATTTACCTACTCCAGATTGACCTGCTAATACAGAGGTTTTTCCTTCTAAAACTGGCTGCAAACGTTCCAGTAATGTTTTGTCATTTTTATATGTTTCGATTATTTCATATCCAATAAGTTTATAATCATCGATATAGCGTGTTAACTTTACCCGTTCTTCTTCTTTCAATAAATCCATTTTTGTTAAACAAATAATCGGTTTTACATGGAAGGATTCGAGTACAACTAAAAAACGATCCAACAAAATTGTATTAAAATCTGGTTCTTTTACTGAAAATACTAAAATCGCTTGATCAATGTTCGCAATAGGCGGCCTTACTAATTCGTTCATTCTCGGATGGATTTTCATAATGTAGCCATCCGAATCCCCTTCTTGCGTGTAATCAACAAAGTCGCCGACAAGCGGTGATTCCCCTCTGTTTCGGAATACACCGCGCCCTCGACATTGAATTAACTCTCCATTTTGGTAAACATAATAATAACCACTTAATGCTTTACGGATTTGGCCTTCAGCCATTTTTTCACTCCTTACTCTGCTCTATCATAGGGAATTGAATCTTCTGCAATATTTTTGGAATCACGTTCAATACGATACGCAGCTGTTTCTCCCTCAGCAATTTCTAGTTGAATTCGATAATTCGTATCTTCCGTTATCGTAAATTCTTCCACCGGCTCTACCATCGAATGGGTTTTGTCTTGAATGAAAATTCGAACAGATTGTATTTCACCTAATTGAAACGGTTCGTAAGGAATTACAATATCTTTATAATACATTTTTACTTGTTTTTCAGCAGGACCTTTGGAAATAACCACTTCAATTGTTCCGCCTACTTCTAAACTTGAATTTGCCTTTGGATCTTGGGAAATAACCTCACCGGCAGGAACCGTATCAGAGTTTTCTTCACCTTCTATTTCGACATTAAAGCCTGAGCTATTTTCATACTCCTTTAATTCCGCTTCATCATACCCACTTAAATCTGAAACCTTTATGACATTTTTACCTTGACTAACTTTTAAGATAATTGTTGTTTCACTAGGTACAACTTCTTCTCCGGCAGACGGTTGTTGTTCAACGATCGTACCCTCTGGCTCATCGGAATAGACTTCTTCAATATCAACATCTTGATAATCGCTATTCTCCAAAATTGAAGAAACTTGGTTAATTTGTTTCCCTACATAATCATCTACTTCAATTTTTTCAGTTCCTAAACTAACAATTAAATCGATTTCTGTACCTTCTAGACGGCTTAACCCTGCTTTTGGATTCGTTTTAATAACAAATCCCTCTTCTATTTCGTCGGAATGGGCCTCTCTTTGTTCACCAATGACGAAGCCTTCATTTTCAAGCATTTCAATTGCTTCTTCAACTTCCATATTTGTTACATCCGGAATATCTATTTTCTTCGGACTTAATAAATTAAAGGCTAAAACGGAACCAAGAATAATAATGGCTATAATCGCAACAATTATCGCTACCATTTTTCGCCGATTCTTTTTCTTATTCTTCTTCTTATCTTTTACGGGCTTCTCCTTTTGGCCTTTTTCTGGCTTTACCCGCTCTACTTTTTCCGTTTTTTGAGCGTTCACCTTTGTATTCGCAATATCGCTAATTGGTAATGAATCTTTAATGATTGGAATTGCTTTTGTTTCATCATCATCAACTGGTGGTTGAAATTTCTTTTCCCCCAAACGATCTGGTGATAATACCGTTTGTAAGTCCTCCTCCATCTCTTCTACAGAAGTATAACGGTGTAAAGGATTTTTCGCTGTTGCTTTTAAAATAACATTTTCCAAACTTTGAGGAATGGATGCATCTAAAGCTCTAACGGATGGCGTCTCCGTTTGTAAATGTTTTAAAGCAATAGATACTGCCGATTCACCAGAGAACGGTAATTCACCCGTTAATAACTCATACAACACAATTCCCAACGCATAAATATCCGATTGATTCGTCGCTGTTCCACCCCGCGCTTGTTCAGGAGATAAATAATGGACTGTTCCAATAACAGAATTGGTTTTCGTATAACTTGTAGCACTTAAAGAAGTTGCTATTCCGAAATCTGTTACTTTCACATTCCCTTCACTATCCACTAAAATATTTTGCGGTTTAATATCACGATGAATAATTTGATTTTCATGGGCATGGGCAATGGCAGAAGTTAATTGTTTCATAATTTGAACACTGCGAGCTGGTGATAAAGGCGAAAACTCGTTTATGTATTGTTTTAATGTTTTGCCTTTTATATATTCCATGACAATGTAGTGCATATCTTGATCTTCTCCAACATCGTAAATGCTTACGATATTCGGATGAGTCAAACTTGTAGCCGATAATGCTTCTCTTTGAAAACGCCGATGAAACTCCTCTTCATTAGACGCATCATAACGTAAAACTTTGACAGCAACATCACGGTTTAAAATCATATCATGAGCTAAATAAACATTCGACATACCACCGCCGCCGATTAGCTCTAGGATTTTATAACGGTCATTAATTCTTTTTCCCTTCAGCATGGTTACACCTCCTCATCGCTCATTGATAATAAAATGACCGATATGTTATCTTCTCCACCTGAATCGTTTGCTAACTGTACTAGTTTTTTTCCTTTATCTTCAATTGAAAGGGGTAAAGTAAGGATAGCAGCCATTTCATCAGTTGAAATTTTATTACTTAAACCGTCAGAACAAATTAATAAATAGGACGGTTGATATAGGCTTAGTTCGTAAAAATCAGGTTCAATTGTCGATTCAGTTCCAAGGGATTTTACGATAAAGTTTTTTTGCGGATGGTTTTCTGCTTCTTCTTCACTAATCTCGCCATTTTCAACTAGTAGATTAACGTAAGAATGATCTCTTGTAACGAGTGATACATTGTCTGAAGTAAAATAATACACTCTACTGTCCCCGATATGGCCTACTAAACATTGATTACCATCAATGAGAACAGCGATTAAAGTTGTCCCCATTCCTTGGCAACCTTCGTTCACTAAAGAGTGATGATAGATTTTTCCATTGATCGCTTTAATCACATCTAACATCCATTGTTTCTTTGCTTCGGTCGTGTTTAATTGCGTCACATTTAAATTAAGAAAATGGGTTTTCATTTCCTCAATGGCCATTTCACTGGCAACATCCCCAGCATTATGTCCACCCATACCATCAGCTAATATCGCAAGTTTAAAGGAATCGGGAAGCTCTAAAAAAGCAACCCGATCTTCATTTACCATTCGTTTTCGTCCAATATCACTCTCGACTGTATACTTCACAGTAGTCACCCACCTACTTTATTTCATCTTGGCGTTCTTGCGCACGTAACTGACCGCATGCAGCTGCAATATCAGCACCTTGTTCACGACGAATCGTTACGTTAATTCCACGTTTCTTCAAAGTTTTTTCAAAGGCAAATATACTGCTACGTGAAGTTCTTACATAATCACGTTCTGGTACATAGTTAATTGGAATTAAATTAACATGACATTTAATCCCTTTAATTAAATCCGCTAATTCTTCCGCTACTTCAACAGAGTCATTTTCACCTGACATTAAACCATACTCAAAACTTACTCGGCGACCAGTTTTCTTCGTATAATAACGAACCGCCTCTAAAAGTTCATCAAGTTTATAGGCACGAGCAATTGGCATTAATTTTTGTCGTGCTTCTTGGTTTGGTGCGTGTAAAGAAACTGCGAAATTAATTTGTAGTTCTTCATCTGCAAATTTGTAAATTTTCGGTACAATTCCTGATGTCGAAACGGTAATATGTCGAGCGCCGATATTTAAACCTTTATCATTATTAATGACTTTTAAGAAGTTCATCATCGCATCATAGTTATCAAACGGTTCTCCAATTCCCATGATGACGATATGGGACACCCGTTCCCCTGCTTCATCTAATTCTTTTTGTACTTTTACAACTTGCTCCACAATTTCACCTGCTAGCAAGTGACGCTTTAAACCGCCAAGTGTTGATGCACAAAATGTACAACCGATACGACAGCCAACTTGTGTTGTTACACAAACAGAATTTCCATAATCATGGCGCATTAATACAGTTTCAATGGAATAGCCATCTTGAAGTTGGAATAAAAACTTAATCGTACCGTCTTTTGATTCTTGTTTAATGATAGTTGATAGTGTAGTTAAGGCAAAGTTTTCTTTTAATTTTTCGCGAAGAGATTTTGAAAGGTTCGACATTTCGTCGAACGTTTTTACTCGTTTATCATATAACCATTCGTAAATTTGACCTGCTCGGAAAGGTTTTTCCCCGTTTTCTTTTAACCAATCTTGCAATTCGTCTATTCTTAAAGAATAAATGGATTCTTTTAGTTGGGGTTTTTCTTTTTTCACACGGCGGACAGGCTTTTGTTCAGCCTCTTGTACAAGGTCTTGAATACGTTCATTAAATTTATTTTGATCCATTAGTGTATAGGATTCTCCTTTTTTATTTCTAAACTAATCTTGCTTTTTTCTAAAAGTTGCTACAAAGAAACCATCGCTTCCGAAATCTTGCGGGAATACTTGTAGCATTCCACTTTGACTGCGATTTAAAAGTTCCTTCGGTAAATTATCCATTTGAACGGATTCCATTTCTGGATGGGCAGCTAAAAATGCAGAAACAGTATCTTCATTTTCTTCCTTATTAACGGTACAGGTACTATAAACTAGACGTCCGCCCTTTTTAAGGACTTTTACAGCATTGTTTAATAGTTCAAGCTGAATCGTATGAAGACGAGATAAATCTTCTTCTCGCTTTGTATATTTAATATCCGGTTTTCGTCTCATGACACCTAATCCTGAGCAAGGGGCATCAACTAGAACTGCATCAAAAGATTCAGCTTGCAATAATTCCGCAGCCTTTCGTCCATCCACCGGTGCTGTTTGGATTATATCTAGTCCTAAGCGGGCACTCGTTTCATCGATTAAATCTAATTTATGGGGATGTAAATCCGTTGCTAAAATGGAACCGTCATTGGCCATAATTTCAGCCATATGAGTTGTTTTCCCACCCGGAGCTGCACACATATCAAGAACACGCCAACCCCGTTTTGGGTTTAGCACTTTTGCCGGCATCATGGAGCTTTCATCTTGAATTGTAATGTAGCCTTCTTTAAATGCCTTTGTTCGAGATGGTTGACCAGTTAAGAAATGGATACATTCAGGCATCACATTACTTTGTTTTGCAGAGATACCTTCTTGCTCCAACAACGAAAGTACTTCTTGAACGGTAGTTTTGGTTGTGTTTACTCGGACTGTTGGAATAGGTGGAACATTATTTTCTTGCAACATTTCCATTGTAAGTTCAAGTCCATAGGAATCAATAAAACGTTCGACTAACCATTTTGGATGGCTCGTTTCGATAGCTAATCGATAAATTGGATCCTTAATTTCCTCTGTTGAACGAACTCCTTGGCGTAAAATTGAGCGAAGGATGCCATTTACTAAAGATGCGACTCCTTTATGACCTCTACGTTTTGCAATTTCCACAGATTCATTGACTACCGCATGATCCGGTACTCGGTCTAAGTAAACAATCTGATATAAGGAAAGGCGAAGAAGCCAATTTACCCAAAGGTCAATTTTCCCACGGATAAAAGGCTCTAAATAATAATCTAATGTATATTTATGCTGTAAAGTACCGTAAGTCAATTCCGTTAGAAGCGCACGATCTTTTGCTTCAATTTGATATTTATTAATTGTTTGATTAAGTAATAAATTACTGTATGCTTGATCTTTATCAACCGCTAATAGGATGGCTAATGCGGCATCTCGAACATTACCGTTCCAAATTGGCACTTTCTTTTTTGTCATTCAAATTGGTCCCCTATCACAAGTTTTGACCCAGTCCCGCGCAAATAATCTTGCGCTGTCATACGTTTTTTTCCCGCTGGTTGTAGCTCTAAAACGATTACTGTTTTCCCATCTCCACAAGCGACCTCAAAACTATCTTTGTTTATTTTCACAACTTTACCCGGTGTGTCTTTTGTTAAAGTATCTCCTTCTTGAACGGACCAAATTTTCACATTTTCCCCTTGGAAAGTTGTATAGGCAGTTGGCCAAGGTGTTAATCCACGAACTTGGTTAAAGACCGTTCTTGCACTATTGGACCATTGAATTTTTTCTTGCTCCCTTGAAATATTATGGGCAAAAGTTACTTTTTCTTCATCTTGTGGAATTCTCTCGTTTTTCCCTTCAATAATAAGAGGTAACGTAACTTTTAAAAGATCCCTTCCAACAATGCTTAATTTATCAAACATTATACCTGTGTTATCAGCATCTTCAATTGCAATTTCTGCTTGAGAAATAATATCGCCCGCATCTAATTTCTCCGCCATATACATGATTGTAACACCCGTTTTTTCTTCCCCATCTATTATCGCTTGATGAATTGGTGCTCCACCACGATATTTCGGCAGTAGTGAAGCGTGGACATTAATACAACCAAAACGGGGCGCATCAAGTAATGCCTTTGGCAAAATTTGGCCAAAAGCAGCAGTGATAACAATATCAGGATTTAACGATAATATTTGTTCCAATTCTTGAGAGCCACGTAATTTTTCCGGTTGGATCACAGGTAAACCTAAGCGTAGTGCTTCTTCTTTTACAGGAGGAGGTGTTAATACCTTTTTTCGTCCAACCGGGCGATCAGGTTGGGTGACGACGGCTAAAACGTCATATCCTTCCTCGTGAATCATTCGCAATATAGGTACTGAAAAAGAAGGTGTCCCCATAAATACAACTGAAGTCATCGTTACTCCTCCTCACCGTACATTTCAGCTAATTCTTCCTCTGTTACAACACGGATTAGCTTTGAATCGAATAAAACACCATCTAAATGGTCAATTTCATGTAAGATAGCACGGGCATCAAAACCACCAGCTTCCAATTCGTATACTCTTCCTTCACGATCACAAGCTTCAATTTTCACATAAGTAGGTCTTTCAACTTCACCATAAAGGTTTGGGAAACTTAAACACCCTTCTATATCAACTTCTGAACCAGAAGTTTCTAAAATCGTTGGATTAATCATTTCTAAAATATCCCGTTCTTCGCCTAATTCGACTATTGCAACACGTAATGGGACATTAATTTGAGGTGCCGCTATTCCAACACCATCATATTCCACCATTGTGTCGTATAAATCATCAAGAAGTGTAATAATTTCTTCGTTAATTACTGTTACTTCTTTACACTTTTCTGTTAGTACCTTTGCAGGATGTTTTACAACTTCTTTAATTGCCATTCTTTTACCTCTTTCTACACTTCTTTCAGCAGCAAAACATTTCTGCCTAAAATGATGTTTTAAATCATCGTTGGATCTAAATCAACGGTGAGAATAATCCCCTTTTTAATCCAATCCGAACGGTATAACTTTATAAGTTGTAATAATGTTGGGATCAGATTCGGTTCTATTTTGTATTTTATCAAACATTGATAGCGATATCTATTTTGGAGACGACTGATCCCAGCGGTAGTCGGTCCAATAATGGAAATTTGAAAGGACAGTTTTGAACGTAACCAATCAGCAGCTTTTCCTGCATATTCTGCCGCCATCATGACATCCTCATGTGATACTTGAATTAAAGCTAAATAATAGTATGGTGGATATCCAGCTTGATGGCGCATATGCATTTCTCGTTCATAAAACGGTTCATACTCCTGGGTTTTCGCTAACTCTATGGCATAATGTTCAGGTGTATAAGTTTGAATGACTACTTCTCCCGGTTTACGGTGGCGACCAGCTCGTCCACTTACTTGCGTTAATAGTTGGAATGTCTTTTCCGCAGCTCGGAAATCTGGTAAATGAAGGGATGTATCAGCACTTAGTACACCAACTAAAGTGATATTTGGGAAATCTAGTCCTTTTGCAATCATTTGTGTTCCTAATAAAATATCTGCCTCTCCATCACCAAAGGCTTGTAATAACTGTTCATGGGACCCCTTTGTTTTTGTTGTATCCACATCCATTCGTAACACTCGAGCTTCAGGGAAAAATTTTGCAATTTCTTCTTCCACCTTTTGTGTTCCTGTTCCAAAAAATCGGATATGATCACTTTGACATTGGGGACAAGTTTTTGGGACATGTATTTCATAACCACAATAATGACATTTGCATTTTTCATTACTGCGATGATAAGTTAGTGAAATGTCACAGTTTTCACATTGAAGGACCGTCCCACAATCTCTACAAAGCACAAATGCAGAGTATCCTCTTCGGTTTAGAAATAAAACGATTTGTTCTTTTTTCTCTAATCGTACACGAATGGATTCTAATAATTGTTGGGAAAACATCGAACGATTTCCCTTTTTTAATTCTTCCCGCATATCCACTACTTGAACAGTTGGTAACGACTGTTTTAAAGCCCGTTCCTTTAACGTTAATAACGTATAAACATTTTTCTTTGAACGGGCAAAGGATTCTAAAGATGGCGTGGCACTACCTAATATGACCGGACATGTATGATACTTACTGCGCCAAATGGCGACATCCCTTGCATGGTACCTTGGTGAATCTTCTTGTTTGTAACTAGACTCATGCTCTTCATCTAAAATAATAATGCCTACATTTTCAAAAGGAACAAATATAGCAGAACGAGCCCCAACGACAACTTTCACTTTCCCTTGGTGTACCTTTCTCCACTCGTCATATTTTTCTCCAACGGATAATCCACTGTGCATAACTGCAACTAATTCCCCGAAACGAGAGCGAAATCGCTCAGTCATTTGAGGTGTTAAAGAAATTTCCGGAACAAGTACAATCGCTTCTTTTCCTTCTTCTAAACATTTAGCAATAGCCTGTAAATATACTTCCGTTTTCCCACTGCCAGTAATGCCATGCAATAAAAAGGTTTCAGATTGTTTACGGTTCATTGCATCAGTTATTTTATGAAGCGCAGTAGACTGTTCCTCCGTTAAATTTAAAAAGTCCGTTTTTTTCACTTCTTTTGTAAAAGGATCACGATAAACTTCCTGTTGAATAAAAGAAGCAGCACCTAATTCAATAACTGCTTGTAATACTTGGGAAGATGTATTTAATTCTTGATAAATAATATCGGGATCCACTATCTCTCCTACATGGTTCGCCATCCATTCTACAAGGAGTTTTTGTTTTTTAGCCCGGTTCGAAATGTTGTTAACAATTTCGTTTAATTTTTCTCGTTCTGGACAGATTTGAACTTTTCTTACTTCTTTTACTTTTCCTTTTTGGCCGACAACGTTTTCCAAAGTGACCATCTTCGCATTTAATGCCCTCTTGATATCAGGAAGTAAATTATTTTTTTCAAATTGTTTTAAATTTACTCGTTCTGATTTCTGAAACCATTCTTTTAATGAATCCGGTAGATTTTCAATATTCGTTTGTAATGTAACGAATTTTTCATATTTTGCTCGTAAAGCAGAAGGTAACATGACTTGTAAAGCATCAATTTCGTAACAAATCGTTTCATGCTTTAACCATTTTGCCAATTGTAACATTTCTCTAGTTAAAACAGGTTCAATATCAAGAATTTGAGTTACGGGCTTGATTTTTTCTAAAGGGACTTCAGTATCGTTTTTTAACGCTACGACAAATCCAAGTACATTCCGTGGTCCAAATGGTACTTTTACGCGACAACCACATTCAATAATATTTGTCATTTCTGTAGGTACTAAATAATCGAAGGGGCGATCGACTGGATAAGCTGCGACGTCAACGATTACCTCTGCAACAGTTATCATCCCTCTTTCGATTCCCCTTTAAAAAAGTCGACCACAATTTGTGTAATTTTTTCCGGTTCTTCTAAACGACCCTTTCCAACATAACCACATGCTAGAAAACCTTCTGACGGTTCGATAAATGAACAACCGTCTTCTGCTAATTGAGCAATATTTCGTTTTACAGCAGGATGATCATACATATGTACATTCATGGCAGGAGCAAGCCAAACTGGACAAGTCGCTGCAAGCAAAGTCGTTGTGACCATATCGTCAGCAATGCCATTTGCCAGTTTTCCGATGACATTAGCTGTTGCAGGTGCAACTAAAATTAAATCAGCCCAATCTGCTAAATCAATATGAGCAATAACTTTCGAATCTTTTTCATCAAATGTATCGTAATAAACGTCGTTTTTAGACATTACTTGAAAACTTAATGGATTGACAAATTTACGAGCTGATTCTGTCATGATGACTTTTACATTAAAATTCGCCTGTGTTAGTTTACTTACAAGGGCTACTGCTTTATAAACTGCAATACCACCTGATACACATAGTAAAATATTTTTTTGCATGACTCACTCATCCTTTCAAATGATAAGCTCCCAAAGAATAATTCTCCGGGAGCTAATTGATCGTCATATCTTCAACTAATTATAACCAAAAAACCATTTAGAACTTCAATGAAAACGACTTAAAGAAACAGATGCTTCTTTTCGTAAGCTTTCTGTTAAATTTCGTCCTCGTAAACTGTGGAAGCATCTTGCTTCTCTTTCTTTAAAAGACCAGCTGCAACTTCTTCTAATGCTTTCCCTACTGGTTTATAGGAAACGTATGATGCCAATTGCTCATCACCTTGTTCTTGCATTTGACGAGCTCGTTTGGATGCAAGACTAACTAAAGAATATTTTGAATCGATTTTACTTTTTAAAGCATCAACAGATGGATACAACATAAATTATTCTCCTCTCAACATAGACAAATATCTTTTTTCAACACGGTCACGACGACAATGTTCCGCAACAATGATTGCATTTATTTTATCACATGCATTCTGAATTTCATCATTTTCTACAACGTAATCATATAAACTCATCATTTCAAGCTCTTCCCGTGCAGTTTCAATTCTTTTTTTAATAATTTCCTCTGTTTCAGTCCCGCGTCCAATTAAACGATTCTGCAACTCGGTAATACTTGGGGGTGCTAAAAATATAAATAGCGCTTCAGGAGCTTTTTCACGTATTTGAGCTGCCCCTTGAACTTCTATTTCTAAAAATACATCCCGACCTGCATCCAATGTTTCATTTACATAAGCAAGCGGAGTCCCATAGTAGTTACCGACAAACTCAGCGTGCTCTAATAAACCGCCTTCTTCAATAAGTGTTTCAAACTCTTCTCTAGTTTTAAAAAAGTAATCCACACCATCAACTTCTCCTTCACGTGGAGAACGAGTTGTCATAGATATCGAATATTCATAATTTGTGCCGGCCTTTGAAAAAAGTTCTTTACGTACTGTCCCTTTACCGACACCAGATGGGCCCGATAGAACAATTAATAAGCCTCGTTCTTTTCTCATTGTTCTCAACTTCTCCCTTGCTAAACTACTATTACATTTATTTTATGATTGTTCCTTTATTTAGAAACAAATAGAAATGACGAGAGCAATCGAATTTTCTGATGGCAACTCCCACTCCATTCACAAACTTCAATAAGTCAAAAACGCTATCTTATAGAAATTCCATATAACAGCATAAACTAATTATTCAATATTTTGTACTTGTTCTCGCATTTTTTCTAAAATTGTTTTCGCTTGAACAACTTCAATTGAAATATCAGCATTTTGATTTTTCGAGCCGATTGTATTGATTTCACGATGCATTTCTTGCATTAAAAAATCTAATTTACGACCAATGGAATTTGGTTCTTCAAGAGTTCCTTCTAATTGTTTAAAATGACTCTCGAGGCGATCTAGCTCCTCAGCAATATCTACTTTTTCTGCGAAAATAGCGACTTCAGCAAGTAAGCGTTCTTCTATACTTTCTAATTGAACAACTTCCAATATCCGTTCGTTTAATTTCGCTCGATATTTATTGACCGAGTCCCCGGATAATTCACGAATATGCTGAATATGTTCTTTTAATTGAGTATTATAGCACAATAAAGCATTTTTTAACTGATAACCTTCTTGTTCACGCATTTCCACTAATTTTTCAGTAGCTTCTTTCACTGCACTTTCAATAGCCTCTTTAATTTCTTCCGGCGTCAATTCCTGCTTTTCATACGTTAGTGCGTTATCTAGTGAAAGCAGCTCTTGCATAGACCATTTTTCATCAAAGGGGACAACTGAACTCAGCTGCTCCTTTGCCTTTTTATACGCTTCGATTAATGGCCAATTAATTTGAATAGATAATGCATCGTTACCAAGGGATTTTAAATTTACAACAACATCTAATTTTCCCCGCTGAACATATTGAGAGATTAGTTTTTTAGCAGCTAATTCCGCTTCTAGCCAATCTTTAGGGAATTTTGTATAAACTTCTAAAAAACGATGATTTACTGAACGAACTTCAACAGTTAGTTGATAGTTATTCGTAGTTGTGACACCTCTGCCAAAACCAGTCATACTACGCACCAAGGTTCGTCACACCTTTCTTTGCATACTATTTTTAGTATAACACATTCTGAATCTTTATTTAATGTCAGACGTATGCAAAAAGTAAATGTTGGATGCAACGATAAAGAACTATAGTATAATGTGTTATATATTTTTGTCTTTGTACTTCATTTTATAATGAAACAACGAAATAAATGAAGTCCACCTATAATATGGTATAAATTTGTATGGATCTCAAGCCGTACAAGAAATAATGAAGATTACGTGAATGAAGAAAAGAGGAAATAACATGGCTTTTGATGGCTTATTTACAATGGCAATGGCAAACGAGTTAAAACAATTAGAAACTGGACGTATTACGAAGATTCATCAACCGAATGCCCTTGAAATTGTATTACATATTCGTTCTAAAGGGGAAAATTATAAACTTTTATGTTCCATTCACCCATCATATGCCCGGGTTCATTTAACAGAACATTCGATAGATAATCCTGCTGAACCGCCAATGTTTTGTATGCTTTTACGAAAACATATTGAAGGTGGAATTATTCATGCAATTACTACTGACTCCTTTGAACGGATTTTAACTTTTAATATTGAAAGTAAAAATGAAATCGGTGACCAAGTATTTCGTAAGTTAACGATGGAAATAATGGGTAGGCACAGCAATATTATGTTAATCGATGACGGAAACGGTAAAATAATAGATAGTTTAAAACATCTACCGCCATCTGTTAATAGTTATCGAACTGTATTACCTGGTCAACCATATATCGCTCCTCCTGAACAAAATAAAATCAATCCAGCTACAATGTCAGATGACGAAATTAAACAATTTTTCATTGAAGAGAAAACGGCAAAAGAAGTTGTCGAACATTTAAAAGGATTTTCACCTATTCATGCAAATGAACTTTTATATCGTTTAAACGCAGGAGAAATCGTACCTACTTTTAAATCTTTTATAGAAGAGATTGTTACTAGTACAAATCCAACATATATAGAAGTTGATCGAAAAACTTATTTTTCACCAACAACAATAACCCACTTGAATGGTCAAGAAACCCATTATGGATCGTTAAGCGTTTTATTAGATCGTGTATTTTATGCCCGTGCTGAACGTGATCGTGTAAAGCAACAGGCAGGCGATTTAGAACGATGGCTCCAAAATGAACGAAATAAATTAACGTTAAAATTAAAAAAACTTCAAAAAGATTTAGATAATGCATCAAAATTAGATAAATTCCAACTTTATGGCGAGTTGTTAATGGCCCATTTATATCAATTTGAAAAGGGCATGAAAGAAGTGACCGTAACAAACTACTATAGTGAGAACGATGAGCAAATTACAATACCATTAAGTGTAAGAAAAACACCTGTAGAAAATGCTCAAAGCTATTACACAAAATATAATAAAGCGAAAAACGCTTTAGTAATGGTGAAGGAACAAATTGAAAAAACAGAAGATGAAATACAATACTTTGAAATGTTGATGGCACAAGTGCACCAAGCATCCCCTTCAGATATCGAAGAAATTCGTGAAGAATTAGCCGAACAAGGTTACTTAAGAATGCGGATGAGTAAACGAAAGAAAAAACCGACGAAACCGTCCCCTGAACAATTTACTTCCTCTACTGGAATCCCAATTTCAGTTGGGAAAAATAATAAGCAAAATGATTATTTAACTTTTAAAATGGCAAAAAAAACAGACATTTGGTTGCATACGAAAGACATTCCAGGATCGCATGTCGTCATCCATTCCAATGAACCGGATGAAAAAACTTTATTCGAGGCTGCCACTTTAAGTGCTTATTTCAGTAAAGCTCGGGATTCTTCCTCAGTACCGGTTGACTATACGGAAATTCGGCAAGTGAAAAAACCAAATGGTGCAAAACCAGGATTTGTTATTTATTTTGAACAAAAAACCCTTTATGTAACACCCGATGAAGAACTAGTACTAAATTTAAAAAAATAACTTTCCGCGTAAGGGATTGGATTAAGAATTTAAAATTTCTTTCCAATCTCTTTTTCCTTTTATATATCCCCTCTTTTCAGTCTATCTACTACTTTATTTCGAATGTCGAATTATGAAAAATAGAAAACTACAATTTTCGATTTAAAAGTAACTATTTTGTAATGTATTCCCAATCTATTATCATATATTATTAAATTAGAAAAAGTTGACTAAATATTATATTTATTCTCTTTTTTCTGACTAATAGAATACTAGGAGGAGTGGATTTATGAAACTTAGAAAAATCGTACTTGTGGCAATAGCTTTCTTATTGGCATTTAGTACACCACTGTTCGGTGTGAACAGTACGAGCGCAAAAAGTTTAAAAAACTTGCCTACCATTCAACAAGAAAAAAATGAACCTAACATCCCAGAATCTCTATCAAATCCAAAAAACCCTAATAAAAAAGTTCGAATTGTCGTCGAACTTGACGGGGAACCTGCTATTGAAAAAGCAACAAAAAAAGGAGTTTTATATAAACAACTTAAACGGTCAGAAAAGGAATCAATTGAAACAGCCGTTATGGAAGAACAAGAAAGTGTTCAAGATACATTGAAAAAACAAGTTCCTTCCGTCAAATATATTGAAAACTTTTCGGTTGTATTCAATGGATTCTCAGCAGAAGTAGAAGCAAAATATGTTGAAAAAATCGCTGCTACATCTGGTGTTAAAGCTGTCTATGAGTCTACTGAATATGAGAGACCGGAAGTAAAACCGGATATGATTCATTCAAAGGAATTAGTTCAAGCTCAACGCGCATGGAATGAATACGGTTTTGAAGGTGAAGGAATGGTTGTCGGTATTATTGATACTGGTATCGATCCTAGCCATAAAGATATGATTTTATCGGATGAAAGTACTGCTGAACTAACTAAAGAGGAAGTAAATGCTCTTTTATCAGACGGGTCAATTAAAAACGGCCAATATTATACAACAAAAGTACCTTTTGGTTATAACTATATGGACGGAAATGATGAAATTTTAGATTTAGGTCCCGATGCATCGATGCATGGTATGCACGTTGGTGGTACAGTTGCAGCGAACGGGGATGAAGAAAACGGCGGCATTAAGGGGGTAGCTCCTGAAGCACAGCTTTTAGCTTTAAAAGTATTCGGAAATGATCCAAACTTTTCTTCCACATACGGTGATATTTATATTAAAGCGATTGATGATGCTATCAAGTTAAACGCCGATGTATTAAACATGTCATTAGGTTCTCCAGCAGGCTATGTTGATGAATCTAGCCCAGAACAACAAGCCGTATCAAGAGCTACAGAAAATGGTATTATCGTTTCCATTTCTTCCGGTAACTCCGATATGTATGGTTCTGGATATTTTTATCCTTATGCTGAAAACCAAGATTATGGTGTAACAGGATCTCCTGGTATATCATACGACTCCATTAGTGTTGCTTCTATTGAAAATTCAATGATTACAGCATACAGTTTTTCATATCAAGTCGATGGAGCACCTTCTGGGGAAGCACTTTATTTATTAGCAAATGATGCAAACCCTATCGATGCATTTAATGGACAAGTTGAAGTAATGGATGCCGGATTTGGAACTGCCGCAGATTTTGAAGGGAAAGATTTTTCAGGTAAAGTCGCTTTAATTTCCCGTGGCTCCAATACATTTGTTGAAAAGGGTTTAAACGCACAAGAAGCAGGTGCAGTAGCAGCCATTATTTACAACAACACTGAAGGTACTATTAATATGGCAACAGACCCAGGTATTAAAATTCCATTCATGTCCATTTTAAAAACGGATGGACAAGCTTTAAAATCTGCTTTAGACAAAAATCAAAGTGTAACAATTTCCTTTAATGGAGACTTCATTGAGACTCAAAATCCTAGTGCGGGACAATTAAGTAGTTTTACTTCTTGGGGTCCTACGCCTAACTTAGATTTCAAACCGGAAATTACAGCACCTGGTGGCAACATTTTCTCTACATTAAACGATAATGAATACGGTTTAATGAGCGGTACTTCTATGGCGGCACCACATGTAGCAGGTGGTAGTACACTTGTTTTAGAGCGGGTTGATCAAGAATTTAATGCTACTGGTGCAGATAGAGTTCAAATTGCGAAAAATTTATTAATGAATACGGCACTTCCAATCGAAACTTCTCCAGGTGAATACGTTTCACCGCGCCGACAAGGAGCTGGATTAATGCAACTTGCAAACGCCCTTTCAACGGATGTCATCGTGACGAACTCAAAAACTGGTGAAGCAAAGGTTGCATTAAAGGAAATCGAAAATGACCAATTTACTTTTACTTTAGTTGCAGAAAACTTCTCAAATGAGGAGAAAACCTATGATGTTCAAACCCAACTTCAAATCGACATGCCTGTAAATGCTGGTGATGGGTTATATGTAACCGTTCCGAACACATATGGTCAATATGTTCTTACAGAAGAAGAAGCGGATATTAATTCTCCTGAATCCGTTACGATTCCTGCGAATGGTACAAAGGAAATAACGGTCTCTGTAGATGTTTCCAATCTGCCCGCAGAAATTCGCTCGATTTATTCAAATGGCTTCTTCGTTGATGGTTTTGTTCGATTAGTTGATCCAAACGAGGAAGTAACAAGTAATGTACCATTAACTGTACCGTTCTTTGGATTTAACGGCGGTTGGGATGATGCACGCATCTTTGATTACTTTGCATGGGATAATTTAACTTATTGGGGTTATACAGCTTTAGCTGATGAACAAGGCTCCTTTATTACAGGTGGAGGAGAAGAGTTTGATGCATCACGATTCGGTTTCTCTCCTAATGGCGACGGCGTTCGTGACCAAGCAATCCCTGTCTTTTCACTATTCCGTAATGCGAAGCAATTGAAAGTGGAAGTTGTCGATACGAACGGAAAAGTTTTACGTACACTCCGTACTGCCAACAACTTAACAAAACATTATTCATCTGAAAATCCATACACTTACAACAGTAATTATGGTTGGGATGGAAAAATAAATAATGCCATTGCTAAAGACGGAAATTATATTATCCGTGTAAGTGGTGTAATCGATTATGAAGGAGCAGAATGGCAGTCTATCGAATTCCCTATTAAGGTTGATACGGTAGCTCCGAGCGCTAAAGTAACTTTCGATTCTTCATCCAAAAAGGTTACTGTTTCAAATCCAACTGATAATAAAGGTGGAACTGGAGCAGAATATTGGCAAGTATATGTAAATGGAGAAGCGGTATCAGAAGCTCTTCCTCTATCTACAACAACATTTACAATTAGCAAAGAATTAACGAATAAGGATAAAATTTCAGTACAATTAGTGGACGTTGCACGGAATACTCAAAAGTATGATTTCCAACTAAAAAGTAATGAAGAAAAAACACCTCCTGTAATTTATATCGAAAATCCAAATTACTTCGATGTATTTAACACGAACGAAATCGAGGTAAAAGGAACAATTGAAGATGATTCAAAAATCACTTCCGTTACGGTGAATGATCAAAAAGCATCCTTCGATGGTGTTAATTTCTCTCATACTTTAAATCTTAAAGATGGTTTCCAAGATATTCGTGTAAAAGCGATCGACGAATTCTCAAATGAAATGCAAATTTCTCGTAAAGTTTTCGTTGATACACAATTACCTACAATTACAATTGGAAAGATTCCTAAAAACACGAAAGAAAGTGTCGTTGTCGTTCCAGTTACTTTAAAAGATAATTTTGATGAAGTTCGATTAACAGTAAATGGAGACGAAAAATTCTTACACGAATTATCAGAACCATACGAAATGAAAGGTTATGAAGAACGAGTGGAAGTTGAACTTCCATTAGTGGATGGTAATAACGAATTTATTTTTGAAGTAGAAGATTTAGCAGGAAATGTTACAACGAAAACGGTTCAAATTAAAAAGAACGGTAAACCAGGTAAGGGAAAAAATAAATAAACGATATTGATAAATGAAAAAGCCTATAATGGTAGATTTTAAATCTATCCATTACAGGCTTTTCCTCTTCCTTGCTTAATAGAAAATCATTTAGCGTTTTACTTAAGTTCTCCCGCTTTCAGTTTACTATGCCAATCTTGTAAGAAAGGTATATCGTTTCCTTCAATTACTCCCGTTTCTGATGCAGCTTCCACAAGGTAATCGAAGTTTGTTAACGAAACATAGTTCACTCCCACTTCTTCAAAAGCTTGTTCTGCGCGAGGTAAATTATATGTATAAACACATACGACACCAACAACTTCACATCCAGCTGCACGTAATGCTTCGACAGCTGTAATGGATGAACCGCCAGTAGAAATAATATCTTCTACTACAACAACTTTTTGACCAGGTTGAATTTTCCCTTCAATTTGATTCCCTCGACCATGTTCCTTTGCTTTTGAACGAACATAAACCATTGGTAACTCCAAAAGTTCAGAAACCCAAGCAGCATGTGGAATCCCAGCCGTAGCTGTCCCAGCAATAACCTCTGTTTCAGCAAAATGTTTTTTAATATTCTCCGCAAGACCTTGAGCAATTTGTTTACGTACAGTGACATCCGAAATTGTTAATCGTGTATCACAATAAATTGGTGATTTGATGCCCGACGCCCATGTAAATAATTCTGTTGGATTTAATTCAACCGCTCCAACCTTTAACATACCTTTTGCAATTTCCTTTTGTACTGACATTTATTTTCCCTCCCATAATGAACAAACTTCTTTATATGCAGCTAGTGGATCCTTTGAGCCCGTTATAGCACGACCAACTACGATAAGAGAGGAACCATCCGCGCGGGCTCCATCTGGAGTCGCAATACGTTTTTGATCATGGGCATCTCCACCTGCTAAACGGATGCCAGGAGTGACACGTAAAAATTCATTCCCACACTCGTTCGCAATCAGTTTTGCCTCTTGAACAGAACATACAACTCCATCAAGTTGTGCTTGTTTTGATATTTTTGCATAATGAAGAACTGATTCTAGTAGAGATAATTGAATTTGTTGTTCTTTTTTCATTTGCTCTTCCGTTGTAGAAGTCAGCTGGGTTACTGCAATTAATTTTGCTCTTTTCTTGCCAACTGGAGTACCCGCTTCAAGTCCTTCTAGGGCCGCTTCCATCATTTGAATACCACCAGCAGCATGAACATTGACAAGATCGACTCCTAAACGAGCTAACCCTTTCATTGCCGATTTAACCGTATTCGGAATATCATGAAGCTTTAAATCTAGAAAAATATCATGCCCCTGTTCCTTTACTTTCCGAACAATTTCAGGGCCTTCTTGTAAATAAAGTTCCATCCCGATTTTAACGAACAACGGCTCCTGAAAATGGTGAAGAAATTGAAATACTTCTTGTTCGCTAGGAAAGTCTAACGCAATAATTGGTTTGCTGTTCATTTATCGGTGGCTCCTTCCGATGATTTCTTTAATATGTTTTACACCTAGTTCTTCTAATTTAGCTGGTAATGCATCAATAATATTCGGGCACACGAATGGATCGACAAAGTTTGCTGTCCCAACGGCAACTGCAGAAGCTCCTGCCGACATAAAATCAATGACGTCTTGCGCGCAAGAAACACCACCCATTCCAATAATCGGAATCGAAACCGCTTTGTACACATCGTATACCATACGAATCGCAACAGGTTTTACAGCAGGGCCAGATAGTCCGCCAGTTCCATTCGCAATGACCGGTTTCCCTGTTCGTTCATCAAGGCGCATACCGATTAACGTATTTATCATCGTTATTCCATCTGCTCCACCAGCTTCAACCGCTTTCGCAATTTCAACAATATCTGTTACATTCGGTGAAAGTTTTACATAAACAGGTACAGTCGAAACTGCTTTTACAGCTTCCACTAGTTCCCGGGCAACAACTGGATCTGTTCCGAAAGTAATCCCACCATGCTTTACATTTGGACAAGAAATATTTAATTCTAAAGCTTTTACATTTGGAGCGGTTGATATTTTTTTTGCCACTTCTACATAGTCTTCCGTAGTTGTACCAGCAACGTTCGCAATAATCGGTACGTCAAAACGCTCAAGCCATGGAAGTTCATTTGCCATTACCTTTTCTAAACCAGGATTTTGTAATCCAATCGCATTTAACATCCCAGCAGGTGTTTCAGCAACCCTCGGCGTTGGGTTTCCTAAACGCGTTTCCACCGTAGTCGCTTTAATCATAATGGCTCCTAGCTTAGAGAGATCATAAAGACCTCCATATTCTTTACCAAAACCAAAACAACCAGAAGCAGGCATGATCGGATTTTTTAATTCTAAACCTGGGAGTTGAATTGTTAAACGTCTCATAGTTGCACAACTCCTTTCGGGAATACGGGTCCATCTGAACATACTTTTACATAATCTTTATCTGTGCTGTCTGTCGTTTTACAAACGCATGCAAAACACGCACCTATGCCACAACCCATGCGTTCTTCGAAGGAAAGGTAACCTTCCTTATTCGGATAAAATTGCTCTAATGCTCTTAGCATCGGCATTGGTCCACAAGCATAGAAAACATCAAACTCAGGTTTTAACTCTTCTAATAAATCTGTTACAAAACCTTTCGTTCCCTTCGTACCGTCCACAGTAACGAAATGCGTATCGCCTAATGTTGAAAACTGTTCTTCATAAAAAGTGACTTCTTCAGTGGCAAAACCGAATACTTGGATTGTTCGAATGCCTCGTGCATTCAACTGTTTAGCTAGTTCATATAACGGTGGTACGCCAATTCCACCACCTACTAGTAAAGCCGTCCCACCTTCTGGAGCTGTCTCCACTGAGAATCCATTACCTAAAGGACCGAGAACATCGACTTCATCTCCAACTTGCTTTTGAGATAAAAGCTTTGTTCCTCTCCCTTCAGCACGATAAATGAGCGTTACTTCTCCTGTTTCTTTATCAATATTCGCTATACTTATAGGTCGTCGAAGAAGTGGCTCAAAAGTTTCTGACACTCGAATATGGACAAATTGTCCAGGATTCATGTCCTGAACAATTTGACCTTGTAAAGTTAGTTCAAAAATATGATGAGCAATTTCACTTTGACGAACGACGATCATTCGCTCTTGTTGGATCATTAATGAAATACCTCCGCTTTTGGCATTTCTTCTGCCGTAAATGTCATCGATTCGATTACTTCTAACATCGCTTCTGCTGTATCTAATGATGTTAAACATGCAACACCATTTTCAACGGATTCCCGTCGAATACGGAAACCGTCACGAGCAGGCTGTTTCCCTTTTGTTAATGTATTTACTACTAGTTGAGCTTCACCGTTTTGAATGACATCTAACAATGTTTTTTCTTTAGAACCGATTTTTCCTACTACATCAACTTGAATACCGGCTTCTGCAAAACTTTTAGCTGTACCTTCTGTTGCCATAATACGATAGCCGACTGTGTTAAAACGTTTAGCTAAGCCAATTGCCTCTTCTTTATCTTTATCGGAAACAGTAAACAATACCGTTCCATGGCTTTTAATTTCCATACCAGATGCTACAAAGCCTTTGTATAATGCTTTTTCAAAGGTAGCATCTTTCCCCATTACTTCCCCTGTCGATTTCATTTCAGGTCCTAACGTAATGTCTACACGGCGTAGTTTGGCAAAACTAAATACCGGTACTTTTACGAATACACCTTTTTGTTCTTTTGCAAGACCTGTTTTATAACCTTGTTCTAAAATCGATTGACCAAGAATTGCCTTTGTTGCAATATTAGCCATCGGAATGTTTGTAATTTTACTTAAGAACGGTACAGTACGGCTCGAACGAGGATTTACTTCGATAACGTAAATTTCCCCTTTTGATAAAACATATTGAATGTTCATTAATCCTACAATATTTAGTCCTTTAGCTAATCGAGTCGTATAATCGACTAAAGTGGCCTTTTGTTCTTCTGTTAATTTTTGTGGCGGATATACAGAAATCGAGTCACCAGAGTGCACTCCTGCCCGTTCAACGTGTTCCATAATACCTGGAATTAATACGTTCTCTCCATCACAAATTGCATCTACTTCTAATTCTTGACCCGTTAAATAACGGTCAACTAATACTGGATGATCTGGAGAAGCTTCTACCGCATTTTCCATGTAATGTTCTAATTCCTGTTCATTATAGACAATTTCCATTGCACGCCCACCAAGTACATAAGAAGGGCGAACTAATACTGGGAAGCCAAGTTTTTTACCGATTTCTAATGCTTCTTCTGTTGATACTGCCGTTTCACCAGCTGGTTGTGGAATGCCTAATTCATGTAAAGCTTGTTCAAATTTATCACGATTCTCCGCCCGATCAATCGCTTCTAAACTAGTACCTAAAATGTTCACACCATTTTCAGCTAGTTTATTCGCTAAGTTAATTGCCGTTTGACCGCCAAACTGAACTACTACACCAATTGGCTTTTCAAGGTCAATAATATGCATTACATCTTCAATAGTTAGTGGTTCGAAGTACAGCTTATCTGAAATTGAAAAGTCTGTTGATACTGTTTCAGGGTTCGAGTTAATAATGATTGCTTCGTATCCTGCTTCTTGAATCGCCCATACAGAGTGTACGGTTGCATAGTCAAACTCAACCCCCTGACCGATTCGAATCGGACCAGAACCTAAAACAACAACAGATGGTTTATCCGTTACGATTGATTCGTTTTCATCTTCATAAGTTCCGTAGAAGTATGGTGTTGTTGATTCAAATTCTGCAGCACAAGTATCCACCATTTTATAAACTGGTATGATTCCTTGTTCTTTTCTATATTCGTACAGTTCTGTTTCAGTTGTTTGCCATAGTTCCGCAATTTTCTTATCAGCAAAGCCCATACGTTTAGCTTGGCGTAAAATTGCAGGATTATTTACGTTTTCTGTTAAAGTTGATTCCATTTGTATAATGTTTTGAAGTTTATTTAAGAACCATAAGTCAATTTGGGACCATTCATGGATTTGTTCAATCGTTACCCCACGACGAAGAGCTTCCGCTATGAAGAATAGACGTTCATCTCCAGCTTTACGTATACGTTTTTCAATCCAGTTATCGGAATTGTCATCCGCGTGTTTTAATTCGATATGGACTTGACCAGTTTCTAAAGAACGTACCGCTTTTAAAATGGCTTCCTCAAACGTACGGCCTAATGCCATTACTTCTCCAGTAGCCTTCATTTGAGTTCCTAAATTACGTTTTGCCGATTCAAATTTGTCAAATGGCCAACGTGGAATTTTAGCTACGATATAGTCAAGGGCTGGTTCAAAGTCTGCATAGGTCGAACCTGTTACTGGGTTAATAATTTCATCTAAAGTTAAACCTACCGCAATTTTAGCTGCAAGTTTTGCAATTGGATAACCTGTTGCTTTTGATGCTAATGCTGACGAACGAGATACCCTTGGATTTACTTCAATAACATAGTAATTAAAACTGTTTGGATCAAGGGCTAATTGAACGTTACATCCACCTTCAATTTTTAATGCACGAATAATATCCAATGAAATGTTACGCAACATTTGATATTCACGATCCGATAACGTTTGGGAAGGTGCCACTACGATAGAATCTCCAGTATGGATTCCTACTGGGTCGAAGTTTTCCATGTTACAAACAACAATCGCGTTATCGATAGAGTCTCGCATTACTTCATATTCTATTTCTTTGTAGCCGGCAATCGATTTTTCTAGTAAACATTGAGTAACTGGGCTATATTTTAAACCGCTCGTTACGATTTCCTCTAATTCTTGATCGTTGTGGCAAATACCTCCGCCTGTTCCACCTAGGGTAAAGGCAGGTCGAACGATTACTGGGTAACCGATTTTTTCAACAAAGTTCTTTGCTTCCTGTAAGTTATGAATAATATCTGACTCCGGTACAGGTGCTCCTAGTTCATACATTAAGTTACGGAATTGGTCTCGGTCTTCCGCTTTATGAATCGCATCAAGTTTTGTTCCTAAAATCTCAATTCCTAACTCATCTAAAATACCCGAGTTGTTTAATTCAATCGCCATGTTTAACCCCGTTTGACCGCCAAGGGTAGGTAAGATGGCATCTGGACGTTCCTTACGTAAAATACGAGAAACAAATTCTAAAGATATTGGTTCGAGATAAACTTTGTCTGCAATTTGCGTATCCGTCATGATCGTTGCAGGGTTTGAGTTAATTAAAATTACACGGTAACCTTCCTCTTTTAACGAAAGACAAGCTTGTGTACCTGCATAGTCAAATTCTGCTGCTTGCCCAATGATGATGGGACCTGATCCGATTACTAAAATAGTTTCTATATCTGTACGTTTAGGCATGTTGTTTCTCCTTCCCTGCATAGGCTTCCATTAATTCAATAAATTCATCAAATAAATGATTTGAATCTTCCGGCCCAGGTGAAGCTTCTGGGTGATATTGTACGGTAAACACTGGATATTTCTTATGGCGTAACCCTTCTACTGTTCCATCATTTAAAGCGACATGGGTTACTTCTAAACCTGTTCCTTCTAAAGAATTTTCATCGATGGCATAACCGTGATTTTGGGATGTTAACTCAGTACGTCCAGTACGCAAGTCTTTTACTGGATGATTGGCTCCACGGTGACCGAATGGTAATTTGAAACTTTTTGCACCACAAGCTAGAGCGAATAGCTGGTGACCTAAACAAATACCGAAAATTGGAACTTTTCCGATTAGTTGACGGATTGTTTCAATCCCTTCCGTTACATCTGCTGGATCCCCAGGTCCGTTAGATAGCATAATGCCATCGGGATGCCAAGCTAAAATTTGTTCTGCGGACGTGTTATAAGGAACAACTAAAACGTCACAGTCCCGTTTATTTAATTCTCGTAATATCCCATGTTTCATACCGAAATCCATTAACACGACGCGTTTTCCTCGGCCAGGACTTGGGTAAGCTGCCTTTGGTGAAACTTCTTTCACATGGTTCGTCATAAGCGGTGTAGCTTTTAACATATTCACAACTTGCTCCACATTAACCTCTTCATCAGCAGCAGTTAATATTGCTTTTACTGCCCCTTTACTACGGATAATGCGAGTTAACTTTCGAGTATCAATTCCTTCAATACCAGGAATGTCTTGAGATAATAAGTAATCGTTTAAGGATAGATCACTACGGAAGTTGGATGGTTCTTTAGCTAATTCTCTACAAACCATTCCTTTTATAGCCGGTGTTATTGATTCAAAGTCATCACGGTTAATTCCGTAGTTGCCGATTAATGGGTAAGTAAATGTAACGATTTGTCCATAGAACGACGGATCCGATAAAGTTTCTTGATAGCCAGTCATCCCTGTCGTAAAGACCACTTCCCCTTGA
Source organism: Ureibacillus galli (assembly GCF_014836845.1). Taxonomy (GTDB): domain Bacteria; phylum Bacillota; class Bacilli; order Bacillales_A; family Planococcaceae; genus Ureibacillus; species Ureibacillus galli. The sequence continues at coordinate 198,332 of NZ_JACSQA010000003.1, forward strand.
GATGCTTTATCACTACCGAAAGCTTCCCCATTAAAAACTGTTCCATCTTCTAAAATTAATAGTCGTTTTTTCATTATTTTGCCTCCTCATAGACGATGTTGCCTTCTACCATTGTTAATACCGGCCATCCCTTTGCAGTCCAACCATTGAAAGGTGTATTGCGCCCTTTTGATGCAAACTCTTCTGCATTGATTGTTTGTTCTTTTTGTAAGTCGATTAATATCAAGTCAGCCGAAGCACCTACTTCAATTTTCCCGTATGGAAGATCAAAAATTTCAGCAGGTTTTACTGTCATCCAATCGATTAATTGTTTTAACGTCCATTTCCCTGTCTCTACAAATTGGGTATATAAAAGGGGGAATGCTGTTTCAAAGCCAACAATTCCGAAAGGTGCTCCTACCATTCCACAACATTTCTCTTCGACCGTATGAGGTGCATGATCTGTAGCGATACAATCGATTGTGCCATCAAGTAACGCTTGATGTAAGGAATCTTTGTCATCTTTTGCTCGTAATGGTGGGTTCATTTTCCAATTCGCATCATCACTCGGAATATCCATTTCTTCTAATAACAAATGGTGCGGGCAAACTTCAGCTGTTACTCGAATTCCGGCACGTTTCGCATCTCTGACTGCTCGAACGGATTCCTTCGTAGAAACGTGACATACATGATATCGTGCCCCAGCTGCTTCAGCTAAAAGGACATCCCGGGCAATTTGTACTGATTCACAGATGGAAGGTATTCCTGGTAAACCAAGCTCTTTGTTTCGCTTTCCTTCGTGCATTACCCCGTCGTAGATTAAAGAATTATCTTCACAATGGGCAACGACAACCATGTTAAGCTTAGCTGCATCTTGCATTTGTTCATACATAGTAGCTGCGAGTTGAACGCCAACCCCATCATCCGAAAAAGCAACGGCACCGTGGGCTTTTAATTCCGCTAAATTCGTTCTAGCATCGCCAGATTGGGCAACCGTTAAAGAACCATAAGGAAGAACACGAACTTTTGCATTTTCTTTAATTAAGTGATTAATAAGTTCTAAATTTTCAACTGAATCGGGTACTGGTTTCGTATTCGGCATTGCGCAAATCGTCGTAAAGCCACCCTTTGCAGCAGAGGCTGTACCTGTTTGGATTGTTTCTTTATGCTCAAATCCTGGTTCACGTAAATGGACATGTACATCAACAAAACCTGGCGCAAGTAGATGGCCATTGCCATCGATTACGTCAGCATTATTTGGTTGGTTACCACCAATTGCTGTGATTTTTCCATTTTCAATCGTTACCGTCGTATCCACTAATTCACTTTGTTCATTTAACATTTTGATATTTTGTATAAATTTCGTCATGTTCATCTTCCTTTCAGAATCATTTCTAAAATTGCCATTCTGACATACACGCCATTTCTTACTTGATCAAATATTCTAGAGCGATGACACTCGACTAATTCGGAAACAATTTCTACATCCCGATTTACAGGTGCCGGATGCATAATAATCGCATTTTGTTTCATCTTCGCTTCCCGTTCAAATGTTAAACCGTATTGCTCATGGTAACTTTCCTTAGAAAAACTTTTATTAATTAAATGCCGTTCATGTTGAATGCGCAGTAACATAATGACATCACTATCTTCTAAAAGGCCATCCCATGAGTGATGGGCTTCAAATTCTCCTGCCCACTCCGGTGGACATAAAAACCGAACATTGACTCCTAACCGTTTTAAGGAGGTTGCGTTGGATCTTGCGACACGGCTATGGGAAATATCACCGACAATCGTTACATTTAATCCTTCAAAGGATCCGAATTCCTTATAAATCGTATATAAATCTAATAGACTTTGAGATGGGTGTTGCCCTGCTCCGTCCCCTGCATTTATAACAGCTACTTCAATACCTTCAAGTAATTCATTGTAGTATTCATCTTCTTTTGCTCGTATGACTACAGCATCTAAACCAATCATTTCGAGGGTTTTCACTGTGTCATACATCGTTTCTCCCTTTAGAGCACTTGAAAAGCCTGCATCAAACGGAATGACCGTACATCCTATTTTTCTTTCAGCCATTTCAAAACTTGTTTTTGTCCTTGTACTTGGTTCGAAGAAAAGATTTGCTACGTTATAAGATTTTGTTAATTTACTGAGCTCCCCTGCTTCAAATTGAGCTGCCCGTTCAATAATTGCCATGACATCTTCATTCGATAAATGTTCCATTGAAAGTAAATTTTTCATTGTCTTTTCCTCCAAATACACTTGATAAAAAAAGCCTCGCATTCGTTTGCGAGGCTTAGGAGGTATAACAAGCTAAGGCGACGTTAAAAAAACGCACCTAGTTTGTCTATTCCCCTTCTTTGCCTCTCTGGACAATTCATTAAAAGGTATCTTTATTCTTCTAAATTATTAACTTCTTTTTCTCTTCCCGGTAAAACAAGGTTCAAAATAACCCCTACGATTGCCGCTAATGCCATTCCTTCAATGGCAAAGGATTCATTAAATCTTAGGGCTGCTCCTCCAATCCCTACTACTAAAATGACAGAGGCGATCACCATGTTTCGATTATTTCCAAAGTCAATTTTGTTTTCAACTAGCATTCGTAATCCACTGGAAGCGATTATACCAAATAACAAGATGGAAATACCGCCAAGTACTGCTGTAGGGATTGTTTGTATTAATGCCATCGCTTTTCCAAAGAAGGAGAACAAAATCGCCAGAACAGCTGCTCCAAAAATAACGTAGACCGAAAACACTCTTGTAATTGCTAGAACACCAATGTTTTCCCCGTAAGTCGTTTTCGGTGGACCTCCTAGCAAGGCACTAATAAATGTTCCTAATCCATCCCCTAGTAGAGATCTATGTAAACCAGGTTCTTTTAAATAATTTCGGTTGACTACTTTTCCTAGAACTAATTGATGGCCGATATGTTCTGATATCGTCACAATGACGATTGGTACCATTGCAAGTAAAATGGATGAAGTGACATTAAATTCATAATGTACACCTGGAATTAAGAAGTTCGGTACCTGAAAGAGATTTGCTTCTTTAACTGGTGTAAAGTCCACTATACCAACGATGGCTGAATAAATGTAACCAACGATTAATCCAAGGAGGATCGGCATTGTGCTTAAAATATTTTTAAAGTATACGTTAAAAATGATTGCTGCGAACAAAGTGACTAAAGCTGCTGAAAAGTGCAGGAAGCTGTATTCTCCTTTGAAGTTCATCGCCATATCTACTGCTGTCCCTGATAGTCCAAGACCGATTACGATAATTACTGGCGCTACGACAATTGGAGGTAATAAACGCATGAGCCATTTATATCCTGTCTTCCAAATAAGGAGTGAGACGATTCCGTATACGATTCCAACTGCCATCGCTCCAATCATCGCATTACCTGGATGAACACTTTCTCCATTTTTTACGCCACCTGCTGCTATTAAAATTGGCGTAATAAAAGCAAAGGATGAACCTAAATAGGCTGGCACTTTAAATTGTGTTATTAATAAAAATATGATGGTTGCAATTCCGCTTGTTAGTAATGCAATGGAAGGACTTAATCCTACAAGCTGTGGTACTAAAATAGTTGAACCAAACATGGCAAACATATGTTGGAAACTAAGCGTAATCAGCTGTCCCGACGTTGGTTTATCTTGGATGTCCAAAACTGCTTTTGACATGTTTATCCCTCACTTCCCCTAATCTACTTTGTGTAGTGTTACACTATCTTCTTTATCGACTTCTGTTAAGCAAACAACGATTCTTTCTAGACTGGAAGTTGGAATGTTTTTCCCAACATAATCAGCTCGAATTGGTAGTTCTCGATGTCCTCTGTCAACTAATACTGCAAGTTGGATTTGCGCTGGACGTCCTAAATCCATAATGGCATCAAGGGCAGCTCGAACTGTCCGTCCTGTATATAGAACATCATCCACAAGGACGATTTTTTGATTGTTTACAACGTAGTCAATATCGACTTGTTGTACGAGGGCTTCCCCATTTTCATTTTTTGTCGATAAATCATCCCGATATAACGTGATATCTAACTCACCTGTGCGAATAGGCTTTCCTTCGATTTTTGTAATCTTTTCCGCAAGTCTTCGAGCTAAAAAAGCACCCCGAGTCTTAATGCCGACTAAAATACATTCATCGATTCCTTTGTTTCGCTCAATAATTTCGTGGGCAATTCTTGTTAATGCCCGATTCATTGAAGGTCCATCTAATAGTTCAGTAATTTGTCCCATTTCATTTCCTCCTCCCAATTTTACTTCCATAGCATGGTCAGCTACTTTCCAAATCAGTTCGTCTTTTTAATGACTAAACAGAGAGTGTTACCGTTAGACATAAAAAAACCTCCTAAGCACCAGCTTAAGAGGTTGGATATACGTGTTGAAAAAACATGTTTGGACATTTTCATGGGTCAACAACTTTGGACACCAATGCCATTTTAATCCCCAAACAATTTTTTACTAAAAATCGGTAGGTTATAAATGGTCATAAAAATTCCATAACAATTCTACATGTACCTTCTCAGCCTCTCTGGACTGCCATTAAAGGTGAATATTTAATTTTAAATTTTAAATTTCATTCCCATCACAGTGGGTAATTCACTGTTGTCAGTATAGACTTAAAACTAAAGGAAGTCAACATCGTTTAGAAAATTAATTTTATTAATGATTATACTTCTTTTCGTAGTTGTTCTAATAATTCCACATAATCATCAGGAAGTGGTACTTCAAATTCTAAATATTCTTCTGTCGTCGGGTGTACAAAACCTAATACACCTGCATGAAGAACTTGTCCTCCAAAATCAATTGTTTTCTTTGGCCCATATTTAGGATCTCCAACTAATGGGTAGCCAATATAATTCATATGGACACGAATTTGATGGGTACGGCCCGTTTCTAAACGGCACTCGACTAGAGTAAATTTGCCGCCAATTCGTTCTTTAACATGGAAATGAGTAACAGCATGCTTGCCATTATCGACAATCGCTTGTTTTTGACGATCTTTTGGATCACGTCCAATCGGTGCATCAATCGTCCCTTTATCATGGGCAATATGACCATGAACTAATGCTGTATACTTTCTTGTGACGGTTTTATTAACTAATTGTTCAACTAAAGAATGATGGGCATGATCATTTTTAGCAACCATCAATAAACCAGAAGTATCCTTATCAATTCGGTGTACAATACCCGGTCTTAAAACACCATTGATACCTGATAAATCGGTACATTGGAACATTAAGCCATTTACTAAAGTACCCGTCATATGTCCTGGTGCTGGATGTACAACCATCCCTTTCGGTTTATTTACGACTAGTACATCCTGGTCTTCATAAATAATATCTAAATTTAAATTTTCTGGAATAACCTCTAACGGTTCTGCTTCCGGGACATCAATTTCAATGATATCGCCTTGTTTTACTTTATATTTTGCTTTGACTTCTTCACCATTAACTTTGATGATACCATCAGTAACCCAAGTTGCTACTTGCGTTCTAGACCAATCTTCTTGAATGGTTGATAGAGCTTTATCAATACGCTCTCCTGCATTGTTTTCGTCTATTGTAATTGTTACAACTGTCATTCTTTCACCTTTTTCTTTTCATCTCGCTCTTCTTTGAGCATTACTAATATAAGCATAACCACTGAAATCGTTAATGCGGCATCTGCTATATTAAATATCGGGAAGTCATAATTAATAATTGGAACTAGTATATCAACAAAATCGACAACTTCCCCTCGGAAAAGTCGATCAATAAAATTTCCTAATGCTCCACCTAATAATATCATTAAACTAATAGCAAATAACGGTTTACCTTTTGCTTGTTTATGGAAATAATAAATTACACCTGCAATAACAGCGAGTGTTACGATGAAGAAAATCCACATTTGACCTTGTAACATACCCCATGCTGCTCCACGATTTCGATGGGAAAGAATCGCAAACCATGGATCCCAAACCGCTATACGTTCACCATATTCCATATTTTTCACAATTAACCATTTCGTCCATTGGTCTAATAATACAACAATTACAGCTAAACTATAGTACTTATACACAGTATTCCCCCGTTTGCCAATAATCTTTACTACAAAAAAACATCGAAATGAATGTAATTCAAGTCATGTTTTTTTCCTTTTATCATCAGTATAAAACAACCGCTCCCGGGAATCGAGAGCGGTGAATCATCTAATTAAACATAATGTTTTTCAATCACATCAGCACAACGGCTACATAATGTTGGGTGGGATGCATTTTGTCCAACAGTTTCTGAATAGGACCAACAACGTTCACATTTCTCGCCTTCCGCTTTTTCCACAACAATCGCAGTTTTTTCAAGAACAAGTGCATTTGCAGGTGCACCTTCTTTATTAGCTACTACTTCAAGTTGGGAAACGATACAACTTTGGGCAAAGTCAATCGCAGGATCATTTAAAAGTTCAGCTAGCTCATTATCCGCATAAATCTTCACTTTTGCTTCTAACGACTTACCAATTGTTTTCGCATTACGTGCTTCTTCAAGAGCTTTTAACACTTCATCGCGGATTCCAATTACTTTATCCCATTTAGCGCGTAGTTCAGTAAAGTTACTACGTTCGTCTACCTCAGGGAAATCTGTTAATTGGACAGATACTTCTTCTTCATTTAAATAAGACCATAATTCATCTGTAGTATGTGGAAGAATTGGTGTTAATACTTTTAATAAAGTTAATAAAGTATCATACATAACCGTTTGCATTGCACGGCGATCTTTATTATCTTTTGCTTCAATATACACAACGTCTTTTGCAACATCTAGATAGAATGCTGATAATTCAACCGCAACAAAGTTATTGATTGTATGGTAAACAGATGCGAATTCATAACGGTCATACGCTTTTCGTACTGTTTTTAATACATCTTGCAAACGCATATACATGTATTGGTCCATTTCCCGTAAATCTTCATAAGCAATCCGATTAGTTTTTGGATCGAAATCAGCAACGTTCCCGTGTAAGAAGCGAAGAGTGTTCCGAATTTTACGGTATACTTCAGAAATTTGTTTTAACATATCCATTGAAATTCGAACATCAGCAGTATAATCAACAGATGCAACCCATAAACGGAGAATATCAGCACCATATTGATTCATTACTTTTTCAGGGATAATGACGTTTCCTAAAGATTTACTCATTTTTCGGCCATCACCATCTAAAACGAAGCCATGGGTTAATAATCCTTTATAAGGTGCATAACCGTTAATTGCTACCGAAGTAATTAATGATGAATTGAACCATCCACGGTGTTGGTCAGAACCTTCAAGATATAAATCAGCAGGATATTTCATCCCTCTTTCCACAAGGACACCTTGGTGGGATGAACCAGAGTCGAACCATACATCCATAATATCGTTTTCTTTTGTAAATTTGCCATTTGGGCTACCTGGATGAGTAAACCCTTCAGGTAAAAGATCTTTTGCTTCCCTTTGGAACCAAATGTTTGAGCCATGTTCACGGAATAACTTTGAAACATGGGCAATTGTTTCCGAAGTAATAATCTCTTCTCCATTTTCAGCATAGAATACTGGAATTGGAACACCCCAAGCCCGTTGTCTTGAAATACACCAGTCTCCACGATCACGAAGCATATTGTAAAGACGTGTTTCACCCCATGTTGGTGTGAAAGCAGTTTCTTCTACTGCATTTAATAATTCATCACGGAAAGCTTCTACCGAACAGAACCATTGCGGCGTTGCACGATAAATAACAGGCTTTTTCGTACGCCAGTCATGTGGATACGAATGGGTAATGAACGATAACTTTTCTAAAGCACCGACTTCTTTTAATTTCTCCGTCATTACTTTATTAGCATCATCATAAAATAATCCTTCAAATCCTGGAGCTTCGTGAGTATAACATCCTTGGTCGTTAATTGGGCTAAGTACTTCTAACCCGTATCTTTTCCCTACTAGGAAGTCATCTTCCCCGTGACCAGGAGCCGTATGAACACATCCAGTACCTGCTTCAGTTGTTACGTGATCACCAACCATGACTAATGAATCGCGATCATAAATTGGATGTTTGGCAACAATATACTCAAGATCTGCCCCTTTTACTTCTTGAATAATCTCAGTATTTTCCCATTCAAGTGTTTGGGAAACCGTTTCAAGCAAATCTTTTGCGATAATAAATTTATGATCATTTGCAGCTACGACAACATACGTAATTTCAGGATTCACTGAAATTCCTAAGTTAGCGGGAATTGTCCATGGTGTTGTCGTCCAAATAATGAATTTAGCATCTTCTGGCACAACACCTTTTGTATCTTTAATTTCAAAGCTTACATAAATAGACGGTGATTTAATGTCTTTATATTCAATTTCCGCTTCCGCTAATGCTGATTCAGAAGATGGTGACCAATATACCGGTTTTAATCCTTTATAAATATATCCTTTTTCGGCCATTTTTCCGAACACTTCAATTTGACGAGATTCAAATTCTGGTTTTAACGTAATATATGGGTTTTTCCAATCCCCACGAACACCTAAACGTTTAAATTGAGTTTTTTGGTTTTCAATTTGTTCATAAGCGTATTTTTCACAAAGCTCACGGAATTCAGCAATTGTTAATTCTTTACGCTTTACACCTTTGTTTGTTAATGCCTGCTCAATTGGTAAACCATGAGTATCCCAACCTGGAACATAAGGTGCATGGAAACCTGTCATTGAACGATGACGGTTAATCATATCTTTTAACACTTTGTTTAAAGCATGACCGATATGAATATCACCATTTGCATAAGGAGGTCCATCATGTAAAACAAAGTGAGGACGATCTTTTGTACGCTCATTCACTAAAGCGTTAATGTCCATTTCTTCCCATTTTTCTTGCATTTTTGGTTCATTAGCTGGTAAGTTTCCGCGCATTGGGAAATCCGTTTTTGGCATTAGCAACGTATCTTTATACTCTACCATATTAAAATCCTCCTTTAATTTTTCTTAAGTATTTATTCATCATTAGCACCTAAAATAAAAAAAGCTTCACATCCCTAAAGGGACGAGAAGCTATTACTCGTGGTACCACCCTAATTTGCGGATAACAAAATTATTAACCGCCTCTTAGACACTGTAACGTCGTGTGAAACGAAATCACTTAATCAAATACGTCTGCTGCCTTATAAAGCGATTTTGTGTTAAAAAAGCTTAACTTAACGGCATAGAACACGTGTAACTGTTTTAGCACACTCTTTTTTCAGTGATTTAGCTCAGGAGTGATGTTCTTTTTTGAATGTTTCGTTCGAGCTTCCACCATCCTCGAATCGCTTTCAACCACTTTCAAAAAATACTGTCTCCATCAGCGCCAAATAAATATCAATTTTTTATACTCGTGTATCAGTATATGGAAATGAAGAAATGCAGTCAAGTAAATCGATGAAGATAAACAATTATTAACCTTCAGTTGTTATTTCTAAATCATCGTCTTCTTGTCGTGCATGATTTTGAATTTCCGTTAATCCAACGTCATACTCTAATAAATGCTCCCAATCATCCGTGTTTAACAAATCTAATTGGGCTTCAACTAACATTTTAAAACGGTTGCGGAATACTTTAGATTGCTTTTTCAAAGCATCAATTTCAATCGCAATTTTACGAGCTTTTGATAATGCTTCATTTACGATTCGATCTGCATTTTTTTCAGCTTCTTTAATGATTAATTTTGCTTCTTGTTGTGAATTGCGACGAACTTCTTCGGCAGCTTCCTGCGCAACGACAATCGATTTTTGTAACGTTTCTTCTAGTGTATTGTAATGACTCATTTGTTCAGTCATTGTTTTCACTTTATTTTCTAATTCTTTCTTTTCACGAATAATAATTTCATAATCTTTAATGATTTGATCTAAAAATTCATTTACTTCGTCTTCTGCATAACCTCTGAAGCCTCGAGTAAACTCTTTGTTATGTATATCGAGAGGTGATAATGGCATTCGTCAACACTCCTTCTTCATTTAAATATATAAATCTATTATACAGCTTGTCCTTGGAACTTGACATCAAAATTTCGTAAATTTTTACTTAAAACTACTATTTTTTCTCTAATCGTCCTATTTGGAGTCGAATTTTATCCTTTTTCGTTCGACCTTCTGACATCATCACTTTCAATCTTCCAAATCCTCGTACCGACAAAATGTCACCTTCTTGCACTTCAAAGGAAGTATCCTCTCTTACTGTCCAATTTACTTTTACTTTCCCAGCTTTAATTAAGCTTTGGGACTTTTGTCTTGAAAAGTTTAGGACTGTAGCAATAATGACATCTAATCGCATAGAAGATACTGTATAAGTATTATCGAACCACTCTTCTTCGATTTTAACAAGTTGATTAAAATTTATTTGTTCCAACTTCACTTTTGATTTCCCAATTGAATTTAAATTCACGTACACATAATCTTGGACCTCTTTAGCGACAGCAAATTGAATGACATCTCCTTCAATTCTTATATCACCAAACTTACTACGCCCAATTCCTAGTGATAATAAAGCTCCTAACACGTCTGGATGTTTTAACTGAACAAACCTTGAAGGATAATTCACTGCAAAAAAGGAAATTTCAAAATCATTCTCCAATGGTTGGAAGTAGTTTGGACAAATATAAAGTCTTTGCCTTTCCGCATCATCAAATCCACCAAAAGATTGTACCGATAGCTCATTATTTTGGCCAACTATCGAAGTAACAATAAATCTTTCTCGTGGATCTAGAAAATCCGTTAATTTGGGAGCGAAACGGTCTTCCACTTCCCGCTGCCAGCCAATCACTTTTTCTATAAAGGTTTGTTCGTCTTTTCTAAAATGTTGAATTAAATGCTCCATTCTCTCAGCTCACTTTTTATTAACTAAAATTAAGTTGGTACCGTTCCATTTCATCGTATTAAAAAAGGGGACGTTTCAAAATTGAGGGAAACGTCTCCTTTAACTATCGAAAGAATAACTTCATTCCTTAAGTATTATCACTTAAGTTAACATATTAAAAACATTAAAAAGGACAATTTTTACACCACGTTCAATGAAAGTAAGTAACAAAATTGCAATAATAGGTGAAAAATCAATCATACCAATTGGTGGAATGAATTTTCTAAAGAAGCCTAAGTATGGTTCACATAATCTTGCAAGAATTCTACCAAAAGTAGAACCTTGAGCGGCAGGAACCCAAGACATTAAAATGTAAATAATTAGCATAAATGAGTAGATTGAAAAGAACATTGTAATAGCCGTACTGATAGAATATATTATCATATAAATTAATTACCCTCTCTAAATTAAAGTTCCTCTTATAGCAAAGTAGCCTTATAAATGTAAGTATGTATCCATAGAAAAAATACTTTCTACATTGCTTGAGGGTCACTTCATTCCCTATTTAGGGAATGAAGTTAAAATTCCTCATATAAATAATTTGATATCTCTCCAGACACTTCCACATTATCCGGCGTACATAAGAAAATATCTGTACCAATACGTTGAATATCTCCACCTAGTGCATATACTGTTCCGCTTAGAAAATCGATAATTCGAATTCCCGCTTCACGGTCGATACGTTGTAGATTAACGATAATAGCCCGCTTATTTTTCAAATGCTCCGAAATATCTTGTGCCTCTGCATATACACGTGGCTCTACAATAACGACTTTTGAATTTTTTAATGAATTTGCCGCTTGTAGGCTGACAACATTGCGAGGTTGGGAATGTTGGGGTTCCACTTCAGTAAATTTTCTTTCCTTTTTAGGTCGTGACTTTACAACGGGTTGCTCTTTAGAAATATGAACTGGTTTACTTGATGCTTCGATTTCTACAGACTCATCTTCTTCTTCTAAGTAAAAGAAATTTTTAATTTTATTTTTCATACTCATCTAGTATCCCTCATTTCTATCCAACAAGAGCTGTTCCTATTCTTACAAACGTCGCACCTTCTTCTACCGCAATATCGAAATCATTTGACATCCCCATTGACAGTTCCTGACAAGGTGCGAAGGGCAAGTGCAACGCAACAACATCCTGTTGTAATTTTTTTAGTTCACGAAATACATGGCGAATGATTGCTTCATCATCTGTATTTGGAGCCATCGTCATTAATCCAACTACTTGAATTTTATCGAATTGTTGTAAAGACTCGATGAATGGAATCGCATCCTCTTTCGATAATCCGTGTTTAGATTGTTCTCCCGATACGTTTACCTGTACAAAACATTTTATCGTCTTTCTAGCCCGTTTATTAATCTCTTCAGCTAGACTGAAACGGTCCAATGAATGTAAATAGTCTATTTCATTTATCACTTGTTTTACTTTTCTTGATTGTAATGACCCGATGTAATGCCATATCGCTTGATTATTCATTTCGCTCTTTTTAGCTAATAATCCTTCTGGACGGTTTTCACCTAAGTGAATTAATCCAGCTTCAACCGCTTCTATAGCTCTTTCTGCAGACACTTGTTTCGTTACAGCAATAATCGTTATATCTTGTGTCGCCTGTGAGCGTTTTTTGGCTGCATCAATTTTGTTCGATATAGTATTTAAATTATCAATTATTCTTGCCATTTTATACCCAACTTTACATCAATAGTTTCCTTCATTGTATCAATCTAGTAAGTAATTTTCAATGAATAGTACTACTTTAAGTATCTTCACGGACTAAAATAACATCTTTCCCTACAACAAGGATGTCATTAATGGGCACTTTCCTAACATGCTCTTCATTTTGCATAAAAGACATAAACTTTTTAGGCTCAGCGACGAGAAAAGCGATTATACTCCCGGTCTTCTCACAAACCTCTGCATCAATAATATATCCGATAAACCTTCCGTTCCCCGCTTCTATAATTTCCTTCTGTTGAACATCTGAAAAACGCAAGTAAATCTCCTTTCCTATACTTAATAATCGTTTAACATTATTAAAGGCTCTACTTTCTACTTAAAAATAAAAACGCACTTAAAATAAGTGCGCTACATTTATTACCCTAACTTATAGTCTTTTTGCATTGTCTCAATGGCATTTTTCTCTAATCTCGAAATTTGCGCTTGAGAAATACCGAGTGATTTTGCAATTTCAGTTTGTGTTTCGCCATAATAGAATCGTTTAGATAGAATCATTTGTTGTCGTTCGTCTAATTTTTGCATACTTTCTTTTACACTAACATACGCAACCCATTGATCTTCCGACACATCATCGTCCCTTAATTGGTCCATAATATATACTGCATCACCGCCATCAGAATAAATAGGCTCCTGTAATGATAAAGGATCTTGAATGGCATCTAATGCATATAAAACATCTTCTTTTTTCATTTCAATCGCTTCAGCTAGTTGTTCGATTGTCGGTTCATATAAATTTTCTGATATGAATTTTTCCTTTGCCTGCATTGCTTTATAAGCAATGTCCCTCAAAGACCTAGATACTCGCAATGCGTGATGATCTCGTAAATGTCTTCTAATTTCACCAATGATCATCGGTACAGCATATGTTGAAAAACGAACATTATGCTTCAAATCGAAATGATCTATAGCTTTTAATAATCCGATACATCCTACTTGGAATAGATCATCTGCTTGTTCACCGCGATAGGAAAATCTTCCGACAATACTTAATACAAGTCTTAAATTACAAATAACGAGTTCATCTCTTACCCACTCTTCTCCTGACTGTAAGCGAACGAACAGCTCTCTCATCTCTTCATGTTTTAGCACTGGCAAAGAAGCAGTATCTACACCACAAAGTTCTACTTTTGTACGAACCATCTTCTTTTCCTCCGAACTGTCTGTTTTTTATCTCTGAACTGTTTTTTAAGTTTGTCCGGAAAAAAGAAGAATATGCACAAAATCCTTGTCCAATTTCATCCAATCGTAATGAGAAAAGTTTAACTTTGTCCTCTTATATAGAAGTTCAAACACTTAGTAAGTTGCTTCATTCACATATTTAGCAGAAGAAGGATTAACCTATTATATAACTTATGAAATAGGTTGGTTAAGATGTTCTCTAAGATCTAATATGATTTTCTTTTCTAGTCTTGAGATATAGGATTGGGATATTCCTAAATGGTCCGCCACTTCTTTTTGAGTCATTTCTTGCTTTCCATTCAATCCAAATCGGCATTCCATAATATATCTTTCCCTCTCGCTCAAGCCATTAATTGCTTGAAACATATGTTGACGTTCTATTTTCTTTTCAACGTCGTTCATAATAATTTGTTCTTCCGTTCCTAAAATATCTGAAAGGAGTAATTCATTTCCATCCGGATCTGAATTAAGAGGCTCATCTAAAGAAACCTCACCTTTCATACGACTTGTCTTTCTTAAATGCATTAAAATTTCGTTTTCAATACATCTAGAAGCGTAGGTTGCTAGTTTAATATTTTTTTCTGTATTAAACGTTTCGATTGCTTTAATTAATCCGATGGATCCGATACTAATTAAATCCTCTATAGGCGTACCAGTATTATCGAAACGTCTTGCAATATAAACGACAAGACGTAAATTTCGTTCAATTAGTGTGTCTCTTGCTCTCAAATCACCATTCATAAAGGCTTCAATAACTGTCATCTCTTCTTCTCTAGTTAATGGTACTGGCAATGAATCGTGCCCTCCTATATAGTATGTTCCTTTGAGTCGAAACTTACTCCAAATTTTTCTAAATAAGTCGATTAATTTATTAAACAATCATTTTCCCCCTTTATGTGTAAATTTGATGAATACACTCGTATTCTCTGTCCAGATTGGTCGCCTTCTAGTAATCTGTGACATCCGTCGGAGCATGTACTACTACTATAAAACTTTTAATAAGCATGTAGTTATAATGCTAAAACGTGAAGAATCATTTGTGCGTCTTGAGGATACCTCGCATCATTTCTAGTTAAAACAACATATTGATCAAAAATTTCCTTCGAAGCCGTACCACTAATTTTCAATTTATCAAACCGAAAGGCAAGTACTAACGATCTTTCTTGTTGTACTGTTGATAATGAGAGCACTCGCACTTTTGGGTAAACGTAGGTAGGAAACATCTTTAATTGATAAGGGTTTTGATCATCCCACTTAAGCAATGCTTCATGGAAATCGTTTGGGAGATCTTGATTTATTGCGTTATAGGAGAGAAAGTGAACCGGTTTTCCACTAATTGGTTCAATACATTCATTTCCCGTATCAATAAAACCCTTTAAACGATATGTTTTTTTAAATAGCTCAAGGTCACAATCCACTACAAATGCATGTTGAATTTTTTCTTGCATCATATTTCTCCACTTTGTGTGAATCGTTGTTAAACTCAAAAAGGCGATTGCTATACATAAAATAAAAAAAGTTACATCGGATTGATTTAATAAAAAAGGAAGTAGGCTTGTTAAAACACCACCAAGAAAAAAGGTAGTAATAAATAAGACTGTTCCTTGTTTTAACAACGATTGGAGTCGAAATGAAAATGCAAGTCCAATTAATACGATGAAACTTAGTACAGCACCAATTAACGTTTGATAAAAAATCGCTGCGATTAACCCACTACAAAACGCACTAAGGAGTAATCTACTCCTTTTTACATACAATCCCGTTATTTCTTGTGTGAATTTTAATAAAAAATAGTTGAACAACGTATTGTATAGAATGAGTAATTCTCCAATCATTTCAGCGTCCTCCTAAAAATAGATTAACATTCGTCAGTTAAAGAAAATGTCAAAACATTGTATGAAAACTAAATTTCTTTTTGACAAAATTTACGGTTAAAGGAGAAATTTTGACACAATAAATAGAATCATTTTAATTACTATTACTACAACAATAGCTAAGGATTAAACGAGTTAAATCAAACCATTTGATTGCATAAAAAAAAGAGACTCATCAAAATGAGTCTCTTTTTTGTCGAATTTTGTTACTTACCCTCTATTACGACGATTTCGTAAAAACGTAGGAATATCTAATAAATCATCTAATTGTTGAGCCTGTCTTTGTGGTTCATGTTGTACATTTTGTTGTGGTTCTTGAACGCGTTCACGTATTGGAGCCTGATTTTGTTGAGTTTGTCCACCGCGAACAGTTCCCATTGGTCGGGAGTTTGGTTGGCGCTGTTGTTGCGAGATAACATCTTCAGAAAAACCAGTTGCGATCACTGTAACGATAATTTCATCATTTAAATTTTCGTTAATAACAGAACCGAAAATCATATTCACTTCTTCATCAGATGCAGAAGCGACAATATCAGCAGCTTCTTGAACTTCAAATAAACTTAAGTTAGAGCCACCAGTAATATTCATAATAACCCCTTTAGCTCCATCGATCGATGTCTCAAGAAGTGGACTTGAAATTGCTTTTTTAGCTGCTTCCGTCGCACGATTTTCACCCGTAGCGATCCCGATACCCATAAGGGCAGAACCTTTGTCAGACATAATCGTTTTAACGTCAGCAAAGTCTAGGTTAATCAAACCAGGCGTTGCAATTAAATCAGAAATACCTTGTACCCCTTGACGTAGTACATTATCCGCTTCACGGAACGCTTCAAGCATAGGAGTACTTTTATCAACGATTTGTAATAATTTATCGTTTGGAATCACAATTAAAGTATCAACAGCTTCTTTCATTGCTGCTATACCACCAATTGCCTGAGTTTGGCGTTTACGGCCTTCAAAGGAAAAAGGACGTGTTACAACCCCTACAGTTAATGCTCCTAAATCACGGGCAATAGAAGCAATAACAGGAGCTGCGCCTGTACCAGTTCCTCCACCCATACCAGCAGTTACGAATACCATATCTGCTCCACGTAGAACTTCTTCAATTTGCTCGCGACTTTCTTCAGCTGCCTTTTTACCAACTTCCGGGTTTGCACCTGCGCCAAGCCCTCTCGTTAATTTGTTACCAATCTGTAATTTATATTCAGCTTTTGATAGATTTAAAGCTTGAGCATCTGTATTTACAGCGATAAAATCCACGCCTTGTACACCGTGTTCAATCATTCTATTTACTGCATTGTTACCGCCACCACCAACACCAATGACCTTGATGTTAGCCAGTTGGTCTATACTCGTATCAAATTCTAACATAGTTTCTCCTCCTGCCACATTTATCTCGAATTATTATTCAAAGAACTTGTCAAATAGTTTCTTAGCTTTATTGATTACGCTTGTTTTGTTCGTACTGTTGCTTACTTTTTCCGGTGCGTTTGATTGTTTTTTAGGAGGTGTTGAACCGACACTTGTTGTTGCTAAAGCAGGTGTCTGATTAGTACTTCGACCATAAAACTCATCATCTAAATGCGCATATCGAATTAAACCAACAGCAGTTGTATAAGCAGGTTCTCGAACTCCTATATAATCTGGAGTATAAATTCTTACACGTGTTTGCATAATTTGTCGTGCAAGCTGTGCAATCCCTTCTAATTGAGCAACGCCACCTGTAAGGACTACTCCACCCGGTAAGTCACGAACTCCTAATCGAGCTAATTCATCTAATACGAGTTCGAATAACTCTTCAAGACGTACTCCGATTACTTCAGAAATAAATTTTTGACTATATTGATCCATTGCATCTGTACCCGATACAGGGACTTCAAAAACCTCTTCATCCGAAGCATCATCGTAGAATGCATGTCCAAACTGTTTTTTTATTATTTCGGCTTGTTCTGTTGGGGTTTTTAATACTATTGATAAATCTTTTGTTAAATGTTCGCCACCAACAGGAATTACACCCGTTCTTGTTAGCAAACCATCTTCAAAAACAGCAACTGTAGTAGAACCGCCTCCTATATCAATATAGGCTGTTCCTTGATTTTTCTCATCTTCTGTTAAGGCGAAAAATCCTGCTGCTAATGGTTGTAAATAAATTTCTCTTATTTGCAACCCTGCACGCTCTACACAACGAAGTACATTATGTACTAATGTTTTTGAAGTTGTAATCATTGTAGCATCCATTTCTAAACGAATACCAATCATACCTCGAGGGTCTTTGATTTCATCTAGATTATCTACAATAAATTGACGTGGGATTAAGTTAACAAGTTCACGCTCTGGTGGAATTGACATCACTTGTGCGGATTCAATTACTCTTTCTAAATCTTCATCTGTAATTTCACGATTCTCACTATTTACTGCCACAACCCCTTTTACAGGTTGTAGAGTTGTTTGGTTTGCAGGAATACCGAGCACCACTTCATCTATTTTGATGCCTGTCATTCTCTCTGCTTGATCTACGGCTTTTTTAATTGATTGTACGGTTGCATCTATATCAACAATAGCACCTTTACGGATACCGTTTGATTTTACATTACCTACACCAATCACATGTAATTGATTGTCAGTAATATCACCTATCAAAACTTTAATAGAGGATGAACCAATATCGAGGGAAATATAAATATCTTGGTGATTCATCATTCCGCACCTCCTTCGTTTACTACTACTTTATTTTATTCTATTGTAATTCCTAGCTATTGTCTAAATAATTACGTGTATACTCTTCAATTTTACAGCTATTATACTGTATTTTCATCCTTTTTTATATGTCTCTCTTCCCATTTTGTTATCAAAATCCGTCGAATTACTGCAATATTTTGAAATAATCGAACTCCGAAGGCAAAAATGGCTGCTAAATATAAGTCAACGCCGAGATGGACACCTAAAAATGCTAAGCCAGCTGCTAATGCTATATTAAAGAAGAATCCGGATAAAAATACTTTATCATCATATACTTGTTGTAAATTTGCGCGTATACCACCAAAAATCGTATCAAGAGCTGCAAGCACAGCGATGGACAAATAGTTTTCATAAACTGTAGGAATTTGAATATCTGTTAATAACCCTAAACCTAGACCTAAAATTAAACCTAATAATGGTAACCACATACTCTCATTATTCCCCTTTATTGTCTTCAACTAAATATTGATTTGGTAATTTTCCGTCATATGGAGCAATTGTAATTTCTGATTGTGCTTTACTAATCGATAAATTCAAATTATCTAAGTAAAAATCATCTTTGAATGTTGAAGCAAATAAATAACCATAAAGTTTTTCGGCTTTCTCATAAGAATCGGTGATTACTTTAATTTCAACATTCGTGTTACGAATTGGAACACTATTAACTGTCGTTTCACCATTGATATCACGGATTGCTGAAGTATGGGTAAGTCGTTGTCCATCGATTTCCACATAGAGACCGTTATAATGATAAATTTCATTCACTAAACGAATTAATAAATCCGGCGAGATATTTTCTACGGAATAACCAGAGTTTATAAGCTCTAATGCGGGGGAAATTTTTAAAATTACACCTGGTCCAGTGACAGATGTAAGTCCAACCTGTTCATTTAATTCTTCTACTGTATTTTCTAAAAGATTAGCTTGTTGTTCTTTTTCGTTATTTTCATACTCTTTAATTAGATCGTTGTAAGTTCCGATTTCGGATAACAATTCCGAATGACGTTTTTTTTCTTCCGATAATTCTTGTCTAATTGCCCAAATGTCCCGTGTATCTCTCGTTGTTGGATTTTGTACTGTGTTATATTGAACAGCAATCATCAAACCTACAATAAATGATACAATCGTTATTCGGGTAACTATTTTTTTATTCAATCGTTTCCCCTCCTAAACAATCCGTAATACTTTGAGGCTTGTCCCAAAATCTATTACATTTCATTATTAATCGAAGACATTTGGATCCGATCGCTTTGTTCCATTGTTACTACAATATTATCCATCAATAACTGGTCAAAAACACCACCAACAATTTTTAAAGAAGACAGTAAAGTTTCGGAATTTCCGATTGCTTCGATAACAAAAGGAGCTGGAAATTGATGCCCGTCAATTGTTATCACTGGTCCATTACATTTAATATAGGAATTGGATTTTAACCTTTGACCATTAATTGAAATAGCTTCTGCACCAGAAATTTTCAATTCATTAATCACCGATAAAACATGACTTTCATGAACAATATAGTCATTTGGATTTGTAGAATTCGGATCGTATACATTATCCTTTAATGTTACTTTTATACCTTCACCTTCAACTGGTATCAAACCTAGCTGTAACCGAAGTTTTTCAGCATCTTCAATTAAATCTTTATATTGACCCTCGTTTTTAGCGAAGTTTTTTTCAACATTTCTAATTTGTTCTTGGAGATCACTTAATTCTTCTGCCAACTCTTTATTTCTTTCCTGTTGTTCAATCAAATCTTCCCGATAGGATTCTTCTTGATCTACATAGGAATTATTCATTTTTTCTTTATCTTTTGTCAGATTATAGGAATAGCCAATAATAAATCCAGTTGTGATGCATACAATAAGTACGATGAACTGTTTTTTTGTAAATTTATTATTGTGAAGTGGTTTCTTCATCCGCCATCACTTCCTGTTCTTCGATATCTTGTCCTTCTATCTCATCGATATCAAAGCTAAATTGAGCATATTCATCTTGATAGGATTTGTAATATGAACCAACTTCAATATCTATTACACCTTTTCCATATTGGCCTGCCCCTTCAATTTGTGCAATAATCGAAGGATAATAATTTAGTTTCTTCGCTAGTGAAGTAATTTCAGCTCTAACTTCGTAACCATCATTCATATATAGGGTAATAGCATAGGGATCGGCACTCGAAGGAGTTGAATTGATTTGAGAAATTAACGAAAGAACTGTGGGGTCTAACTTTGAAAGCTCAACTAACAATTTTTTTCGTAACTTTTCATCTTCAAAATCGATAAATAATGGAGCATCAATTGGACCGGCTGAACTTGATTCTTTGAAAATTTCCCCATTTTCTAACATCGGGTACAATTCATTATCCATTGAGATATAGGCAACTTTTTGATACTCTTCTACTTCAATTTCAACAGTAGCAAGCCATTTTCTTTTTACATGAACATCTTTTACCCAGTATTCCTCGAGAATTTTTTCCTCAACATCCGCTGCTTTAAATCCCCACAACGATTCCCCGGCTTTTAAATCCGATTGGTTTAAATAAACATCTTCCTTTACTAATTCGGACCCTTTAATATTAATTTTCTTAATATCACTATAGGGGGATTGAAAGTAAAGGAGTAAAAATAATGTTAAAAAGAACAATAAAAGTAATGTAATAAATTTCTTATTTGTTCTCTTTCTACGTTTTTCTCTTAATGTTGGTATGCGTTCTTCAATGTCAATGACTTTATCCATAATTTTTACTCCTCCTCTCTTTTCCCATTTATATCCATTGTCTCACAAATAGCCCGTTGATTCATAAAGAATTTATTCTTTGTAAACTTCCGATTGATTTGAAAAACAGATCACAATGGCTACAACAAACCAGATAATCATAAGTGACGTCCCACCATAACTTATGAAAGGGAGCGTCACCCCTGTTACAGGGATAAGACCAATGACAACGCCTATATTTAATGCTGCTTGGAACCCAACCATCCCTACTAAGGCTGAAATGACATAGAAGTCGGAACTTTTTATTGATTGAAGGGCAAGTCCACAACCCGCATAAATGAATATGCCAAATAACGCTAATACGAAACAGCCTCCAAGAAGCCCAATTTCCTCTAAAATAATGGAGAAAATAAAATCATTTTGCGGCTCTGGTAAATATAAAAACTTTTGACGGCTTTCTTGAAACCCATGTCCAAGTATTCCTGCTGGTCCGATTGCGAGCAAAGATTGGACAGCTTGGAATCCGCTTCCTAAAGGATCTTCCCAAGGGTTTATAAAGGCTTCAATTCTTTTTAATCGGTAGGGTGCAGAAGCGATTAATACTATTAACCCAACAACTCCTAGTACTATAAATCCAACGTATAGTTTTATAGGGTATCTGGCAATAAACAATAAAATAAAAGCAGATACAACTAAAATAAATACGGAACCAAAATCTGGTTGTAACATGATCAAAGCACAGGGGAGAATAATGATTAAAAAATGCTTTATTTGAACAACTCTCTCACTGTTTTTTACTTTACTTAATAAAAAACTTAAGTACATTAATGTCGTAATTTTAACTAACTCAGCAGGCTGAATGGTTAAAGGGCCAAGCCCAATCCAACTACGAGAACCGTTTCGAACTATACCGATTCCTGGGATTAAAACAAGTACTAATAAAATTAATGATAGTACATACAGAGTAATCCATGTTTTTTCACGAGTAAAAACCGACATATTTGCTACAAATATAAAGACGATAATTGCAAGCAAAAGATACATACTTTGTTTAATATAGAACGGTAATTCTCCTTCATAATGAATGGAACTCCAATATGTACCGGCAGAAAAAATAAACACAATTCCTATTAATGACAACAAAAGAGCAGAAATAATGAAGAGCCTCTTATAAGTAAATTTCAGTTAAGGCATCCTTTCCTCTTATGAACTAAGAAATCAAATTAAACAAAAGAGGTGTGCTTAGAAAATCTCAATTCCTAAGCACAAATGTTATTACAATTTGGTGGGATTAAAACTAAAGTTTCATGACAGCTTCAATGAATAAATCGCCTCGTACTTCAAAGCTTTTGTACTGATCCCAACTCGCACAAGCAGGAGAAAGGAGAATGACATCACCACTATCTGATATAGATGCAGCTTTTGTAACCGCATCCTCCACATTTTCTGCTAGCACTGTCTCACTAATTCCACAAGACTGAGCAAAATCTATAAACCGGTTTCCAGTTTCGCCAAAAGCGACAACACCCTTCACATGATTCATAGATTGGCGTAATTCTTCAAAGGAATGTCCTCGCTCTAATCCACCTGCTATTAAGATGGTAGGTTGCTTAAATGCATCTAAGGCCACTTTTGTTGCTAAACAATTTGTTGCCTTAGAGTCGTTATATATTTTGCGACCATTCCATTCCCGTACAAATTGCGTACGATGACGAACACCAGTAAACGTTTTTAATACTTCTTCAATAGCCTCTTTCTTACAACCATATAAAATACAAGCTGCTACCGCTGCTAAAATATTTTCTAAATTATGTTTTCCTGGAAGGGCGATGATTGCTCTGTCTAAGTAAAACTCACCTTGCCAATAAATTGTCGTATCATCGGCACTAATCCCTTCATCGGAGCGTCCATTCGTACTAAAAGGAACTTTTTTCGCTTTCGATTTCATCGCAAGACTGTTGACGATTTGTTGATCTGCATTATAAATAAACCAATCTTCTTCATCTTGATTTTTTGTAATGGCAAATTTTGCTTCAACGTATTGTTCAAAAGTACCATGATAATCTAAATGGGCATCATATAAATTCGTTAAAATAGCGATATTCGGTTTAAACTCAATCGTCCCCATTAACTGAAAGGAAGATAACTCTGTGACGATTACATTTTCTTTTGTTGCTTCCGCTGCAACGCCACAAGCTACCGTACCGATATTCCCGGCTATTAAAGGATTTCGCGAACCAATATTTAACATTTCATAAATTAATGTGGTCGTTGTCGTTTTTCCATTTGTTCCCGTTATACCAATAATCGGTGCTTCACTTACTAAATAAGCAAGCTCTACTTCCGTAATAACAGGGATTCCGCGATTAATCGCATCCGATACAATAGGGTTTGTATAAGGGATGCCAGGGTTTTTTACAAGCAACTCAAATCCTTCATCTAATAAATCTTCTGGATGACGCCCACAAATAACCGTAATTCCTTTTTTCAATAACCCTTGCGCTTGTGGATTTTCATCAAAGGATTTCGAATCGTTTACTGTTACAAACGCTCCTAATTGATGTAGTAACTCTGCTGCAGCTACACCACTTTTTGCTAAACCTAAAACTAATACTTTTTTATGCTGTAATTTTGAGTAATGAATCATAGCAATGCCTCCGATACAACTGCAATTAATGCTACAACTAATGCTGTTGTCCAAAATACGCCAACTACTTTACGTTCCGACCATCCTGATAGTTCAAAATGGTGGTGAATTGGACTCATTTTGAAAATACGTTTGCCACGTAACTTGAAACTTGCAACTTGTAAAATAACAGATAGCGTTTCAATAACAAAAACTAATCCAACTAAAAGTAGTAACAATTCTTCTTTTACAAGTATCGATACGAGGGCAAGAGCTCCACCTAATGCTAAGGATCCAGTATCCCCCATAAACACTTTAGCCGGGTTCGCATTAAAAAGTAAGAACCCTAACAATGCACCAGTAACTGCAAATGTAAATAAGGCTACGTCAGCCTGTTCATTATATAAAGCGATTACCCCATATGCCGCAAAGGCGATGGATGCTGTTCCAGCCACTAAACCATCTAATCCATCAGTTAAGTTGACTGCATTCGAAAAACCTACTAACCAAAATATTAGGAAGGCTACATATAAAATCCCTAAATCAATAGACCAGTCTGTAAATGGAATACCGACCGAAGTATCAAATGAACCTAAACGTAATAATAGGAATGCAGCAATTGAAATAATAATTTGACCAATTAATTTTTGTAAAGAGGTTAATCCTAAGTTTCGTTTAAAAATAACTTTAATACCATCGTCTAAAAATCCGATTAAACCAAAACCAGCTAATACAAGTATCATTACGATAGATTGTGTTGTAAATAGGTTAAATATATTTCCAACAATTACCGTCGTAGCAATAATCGATATTAAAAATATAATCCCACCCATTGTTGGGGTACCAGCCTTTTTCATATGTGACTGGGGACCTTCTTCTCGAATACTCTGTCCAAATTTTAACCGTCTAAGTATCGGGATTAATATTGGAGCTAGGACCACAGAAGCGATAAATGAAATTGCTAGTATGGTTATTGTTGTTGTAATTGTCATGATAAATCTCCTTTAATTCTGTTCATTCTTAAATGATTCATCCTTATAATAGATGTTTTCATTCCATTTTTAAAGACTAGTTTTCCTCTAAATAAAGATGGATCGTACCATCTTGTTGAATAATGTTTTCTGCTTCTGGTAATTGGGAAGTAACTTTCTTTCCATCTCCATGTATTTCAATATTAAATGGATATTGTAATTTCATAATTTCATCCAACGTATATCCGACTAAATTTGGAACTCGCTCTGTGATAGGGTCTCCCCAACGATATTGCTTTTCAAGTTGACCTTTTCGATCTACCTCTAAGTTAATTTTAGGTGCAATATCTTCAATTATTTGACCGACGATCGGAGCAGCAATTGTACTACCAAATACAACTGAACTTTTTGGATTATCTATTGCAACATAAACGACGACTTGTGGATTATCTGCAGGAGCAAATCCTATAAATGATACGATATATTCTCCGTCTTTATAACGTCCATCCACAACTTTTTGTGCAGTCCCTGTTTTCCCACCGATTCGAAGACCATCTCGATAAGCTTGGCGACCTGAACCGTTGGCAACAACAGACTCGAGTGCTTCCCGAACTTTTTTAGAAGTTTCTTCACTAATAACGTTTCTTTTTAATTCAGGCTTACTTTCAAGTATTGTGTTACCAGACTCTGAATCATACACTCTTGAAACAACATATGGTTTAAAAAGTTTTCCGCCGTTTACCGCTGCCGCAACAGCTTGTACTTGCTGGATTGGTGTAACAGCAATTCCTTGACCAAAGGAGGTCGTGGCATGTTCAACAGGTCCAAAAGATTCTTCTGAGAACAAAATTCCAGACGCCTCACCGGCAATGTTTGATCCCGTAGGTTCACCAAAGCCAAAGTCTTTAATATATTGAAGTAATTTTGTCGCCCCTACCCGTTGACCCATCTCGATGAAACCGGGGTTACAAGAGTTTTCTACTACTTGTAAAAACGTTTCACTACCATGTCCTTCCCGTTTCCAACAACGTAGTCTTGAATCTTCCACGATTGTATAACCTTTGTCATAAAACATATCGTTTTCTAAATCAACCACATCTTCTTCAAGGGCAGCACTTAATGTAATGATTTTAAAAGTTGAACCCGGCTCATAGGTCATCCAAACTGGTAAATTTCGATTGTATATAGATTGATCGGTTTCTTCAAAATTGGAAGGGTCGTATGTAGGATAAGATGAAAGTGCCAGTATTTCTCCAGTATTGACATCCATCGCAATCGCTAGTGCTTGGTCTGCATTATATTTTTTCATCGCTTGGGATAACTCCCTCTCGACTACTTCTTGTACTTCTAAATCTATCGTTAGTTCAACAGTGGCTCCTTGATCTCCTTCCCGCCATTCATCATCAACATGGGGTAAGGAATTTCCTTGTGCATCTGTATAAAGCCGAATCGCTGCATCTTTTGAAGTCAGTAGTTTATTGTATTGATATTCAATACCAGCTAGCCCCTGAGTATCATATCCTGTAAAACCTAAAAATCTAGACAATAAATTGCCATATGGATAATGGCGGATGTAATCCACACCACTATATAGCCCATCAATTTTTAAGCCTTGAATTTGTACAGCTTGTTCATACGTAATATTTTTTGCTTCAGGGGCTAGTTTTACTAAATAATCCCTCGTATTCATTTTTTCATACAATTTTTTCGCATCTAAATTTAATACGGATGCAATTTGATTTGCTGCTTCTTCGATATTATCGTTTTGGGCTGGCATAAAATAAAGGGTAGGAGCAAGTTTATTCGTAACGATCACTTTTCCATTACGATCAACAATCTCTCCCCGTTCGGATGCAAAGGGAATTTCCCGATCCCAATTTTCTTTCGCCAATTGTGTCAGCTTATCATGTTGAATAACTTGGACATAAAACAATCGGATAACTACTGATAAACCAAAAAGTACAAAACCAAATATAATTAACTTTAACCTTTTTTTTGAAATGGTAGAAATCCACTTCATTCGACATTCACACCTCGTTTTTAACAAAGTATGAAATGAAAACAACTTCTATTCGAAAGGTTTTGTTAATCTTGTGGTAATTCTTCTTCATCTTCTGATTTTTGATCTTCCACTGAGTATACTTCTTCAGGTGTCTTCAGTTGAATTACAATTGGATAATCATCAACTATTTCTGTATTTGGAGAAACACTTTGACTTGTTACAAAACCATCTCCTGCCACTTCAATTCGTAAACCTGACATTTGTTTATAAACTAAAACATTACGTAAAGACCAGTTATCAAAGGACGGAAGGGTAATAGCTCCATCAGTCTTTAAAAATATTAAACTACCTTTTGGGATAGATAAACCTTCTTTAGGATATTGCTCAGTAATTTTACCACTTTCACCAATAATAATTGGTGTTAACCCTTTGTTCGTTAGTTCTGCTTGAACTTTTTCTGCATCTTCACCAACATAATCATTCATTGATTCTGTTTGTACTTCTACAGCGTCCTCAGGATTGATATTTAAATATTTTAAACTATTTTCCATAACCGAAGTGAACACTTTTGCTACCGGTTCAGAACCAGCCTCTGTTAATTGTAATTTAGGCCGTTTCACTGCAACATATACGATAAGCTGTGGATCATCGGCAGGCGCCATTCCTAAGAAAGAATACAAATAATTGTTTTTTCCTTTTAAATAACCCGAACCATCTGAATCAGCTATATATGCCGTTCCCGTTTTACCTGCGACTTCATACCCTTCAATAGCAAAACGTTTGGCCGTTCCTGCCTCAGCAGTAACCGTTGACGCTAAAACTTCCCGAACTTGTTTTGCTGTTTCCTTTGAAATCGGTTCGCCTTTCACTTTCGGCTTTTCTTTTTGAATTACTTCGCCTGTATTGGAATCTACTATTTTATCAATCACATAAGGTTGCATCATTTTACCGTCATTTGCGATTGCTGTCATCGCCTGGACAAGTTGAATAGGAGTTGCCGTCGAACCTTGACCATAAGAGGTTGTCACATAGTTTACTGGATAATTCGTTAGTAGAGTACCTGAGGCCTCGTTTGGTAAACCAATTTCTGTCTTTTTACTAAAACCAAATTTTTTGAAATAATCGATAAGGGTGTCATTCCCGATATCTTCTAATAAATTGGCCATTGCCGTATTGGACGACCGTTGAAAACCTTCTAAATAGGTGATAGTGTCCCACCCTACTTGATTATGGTCACGAATCGTTCTATCTAAAATTGTATAACTACCAGACTTGTAATACGCATTTGGATTCCACTTTCCCGTCTCAATAGCTGTTGCTAAGGTGAAAGTTTTCATCGTCGATCCAGGTTCAATGGCAGATTCAATTACTTCATTCGTCCATGAGTCTAACCCGCCTCTATTATCTGGATCAAAGGTAGGACGTTGGGACATTGCTAAGATTTCACCTGTTTTCGGATCTGCGACGACAGCTACCATCGACTCTGGGTTATATTTTTTATAAACGTCTGTCATCGATTCTTCTAAAAAGTTTTGAATCGTTTTATCTAAAGTAAGATAAATTTCATCTCCATCTTTTGCAGGTTCGACCATTTTTTCAGAGTTCGGAAGTAAGTAACCGAATAAATCACTTTCATAATGAACTGAACCGTTTTCTCCTTGTAACTCTTTATCATAAATATATTCTAATCCCATTTTACCTACTGTTTTAAAGGAACCATCCTCTTGTTCTTCTTTTAAAGCAAAGCCAATAAGATGGGAAGCAAATGGACCGTTTGGATAATAACGTTTCGTATCACTGGCAAAGACGATGCCTGGTAAGTCTTCTTCTTCAATAGCATTCATCACTTCATGGCTAATACTGCGACCCGCTGAACCGAACTCAACTTGCCATCTCTCTTTTGAAACGCCTTCTTTCAGAATTTCATAGATTTGCGATTCTTCCATAGAAATATGCTCAGATAATACTTTAGCTGTCTTTTCAAGATCGACTACATGTTGCGGGTCGTCTTTTTTTGTAGTTGCCTTTGGACTTACAACAGCAATTAACCTATAACTTAATGTATCTTCTGCTATGACACTGCCATTTCGATCTAATATTTTTCCACGGTTCGCTGTGAGAACTGCTTCCTTTTCGTATAACGCTGCTGCTTTTGCCTCTAATTGTTGCCCATTCACTTCGCCTGTTGCTTGAATAGTGAAAATACGTATAAATAATGAAAAAAAGAGCCCTCCATAAATAATAAACATTAGAAAGGCTCCCCATTGGAATCGAAATCTCTTTTTTTTCATTCTCCCGGCACTACCTTTACATTGTTCTCATTAAGAGTCAAACCGAGTGCTTTTGCTTTTTCCCAAATTCGTTCATATGTTGATAACTCACTAACTTGAACTTTCAAATCAACATTTTGTTTTTCAATTTCAGAAATTTGAGATTCAATTTTTTGTATTTCCATCGACGTTTGCTGGATTGAACTTTGCTTATGTAATATTGAAACAGCCAACACAGCAACGACGGCAACAAAGGCAATGTATAAAAATTTTTCTTTAACGGTAATCCTTGATTTTTTTCTATTACTTTGTTGTTTTTTGGGCTGTTGCTGTTCAGGAACTACTGGCTGTTGAATATACGAATCTTGCCTAACACGTACTGCCATTTACCCACGTCCTTTTTCATTTATTTTTTCAGCAATTCGAAGCTTAGCTGAGCGCGAACGATTATTTGCCTCAAGCTCCTCTTCAGAAGGTATAATCGGCTTTCTTGTGACAAGTTTTAATGTTGGTTTAAACTCGTCCGGAATAACAGGTAAACCTGGTGGCAAATCCGGTAGAGACGAAGCCTCTTTAAAAATTGATTTTGTTAAACGGTCTTCTAAAGAATGGAATGTGATGACACTTATACGTCCACCAACTTTTAAAAGCTCAATCGCATCAACAAGTGAATCTTCAGCTGCACCTAGCTCATCATTTACTGCAATCCGTATTGCTTGAAAAACTCGTTTTGCAGGATGTCCACCCTTCCTCCGGGCGGGAGCAGGGATACCTTCTTTGATTAGCTCAACAAGTTGACCCGTCGTATCAATTGGAGCAACTTTTCTTGCTTCTTCAATTTTACGAGCAATTTGTTTTGAAAACTTCTCCTCCCCATAACGGAAGAAAATACGAACTAAATCTTCATAAGGCCAATTATTCACTACATGAAATGCAGTTAATTCAGCCGTTTGATCCATACGCATATCTAAAGGTGCATCATGATGATAACTAAAACCACGTTCAGGTGTATCTAACTGTGGTGAAGAAACACCTAAGTCATATAAAATACCATCAATTTTTTCAATATTAATTTTTTTCAATTCCTCTTTGACATAGCGGAAGTTTGAATGAACAAAGATAATACGGTCTAAATAATTTGCTAATCGAATTTTTGCATTTTCAATTGCCGTCATATCTTGGTCAAAACAAATAAGTCTTCCTTCTGATGATAATTGCTGTACTAGGTACTCGCTATGTCCAGCGCCTCCTAAAGTACAATCCACATAGTAACCATGGGGATTGATGTTCAACCCATCAACAGTTTCTTTTAATAATACGGTTGTATGATCGAACATAAACCATTACTCCTTTTTGGCTCATACCTAACTAGAAGTCAAAGCCAATTAAATTTTCTGCAATTTCATTAAAAGAATCCTCTGCTTCGTTGAAATAAGATTCCCAAGAATCTTTTGCCCAAATTTCAATTTTACTTGAGACACCTAATACAACACATTCTTTTTCAAGTTTTGCGTAAGTAGCAAGTGTGGATGGGATATTAATTCTTCCTTGTTTATCAATTTCAACTTCAGTTGCACCTGAAAAGAAGAAACGCGCAAATGCACGAGCATCTTTTTTCGTCATTGGTAATTCTTTTAATTTTTCTTCGAGTTTTCGCCATTCATCCATAGGATATCCAAATAGACAGTTATCAAGTCCCCGAGTAATAACAAAAGTATTTCCTAATTCTTCACGAAATTTTGAAGGTATAATTAGTCGTCCTTTTGCATCAACGGAATGTTGATATTCACCCATGAACATGCTACTCACCCCACTTTAGTAAATAATGTACCACATTCCCCCACTTTCCTCCACATTTTTAAAGAGATTGTTAAGAACTTTTTATAATTTATGTATATAGTACTTTTCTACATTTTCTGTTTTATGATTTTTGACTTAACTATACGAGGAATTCTAACAATCATAGACAACTTTTTACTCATTCAAAAGAATCCATCATTGCTAATACGACCTTTTTTTAGGTATATACTCACAAAAAAACTGTTCCAAAAGTTAAAATGTTAACTTTTGGAACAGTGTCATAAAAATAGGTTATTTTATTACAGATGAATGACATAATGATTACGAGAGATTGATAACGGTAAAGCACATAAATCTTGAATCAAATTCGGTCCATAACTGTTCATATATTGGTAAGGATTATAAACCCTTTCTTGGAAATTTTCATTCGGATATATTTCGGCTTGAATTAAATCAAACTGACGAATGATTTTTTCGTGTTTATTGAACACTTGCTGCTCAATTTTTTTACTTAAATACTCTAATTGTACTTCATGGTATTTTAAATTTTTCTCTACAATTGAATGTAAATTTAAATGTTGTGTATTTAAATGACTATCTAACTTCTCATATTGTTCTTTTAATAATTGATGAACATTTTCGATTTGCTGTTTTGCTTCCAAGTCCTGAACGCTTTCGATAAATTGTTCCTTCAAACTTTGTGCCTTTCCTGAAAGAACTTCTGGAATCGATAATTCATACGTTGATAATAATTGATCCATTTTCCGATCTACAAACGTAATATTTAACCTCGGTGCTAAAATCGGCATTTGTAAATCCATTACATGAAATGCATCCTTTAATGTTCCCCAGTAGGCAAGCTCGCCAGGTCCGCCTACGAAAGCTAAAACAGGGATTGTCATTTCTTGCATTAAAGGTCTTGTCACAACATTATTACTTAGCTGTTCTGGTTTTGTTTTCGCGACACTTAGTAATTGTTCTTCAGAAAGTTTAATGAGACCCGATGAATCTTGATAATAACGATCTTTTCTTTCTAATAAATAACGCTCACCTTCTTGCACGTAAAAAAGATTGGCGTTATTCAACGTCGCATTAATAGGAGTACCAAAACCTGCATTATGTAATAACTGTTCTTTGTCAACTACGGCCTTTGCAATTTGCTCATTGAGCTCAACTATTTTAACAAAGTAAGATGATTCAAACTGGCGGAATGGTGTATATGCAGCATCAACCATTAATAGTCCTTCGTCTTTAAATAAATCATTCATTAGACGTGCAAAGAAATCAGTAAATGTATCACTATTTTCTAGTTGTTGAAGACACATTTTATGAAGATCATGTGTATATGCCGTTTCGCCAAAATCTTGAAAAATGTTATTCAATAATTGACGCATTTCATCTTGGCGAATTGCAGTTGTTGAGGCCATCGTCTTTTTATTTGATCGTTCATGATAAACCCTCTTTTTCGGAGCACCATTGACGATTGTAAAAGTATGATTAATCTCATCTATATCATGATCCTCACCAGCAATCCAAAAAATCGGTACAACTCGCTCATTCAATTTTTCACTTTGCTCTTTCGCTAACAATAAAACGGAAATCGCTTTATGAATAGAGTATAAGGGACCCGTTAATATCCCAGCTTGTTGTCCACCTACTATAGCAACCGAACCATTTTCTAAGGCATTTAAATTTTCTTCTATTTTGTCGGAAATCCCTAGTGGTTCCATATAAGAGCGAATAATTTTACTTAACGCCTTTGTTTCGTATTGTTTCGATTTTAAATAGTTATATCGAGTGTTAAATGATTCATCATTATACTCATACTCATAAAACGGTTTTAATTTTTCATTTCCAGACCAATAATCATCTAGTAATTGATTGTTAACTGGTAGTTCAATCTGTTCCAGCCTCATAAAAATATCTCCTCTACTCAAATGAACAGTTATCTAAAAGATGTTCTAATTTCTATCTAATCTGTTATATTTATATTTCACTTTCTATATTGTAAACCTTCCATCAAGTTCTTCAAAAGAAAATGCTTGATTTAGATTAAAACAAGATTCATTATACTTTGAATTAAGCCTACAAACCAAATAACAATATAAGAAATCGTTAATAGAATGAAAAATAATCGCCATATTTTTTTAAATAATGATAAGATCTTTATTTCTTTTTTCGTTCGCCAATCTATGTATGTAAAAATAATGGCAATAAAAATCGCCACTATAAAGACGATCCCACTATAATTTTCTCCCCATAAACTAGCAATCGAAAGAGGAACCGAGAAAAATAAAACAAATGTCGTTACATCTGCTGCTGTTCCTATCGATTGAATATTCGTCTTTTTTCGTTTGCGCCAAATAACATATGTAATGAAAAATAAAATAATAGGGAAAAATATTATTGTACTTACAATGTATTGAATCATGATTTTCACATTTTCACACCGCTCTCTATCGCTAATATTAAATGATATAGTGTATTTAATATCGGTAAATTTTCCCCTCTTTTTGCTGCTTTTTTTATAACCGCCCCAACAATCGTTTCAATTTCTGTTTGTCTATTCTGTAAAATGTCACCTAACATTGAGGAAGTATTATTGGCCGTTTTTCTACATAATTTCTCCACTTCTTCAAAAGGAAATTGATCTTTCTTTTCTGGAAAAGCTGACATTAACTCATTATATAAATTTTTTAGCATTGTATGAGTATGCGGATTTTCTATTAACATCCCATTTTTCACCCGTAATATCGCTGTTAAAGGGTTAATAAAACAGTTCAATAATGCCTTTTCGAATAGCATGTTTTCCGCGCTTTTCTCAAAGGTTACTTGAAATTGTTTATTTGTACTTTGGAGAAATAAATGGAATGGTGTTTTCACACCTCTTTCAATAGCAATCTTTAAAACACCTTGTCCCCGATGTACGATTGTATAATCGTTTTCCCTTTCAGCACCGAACTGACAAGAACCGAAGGCAATTGTTTTTTGTGGCAGTTGAATAGCTTCTTCTAAGTGGGCTAAACCATTTTGTAAAAAGAGGAGTGGGATATCTTCATGAATGGTACGAAGTATTGGATAAACATCGTTTAATTCTCCGTATTTCACTGCAATGATGACAAATGAATGTTTTGGTAAACCTTTTAAGTCCATCGCTACTTGGACATTTGATTTTAACAACGTTCCATCCAGATTTTTTCGGACTAAACCATGTTGTAATAGTTGATTTGCTTGGCTTTCTCTACGGACAATTAGCCTTACATTGTCATTGAACTCTGCTAAGAAGCTAGCAACTAGCATACCTACTGAACCAGCACCGATTATATGAATGTCCATATCCTTACCCACCCCTATTTCAAACGAAAAGTAAAGGTCTACCGATGATGGCAGACCTTTTATTAAATCATATTATACCGGATTAACCACACGTTTTCGATAAAGAATGTAATTTATTTGTTAACCGATTAATCAAAAAGCATAAATAAAACAGCAGACAAACGATGTTCGAAGAAACTTTTTGTCTACTATCCTTTAAGTAGCCTAAAAAGGGCAAAATAAAATACATAGGTTGTAGGATTCGTACCTAGATGCTATTTACTAATCATAATTATGGAGTTTAAATCCGTTGTTACCTATCTTTTTTAATCGTTTATTTAAATTCATATTAAAAAATAAAACCGTTTACTTTTGATGTTCGATGAAACTTGCCCCTTGTTGCAACCATTTAAGAATTCTTTCGTGTTCAGTTTGTAATTCGCGATATTTTATTTCTAGTTCATTATATGCTTCTGTTAATTCATCAAAACTACTAAGTGCTAGTTTTAAATGGCTACGCATTAATTGCTTTGGACGCTTTCTCACACTATTTAACATTTGGCCATATTGTTGACGCAATGTTTTATTCCAACGAAAACCGCACGCCTGTTTTGTACGATTTAATACACTTGCCGCTTCAGCAAATGCTTCAAGTTGTGTTTTACCATTTTGAACAGCTTGAATAACGATTTCAGCTAATTTTTCATCGTCATCTGCTGTCCACTGATCTTTACGTCTTTTTCCATCCATTTCTATCACCTCTCATTTTTTACTACTATATGCAGGTCAATAGATTAAATAGAATAACAATCATAGAAAAATAGGTTGAGACTTATTCATTTCTTTCTACTCCATTTCTATAAAAAATGGATATTAAAAAACGCCTCTCTACCGAGGGCGCATTCATTATTTGGACTTATTTAAAAAGCGTTGAACAGCTTCATTATGAGCATCACTTTCCCATAGTTTTGCACATAAACGAATCTCTTCCATCACGCGTTCATACATATTTTTTTCTTTCCATTTCCGAAGTTGTATCTCTTTATACGCTTGGTGTACAGATGGGTGTATTCCCCTCATATTGGCAATGAATTTTTCAAGAGCTTGTTCCTTTGAACCTTCAAATAAGTCTGTAGCCCAACCAATCTCATATAGAAGATTGGCATCATAACTTTTAGCGTCTATTAGCATTTTTAAAGCGTGGTCATGTCGCAATCCTCTTTCAAATAGATAAGTCCCTCCACCCCAACCGCTTGTAATCGATAGAGTTCCTTGAATAAAACCACATTGAACATCGCTTGCTACGAGACGAAAATCACATGCCGTTGCAATTTCACAACCGCCTCCTACTGCTGCACCATTTACGAGGGCGATTGTCGGTACACGCAATGTAGCTAAATCATATAATATATGGCCCATTTTACTAAGCATACTAAATGCCTCGTCTTCTGTATGAAGAAGATGGAATTCAGATAAATCTCCACCAGAACAAAAAGCTTTTTCTCCACTACCAGTTACAACTAAAAACCGTACATCTTGATGATCTTTGATATATGTAATCGCTTCTTTTAACCCTTCCATCACTTCATCATTGACGGCATTTCTTTTATCTTGTCGGTCAATTGTAAAGATTAATATCCCATCATTGTTCTCTATTTGATAAGCCACAACTAACATCCCCTTTAAAATGTAACTATTCCATTAAAATAGTAAAGGAGCAATCTGTAATTTACAAGAAAGTTCTAAAAGTTCTTTCTAATATAAGAAGTCGTTTTGTATTATATTTTAGTCAAATAAAAAAGGCTATTAGAGAGCCATGGTCTCTCTAATAGCCTTATCATTAGTAAATACTGAATTATTTACTAACTACTTCTTTACCTTTGTAGTGTCCACAAGCTTTACATACGTGGTGAGCTAATGTTGCTTCGCCACAGTTTGGGCATGCTACCATACCAGGTACAGATAATTTGAAATGCGTACGACGCTTTCTTTTTGCAGTTTTAGAAGTTCTTCTAAATGGTACAGCCATTATTGGCACCTCCTTACAGATTATCTATTCATCTGTTTGATCAAAATACTTAGCTAAATCAGCCAGTCTTGGATCCACTTTTGGTTCGTCATTTTCCTTTTGACGAGCAACATCTTCATCAGTTGAATAGCTCCAGCCTTTACCGCCATGTACTTTTCCTTCAGTATCCTCTTTAAATACTTGCATCGGAACTTCAAGAAGTACTAGTTCTTCAAGAACTGGTTTTAAGTCGATTACTTCACCATCAATATAATGTATATCTTCATCGTCATGACCACGATGTTCAGGATCTATCCAGCTGAAAATTTCAACTGCATCGACTTCAATTGGATATTCAACATCTTCCCATGTCCTAGATTCAGGGAGTGTTAGAGTCGCTGTCATCGTAAATTGACATGTCATTTGCGATGCACCGAAAGTACAGTGTCCTTTTACATGAACGGGTGAAATATGACGAATATCTTTGTTTCGTTTCATTACATCATCCAATTGTACTTCTGCATCAATCGGCATCCCATTTTGGCGATACTTCGATAATTGATGAATTGACCATTTCATTCATTAATCACCTCGAGACAACAATGTTGATTATATAATGTGTATTTTTAGATGTCAAGATATTTTCTTGTCACTAGACAAAATGAGTACTATAATTTTTATAAGTTGATAGTAGAAAAAAACGAATTTTAGGAGTGTAACAAATGAAATCAGTCGGCGTTGTTGTTGAATATAATCCATTTCATAACGGACACCTATATCATGCAAAACAATCAAAAAGTCAATCCAATGCCGATGTTGTCATTGCTGTAATGAGCGGCCATTTTTTACAACGGGGTGAACCGTCTCTAGTTGATAAATGGCATCGAACAAAAATGGCGTTACAAAATGGCATCGATATTGTTATTGAACTCCCTTATGTTTTCAGCACTGGACATGCTAGTCACTTTGCACAAGGGGCAATCATGCTGTTAAATGCTATTGGATGTGAAACTTTTACTTTTGGAAGTGAAGAAGGTACCATCGAACCATTTTTAAATACTTATTATTTGATAAAGGAACATGAAAAGGAATACAACTCGCTTATTAAACAATTTGTTACAACTGGGATTAGTTATCCCCAAAGTTTATATATGGCATACGAGCAACTACGACAAAATGTATCAAAAAAAACGATTGATTTATCTCAGCCGAATAACATATTAGGTTATCACTATATCGAAGCCGCAAAACGTTTCAACTTATCTATTGAACCGTCAACTATTCAACGTATTCAAGCAGGCTATCACGATGAAATCAATGTCAATTCTTCCATTGCTAGTGCTACTGGTATCCGAAAAGCAATTTTTGAAGAACAGCTATTACAAAATGTTAAAAAATACGTGCCTACCGAAACTTATTCTGAGCTGAAAAATTGGAAAAATCAATATGATCGCTTTATCCAATGGGAATCACTTTGGCCCTACTTACGTTTTGCTATTTTAAGAAATACGCCCGAACAGTTAAGCCAATTTGCCGATGTATCCGAAGGAATTGAACATGCACTCATAAAGGCTGCTAAAAAGAGTGATTCCTTTGTTGACTTTATGAATCATATCAAATCAAAACGATACACTTGGACAAGACTTCAAAGAATGCTTACTCATATTTATACAGGTATTACAAAGAAACAGCTCCATCAATATTCTGAACCAACTTATATTCGTTTATTAGGAATGACAACAGCTGGCCAAGCTTATTTATCCGAAAAGAAAAAACAATTTACCCTTCCCTTAATCAGTCGGGTAGCTTCTGTCAAAGATCCTTTGCTCGCACTAGATATCCGCGCAACCGAAATGTATGCATTGGGAGTAGAATTAACATCAAAAGAGAAAATAGCGAGAGATTATCAAACTCCTCCTATTCGTTTATAAAAAAGATATTAAAAAAGGATGACAATACTGTCACCCTTTTTTTGGTTTTAATTCTTCTAAATATTCCAACGCATCATCGACCGTTTTTACCGGTACAATTTCCATATCCGTTCCGATTGTTTTTGCGGTTTCAACAGCAGCTTCATAATTCGATTTTATCTCTGGATTTGCATGTCGCATTGCATCCGTAATTTCATCATCTGGAGCAAAAAAGATTTCGATACCATCTTCATCTGCAGCAACTACTTTCTTTTCTATTCCACCGATACGTCCAACGGTACCATCTTCATTCATTTCACCGGTACCCGCAATATCATAACCTTTCGTTAAATCTTCATCGAGTAATTGGTTCAATATTTCTAACGTAAACATTAAACCAGCAGAGGGTCCACCTATATTTTCCGTATTCACTTTCACGTTTGGTTCAGTTTTAATAAATTTACTTTCTGAATAAGTAATCCCAATACCAACACGGTTGTTCTCTGCTCCAGGAATTGGCTTTAACGAGATGGTACGATCCAATAATTCATCGTTTCGATCGATGACAAGATGTACTTTATCATTTTCTTTCTTCTTACTTAATATATCCGTTAGCTCCTGTGCCTTTTCGATTAATTGTCCATCAACCTCAACAATTTCATCACCAGCATGTAATTCTCCGTCAGCAGCTCCATCTTTTAAGACATTTAATACAGTCACCCCATGATACTCAATCGTATAAGGTAAATTGGCTTTTTGGAAAGCAATATAAAGGGCATTAAATTGAGAGTCCGTCATTAATTTAAGTTGACGAACACTATATTCCTCGTCATCCTCTTCCTCTTGTCGAACCTCTTCTTCCTTATAAATCTCTTCAAAGTCTTTAAAATAGGCGATTGCATATGTAAGAGGGGTTGCTGGGGCCATCGCTACCGTCATTAAACTCATCGTTCCTTCGTG
Source organism: Ureibacillus galli (assembly GCF_014836845.1). Taxonomy (GTDB): domain Bacteria; phylum Bacillota; class Bacilli; order Bacillales_A; family Planococcaceae; genus Ureibacillus; species Ureibacillus galli. The sequence goes on from NZ_JACSQA010000003.1 coordinate 237,320, forward strand.
GTTTTTATCTCCGTCTTCCACGGTAACAAACTCACTCACGTCATAGGCACTTCCGGGTTTCATAATATAGTAGTCCAGCTTATAGAAGCTAAGAAAAAACACAATGATAAGCGAAATTATTAAATAAACAAGGGATTTATTCAATATGTATGGCACCTCCTGAAGTTACCTTTTAATAGACTAATTTTTTCACGTATCGCATATATTAGTTTAGCATTTGCTTAAATGGAAAACAAAAATTTGAAAAGAGATGATGCTTATTCCACTCCTTTATTTATTGATTTGTATCGTGTTAATCTGCTTATTACTATTATTCCCGGGAATCGCCCATGAAGGGACCGATTTAGGGGTAGAACTTTTTATGGAAGCACTATTTCCATACCTATTACCTTACTTAATATTAACCCAATGGTTTATACGGCTAACACCAAATAAAAGTAACGCTTCTTCAAGATTTAAATTATTTTTTAAAACGTATGGTATTAGTGCCCTCGGTGGTTTCCCAACTGGCGCTGCAACCATTACTTACCTGAAAAAAAGTAATCAAATTTCCCTTCGAGAAGCAAACATCCTTTTAAGTATTTGTCATAGTCCAAGCCCATTATTCGTGTTAGGGTTTGTTGGAAACGATTTATTAAATGATACAGCATTTAGTTGGAAGTTTTTAATTTTATACCATGTCGTTTCGATTATTATTTTAACTGGTGCTTATTATTACTGTCGCCGAGAAAAGGAAGGGAATTTTATATCAGCTATCCCATCTAGTAACCAAACCAATCCTTTTACAAGCAGTATTAAAGATAGCATACCGACCGTTTTAGTAGTTGGTTCGACCATTATTTTTTTCACAACGATTTATACTGTTGTCATGCATTCTGTTAAAAGCTTTTTCCCTGAAATACATAATACTTTTATGCTTCTTATAGCAGCAATGCTCGAGATGACAAACGCTTTAAAAATTGGACAAGAACTTTTTGCAAATCAACCAACCTTACTTTTCGTAATTCTGGTAACATTTTTAACTAGTCAAAGTTTAAGTATTCATATGCAGGTTGCAGTCATTGCAAAAAGCGAAAAACTATCCTTAAAACCTTATATTTTCATGCGTCTTTGCTATACCCTACTTATCCCAACTCTTTTCTATTTACTATTTTTATAAAAAAATCGACAAAATCATCATTGTGATTTTGTCGATTTTATTTATTGCTGGCAATATTTTTCAATTAACGCTTTTTCAACGATTTCAGGGACAAGTCCAGAGACAACTCCACCATAGCGGGCTACTTCTTTTACAATACTTGAACTTAAAAATGAATATTGATTTTTTGTCATGATGAAAAACGTTTCAATTGTTTCATCCAAAAACTTATTCATGGATGTAATTTGCATTTCATATTCGAAATCCGAAATTGCCCGTAACCCACGCACAATCGCCTTTGCATTTTTTGCTCTAGCATAGTCTATTAGTAAACCTGACGAACTTTCAATTCGCACATTCGGGATATGTTTCGTCACTTCTCGAATCAGGTCCATTCTTTCATCAATAGAAAAGAGTGGGTTTTTTGATGAATTGTTTAAAACAGCTACATAAATAATATCAAATACATCCGCAGCACGTTTAATAATATCTAAATGTCCATTCGTAATCGGATCAAAACTACCTGGTACAACTGCAATTTTTTCAGACAATGATTTCTCCTTCTTCCCTTTATCAATTACATATGGGTAAAACGATAAATTGAAATGATCGTACTGCCATATGTTTCTTGACGAGTTAATTGATATGGACCATAATTCGAGGGTAAACTCACTTCAACTGCGTGTTCACAAACGATAATGGCATCTTCTGATAATTTTCCATTTTCTATTAATGTACTTAATAAATCGTAGTATTCTGTTTTACGATAAGGCGGATCTAAAAAGATATAATCAATTTGAAGATCCCTTTTTAATAACCCTTTCACGGCCCGTGTCGCATCCGTTTTATAACTTTCAGATACTTCTTCATAGCGACATTTTTTTATATTTTCCTGCAATGTTTGGAAGGCACGCCCATCCTTTTCAACGAAAATCGCTTTACTTGCGCCTCTACTTAATGTTTCAATGCCTAAACCCCCACTACCTGCAAATAAGTCTAAAACGATACCACCTTCAAAAAACGGTCCAATAATATTGAAAATAGACTCTTTCACTTTATCGGTTGTTGGTCTTGTTGTCGTACCTGTTACGGCCTTTAAAGGCATTCCTTTTCTTTCACCTGCTACAACTCTCATTTGATCACCTGGCCTTTATAGTTAATTGCTGCTGTCGCTATTTAGCATGATGGTCATATTATTCTTCGTAATTTCCATATCGAATAATTTTTGTAACCATTTTTCCTCAATATAATGTTTCCCAGCAATGATTGTCATTGGCTCTGAAGTTGTATTGTATCGTTGTTCATTATAAACGTAAAATCCATAGTTTTGTGGAAATCTGTATTGCTTTGATTCATTTTCTACGTAGTATCCATTTTTTCCTACCGATGTTTTAAACCCAATCCTTTTTAGTACTGCATCTGCCGAATAGAGCAACAGTCCATCCTTATAAACTAGATCCCCATCGGACAGTAATTCAGAATTCAAATAAATTTTTCTACGATCATGAAATAATAATGGATAAACCCCTTCAGTCTTTTCATTCATTGAAAAATATTTAGTATGAAGGTCAAAAATAGTTGATAGTTCTTTATCAAGTAATGCAGAAGAGATTTTATCTCCCTTTAAAGATTTCAATTTTTCCACCCAATTCGTTAATTGAGTATCTGACAGGTTAGATGTTAAAGTGTTAACTATTTCCTTTGCTTTTACTCCACCCATTGTAGAGCCAGTTAAAAAGGATGTAACGACTTCCCTCAACCATTGTGGGCTACTATCCAATTGATAGTTTTTACCCACCTGGAATAAAAGGATATTTTGTAAGACGTTCTCCTCTGATAAATCTTCTAGAAATAAAATACGTTCACCTTGTTGTCCGCTAGAATTTTCACCATGTACAATGGCAATATGTTCATCTGATAATAACTTCGAAGACTTTAACTCCTCCACAACCTTCGATGGCAAAGGGCTAGAAGAATAAAGGGAGAATTGTTCAGATGGTTGTTGAACGTTCAAATCTCCTATTTGCCAATAGATTTCGTTAACTCCCCCGGTACCACTAAACATCGAATAATTAACAAGGGTCAAGGATTGTTGGCCGATTAACGGCAATCCAGTAACCCAACTACCTTTTATATGATTATCAGTTGAAATATGTACTGTAGAATATGTAGCTTCACCATTGGAAAGGTTGACAAATATATCTTTTAAAAATTGTTGAGTAGTTAAATCGCCTTCCAACGGAATTATGTATGATAAAGATTGATGATGCCCATCTCCGGCTTCAAACTTCGTTTTATCTTTGCTTAAGCGGTCACAACTATTAGCAGAATCAATAAAGCAATCCGGGCTAACAGCTAAATTTGGCCACTGAATGTTAATCGTTCCACTAGGTAAATTGTGAAAATGATGACGTACATCTAAATTTCCATTTCGATAGGTAATATCTATTTCCTGCGTATATGAAAAATCACCATCCCCTGATTCCAGTTTGTCAGAATAAACTTGATACTGAAAAAAAAGCATCACACTAATTGAAGCAATAAGCACTCCAAAAAAACTTATTGCATATTTCATGTGCCTAACCCCCTACATCGTGATACTATTGTTATCGGAAAGGATGTGTGAAAGTTGATTCAACAATTTATTGAATTAGGACAAGGTTATGGAGATATTTATGAACTTTGCGAACTCATTAAAACAAACGAAAACAGATTCCATAATGCATTTATTTTCATTTCAAATAAAGGCGATAAAAAAGTCGCATCAATTTCAGTAGCATTTAAACCTGTTGGGGAAAGCAAATTTATGCCTATTTATATTTGTCGTGAAGGGATTCCATATACGCCGGAAAACCCTTCAAAACGACTTGAAATATTTGAAGAAACATTAAGTGAAATAGGTAAAAAAGCCATTCCAATGGAAGTGAAGCATTCTTCATTTTACTCTGAAACCGTTTTGTTCTATCAACATTTAATCGGGATTTTAAGAATGAATCATTTTATTCCACCGAAGCAATAAGCATTTATTTGATTATAAACCTACTTTGTAATCATATTCTTTTGCTTTATCCGGTTTCGCATTTTCAAATTCAGTTTTTAAAAATGGACGAAACGATTCGACAACGTCTTTCACAAAAGGAAGACGTTGTATTTTATTAAACGTCGATTCAATCTCATCACGATTACAATAAATAACGACATATTTTAACTTTCGAGAAATATAATGAACATGTCCATATTTTCTTAAACTTTTTGCATGTTTTAGTTGATGAACATAAACAATTAAACCTTGTCGTTCCTGCATTTTCATTCCCTCATTTCTTACATAAAAGCATACCATAATGTCAATTTTGATAGCAACAGAGTTTAGTGACACAGGGGAAGAATTTCCGTTATAATCATTTTTATAGAATGAACTTGTTTTTATTTATTCATTCACGAAAATACAATCGAATGGTATTCATCTGAAACATGAAAATATATAATTGAACTGTTCCATTATGAAGGAGGATCTCAATGGGAAAGAAAACGAAAGTTGCGATAGCAATTGCTGCTGCGAGTGCAGCTGCATGGGCCGGAAGCAAAGCAATATCTAAGCCACAAAGAAGAGAAGATAAGGAAGTTTTACAATATGATCATCCCATCGTTCTTGCTCATCGTGGCGGTTCTCACTTGGCCCCTGAACATACAATGATTGCCTTTGAAAAAGCTGTGTCTTTAGGCGTCGATGGTTTCGAAATCGATATTCGTTTAACTAAAGATGAGGAAATTGTTGTCTTTCATGATGAAACAGTAGACCGTACGAGTGATGGTGTCGGTTTTGTAAAAGATTTAACAATTGATGAGTTAAAACAATTAAACTTTGGCTATCACTTCCAAGATTTAGAGGGAAACTTCCCATATCGTGAGCAAAAAATTGAAATCGTAACGTTACGGGAATTATTTGAAATCTATCCGAATATGTACATTAATATCGACATTAAAGATGGACCAGATAGTTATGAAGGAAGTTTAATGCCATCAAAATTATGGCGACTTATTGAAGAGTTCGGTGCTGAGAATCGCATCGTTGTAACGAGTTTCTATAGTGAACAAGTGGATCGTTTTAATTTATATGCCCAAAATCAAGTTGCATTAGGTGCTGGAGAAAATGATGTAAGAAAAGCCTTTACAGCTTTCACAAGTCAATTTGGCCATTTGTATCGCCCTAAAGTAGATGTCTTTCAAATTCCAACAAAATTTGGCGTCGTTTCATTGGAATCATCGAAATTCATAAACTTCCTTGGCAAGTTAAATATTCCAGTTCATTTTTGGACGATTAACGATTCAGATACGATGGAACGCTTAATTAAACTTGGGGCAAAAGGAATCGTAACAGATCGCCCAGATATCGCAGTTCCTTTACTACAAGAATTAAAAGAAGAACAAAACAAAGACAAAAAAGAGTAGATAAGTCAAAAGGACTTTATCTACTCTTGAAAGGGTAACTTTTTCGAAGTTGCCCTTTTACTTTATGCTGAACAAGAACAGCTTCCTCCACTCCCACAACCACTTCCACAGGAAGAACTTGTCGCAAAGAAAGGATTGCTTACTGGTACTTTCACAGCCTCTGATACGGATTTTCCAATGATTAAACTAATTTCATCTAATAAATCTTGGAAATCATTTTCTGCTAGTTTTAAATTCGCTATACGTTTATCTAAATCAAGATTTCGTTTTTGTTCGCGAATTTTCTTCATGATTGTATGATAATCAGGATGATATTTACCAAAACGTTGTACATCCTCGTATTGTTCTTTCATTCGTGTAAACGCTCGTATTTGCTCAACAAGATCTTTATTTGTATAAACATCTTGATAAGCATTACGTAATTTTTGAGCTTGTTCTGAAGAGAGGATCATTGCACTCAATTCGTCTGCTTCATCTAAAATGAAGGCCCATTCTGATGTCATTATCACCATTATTTCCTCCAATCTGATACTATCATAGCAGAATTTAAATAATGTTTGTATAAGAATGGCTTATAATTATTTTACTAGTTTATTTTAACACTTTTATCCACTAGTATCGAACGAATGAAATGGCCCTGGGAAATTATTCGAATCTACGAGATTCCTTTAGCCGTTTTTCAAGAACTTCCTTCACACATTCATAATCGGAGAATTGGATATCCTGAGCACCTATCGTTTGTGTCGTCTCATGCCCTTTTCCTGCAATTAATATTGTGTCACCTTCTTTTGCATTGAGTATGGCAGTTTCAATTGCTTTTGCTCGATCTAATATCATTTCGTATTGTTGTTTTGGAGAGAAACCGGCCGCTATTTGTGAGTTAATCAACTCAGGATCTTCACTTCTTGGATTATCAGTCGTTAAATAAATAAAATTGGCATACTTAGAAGCAACTGCTCCCATTTTAATCCGTTTATGTTTATCTCTGTCACCACCACAACTAAAAACAACAATTAAATCTCTCTTAACAGTTTTATTTAATGTTTGTAAAACAGCTCGTAAAGCAGCCTCTGTATGGGCATAATCAATATATATATCTAAATTGAAATCATTTGGAATCGCTTCGAGTCTACCTTTTGGTAAAGTAAGCTTTTCAGCTGCCTCACAAATTTCTGCAACTGGAAATCCGAGTTCGCTTACTGTTGTAATGGCCGCAATGGTATTCTGTAAATGATGTTCACCAACAAAAGGAACTGAAAATACTTTTTGTCCTTTGTTACTTTGAAGACAACAAGTTGATGTAGTTAAACCTTCTGCAAGGAGCTGTAGTTGATAATCCACCCGGTTTCCTAAGCCAAAATATGCCTTTTTCTTTTTAGCTTGGAGACCAACAGTCCGACAAAAAGAATCATCCCCATTTAAAACAAGTCGTTCAGATAATGTGGAAAGAATTTGCTTTGCTGCTTTATATTTATCATAGGATCCATGATCTTCAATATGATCCTCCGCTAAATTTAAGAAAACCCCTACATTAATTGCACAATCGTCCAATCGATGTTTTGCAAGTCCCATAGAGGATGCTTCGAGAACAACATATTCGACACCACGATTTACAGCGATTTTTAAAATTCTGTGTAAATGTTTCGGTTGTAAAGTTGTTAAATGCTCATAATCTAAATTTACCTCTACTCCATTGATGTAAATCCCATTCGTTCCGATAACAATTACGTTTTTATGTAGTGCATGTAGTAGTTGACCGATAAAGTGACTGACTGTAGTTTTTCCATTTGTACCTGTTATGGCAATAACTTGCATTGCTTCTGCTGGAAAATGATTTAGTTTCGCTGCACTGTATGACATGAATTTTAAAACATTCGGAACCCATATAACTGGAATGGATAGCTTTAACGTATCTAATTGTTTTTCATCTTCTATCACTATACCGACTGCTCCATTTTCGATTGCCGTATCAACATATTTTAGTCCATCTGATTTTCTACCTTTACGAACGATGAATAAATCGCCTTCTTTTACACCTTGGGCATAATCCTCTATTCCTGTTACATCCACTCGAATTGAGCCACCTTTGACTGTACATGGCCATTCTTTTAATAGTTCTGCTAGTTGCAAGTTGTCACTCCTTTTCCCTATTTTATGCCTAGGTTTTCATCGTGACACTAAAATGTAAAGGCATAGGATGACAGCAGAAAATGTAAAAAACCCTTTAGTTAAATTACTCAACTAAAGGGCTGCTTTTATTCATCTTCACTTTTTTCAATAAATATTTGAGTATAGTAATTAATAAATACTCCTGAACCAACATGGGTGTAATCACTACTAAGCATATATTCCCGGTGAGTTCTAGAATTTAGCCAACCATGGGCTGCTTCTATCGCATCAACATAAGCTGTCGCTATATTTTCCTCAGCTTCTTTATAAATAATTCCTTCTTCTTCTAGTCGGTCCTTTAATGACCCATTTGTCGGTGAATCATGGGATAAATAATTTTCTGAATACATATCTTCACTATGTTGCATAGCAACTACTGATACATACACATCATAATTAATGATTGGTATATCATTGGTTACACGAAAAACATTTAATAAATCGAAAAGTTGTGCTGCACTATCTTTGTTACTTTCTTCTAATAAATAGGAATTCGGACTTGGAGGTGAAATTAACTCCCCTACAAAAGACATTTCATAAGGGCGGTGTAAAACTAAAGATTGACTATCGAGAAAACGGATACCACTCAATGTTCCGCTTTCGCTATCAATATATAGCTGAGCATATATATCACCTAATTTTGTTAAAATCCGTGTATTCATATCCTCTTCGTTCAATGTAAAAGAATAAATGTTTTCACCAATTGTGGCTGTGATTTCTGATTCAATAATCGTCATGCGGTATATGTCTTCTAACGATTGCCCCATTTTATAAGGAGTCACATCAGTTAAATTACCGCTACTATAAGCTTGGGTGATAATATTATCTTTCACAGCAAACATACTAAATTTGTTATAATCCTCGTTATAAACCCACCAATCATAACCATATGGTGAACGATCATAACGGGAAGGTTCACCAAACAATTTCAATAATTGATTACTCTTTTTACCGATAAGTGTTGATATCCCCTTTTCAGGACGTGGTAATGCATCTTGTATTTCTTTCGGCTTGCTTTCCGTTTTTGGAATAACTTGTGATGTTGAATTTGGTCCTTCTAAAGGTTCATAATTATCTTCCATGTTTGAAGAGTAAAAAAAGATAATTGCAAGAAAGGACAGGACGATTAAGATTCGAAAAAGAGTTTTCATGCGTTCTTTATCCTTTATTTTTATTAGTACTATTATATCAATTATATAGTGGTTGACACAATGTTGCCATTGCAACAAAAGATATTTTGCTCTATTATAAAAAATGAGCGTATACTTTATGTACGATTTTTGCTAAAGGAGGATTTATTAATGTATTTTGAGAACAAAACCCTTGAAAATATAACAGCTGAACAAGAACTTCTTGTAAGTGTTATGGAAAAAAACGGTCTAGAATGTGACGGTGCTTGGGACTATGATCGTATGACTTTCGATAAACGCTTTGATTTAAAAGAAGGTCGCTACTATTTACGCGTATTTTGCAGTGCTATCTCAGGGGATGTTGGCAACCGCAGCGCAGTATTAAAAATTGCTAAACCAGCTCTTGGTAAATACTATTATCCACATGGTGTTGAATACGGTGAAGATGAAGTCTTTCCAAAACATTTAGTAAGAGAATGTGAGCAAATTTTAGCAAACGTTAAAAAAGATTTTGCAGCATACGGTATTGAAGCTTCTATTTAAAACCTTAGGGTAAGACAATTTTGTCTTACCTTTTTTTATTTCAAATTTCGCTGAAAACAAAAAGGGCAATCATATAAGATTGCCCTTCGATTTCCACTAAAATCCTAAAATCGCTTTAATTAAAGATGTCGTTTGTCCACCTTCATAAATTACATATAATAATAAATATACCGCTACCCCTGTTATCGCTACGAAAAACCAAATAATACTCGTAATTGGTCCAATTCTACGATGGATGGTTAGTTTTGTTTTCAATCCTGTAATGATACTTACAAGTCCAAAAACTGCACCTACAGTGGCTAAAATAATGTGGAAAACTAAAAAGAATGTGTAATAACCTTTTAATTCCTCTGGTCCACCAAAGGAAGTGTTTCCTATGAAAATTGTTCTGGAAGCATAAATGATAAAGAAAATTAACGCTGCTATTCCAGCGGCAAACATTACTTTTTTATGTGCTTCAATTTTTCTTTTGTAAATTAGACCCCATCCAATTGCAACTAAAACGGCACTTATAACAATAAATGAAGTACTAATCGTAGGTAGAATAGGTACACCCATTAAACATTCTCCTATCATTTAGTAATCTATAATTTTTTTAATTTGAGAAAAAGTTAATTAAAATTATTGCTCTGTTGTTTTTTAGCTTGAAAGTCCCTTAATGCCTTTTCATTAATATCCTTCTCGTCTGCCTTTTCAACTCTCCACCATGCAAAAAACACTTTAAATAATACGATACCAAATATAATTTCTTGAATGATTTTCATTAAAACTCCACCTAGTTGTTGATCAGCTAGGGGGCTCATATTATTAAATAACTCTGGTCCTGACAGTGATAGCCCTTGTAATGTTGTAGAAGGAACACAAAGCTCCATCGCTTTTAACCATGCTTCTCCATCCGTATAAGTTGCATACATTGGATTTGGATTAAAAATGATTAATGCACAGGCAGGGGTAATTAATACTGCATTGGCGATAATATAACCTAATTTCGAAAGATGCCTCATTTTTCGCTGTCCAGGAACATCGCTTACTAATGGCCAGTTCATAAAGAAAGCTGCAACAAATAAGAGAAATGAAAAAATAACGTGGTATGTCTCATTAAGCTTAATGACATCAAAAATACCAGGCATATGATACAAGGAAAACATCAATGCAAAGATAAAGGCTGCAACGATTGGTTGTGTAAACACTTTAAAAATTGAACGTACAACCGGTGCTTCGATAATGACTTTCCATACCCACCATGGAACACCTTTAATCAAAAACATTGGAACTAATAAAAGTAGAAATGCCATTTGAACCATATGATATGTAAACATTATATGAGACATTAAATCAATGGGCGAGCCTTTCAGTATATATAGCAAAACCATTGCTAATATAAAATATAGTGCTTCATTTCTTTTTAAGGGCTCACTAACTTTAAACGATTTTCTCCAAACTGTTGTAACTAAAAAATAGAGAACGGTTAATATTACGATAAACCCAATTAAATAAGGACTCCATAATGCTTGAAATCCAAATATACTTAACGGCATAAATCATGCGCTCCTTTAAACTTCAGTAGTTCTATTATAGAACGCTTACATCATAACATCAATGAACGAACTATGACAATTAACTACATTTCGGGTAAAAAAACACGCTTCTAGGTTGCCCTAGAAGCGTGTTCCCACTCTTACCACCAAATGATCGTTAAGAAGGTTAAGAAGAATGTAAATGCAATGACTGCACCAAACCATACAAAAGTTTGGATAACACCGATATGGTGTCCTTTTTTATCATCCATATGCATGAAAGAATATAGTTGTAATACTACTTGTACTGCAGCTAGTAGTAGAATAAAAGGCTTAATGAAATAAGCGGAAAAATCAGCAACTACTACAGCAAAAGCTAGAAATGTTAAGAAAATCATTATCGCAAAATTGATAACTTGCTTACGCATATGCACTGCGTTATGATGACGCTCATACTCAAACTGCGCTTTTGTTTTAGCTTGAACTTGTGTATCGTGTCCCATATTATCCTAACACCCCCATCAAGTAAACTACAGTAAAGATAAATACCCAAACTACATCAATAAAGTGCCAGAAAATAGAAGCAGCATAGTATTTTGGAGCGTTGTATAAGTTTAATCCGCGTTTCGCATTACGAACGATTAAGCAAACGATCCAAACTAAACCGACTACTACGTGTAATCCGTGAGTCCCTACTAATGTAAAGAATGCAGAAGAGAACGCGGATTGCGTATAACCAAAACCAATGTGTACATAGTGATAGAACTCATAAATTTCAAGAGCAAGGAATCCAAGACCTAATAGTACAGTAATAGTCATCCAAATTTGAACGCCTTTGAAATTATAGTTTTTCATATGATACATCGCATAAACAGATGTTAATGATGATGTTAAAAGTAACATTGTCATCACGAATGCTAATGGTAATTCAAAAAGTTCTGCAGCAGAGAATTCCATACCAGCAGGACCTTTGTCTTTTAAAGAAAGGTAAGTAGCAAATACACTGGCGAAAAGCGTAATATCACTACAAATAAAAATCCAAATTCCTACGAATTTATTTTTAGCTTCCGGAGTTGCTTGTTCCGGTTTGTCTGGCCAAGTTTGTGGGGTGAATTTAGTTTCTTCCATTATTTGTTACCCCCTTTTCCATAAAGTTGCTCTTCAGTAGCAACGATTTCCTCAACATGTACATGGAAACCTAGATCGTCTTTTAATGAGCGAACAATCATCGCACCAACTGTAATCGCTAAACCAATAATGATAACTGGAATTGACCATGCTACTCCATCTGGGTGATAAAGTGCACCGAATGCAGCAACAAATAAACCAATTGACATTACTAAAGGTAAGACGGAGTTGTTTGGCATATGGATATCACCAAGAGGTTCAGCATATGTCATACCTTCTTCATTACCTTCATGTTTTTCTAACCAATAAGGGTCGTATCCACGTACAAGTGGAGTTTGTTTAAAGTTATAGAACGGTACTGGTGTTTTAAGAGCCCATTCAAGTGAGCGTCCATCTCCCCAGTAGTCACGACAATTTAATGGTTTAGATTTAGCAGAAATAATGATATTAAATACTAAAATAAGTACACCAATGGCCATCATAATCGCACCAATTGATGAAATAAAGTTAAATAAATCCCAACCTTGGTCTGCTTGGTAAGTGAATACACGACGTGGCATACCCATTAGACCTAAGAAGTGCTGAATGAAGAACGTTAAATGGAATCCGATAAAGAAGAACCAGAAAGTCCATTTCCCTAATGTTTCATTTAAAGCACGGTTAAACATAATTGGCCAATAGAAGTGCATTGAACCAAAGATCGCTAATACGATACCACCAACGATTACATAGTGGAAGTGAGCTACGATAAAGTAAGAATCATGTAATTGGTAGTCAAGTGGTGCAGTTGCCTGCATAACACCTGTAACCCCACCAGCTACGAATGATGGAATAAATCCAAGAGCATATAGCATAGGAACTGTTACTTTAATCGAACCGCCCCAAATCGTTAAGATCCAGTTAAATACTTTCATCCCTGTTGGAACGGCAATCGCCATTGTTGAAACGGCAAAAATAGCATTAGCTGTTGGCCCAAGACCAGTAGTAAACATGTGGTGAGCCCAAACCATGAATCCTAAGAAACCGATTAAAATCGTAGCGAATACCATTGAAGAGTATCCAAATAGACGTTTACGAGCAAATACCGGAATAATTTCAGAGAATAAACCGAATGCAGGTAAAACTAAGATATATACCTCAGGGTGTCCAAAAATCCAGAATAAATGCTCCCAAATAATAGTATTACCACCATTTATATGATCGAAGAAATTTGCTCCAAACATACGGTCAACTAACATGAAGAATAAAGCTACTGTTAGTGGTGGGAATGCAAATAAAATTAATGCACTAGTAATTAATGTAGTCCAAGTAAATAATGGCATACGCATAAATGTCATACCTGGTGCACGCATCGTGATAATCGTAACGATGAAGTTAATACCTGAAATCAAAGTACCAGCACCAGAAATTTGTAAACCTAATACATAAAAGTCAATACCATGACCTGGTGAATATAAAGATAATGATGCATAAGATGTCCATCCAGCATCAGGTGCTCCACCTAAAAAGAATGATAGGTGTAAAAAGATTGCACCTAGGAAGAATAACCAAAATCCTAAAGAGTTTAGGAACGGGAATGCAACGTCACGTGCACCAATTTGTAAAGGTACAACGGCGTTCATAAATCCAAATAGTAATGGCGTCGCTGCTAAAAATAGCATCGTCGTACCATGCATTGTTAATAATTCATTGAATGTACCGGCTGAAACAAAATCATTATTTGGAAACATTAACTGAATACGCATAAAAAGCGCTTCTAAACCTGCGATTGCGAAAAACAAAGTCCCGGCTAATAAATACATAACGCCTAGTTTTTTATGATCGACAGTTGTTAAGTAGTCCCATAATGTTGCTCCAAAGCCCTTTTTATTTGCAACTGCAACAGAGCTCACAACTTTAACCTCCTTCAAGTGTTTCTATCGAAGTAGAAATTATTCTTCTACAGATAAACTCATAATGTAATCAGCGACTGCACTAATTTCTTCTTCAGACAGTTCACCATATTTTCCAGTCATTAAGTTACCTGGTTTAACGCTCTCTGGATTTGTAATCCATTTTTCTAAGCTTTCTTTATTGTGTTCTAATACACCTGCAACACGGTTACGGTCACCAAATGTTGTTAAGTTTGGTCCCATAGCACCTGAAGCACCAACACCAGATACTGCGTGACAAGCTAAACAGCTGTTCGCAAATGTTGCTTCACCTAAATCAGTGGAATCAGGAGATGCTACTTGACCTTCCGTTGCTTGCATAGAAGCAACCCAATCTTCGAACTCTTCAGGAGCAAGAGTTTTCACTTTAAAGTCCATTAAAGCATGGGAAGGACCACAAAGTTCAGCACATTTACCGAAGAATACGCCTTCTTCAAGATCTTTTGACTCTTCGTCAAATTGTAAATAGAACTTGTTAACGTTTTCTACGTTTGTATCCATTTTCCCACCAATAGATGGAATCCAGAATGAGTGCTTAACATCTGCTGCTTTTAAGTTAAAGTAAACTTTTTCACCAGTAGGAACAACAAGTTCTTGTGCAGTTACAATACCTTGTTCAGGATATTCAAATTCCCACCAATATAATTTTGCAGTAACATTAACTGTTAATGCAGATTTGTTTCCTTCTTCGTCAACTTCATCCATTGCTTTAACATCAGCAAGTTTATAAGTCGAAATTAAAGTTGGAACAGCTAAGATTAAAAGTAAGATGATTGGAATTACTGTCCAAATTACTTCTAACGTATGACTTCCTTCTACTTGTTTTGGCATGTGGTTCTCGCCTTGTTTTGAACGACGGAACTTAACGAAAGCATATAAATAAAGGAATGATACTACTATTACTACTAAAGCCATAATCGTGATGGAGAATAATAGTAAGTTTAATTGTTCTTTTCCCACTGCTCCTGCTGGTTTAAGTGTTGAAATATAATCTTCACCACATGCAGAAAGAAAAACTGTCATTACCGCTAACAGCGAGAAAAGACGCCATTTTTTAAGCCCTTTCATCATAGCTTAATTAACCCCTCTTTCTTTGTTGTATTTTCATGTGTAACCAGGACGTTGGTTGTATAGTTCTATGTGAATCCCTTGTCAAAGAAGAATTCCTAAAATAACAAAATCCCATTAATCATTTCAAATTATTTTAAACGTTGAACCACATGAGCAAGTTATCCACATTCAATATAATAGCTAAAATGATAAAGCCTGACCAACTTTTCCTTAAGTTAAAAGCACTAAGTTTTATAATACCACAAAACAATTAGTTCTTTTAAACCTTTTCCTATAGTAGCATTGGTATATTTGCTATTCGATATTCCTCACTATGGGTTCATATGTAAAGTAAATGTTGTGGATACCATACAAACTTTTTTAAGAATAAAGCTAGCGCTTCCATACCGAAAGGATTTTTTTCGCTACTACCAATAAACAGTTTGAAGTTATTACTTAAACTTCTTACAACAGTATCGTTTCATCCACTGTTCTAAACTATAGATTGAATATAGAACACTATGCTCTTATCCCAACTCGTCCTCACATGACGGCGTAGTAAAGCCTTTATAACAAAAATTTACCTACAAATGAAGGAATGGTATCAAAATGTCTTAATCTTCGTTAATCAAGATTAGATTGATTCTCTTTATAAATTAATTTTGTGTAACTTACCACATGTAAATATAGGTTGTAATCATGTTTCAATCTACAATTCCTATCATTAATAAGTGCAAAAATTTTAAATCAACGAAGTTTTTCAGGCGAATCTAATTGATTGCCCATTAAATTGACATTTTGTCTCTCCTTTCATTTTTGTAAGCATATTCCGCTAACAATAACTATATCGAAATTTGTCCGTTATTTCTAGACATTAAGCAAAATTTCGATAAGTTGACCAAAATACATATTTGGGTTAGCTAAATAGTTATAAAATGAACATCTATATAGTAATGCATTTTAGGGTAGGAAATGTGAATGTAAAAGCACGAATTTATGAACAATTTGTGAAAAGACCTTACCTCAAAGTAAGGTACAACCGTTTGAAGTTGTCTTTTACCTATTTATTCGCTATTATCATAAAAGGCATAAAAGCTTTTTATAAGTTTATAGATAGAAAAAGTAGGTGGCTCATAAAATGCAACATTATCAAAGTAAATTACTGAAATGGATTGCTTTTGCTACGACAATCGGTATGTTGCTTATTCTTATTGGTGGGGCGCTTGTTACAAAAACTGAAAGCGGTTTAGGTTGCGGTCGAAACTGGCCAGATTGTAACGGTTCACTTATTCCAAAAGAAATAACAACTGAAGTATTAATCGAATTTTCCCATCGATTAGTGACAGGTTCGGTATCTATACTCGTTCTAATTTTAGTCGTTTGGACTTGGCGTAAACTTGGCACTATTCGCGAAGTAAAATTTTTAGGAATTTTAGCAATCTTTTTCTTAGTAGCTCAAGCATTAATCGGAGCTGCTCAAGTACTTTGGGGACAAGGTGATTTCATCCTTGCACTTCATTTCGGTATTTCATTAATTTCATTTGCATCGGTTTTATTATTAGCAATGATTGTTTTCGAAGTAGATAAAAAATTCGATGCCGACAAAGTTTATATAAGTAAAAAACTTAAAATACACACATTCGGTGTCACTTTATATTCTTATATCGTCGTTTATACTGGTGCATTAGTAAGACATACACAAGCAAGTTTAGTTTGTTCTGATTGGCCGTTTTGTAACAATGAAGATCCGTTTGCTCTTCCAACAGGGTTACACCAATGGGTACAAATGGGACACCGGTTTGCGGTTTTATTAATATTCGTTTGGGTTACATATATTGCATTACATGTGATAAAGCATTACAAAGAACAACGCGTGATTTATTGGGGATGGATTATTGCCTTTTTCATTCTACTAGCGCAAATGATGACTGGTATGTTAATTATTTTCACAAAACTTAACCTTATCGTTTCGTTACTACATTCATTCTTTATTTCTTGTCTTTTCGGTCTATTCTGTTACATGATTTTACTAGTTTCCCGAAGCAACTATAATGAAAAAAATATAAAATAACAAAAAGGGCAGCGGAAATTAAAATGTACCCTATAAGAAAGACACTTGAAAAAAGGTCTCTCTTATAGGGTACTTTTATTTATTATGAAATAAAATAAATGGTTGATGGAGCGGAAGAACATGTCGAAAAAGTTATTTACAGATCAAGAACAGAAATTACT
>NZ_JACSQA010000040.1 GCF_014836845.1 Ureibacillus galli
TAGAGAAAGGTGAATTTGAGTTTCATCAAATTCACCTTTCTCACTATTTGAAGCTAGTTATGTCCCAGCCTCTTTTTAATTTTCATTTCCGGGTTTATAATTTGCCGGTTTTTTCTGGTCGTTTTTGTAAGGGTGTTTTGTATCGATGTCTAATTTCCCTTTTTCATTATACGTCGCAAGGGTAATATCAGACAATTGGTTCATATTTTTCGAATGTTCGTTTTTTAATTGTTTCTCAAGCCATTTACGATCCTTGTTTAAAAACTTTAAATTATGATCAAGTATTTCTCCATTCATAATAATAGGGATAGGAATAAAGGTGGGGGGAGCTTTTATATCCATATCGCTAGGCTGTAGAGGACGTGCATAAGATTTTGGAATAACACTTATTTGACCGCTATTTTCCATAGATACTAAAGAAATATCTTTCGGATTTGTATAGCCTTTTACTCGAAGTTCCGATAATAATTCCCCTGTTGTCATTTTTACCTTTCTTAAACCTTTTTCATCAATATCCCCATTTCTTAAGAGTACTGTTGGACTTTCCACTAAAAGCCATCGAAGTTTGTTATTTAACGTTAAGTATGAAAAGATTACATGTAATAAGGTGAAATTTAAACCGTAATAAAGAGCTCTGTAGGGGTTTTTTGTCACTAAAGGTTCAGCCACTATGGTACCGACAACTAAAATAAACATGAGATCAAAACTATGCATTTGAGAAATTGATTTCTTTCCAGATAGCCGAAGAAATAAATACCCCCCAACAAAAATCGCAAAAGGCTTCACAATATATTCTAAAAGTATATCGAACAATGATCATCGCTCCCTCTCACCCCATCTATCTCCAATATTTTAGTTAAATAATCGTAAGATATAGATGAACATGAAAGAATTCTTTAGCAATGAGATAGAATTTTTTAAATTAGGCTTTAAAATTTCCTATATCATAAGTAATCCTGTTTGCTCTTTTTTATTTAATCAGTTCACTTTCTCCTTTACATAGAGTACCTATTACTTTAATTCCATCTATTATTTGTTGTTCAGTTAGACCCCCAAATCCAAGCATAATGTAGGGGACATTCTCATTTTCAAACCAATGTTGACTTGGAGAATAAATGCAAATTCCTTTATCGGAAGCTTGTTGGATTATTTCCTCTGTTCGCCTACTTTTCAAATTAAGTAGTATATGTAAACCAGCTCGTTGACCAATAATTTCCCCATTTTCTCCGATTTGTTTGTTAATGGCTTCAAGCAAAGCTTTATGTTTGGCTTGATAAGTTACTTTCATTCGACGAACATGCTTTTCAAAAAATCCCTCTCTCATAAAGATAGCTAGAGCCCTCTGAATAATGGGAGAACAACTTTGACTCGACTGTTCTATCGTATTTTTCCCTTTTGAAACTAAACTTTCCGGGAGAATGATGTAGCTGCACCGAGCTGCCGGAAGAAAATTTTTAGAAAAAGTACCGCAGTAAATAACTCTGTCAGATTCGTCCAAAGATTTTAATGATGGTATTGGTTGGCCGATATAACGGAATTCGCTGTCATAATCATCTTCCACGATAAAGCTGGAATGTTCTTTCGCCCATGTTAAAAGTTTTAACCTTTTATTGATTGGGAGTACCATGCCTAATGGAAATTGATGAGAAGGAGTCACATAAACTGCTTTTGCTTTACTTTTTTGCAATTCCTCAATTGATATTCCATCTTCCTCAAGGGAAATGGGAGTCACTTGACATTGATATTTTTTTAAAACCGAGCAAACTTCCGAATAACCAGGATTTTCGATCGCCACTTGGTGGTTATGTAGCTCAAGTAATTGGGCAATTAATTGAATAGACTGCTGCGTACCGCTGCAAATGAAAATTTGTTCAGTAGAACATTGAATTCCTCGAGCTTTTGAAACATATTTTCTAATTTCTTCACGTAATATGATATCGCCTTGACGATCTCCATAAAAATAAACCTCATTCAAAGAACTTTCCAATGCATCGCTTATACATCGTTTCCATGTTTTTAGTGGAAATTTAGTTTTATCGATTGCTCCGTAATAAAAATCGACCAAGATTTTTGATTTATCATTGGTCGTTATTGTAGGGGAAGAAGGGGTTGTTATAGTTTGAGATATCTCTTCCATCGGTAAAACGAAAAGTCCACTTCTTGGACGGCTCTCCACATAGCCCTCCGCTAATAACTGTTGGTAGGCAGAGTCAATCGTTTGTTTACTAACCTTTAATTCGAATGCAAGGGTACGAATGGAAGGAAGTTTTTCTCCTACTTTTAACCGACCGGATTTAATTTCTAACTTTAAATACTCGTAAAGTTGGATGTAAAGCGCTTTTGATTCATCATTTTTAAAAAAGAATGCCAATGGAGATCCCTCTCTTCTGACCATGTATATTTTTTATAATCTGTCACTTATTGTTAGGACAGATTTCGTTTACGATCATTTTAACATGGTTTAGGAGGAATTAAGATGAGAATGAAACAAATGATTTGTCAAGACGAAGAAAAAATAAATACATTTCTATCCGAAGTAGAGACCGGTTATTTAGGATTATCGATACAAGACAATCCCTATATTGTCCCTTTAAATTATGTTTGGCATGAAGGTTGTATTTACTTCCATGGGGCAAGTGAAGGGAAAAAGATTGATATGATAAAGGAAAATTCGAACGCTACTTTTGTTGTGAGCGAAAATTATGGAACGATTGCCGACCCCATTCCTGCAAAAACAGATACAGCCTATTTAAGTATTATGTTGTTTGGAAATGTGGAGCTTGTAGATGACTTAACAGAAGCTACAACAGCAATGCAACATCTTTTAAATAAGTATGTACCAGGGTATTATCCGACAGCATTATCTCAAAACCATGTGGATCGATATCGCTCTTCCATGGGAAGTAAAACGACGGTATTTAAATTAGTGGTAAAAACGATTACTGCGAAGGAAAATGTCATGGTGGAAGAGAAAAAGTATTATAAGGGAAGGGAAATGGCTATGGATATAAAAAAATGATGAAGTAATATGAAAATCTTTGAAACTTACTTGCTCGTTATCCCGTATATGAAGAATATGGAAGGATGTGTCAGTGTCATATGAATAAATATTCGATTGCTGAATTTATAAAGAATACAGAGCAGGAAGATAAAGGGGAAGGATTTTTTGAATTAGAAACACCACGTTTGCTCGAAGTGAATCTGGACGGTCTTGTTTGGGCGAAAGCTGGATCGATGGTTGCTTATCATGGAAAGATTAAATTTGAGCGGGAAGGTATTTTAGAACATGGTATTGGAACGATGTTTAAAAAAGCCTTTACTGGTGAAGGCGCTTCCCTTATGAAAGCAAATGGGCAAGGAAAGTTATATTTAGCTGACAGTGGGAAGAAGATTATTATACTACACTTACAAAACGAAGCGATTTATGTAAATGGCAATGACCTCCTTGCCTTCGAACCTTCGATTAAGCATCAAATAAAATTAATGAGGAAAGTGGCAGGAATGATGGCAGGTGGATTGTTTAATATTCGATGCGAAGGAACAGGTATGATTGCCATCACGTCCCATTATGAACCGTTGACATTACGTGTAACACCAGGTAATCCTGTAGTTACCGATCCAAATGCAACAGTTGCCTGGTCAGGTAATCTTCAACCTGAATTTCAAACAGATGTTACACTTAAAACCTTCTTCGGAAGAGGGAGTGGTGAATCGATTCAAATGAGATTCGAAGGGGACGGTTTCGTTATCGTACAGCCTTATGAAGAAGTATATATGCAAGCACAAAGTTAATAGCAGAAACCAATCGAAGGGGGATTTTATCTCCCTTTATGCATTAGCATTAATCAAAAAAAGGATTAATGCTTTTTTTATGGAAATTATAAAGTAAGTTTATATTAGGGGAGATTCGTATTTTACAGAGAAAAATTATTACAGCATCGATTTCAGGATCTTTATTTGCAATTTTATTCGGTTTAACATTCCCTTATATTTTTGTTGAAGACATCAATTCGGTAGCTGATTATATTTCAGCTTTCATTTCCAATATGCCTCTTTATTTAATGTATAGTTTTCCAGTCATTTTAATCTATGGTGTCGTAACATCCATTTTAAGTGATAAAATCGGGGAATTATTATCTAAAAAAGGGAAATATCCATAAGTTGAATGGATTGTATCGGGAATTTTCCATATCATGTTTGGCTTCATATTACTTTATATTAGTTTACTTGCCGCTATTCTCTTTTTTATAGTTGATAGAATACTAAAAAAATATAATAAAAGGTTTCATTGGAAACAAGCTGTTAAAAGTCTGGCTATTCCAGTTGGTCTTTGGATTATTTTTATGGGGAAATATTGGCAATAATGCGTTTTCAACTGATTCAAAATGATTGGAGTGATGGACAAGTGGCAGAAGAACGAAACATACATAAGCAAAATATGGAACATTTGATGGCACTGGAAAATCGCAACGGTGTTGTCCATATTTGTACTTCAGAAGAGGTAGCTGGTGCTTTAAGATTTGCCCTTCAAAGTCCTAAGATTGTTATAGGATTTCCAGATTCTTTTTCGGTAGGACCGTTGTGGGCATTGAACGATAAAATCGGTCAAAATTTCCGAAAACAATGGCTATTCGATTGTTTTATTAATGAGGAAAAAGATGTTGACTATGAAAAAAATTTCACCAATACATTGTGTCAGATTAATTCCATACCAAAGCATGTTCCAATTTATATTTGGTACAGTAACAACGCTTGCGAACAAACGGGACTTCGTTATTATCTTTATTTAATGAGAGAAAAGCAAAATAAAGTCTTCCTGTTGAACTGTAGCGAACTAAATGATAATCCGAAACCAACTTTTCACTATACCGATAGATTAGATTCAAATATATTGAAGGATATTTTTGAAAAGAGCAAAGAGATTGAAGCTTTGTGTGACGAACATCGCTATCAATTACAAAGAGAGTGGGAAAAGCTCTCTGAAACAAAAGAAGTTTTACGTATTTGGATAAATGATGGTATACAAAGTGTTCCAGAAAATTATTATGATTTACTAATCATTGAAACAATTGAAAAGCTCCATCAACAACAAAGAGTGAAAGATTTTATTTTGTGTGGAATATTAGTCGGAGAAATATTATCAAAAATGGTCGAAACTGTGGATGGAATGATGGACAATCGTTTTTTAGAATATAGGATTCGACAACTAATAAACAATGGGGTATTTGAATCAAATGGAGTTCCTAAATCAATGAGACATTACAGTGTTAAAATGCGGTAATGTCTCTATGAAAGGTAGTGTAATTTCTAAGATATTAAACTAACGGCAATATAGATTGCAGTTCCCCAAATGAAGAGGGCAGAGCACTTGTTAAATAATTTCATTAATCCACCAGATTCGTCTAGCTTCTTCAACGCTGAGCCTGCTAATGTTAAGCCAAAGAACCATATCCAAGACACAGCGATACATGCTACAGTAAATAAAACTTGATCTTTTCCGACATACGTTAAAGCACTTGTCCCAATCACACCGACAATATCTAAAATAGCATGGGGATTTAACAAGGAAACAGATAAAGCAAAAAGAACTTGTTTATGTATGGGTAAAGCTTGATTCGCTTCTGTTGGTGAAGTTGGTTCCGTTCTCCAAATGGAATAACCCATATATAATAGAAAGACAACGCCTACGATAATAAGACTAAATCGCAACCATTCAAATTGTAAAACAACCACTGATAAACCGAAGATTGCTAATAAAATTAACAAAGTATCACAGACTGCTGCCGTAATCGTTGCTGGCAGTGCTCGAATTAATTTTGGTTGAGTAGCCCCTTGGGAGAAGACAAAAACGTTTTGTACTCCTAATGGCAATATAAGACCAAATGCTAAAACAACCCCATGAAGAATCGCTTCCATATGATCAACTCCTTTCCAACTCTATGATACTATGATACAACTAAAAGGAAACAACCAATTGGATGGATTTTTATCCACCCAATTATGAAGGAGGTGATCATTTGAAGTGGAAACCAAACCGACATTCCCATTTAACGTTACAAGAACAAATTATCGATTGGATGAAATCTAGAATTGAGTGTGGAGAGTGGACGGTCGGCACAAAGATTCCTACACAGCGAGAACTTGCAATACAATTTCAAGTGAATCGAAGTACTGTCCAACTTGCATTAGATGAATTAAAGGCAGACGGGTTTATCGAATCAAAGGTAGGATCAGGCATCTATGTGGCCAACAATTCGTGGAATGTGTTACTAAATGGTTCTCCACCAAATTGGCAACAACATATCGATGCAAGTATTCATAAACCAAATTACCATACGATACAGCTGATTAATGAATATGAACAATTTCATCATGTCATCCGACTTGGCACAGGAGAAATAGCACCTGAATTACTTCCAACAAAATTACTTGAACAATCATTAAAAGAAATTGTATTAGATGCAAGATCAATTGGTTATTCATCACCCCTAGGTAATGAAAAGCTACGAGTACATTTATGTGAATATTTAAAAAAACGTGGAATTCAAACGAGTTCCGAAAATATTTTAATTGTTTCCGGAGCACTTCAAGCGCTTCAACTAATTGCTGTAGGATTATTAGAAGAAGGTTCTGTCATTTTCCATGAACAGCCGTCGTATTTGAATTCCGTTCATCCGTTTCAATCAGCTGGAATGCGTATGATTTCTGTTTCGAAAAATGATCATTTAAAATATCAATTAATGACCTTTAAAAGAAAAAGACAATCATTATTTTATACTGTTCCAACATTACATAATCCAACAGGTTATAATTGGTCTTTAAAAGAAAAAGAAGATTTATTTCATGTATGTAAAGAACTACAAATACCTATTATTGAAGATGATGTTTACCACGAATTACTATTTGATACGACTTCTCCTGCTATTAAATCATTCGATCAATCTGGGCAAGTATTGTATATCGGGAGTGTATCAAAAACTTTAAGTCCTGGATTGCGTATTGGATGGGTAGTAGGACCTTCTTCAGTTATTGGGCGGTTAGCTGATATAAAAATGCAAACAGATTATGGTTCTAGTGCTATTTCTCAAGAAATCGTTTCCCACTGGCTTTCTACGGGATTATACGAACAGCATCTAGTTGAACTTCGTCAACAATTACAGTTGAGAGCATCCTTTGTTGAACATATACTAACTGAACAATTCAAAGACATCGCAACATGGAAAAAGCCAGAAGGTGGTTTTTATATATGGCTTAAATTCCATAAACCAATTGTTAATAAAGCACTATTTTTAAGGTTACTTAAGGAAAATATTCTAATTAACCCGGGTTATATTTACGATTCCAACGATTCTCATCATATTCGGCTTTCTTATGCGTATGCATCTTTTGAACAATTAAAAGTTGGATTAAATACATTATTTAAAATGATTCAACATAACAAATAAAGAAAATGGAAAGGAGAATAGTAATTGGTTTGAAATATTATATTTTTCTTCCTAATTATCTCCCTAATCATATCGAATGTTCTATTAATTAATAAAAGGAAAAAGGGTGGAATTACTTTGATTAAAAGTGCACTACCTTCAATATGTTTTATATTGATTGCCATATTAAACATAGTCGCCATTTGGTTTGATTGGTTAGGTTTAATAAGCTGGATGATTACTGTTATTTTGTTAATAGTTGGTGCATATTTCATGAAATATTTAACAATTAATCTAAAATGAATAATTCATTTAGTAAGAGGACGTTAATCCATCATTGTCATGGATTAACGTTTTTTTTATGTCAATGTATAAATTTCTGTTTCTAAAACAATATAAGATGTACAATTTCACTTTCCTTTTCGTCATTGGTTGAGCTATGAAAGTAAATACAAAGTAATGAAAATCTGACATCATTTAAACAGGAAGGTTTTGATCATGGATATTCTTTTAGCGGTTTTACCGGCCATATTTTGGGGGAGTATCGTACTGTTTAACGTGAAATTGGGGGGAGGACCTTATAGTCAAACCCTTGGTACTACGTTTGGTGCTTTAATTTTCTCCATTGGTATTTTTATTTTTACACAGCCTAGCATTACGCCCCTTGTCTTTATCATCGGTATTGTATCCGGTTTGTTTTGGGCACTCGGTCAAGCAAATCAGCTGAAAAGTATTGATTTAATCGGCGTCTCGAAAACGATGCCCATTTCTACAGGGCTTCAATTAGTGTCCACTACTTTGTTCGGGGTAATTGTTTTTAAAGAATGGTCTACCATGACATCCATTATCCTTGGTGTTTTAGCTATTATTTTCATCATTATTGGGATTATTTTAACATCCCTTCAAAGTAAAGAAGAGCAAGTCGCTGAAGAAACAAAAGGGAACTTTAAAAAAGGAATTGTGATTTTATTAATTTCTACTTTTGGTTACTTAGTTTATGTAGTAATCATTCGTCTATTTAATGTGGACGGATGGACGGCTTTACTACCACAAGCTATCGGTATGGTAATTGGTGGAGTATTGCTAACGTTTAAACATAAACCATTTAATAAATATGCAATACGTAATATTATCCCAGGTCTTATTTGGGCTGCAGGGAATATGTTTTTATTCATCTCGCAACCTCGTGTAGGTGTCGCAACAAGTTTTTCCCTTTCACAAATGGGAATCGTCATTTCTACTTTAGGCGGTATTATCATTTTAGGTGAAAGAAAAACGAAACGTCAGCTAATAGGAATCATTATTGGAATAATACTAATTATCATAGCTGGAGTTATGTTAGGTCTCGCGAAAGTTTAACTAGGAGGGTATTTCAAAATGTATAAAGATTTAGAAGGAAAAGTAGTTGTTATAACAGGTTCTTCCACAGGTCTAGGAAAAGCAATGGCAATTCGTTTTGCAATGGAAAAAGCAAAGGTAGTTGTCAATTATCGTTCGAAAGAAGAAGAAGCTAACAGTGTATTAGAAGAAATTAAAAAGGCCGGCGGAGAAGCGATTGCAGTAAAAGCTGATGTTACCGTAGAGTCTGAAGTTGTCGATTTAGTTCAATCTGCTATCCAACATTTCGGAAAACTGGATGTAATGATCAATAATGCAGGGTTAGAAAACCCAGTCCCATCCCATGAGATGACTTTAAAAGATTGGAATCGAGTAATTGATACGAACTTAACTGGTGCATTCATTGGCAGCCGGGAAGCGATTAAATATTTTGTTGAAAATAATGTCAAAGGAAATGTGATTAACATGTCGAGTGTTCACGAGAAAATTCCATGGCCGCTATTTGTTCACTATGCAGCGAGTAAAGGGGGAATCAAGTTAATGACCCAAACTCTAGCGATGGAATACGCACCAAAAGGGATTCGTGTAAATAACATTGGTCCGGGGGCTATTAATACACCTATTAATGCCGAGAAATTTGCTGATCCGGTTCAACGTGCAGATGTGGAAAGTATGATTCCAATGGGGTATATTGGAAAGCCGGAGGAAATAGCAGCTGTCGCAGCTTGGCTTGCTTCTTCTGAATCAAGTTATGTAACCGGAATAACGCTCTTTGCTGATGGTGGTATGACGTTATATCCATCATTCCAAGCGGGACGTGGATGACGAAATTTATTCATGTATAAATATAAAACTGGTGGAGAAAAAAATTTTTTCTTCACCAGTTTTTAAATGTAACTTTTTCCTTCTTATTCAGTCTAACTGTTAAAGTAGGTGGTCATTTTGAAGTTCTATTTAATTATCGTATTGTTATTTTATTTATTTTGGATCAGTATTTCCTGTCTTTTTCCTGATGTAAGTTGGTGGTCAATCTTTTCGGCGAATCGCTCAACTCATACTCCTTTAATGGAACAAGTTTCGATTATTAAACTTACTGTCTCTATCCTCATTATTGGCGGATTGGGTTATGGGTTCAATCGTTATTATACATATGGAAAAAAAGAATAGACAACATTTGGAGAAATACAACTTAAAGGACAAGAGACGAAAATTAGGGAGCTACTACTTCTACCTTAATTCTGTCAGGGTCTTCAAAAAAGACCGCATAATGCTCTTGTCCCCCTGCAAAAGGGTGTTTATCCGTATAAAGAATTTTTACGTCGTTTTCTTTTAACATTTTCGTCAACTTGTCAACCTGTTGGCGGGAACTAGCGTGAAATGCTAAATGATTTAATCCTACTCTACGTCGGTGATATGGTACATCCATAAATGGTTCGTCCGTTTGAACAAAGACGATGTAAGTTTCTGCAATTTTCCAACTTTGCCCCATTTCCCATCTTTGAAAGGGTTCATAACCTAATTCCTCTAATAGCCAACCCCAAAATGTAACGGAACGCTTTAAATTAGAAACATTGATTTCAATATGGTGTATGACTCCTTGCTGCATTTTTTAGCCTCCTTTAATACATCTTTATATCATCACTTTAACAGAAGAAATAATATTTAGGTAAACGTTCTTTTTAATAAAGGTAAAAAGCTATGATTTATCGAAATAGATTACATGAGAGGGATTTATGAATAAAAGTGTTTGATTGGAGAATGTAAAATATAAATAGGTATGTAAAGGAGAATTTTAGATGTTTCCTATTTTAGAAACGGAACGGCTAATTCTTAGAGAAATAACAAAAGAGGATGTTAAAGAAATTTTTGCATGTTTTTCAAATGAACAAGTTACACGTTATTATGGAGCAGAACCTTTCCAAAAAATCGAACAAGCAGCTGAACTAATTGAGCACTTCTCAAAAAACTATGAGGAGAAGCGAGGGGTACGTTGGGGAATCGTTAAGAAAAAAACAAAACGCTTAATCGGTACAGTAGGATTTAACACTTGGTCTACCACACATAAACGAGCAGAGATTGGTTATGAGATACACCCTGATGAATGGAGAAAAGGCTATACTACTGAAGCCGTTTCTAAAATTTTATCCTACGGTTTCAATGAGATGGGGTTGACCCGAATAGGGGCAGTAGTTTTTACTGAAAATGAAGCTTCAAACAAGTTATTAACTAAATTAGGATTTCATACAGAAGGAATATTAAAGAACTATATGTACCAAAGCGGAATTCCCCATGATACATACATTTACTCTATATTAAAAAATTAGCATTCAAATGAAGGAGTATCTTGAATGGCCATTGAAATAAGAACTGTAATGCCTATAGATTATAAACAATTAGTCGATTTAATGAAGGATCTAGGGTATCCAACCACTTTTGAAAAACTAATTGAGCGATTTGACATAATCAAAAATCATGAAGATTACAAAGCTCTAGTTGCTATCGAAGGAAATAACGTCATAGGTTTTGCAGGGATGTGTAAAGCCCTTGCCTTTGAGTTTGATGGTATTTATGTACGGTTGCTTGCTTTTGTTGTGAAGTCTAATCAACGGGAAAAAGGAGTAGGCAAAATGCTTCTAAACGCTTGTGAACAATGGGCAATTGAAATAGGAGCAAAAACAATCACTTTAAATAGCGGTAATCGGAAAGAACGGGAAGTAGCCCATTCATTTTATAAAAGAAATGGATTTGAAGGTAAGAGTACAGGTTTCATTAAAAAATTAATTTAGACGTATTTTTCGAGAGGAAGAGAACAATATTGACAATCGGAAACGAATATTTGAAAAGCGTCGTTGGAAGATTTAACAGTGTAAAAAAATTAGGTGATGATACAATCCGACAATTGACAGAAGAAGATTTGCATTGGGCTTATCATGCAGAATCTAATAGCATTGCCATCATCGTAAAACATATGAGTGGAAACATGGTATCTAGATGGACAGACTTTTTAACAACAGATGGAGAAAAGGATTATCGTAATCGGGATGACGAATTTACCGACGATATTTCTTCTATTGCCAAACTGAACGAAATATGGGAAAAAGGTTGGAATACATTAATCGATACATTAACAAGTTTATCTGAACGGGATCTATTGAAAACAATTTATATTCGTGGTGAAGGGCACACAGTGATTGATGCGATTGAAAGACAATTATCCCATTATTCTTATCACGTCGGTCAAATTGTCTTTATAGGCAAAATGATAAAAGGAGAACAATGGAACAGTCTTAGCATACCAAAGGGAAAATCAAAGGAATATTTACAGGAAATGCTTGAGAAACATCAAGGGAAGTAACAATTTCATACGGAGCGAAACGTTAATCTTTTATGGTTAACGTTTTTTTTATTGGAGAAATTAAGTCTGTTCCTTTTTTATCTAAATAATTTTAAACGCCTATTTTTTTCTCCAGCATTATTTTAAATAGAGT
The DNA here is from genome assembly GCF_014836845.1 of Ureibacillus galli. Classification (GTDB taxonomy): domain Bacteria; phylum Bacillota; class Bacilli; order Bacillales_A; family Planococcaceae; genus Ureibacillus; species Ureibacillus galli. The sequence goes on from NZ_JACSQA010000040.1 coordinate 12,251, forward strand.
GATATTCATTATAAAAATCCATTTTATTGAAAGGGCAATAATAAAACTTATTGCATCATATGCTAAATTACATCGTAGAAAGTGAAGTTTTTTATCAATTTGATGTGGAGAGTTCTTGTAAAGAAGATGAATGTAATCTAATAAATAAAGTGCACTATTTGTCAAATAAATGAAAGGAGGAAATTCATTGAAACATCTTTTAAAACTTTTTTCTTTCTTACTGTTCGGGGTGATCTTAGTTGCCTGTTCCGATGATAGTCGTTATTTAATTCGAGCTGACGTACAAATTGTAAATGAGGATGAAAGCCTTGAAGAAGAGGAAATGATTTTGGATATTATTACGTTAGATTCTATTAAAAGTATTATACACGAGGTAGATTGGGAACAGGAATCGGATGAAGAAATGGTTCGAAAGGAAGATGTTTTAGTTACCCTTTTTTATAAAGAAGATGAAAATTCTCCAGAACAACTTTTCCTATATCGCATTTGGTTCCATGAAGACCAATCCGTTTCAATCATTAGTAATAATGAAGAAGAAGGTTATGGAACTTTAGACGAAGAATTCGGTATTAAATTAAAAAATATATTGACGAATGGACAAATAGATTAAGGAAAATTAAGAACAATAGTGTTGATTCTACTAAAACAATCATATATTGGTGAAACAAGAAACGGGTATATAACATATCCGTTTTTAATTTTTTCTATAAATGGTTATAACTAGTAATACCTTACAAACTATTTACATTAAAGTTCGCCATAGGGGTGGGTGTTCATAATGAAAAAATTAATCTTTGATGAAGGACTATTGTTGACGGATATGGAATTAACCTATAAAGGAAAATCGATTCATCTTCAAAGAGTATTAGTCGATACTGGTTCTGCCACTACGATTATTTGTTCTGATTATGCTGAAGAGATTGGAATTGTTGCAGAGGAAAATGATCCGATTTATCGTATTTGTGGTGTAGGTGGTTCGGAACTAGTTTTCTCCAAAACGATTGATGGCATTAAAATCGGGAATATGACTGCGAAGTCTTTTCCAATTGAAGTCGGCGCAATGGATTATGATTATCAACTGGATGGCATTATTGGCTTAAATTTACTAAAAGAACTTAAGGCAATGATTAATATGGGGGATTTATCATTAAAAATAGAAAACTCAACACTCTCTAGTTAATCAATTAGAAAATAAATAGGGAGGAAAATAAACATGTGGATCCAACAATTTGTTGAAACAACCAGGGGAACCTTTGAGATTTTCGTAAAGGGAGTGGGGGAACCTCTTGCTATGACTCATTTGTATTCGGAGTATGATGAGAGAGGAACAATCGCTGCCAACCCTTATACTGCTTATTATAAAGTATATTTAATTAATCTTCGTGGAGCAGGAAATTCAGTAAAAGCTTTAAATGTACATCAATATAGTATGGAGGAGTCGGTTCTTGATTTAGAGTCGATAAGGGAGACTTTAAATATACAGAAATGGGGATTTGCGGGCCATTCAACAGGAGGAATGCTCGCTTTAAAGTATGGTATTAACTTCCCCCTATCTTTAACAAAACTTATTGTTGGGGGAGCTGCTGCTAGTTATGAATACGGCAAGGATCCGAAGTGTATTTATTGTACCGAAAATCCGAATTATAAAAGAATAATAGAAATTATGGATCGGTTAAATAGTAAGGAAACAACGATTGAGGAAAGAAAAAGTTTAAGCTATGAGTGGTCATTAATGTCATTTTATAAAGAAGAAAAATTAAAACAACTGTTGACCCAACCAAATAGCGGAAAAACAGTTGGAGAAAGATTACAATATTTTAGAAAAATAGAATACCCTACATACGATGTTAGAGATGCATTAAAACTTGTGAATATACCTAGTTATATATATGTTGGAAAAAATGATAGTCAATGTCCTTTAAAATTTAGTGAAGAAATTGCAGCTCTAATTCCACAAGCAAATTTAACGGTATTCGAAGAAAGTAACCATTATCCATTTTTTGAAGAAGAAGTGAAGTTTAAAGAATTTGTTATAAGCACTTTAAGTGACATAAAAACGACCTCATCATAACAGAAACAAACATAATCATTCATTTACTATGAAAAGGAGAAGGAACATGGAATATATTCGAATCACAAACTTGCATGACCCATTATTTAAAAAAATGCATACACTTTTAGGGGAAGTTTTCCCACCTGAAGAAGTATTGGAGTTTAATCTTTGGAAAGAGCCTTTGGAGGATCCGAGTATTCATGTATACGTTGCAGAGCATGATGGTGAAGTAGTAGGCGCAACAGAATATCGTTATTATCCCCAATGGAATATTGCAATGACAGATTTTACAATTATTGGACAACCTGGACTAGCTATTGGACGTTTCCTTGCTGAAAAACGACAAGAGGATTTACATAGGTTAGCCGAGGAAAATGGAAAAGTATTATATGGAGGATTTGCTGAAATTTATAATCCATATTTAAGGGAAGACGTTGAATTTGGTGGAGTTATACCTATGAACCCTTATGTTCGAAGAGAAGTTTTATCCCACCTTGGGTATAAGCGGCTGGATTTCCCATACATTCATCCTTCATGGAAAAATGATGGAGAACCGGTACTGGGTCTAGATTTTTGCTTTATGCCTACGGACAATCGTATCACAGAAATCTCCACGGATATAGTTGTAGATTTTTTAATGGATTATTATTCTGTATTATCAAATAAACCTAAAATGTGGTTTGAGATGTTAGATTTTTTAAAAGCACAAAAAAAGGTAAAATTGCTTCCGTTGTAGAAGAAACGATTAACTTTTGCTAGAATAATTAACCTTTTGAAAATTGTTTCGGAACAAATGAAAAAGTTTTACTAGATTGTTTATTAAAAAAGTGTAATATTAATCTATAGAAGTTTTATAGTGTAAAATTTCGGAACATTCAATTTTCAATGGAGGCAATGACTATGTTAGACATCCGAATAGAATTAACAACAAATCCAAAGGAAAAACCAGCTCCAGACGTATTAGGGTTCGGTCATTATTTTACGGACCATATGTTCGTCTTAGATTATACAGAAGGCATTGGTTGGCACGACGGAAGAATCGTACCTTATCAACCCCTTTCATTAGATCCATCTGCAATGATTTTCCACTACGGACAATCTGTATTTGAAGGTTTAAAAGCATATGTAACAGTGAATAATGAGGCGCTTTTATTCCGTGCTGACCGTAATTTTAAACGTTTAAACAATTCGAATGCTCGTTTGTGTATCCCCGAAATTGATGAACAATATGCATTAGAAGCATTAAAACAATTAGTATCAATTGATCGTGAATGGATTCCGAGCACGCCTGGTACATCTCTTTATATTCGTCCATTTATTATTGCAACGGAACCAAATTTAGGTGTTCACCCTTCGAAAAATTATCAATTTATTATCATTATGTCTCCATCAGGTTCTTATTATAAAGAAGGTATTAATCCTGTTAAAATCATGGTTGAAGAGCAATTTGTCCGTGCAGTAAAAGGTGGTACTGGTGAGGCCAAAACAGGTGGTAACTATGCAAGTGCGTTAAAAGGTCAACAAATTGCAGATAAGGAAGGTTACTCCCAAACACTTTGGTTAGATGGGAAAGAAAATAAATATGTTGAAGAAGTAGGAAGTATGAATATCTTCTTTAAAATAAATGGAACAGTCATTACTCCTGCTTTAAACGGCAGTATTTTACCTGGTATTACACGGGATTCCATGATTCAAGTATTAAAATCGAAACAAATTCCAGTTGAGGAACGTCGAATTTCAATTGATGAGGTTGTGGAAGCCGCGCACCAAGGTACGCTTGAAGAAGTATTTGGAACTGGAACTGCTGCTGTTATTTCTCCAGTGGGTGAATTAAAATATTTAGATGAAAAAATTATAATTAATAATGGAGAAATCGGTGAAGTTTCCCAAATGCTTTATGACACATTAACTGGTATTCAAAACGGTAAGATTGAGGACACGTTTGGCTGGACAATTCGATTATAATTTCTATCAATATTCCTCGATTTTCTGATAGGCTAAATCGTAACCCTAACAAAAATACTTTGTTAGGGTTTTATTATTGGATAGTCTAGAAGTCATGTTAAATGTCGAAAGTAAAATGATGATTGTGAGAAATTTGTTTATACTAATATAGATTCATTTTTCTTTTTTAGATTATAATACTTCTTACAATTAAATGGAGGAATTTACCTTGAGTAAAGTTGCGATTATTACTGGTGGCGGTAGCGGTTTAGGACAAGCAACTGCTGTTCGCTTAGCCCAAGAAGGGGTTCACATTGTCGTTGTAGATGTGAGTGAAAAAGGCGGAAACGAAACGGTAGAAATGGTAAAAAAATTGGGCGTTGATTCAATTTTCATTAAAGCGGATGTATCAAAACCGGAGGAAGTGAAAAATTATGTCGATCAAACAGTGAATCACTTTGGGACGATTGATTACTTCTTCAATAACGCTGGAATTTCTGGTAGTGGTAAGTTCTTTTTAGACACAACATTAGAGGAAATTAATCAAATTGTCGGTATTAATCTACTTGGTGCTCTTTACGGTGTACGTTATGTTGCTGAGATTATGTTGAAAAATGGTGGAGGTTCTATTGTTAACACCGCTTCAAGCGCTGGTGTTATTGGACAAGACTCTGTTGTAACTTATTCCGCTACAAAACATGGGATTGTTGGTTTAACAAAAAGTATGGTAGCAGAATATGCAAAAGATGGTTTACGAGTAAATGCAATTGCCCCTGGGCCAACAGAAACGCCAATGGTAAAGACTTTTTATGAAGCAAATCCTGAAATGAAAGAAAATGCAACACGTGGAATTCCTCAAAAACGCTTAGGGACCCCAGAAGAAGTAGCTGAACTTGTTACTTTCTTGTTAACTTCAAAAGCTGAATATATAAATGGTGAAGTGATTCGAATTGATGGTGGCTTCACAAATACTAAATAAAATATTTTATTTTATAGAAAAGAACTAAGTTTGCATCCAGACATGATGTCTAGATGCTTTTTTTCTATTTACTGTTAAATTTTGTTATAATAAAAGAACTATATGAATGAAAAAGGAATGATCTGATGATTGAACTAAAAAACTTTTCAATCGGTTTACCGAAAAAGATGAAGTACGGAAATGACTTAGAAGTTTCAACAGCCATTTGTAAAGAGAAAGTAGATGAAGCGTTTTTAACAAAGGATGGTTTTATAGGAGATGGTGTTGCGGATTTAAAACATCATGGTGGACCGGATCGGGCTGTCTGTGTTTACCCTTATGAACATTATAAACTTTGGGAAAGAGAGTTTGGTCATGTCCTTTCAGAATCTGCATTCGGAGAAAATATAACCGTAACAAATATGTTAGAAACATATGTTCATATTGGGGATATTTATCAACTTGGAGATGCGGTCATTCAAATAACGCAAGGGAGAGTTCCTTGTAGTACGATTACAAAAAGAACTAATAATCCTCTTATTATGAAAAGAATGGTTGAAACAGGTTTTACAGGATATTTATGTCGAGTTTTAAAAGAAGGAAAAGTATACAAAGACTCCGAAATCCGCTTAATTAAAAAGCACCCAAAACAAGTATCCGTATTATTTGGAAATGAATTATATTTTCATCGTCCAAAAGACATAGACGGGATTAAAACGATGCTGGAAGTAGAGGAACTTGCAGAGGAATGGAAAGAGTATTTAACGAAACGATTTAATAAATTAGTCAGTTTAAATTAAAAGATTTTGCAAATTTACATAAGATTTTGCGGGATTCTACTTATGTCTCTGAAGTTTTTAAACAAATCAAAAAATTTATCGAAAAGATGTAACCTTTTTCTCCCTTTGACAGTCTAACATTTAGGAGAAGTTTCTTATTCATATTTATTTAAGAGGATAGAAATATAAAAAGTAAATTAACGACTTTTGGGGTGGTATCGATGGATCGTGACTTTATAATTCAAATTGCATCTGAAAATTTGAAAACAATAAGGAAAGAGCACAATTACACTCAAGACAAAATGGCAGAAATATTAGGAATACCAAAAAAAACGTTAGTTCAAATTGAAAAAGAACGGACTCTTGCAGATTGGACGACTGCAATTGCTATTTGTGCGCTATTTCGAGAAAGCTGTATTTTACAAAATCAAATGGGTGGAGATCCGTTGGAAGTGATTGAATTAACCGTCCACGATGTCATTATTCGTCCGCAGGAAAAAACAATGGGTGGACATATTATGTGGAAAAACATTACGGAATATAAAGGGTTCAAACTTCAAAGAAATTTATTAAGTAAACATTTTCGTATTCTTGATGATGAAAATTATCGACTAATTAGTACCTTTGATGAGCGAGTGGCGAAAGAAAAATGGAAAGATATTCAAAGAACGATTTAAGCCTATTGGTAAGAAATTAGAACTAGTGTAAGCTACATAATCAGAAAATCATCTGTTTTGACATACCAAATAATAGGCTATAGATTCATTTCAATGTGAAAAAGATTAAAATCAATCACCTATTCGGAGGTGATTGATATATTTCACATAGACTACATTAAATTTCTTCATAAATAGCGATTCCTTCAAAATTACGCTTCTTCATTCTTCTGCATACCTTCATTCTGATATTCCAATACTAAATTGTAAAGAAAAGATAATTTGATAAAAATTCATCGTTCTATTGATATGTTGAGAAGGGAGATTTCCATGAGATTCGAAGTTGGCGAAGGGATTGACATCATAGGGGATATTCATGCTTGTTTTGATGAATTTCTTTTACTTCTTAAAAAATTAGGTTATCAACAAAATAAAAAAGGATATTTCAACCACCCCAATGGAAGGAAATTGGTCTCTTTAGGGGATGTAATGAGTAGGGGACCTAAATCTATTGAATCAATGACTTTCTTCTTAGAACACGTGGAAGCAGGACTTGCCTATATGATTGATAGTAATCATGGATGGAAGATTGCCCGGTGGTTAGACGGGAGGAACGTTCAGCTTCGTCATGGTGATGAAAATGTGGCTGAAGAATTTAAACAATTCGAAGAAAAATATGGCACTAACAAAACGAAGGATTTAAAAGCGAAACTAAAGAAATTGCTTATGGATGCACCTTCCCATTACATTTTTACCGAAAAAGGAAAAGAGAAACTTGTTTGCACTCATGCGGGAATTAAAGATGAATACATCGGAAAAGAAAATAATAAAATTAAAAATTTTTGCCGTTATGGGGATGTTGCAGGAATGGACGAAAAAGGAAAACCGATAAGACGGAATTGGTTTGAAAAACATGATAATAAATTACTAATTGTATGGGGACATGATCCAAAGCCAGAACCATTAATTATAAATAATACGATTAATATTGACCAAGGGGTAGTTTTCGGAGGAAAGTTGACATGTTTTCGATACCCAGAAAAACAATTCATTTTTGTTGAAGCAATGAAAAATTATTCCGGAAAAAACGATTTAAATAATCCTTTATATAAGTATGAAACACATTAAGATGATAAAAGGTTGTTACAAATAGTAATAACCTTTTATTTTTTTATACTTTTGTCTATTTTTTAACAAATTAAGGATATTTTCACAAGGTATTAGTAAAATAATGGGAATTGTGTTATATATAATGTTAGTAATAAAAGAGAGAGAAAAGGGGGAACGTTTGTGAGTTCAAATATTTCAAAAGAGCATTATCAGTTATTTAATGAGATTCAGAACTTTTTTTATAATGAAATGACCGTAAACCTATCTGATCAAGAAGTAGAAAAGCTCCTAGTTTTTATTCAAGAAACTGTATCACCCTATTTATATAACTCCATTTTATATGATGTGTTTCGCATTATTGAAAAACAATGTGAGCACATTGAAGAAGAAGTTTTAAATTTAGAAAAATCGCAAAAGCATGGAAAGTATCATTACAATTAATTTTTTATAAAATTGGAAAATATATTTACATATTATTTCGTGGAATAAGAGCTATAAGATAGAGAAATGTAAACTTTATCTAAAGCTCTTACGATTCCACACTTCATCCTCAATTCCTCTGCATCCTCAATTTATCAACATTACTTATTCTTTAATAATAATGTACTAACAAATCCGAAAAATAAAATTAAACTAAAAACTGTAAAAGCAATTAAAGTATTCGTTTTATGGAGAAGTTGAGTCGCTAACATAGGTCCCACACTTGCACCGATAAACAAAATAAAGGCATTCAATAAAACAGCTGTAGCCCTCTGACCTTCCGCCTGTTGTTGAATTAATGTGATATTCACTGGGACAAGCAATGCTATACAGGCAACGAAAAATAAACTAAAACTTATGGCCATGACAACATTAGAAGTAATACCCATCATAAACAATGAGAATCCGGCAATAAGTAAACTCCCTCGAACACTTTTAATTATACCGAACTTCATTGTAATGGAATTAGCTAAAAAGCTTGTAATAACAGCCAGTAATCCAATACCTCTTATTAAAAGAATTTGGTGCTCCGTAAAGTTGAATGGTGGCGAAGATAAAAACTTATCTAACATTGTATACATTCCGATTAAGGAAAATAGCAAAATGAAAGAAATTAAAAAGGAAATACAAAGGGATCGTTTTTTAAATAACGCTTTCATATTCATAAAATTTGAAAAAGTTGAATTTTTTTGTTTGGTAAATTGTTCTTTGGGTAAATAAAATATTGTGAGAAGAAAAGTAATAAAATATAGTATTCCTAATATAATAAATATAGTCTGCCAGTTAAATACTGAATGAATAATGGAAGAGAATACTTGAGCTGCAACACTAGCGAGTAAAAATGAAGAGGCGACAATTCCTGTTGTCTTCAACCTTTTTTCTTGAGGGAAAATTTCTGCAATATAAACAAGTGATATGGGAACGAAAGCGGAAGCACCGGATGCTTGAAGTATACGAAGTATAATAAAGAACACATAATGATCTATAAAGCTACATATAATGGTGAAGATTGTAAGTAAGGAAATTCCGATAACTAAAAATACTTTTCTACCAAATTTATCTGAGAGTGGTCCATAAATAAAACTTGTTAATGCATAACAAAGGGAGAACGAACTGGTTAACCAGACAGCTTGTGTTTCATTAATGTGAAATTCCTCCATCCATGTAGAGATAAGGGGAATGGTGATATACATACACATTAATATTGTTAATCCTGCCCAAAATAAAATGAACGTAACAAGTGAATGGTTAAAACTTTGCGACCTTATCCGATTCATTTTTTTCTCCTAACTGTGAAATTTTACGGTTTATAAAATCCCAGTTAAGCAGATTAACTCTTGCTTAACTGGGATCATATACAAATAAATATTGTAATGTGATAATAAAAATTCCTCCTTTATGCTGCTTTATGTAAATAAATATTTAGCAAAGCATCTAATTCCTGGCTACATGTTACAGTTTCAGGGTGAGTAAAGCCTAAATTGTTTGCTTTTTTATACATATCCTTTCTTTTTAATTCAATAAGTAGTTTTAAAATTTGTCTGTAAAATTTACTTCGCATTTTAACTAATTCCTCCAAATTTAGTATTATATTAAAATTTAATAGATTTGTAATTTACTTTAGTAATTGTATATCACTTAACTTAAAAATAATGTCGGTTCGTGGTTGAAAAAACGGAATTCACAAATATGTCACAATTATCCTTTTAAGAGTAGACATAATTCTATTTGAAGACTAAAAAATGATTTTTTTTCATGCGTAACCCCAGTTATTTCTAGGAATTATCATATTTTAAAATAATCAAGACTTGTTTTAAAAAACTTAGTAAATTTAAGGTGAATTTGTCAAATAGCCAAATGTCGAAGTCGACACTTTCTCGAATAATGACGATTTTTTTAGAATGCTTGTAGATTTGGAAATAAAAGACTCAGTTGCAAAGTAGTTAGAAAATTAGAAATTTTAAAAGGAAAAATATTATGCTAGAAAACCATTAATTCAAGACTTTTTCGTTGAATTTTGTCTTTTCTCATTACTCCATGGAGTGAATACATAAATCGATTTTGTGAAATGTATAAAATAGTATACATGTATAAAATAGTTTACAAAAGATATTTTATATAATTACTAACAAATTTACAATATTTTTCTTTTTACAATATGCTGAACTTTATGTTACAAATCGAAGTGAAAATTGGATAAATTTGTAACAATTCTATTAGTGGTTATTTTTTTCGAAAAAAGAAAGTAGAAAATACGAATTAAGTTTAAAAAGTGATTGGAAAACTAAAGTTAAAATAGCTAGTATAAAGAGTAAGTGTACATTGGAGGTATCCTTGTGAAATCCTGGTCAAAAGAGATTGAAATACATGCACCAATAGAAAAAGTATGGAAATTATTAGACGGTAATGTAGAGGAGATGCAAAAAATAATGCCTCAAATTGTATCTCATGAACCACTTAAACTGACTTCAAATAAAGTGGGGAGTGTATATCTTCAAAAATATCGAGAAGGTAGACAAATCCAAGAGTATGAAGTGAGAACGTTAGAATATGATAATCAGTCAAACTATAAAAAATTAAAAATTGGATTTAATTTGGCTCATCTCTTTGATATAACGGCACAGTATGAATTAGAAAGAATATCTAACCAAACTACACTCTTTAAATACAGGACAACAAATCAGCCATTGAAATGGTTTTTAAAACCTCTCGTTATGTTTGCATCGGATAAGGTTGTTATTCAATTTGTTGAAAGAGTAAAGAAAGTAGCAGAAGTAGAATGAAAGGACAGATAACCTCTGTCCTTTTCCTTTTTCATCGTTCCTTTATGTTCCTCTTCTACTTAATCGATTCATTCTACAAATAAAAATTCTTCCTATTTAAATTTCTAACGACTTTCTCTTAATTTATAGAAAAATAATTTTCTCGCTGAAATGATTCTTTTATTCCATTGGCCATTCATATATTTTCGTTTTTTGGACAATATAAAAGCTATAACAAGCGAGGTGTCTTCACATGATTATGGAAAGATCGACGAACTGGCGAGAGGACTTTATTAAACGCTTTGAACAAGATGGTCCGTGGGATAGTTGGACCCTTTACAAAATGAGTTACGAAATTGAGAAGATGAATTTAATACCTGAGTTTTCCGGTTTACAAGCCCCGAAATTTTTAACGAATTTGCAACTATTACCACATCAAGTTGAAGCCGCGCAAACGGTTATTGAGAAGATGAATGGAAAAGCAATTTTAGCAGATGAAGTAGGTTTAGGGAAAACGATAGAAGCAGGTTTAATCATGAAGGAGTATATGATACGCGGTTTAGTTAAAAAAGCGCTTATTTTAGTACCAGCATCACTGCAAAATCAATGGGTAACAGAGTTAAATGTACGCTTTTTTATTCCAGCAATCTCTTATCGGAAAAATACACCAATCGATCAATACGATGTGGTGGTTATGAGTATGGATACCGCAAAGAAAAGTCCACATCGAGAAAAAATTTATGAGCAAGATTATGACATGATCATTATAGATGAAGCACATAAACTGAAGAATCATAAAACCCAAATCTATGAATTCGTCCAAAGTTTAAAGAAAAAGTTTTGCTTATTATTAACCGCTACACCCATTCAAAACGATGTATTTGAAATCTTCTATTTAGTTTCATTATTAAAGCCAGGTCATTTAGGAAATTATGAAGCCTTTCAATCTTCGTTTTCCGCTACGAAAAATAGTATAGATGGTGAAAAATATTTAAAAGAACTAGTGAATCAAGTAATGGTAAGAAATCGAAGACATGATACAGGAATCGAATGGACAAGACGTAAAGTTGAAACGATTCCCGTACAGTTTACCTCCCAAGAACAAGAAGTTTACAACATGATTAGCGAATTAAAATCGGTATCATCCATATTTGCAAGTTCTTTTACAATGGTGACTTTACTGAAAGAGATGTGCAGTAGTAAAGAGGCGACATTTTTAACTTTAAATAAAATGATTCAAAAATGCTCCTCAACAGAAGAAAAGAATTATATTGAAGCGATTATTGAAAAGTTAATGAATCTAGAAACGAACGCTAAAGCAGAGAAAGTAATCGAAATTATTGAAAAAGCGCAAGATAAAGTCATTATTTTCACTGAATATCGGGCAACTCAAGCTTATTTACAATGGTATTTATATACCAAGGGAATTACGAGTGTTTTGTTTAATGGTAAATTTAGTAAAAGTAAGCGGGACTGGATGAAACAACTATTCCGAGAACGGGCTCAAGTACTTATTGCAACAGAGTCTGGTGGTGAAGGGATAAACCTTCAGTTTTGTCATCATGTCATTAACTATGATTTACCATGGAATCCAATGAAACTAGAACAAAGAATTGGACGTGTTCATCGTTTAGGACAAGAAGAAGATGTCCATATATATAACCTAGCGATTGAAAATACGATCGAACAAAAAATTTTAGATTTGTTAAGTAGTAAAATTGATGTTTTTGAAAAAGTTGTCGGTGATTTGGATGATATTTTAACACGAAAGGCATAATCGTTTAATCATCATTATCGAAACAATAGAGCTCGTATGAAAAAGGGGTACTAAAATTATGTATGCTGAGGAAATTCATGACTATTTAAAAAGTTTTTTTAAAGAAACGGACTGCGAAGTTCTTCATGATGAGGGACATTTATTAACCGTTCAATTAACAATTGATATTGACAAAAAAATCATGAACCGTCCCTTTTACTGGCAATATATTGAGGCAACAAATAGTACGCCAAATCCAGCCAGACTTACTTTAATTACGAATCGAACGAAGGTAGATAACCCGTTAATGGGGGAAGTTATTCATTTCGGTTCAGGAAGATTAAATCAAATTTTTAAAGCAACAAAAGAACTTGGTTCATTTGTAAAGATGTATCAACAAGTTTCTAATGAGACAGGGAAGCAACAAACGTTAACACCGTATTTTTGTGTCAATTATAAAGTTTCTTATTATTGTGACCAAACAAAGGAAAAGCTTTATTCTTTAGGGATCAATTTAATGAATGGTGAGATTGAAGACAACTTTCATGAATTTGTTAGTCAGTTAAATTTAGCACCGTATCAACCTGATGGCTCTTTTTGTTTGCAATATATCATAAAACCAACAAGAGCATTAGAACGATTGGATGTAATGATCCAGAGTATTATCCAAAACGATGATCATTCTTGGGCTGAAGAAGCAAAAAAACGTTGGATAAAAGAACAAGAAGTTTTAGATTATTTTTATGTAGGTGTAGAAGAAAAACCAGAAAGCTATCAAATCGAGAAAAAAGGTTTAGAAGAACGATTTAACCCTCGAATTAAAGTCGAAATCATTAATGGCGGCTTATTTTATATTAAATAATTATCATTCATATATTCGCATCCATTCGATTTTTCTCCATAAAAATTGGTTTACGTTGAATAGAACGAATAGTAAATTGGCTACCTTGATAAAAAGTACATGAAAAGGAGAAACGTAAATGAGAAGAAGCTACATCTATGCTTTTTTGGTAATTGCCATTGCTGTAGTTGCAGTAAGCTACTTAGTCAATCCTCCTATTGAACAAGCCCCAATAGAAAATGAACAACAGTTAACCGCAAAGGAAGGGGCTTCTTCTAATGTAAAAGTGAATGAATCAAATGAATTGTTGAACGTCAATTCCAACTATGAAGCTTGTGGCAAAGGAACTTTGCAATCACCAATAAACATTGAAGTAAAAGAAACGATTGATGAAGAACAAGCTTTGAAATTAGCGGAACAAATTTCATTAAATTATGATCAAGCGCTTTTTGCCGTAGAAAATAACGGTCATACTATTGAAGCAAATTCAACAACTTTAGATAATTCCCTTCTGATCAACGACAAGGAGTTTAAATTAACTGGGATCCACTTTCATTCACCAAGTGAGCATTAATTAAATGGCCAATACTTTGATATGGAAGCTCAACTTTTCCATGAATCAGAAGAGGGAGAGTTGGCTATTATCGGTTTATTTATTAAAAGTGGCGAGGAAAATGATGTATTAGCGGAAATGTGGGATGAAATACCAGCTAATGGTGATGTAGCAGCGAAATTATTAAACAACCCTATCGATTTACAACAACTATTACCTGCGGATAAAGAAGTATATCAATATGTTGGTTCTTTAACAGCGCCTCCATGTACTGAAGGTGTTAATTGGTTCATTTTAGAGCAGCCAATTGAAATGTCCGATGATCAAATCAATCGATTTAGTGCGATTTTTTTACAAAACAATCGACCAATTCAACAATTAAATGATCGAGAAGTATATAAATTTAATTTAAATTAAAAGGAAATGCGATTGAGAGAAGTTACTCAATCGCATTTTTGATTTAAAATTGATCTTTATTAAATATTTCTACATCGATTAGCCGTGCGCCAACTTTGTGTAGAAGTTCTTCTACTTCTTTTATCGTTTGACTGTTTGCACCTTTTCCTAAAGTGACAATAATTCTCCTTAAATACCAATTATCATCATCGATAGAAAATACACCTTTTATCGTTGATTTTTTCTTTATAAGTGTTAATATTTTTGCTAATATTCCCTCCGTGTCAGGAAGGGCGATGGTTAATGCACAACTACCCGTTTTATATCCCCAAGCTTCTTCCAACAATTCAAAGACTTTTGAATGGGTGATGATACCAGCGAATTGTTGATGTTCATCGACTACAGCTAAGTAGGGTAGTCTTTTAATTGAAAAGAACACTTTAAAAAAAGAACTTTCTTCATAAATATGTCCATCTAAATCTTGAGCAAGCTCCGAAATAGGGGGATCCTCATTTTCTTGTTCTAATAAATGTTCCAAAATCGCTACTTTATATGCATTGCCTACAAATTTTTGCCCATGATCATCCAGAATGGGAATACAACGGAAGCCAGAATCTTTCAGTTTTAATAAGACTGAGGTACAACGATCTGATTCTTTACACCATACTACATCACTTTTTTTCACATATCTCTGTTTAACAATCAATTTTTTCTTCCCTTCTCATTGAGCAATTCCAAATTTTCGTCTTAAAACTGGAAATTTGGGCAAATGATTTTCATCATATTTTAGAATATGACCGAGTATTTCGTTATATTCATGTTTAACAGTATAAATTTACGGGGATTGCAAAAAATAAAGATGCACAATAAAAATTGATTGTAGGAGGTTCACATGGGAATTATTTATCGAATTGCACTTGTTCTCGTCATCATTGGGGCAATTAACTGGGGATTAATCGGTTTATTCAATTTTGATTTAGTCGCGACATTGTTTGGTGGACAAGAAACAGCATTATCAAGAATTGTGTATGGTTTAGTTGGGTTAGCTGGGTTATTGTGTATACCATTGTTATTTAGAGAGTTAAAGGACGATGAAGTGGAACTTGCAGATAATCGTCATTCTAATGCATATACAAATATGAATTACCAAACAGAATTCGGTGAAGAACCTGATTTTACAAAAGAAGAACGAGAACGTGCATTAGAAAATTATAATAATGATGGGAAAGACAATAAAGAAGATAGAAATAAAAATGATCTTGTTTAATTTTAAAAAAGCGTGTGATATTTCACACGCTTCAGATTGTCGACAAAAGGCCTTCAGAATGGTCACATTCTGAAGGCCTTTTGTAATTTTGAACGTTTTTCGGGTA
>NZ_JACSQA010000041.1 GCF_014836845.1 Ureibacillus galli
TTTTTTTAGTATAGCATGTAGGTTTTAATATTTTTATTGAAAAATCTTGACAACTATTAGCTGGTTTTGTGGAATAAGAAAAAATAAACATAGGATTTTTAATCAAACGTTTTTTATAAACGTTGTGACTTTAATTCATCTACAATACCCAACATTTTTAGGAATAGAAATTTCCATTGAATAGCCTCTAAATAAAATATCCGTTCACTTATTTTAATTGTAAGTGAACGGATGTTAACTGTTTTTTTAAAACGACTTTATTATTCGTTAAACAACTTTATTATTTGTTAACAAATCATTCACTTAGATTATCTTGTGAAATATGTAATTAAGCAAATCAAATATAGAAATAAATTTAAGTATAATAATAAAAATAACAAACTAAAATTCGAAAAGAAAAATAGAATTAATATAGAATAAAAAATTGCTAAAAAAACCGTTATTGATAGATTTCCTTTTTTGGCATTATTATGTTGTATTATTATAAATACAAGACCAATTATAATAGGCACATCTATTCCTCCCTCTATAACTAAAATTTATTGATAAAATTAAGATTACTGATTTTTCACTCTATTCAAATTTCACTCTATATATCAAAGTTAAAATATGGTAGAATTTCATTAAATTTACTAGGAGGTGAATATAATGAAGAAATTAAGAATTCTAGCATTAGTTGCTGTATTATCAACTGTAATTTCTGCAACTGCATCGGCTGCCCCACAAGAAGTGTCAACAAATGGTGCTCCTTTTGCATGCACAGGTCCTTGTTTAGACAGATAATATCAAATCAACTATAACCATCTCTTGTAGATGGTTATAGTTTGATATCTAGCGAAAAAATTAGTTTACTTTTTTCAAGTCTCCTCTTACTATTCTAACATTTCAAGACGATACTACTGTTTCCAATTAAACTTGAACTTCATCTCATTTACTAATTCAAAAAATTTATTGTTGATATTAAATGAGGTCGGGTTATCATAAATTTGGTCAAAATTTTATATATCATTTAAAAAACTTGATTTTAACACAAATTACCAATTTTATAATGATAATGAAAAATCATTTAGTGTACTAAAAATATCTACTTACTTTAAATATCTATATTACTTTTTTCATAAACGCCTTAAAACTCCGTCACCAATCCACTTGAGTACTCATAGAATTATATCTTATTTTTGAAAAGTGAAGTTCCATTTCATAAGTAGCGCTTTGAAACCCCGATTCCCCCATTAAATCTGCTAATAGACTACCATCTGCTTTACAAGATTTCTAATCAGTTCAATCCCTTCTTCTATAAAATGAATTCTCAATCATTTATTTATTCAAATTACTAACCAACATCAACATATTTTACTTATATATTACAAATTGGATTTCACTTCACAATCTGACCCTATTGCTAAAGAAGGGCACAATACTATTCAATTTGGGCTATGTTTTAAGCTCTAAAAAATTTATAAAGATTTTTGTTAAACATATGCTTATATATAATTTAAAATTAATTGTAAATTCAAACTATATATAGGTAAAAGGTGATAATATGGTATTAATTACAAAAATGGAGGTCGGTATTATATGTAACTTAAAAGCATTTTATGCATATTCAAGTCATAAACCAGACTTACTAGAAGATATTAAAGGTGCAGTCAATTTAATTAACGAATCTCAGAGTATTGCTATAACCACTTGGGAAGATTTAGCGATTGGTGGGAAGTATATCATTAATGGAATTTTCAATCAATTCTCGACTGATTTCTTTAATACTTAATAAAAATGGTAATGCTTTTTCAGATTCAGTATCAATCACATAAGCGACCATATTCCCTTCATCAATCCAAAGAATTCGATATATGATTTCCGTTTCAACATCCTTTGTTAATTCATTAACTGCTAATGTAATCAACGTTTGCCTCCTTAGATAAATTTATTCTAATATTTTCCATATATAACCTAGCTACAACGATTATAGCCTCATCCATCTTTAATGTTATTAATTTTCTAGCTATAAGATGCTTTAAATACGTGAACGCAGAGCCTACTTCTAAGTTATAATTTATATCAAACTGATCACATATATTTTGTAAATTCTCCCCTTTTTCAGTGGTATAATACCTTTAAAAAGATATCTCATATCTTTCGTCTCCCATATTATCTAAATAGTAACTCTTATGTACCCAATTGATATTTTTCGAAAAAGTCCTATTTATTTCATTTTCAGTTACAATGCCCCAACTAATTCCTTTGCGTTCCCAATACTCTCTCTCAATTTCAAATTTCTCAATTACACGAGGGTCTCCTAACTCTTTAATTGGTTTGACGGTTCTAGCGAAGTAATGAAATTTATTATTATATTTTACTGTTATAAAGAAATCTGTAGTCATTGGAATGAATGTATCATTTTCGTTATCAATTGAATGTTTTATTCCTTTCTCTTCCGCAATTTTTACAGTCTCTTCACGATTTAAGGGAAATTGCTCTCGAATATCATAGATATTATCCTGCCATTCTAATAAAAGAAAATAGTATCTTTCAAAATTTGATAAAAACTCATGTTGTCTATTTGTTTTAACCCCCTTATATCTCGTAGAGTTGCCCTCGCTAGATAAATCTTGAGTTTTCAACCATGGAATATACTCAGCAAGCTCTCCTTGTCCTCTACCATCTTTTAAATACCGAGCAATCTTTTTTCCGTCCAGCCACTTTTCCGTTTAGTCATTATTTTCCTCCTAAAAATAAAAACCGTATTTAAAAGGTAATTTTATCCTTTTAAATACGGTTTTAAACATATTCATTCAGTATAGTGCTTTTTTGTCTAGTATATACCTTTTTTGTAGCTTACCAAAGTACTGTATAGGTATAAAAAAGTTGGAATCATAGCTCCTTATAAATTGAGGTTTTTTGAGCTATAGAACTTTTCAAAAATAAAAATAAAGTTGGAACCAAACAAGAGATAATAAAAAAACGCCCAAAAAAGCAGTACAAAAAAAGTTGGAATCAAAAACGTATATTGACATGATTATTGTTAGAGTAATCCGTTGATGAATCTAAAAAGGCGACTAAATCATTAATAGACTAATCGCTTTTTTTATTACATAGATCATTTTTAAATGAAAACAGAAAAAATATTTATTTTTAGAATGCCTAAAAGAAATAGGAATATTGACAACAGAAAGAAGACAACAAAAAAAGTACCTTTATTTAAAATCAATTTTTCAATTGCCATAATACACGCTGCAATAGCTAATGAGTAGATAATTACGCTTGAGAAATCATCCTTTCTTACAAATGTCCATATTATATAGTACAAAGATAATAGCATAAATAATCCTGCTATCGTTCGAGTTATCTTTTTAATTCTTTGTTCGTCTTCATTTCGTTTTATATTTTGCATATTAATTCACCTTTCAGCTTTTAAGGCTACTCCTACTAAATTTCAATACAGCCAAAGCCAAAATTATTGTAAACGTAACAAATACTACACTAATAAACATAGGAAAGGATTCGATTGCACTTTCTTCCGGTGCAGCCATTGCAAAGGATGGTTGCGCCCACGGGTAAAAAATTCCAATTTTGTTTGTATAAGCTGCAAAAACTAATAACGATAGCACAATATTAATACTTAATGGAATGCCAAAGCTCTTAATTCTATAAGAAAGCCATAACTGAATGGTCGATAATGTAAATGTACATAACCAGCTAAAAAATACAGCAGTGAAAATAAAACTCCACGGTATAGAATGTTGGATATCAATCATTATTCCGCCGATTAAAAAAAAGAAAACAAGACTTAATTGCACTAATAATATTAAAGATAACACGACAACGAGCTTAGATATAAAAATTCGAGCTTTAGAGATTGGAAGAGAAAGCTGAAGTTTCCAGCCCCCATTCAAATGCTCTGTCCGACATACTAATGCTGCCAAGATTCCAGACGAAATTGGAAGAAATAAAATGCCATAAAATAAGGTGATTTGTGTCCAAGCTTCCAGCCAAGCATTATCATCCGCCTTGTCCATTAAAACCTCATAGTTCCCTAAAAAGTTACCATATCCTAGTAATACACTGAGCAATGGTACTATCAGTACAATAAGCCATATCTTTTGCCGTTTTAATTTAAACCATTCAAACATAATATGTTCATACATTATCTCATCTTCCCCCTATTCTGTTGATTGTCTGCTAAAATCAAACATTCCTATCACCATAAAGATCAAACCAAAAACAATACTTAAAAGTGTATAGAATCCCAAGTCGCCATTAGGTACAATTTCGGCTAAGTTACCATCTATTATTAATTGTTTTACAGGTGTCATCAATGCTGGATAAGCCCAAAAAAACATAGAAGTGATTTTATTCATCTGTAAAAAAAACATACAAACCGTACCAAAAACACCAATGGCTATAGGAAAAGCTTGATTTTTAAATCTAATGGACAACCACAGTTGGAAGGTGATAATTGGAAATGTACCTAAGAATGGTAAAAAGGCTTCTCCAAGCAATAGGGCATAAGGTATATCACCTTTAAAATTCAATATTTTACCAATAACTATAAAACCTAAAAATATCACGATTCCTGATAGAAAGCATAATTTTAAAATCATGTAAAGTTTGCTAAAATAAAAACTGAATTTTGAAATTGGTAATGCAAATAGAAGTTTCCATGAGTTATTCTGATGTTCTAAACTAATTAAATTGGAAACCATAATTGTTATAGCCATAGGAATAACGAACATAATGATAAAGTGGGTAAGTACAACCATTGATTCCCACATACTATTAACTTGTGAAGTCATGCTTTCTTTTTGCATTGATAATATTAAAAAGGATAGGAGCAATATTAAAAAAGGAAATAAAAAGGAAATAGGTTTTATAAAAGTACGTTTCATTTTTAACTGATCTGAAGCTATCACATGATTCATAAGATATCCCTCTCCTTGTTTGTTGTAAGATCAAGGAATATGTCTTCAAGTGAACGTTTTTCTTCATATATTCGATAAAGTGATAACCTTGACATCATCAACTTTTCAGCAATATAGGATATCAAATCATCATCGATTTCATTAATAACTAACTCCTTTTTTGAATTAAGGGCTACATTCAATCCATCTTTCTTTAAAATCGTTTGAGCTGATTCCGAATCATTTACCCTTATAATAATTCTAGGAGAGCTTTTCTTTCTCAACACTTCAATACGATCCTGAAAGATTAAGTTACCATTATTGATAATCCCAACCTTATTCGCCATTTGATCAATTTCACTTAATATATGACTCGAAATCATAACTGTAATGCCATATAATGATGGGAGCTTTTTAATCAATTCACGAATTTCTTGAATACCTGCTGGATCCAGTCCGTTGGTAGGTTCATCTAGGATTAATAGATTTGGCGAACCTAGTAATGCGATCCCGATACCTAAACGTTGTTTCATTCCCAATGAATAGTTTTTTACTAATTTGTCTTTGGCATTTAACAAGCCGACTGTTCGAAGAATCTCATTAATTCTATGTTTATCTTCAATGCGTAGTAATCGGCGAATAGCTTCCAAATTCTCATATCCGGTTAAATTCGCATAAAACGAAGGATATTCAACTAACGAACCAACTTCTTTTAAAATGGCCATTCGATTATCTGCTAACTTTTTCCCAAAAACTTTTATATCTCCTTTGGTCGGTTTAATAAGTCCTAATAGCATCCGAATAGTTGTTGTCTTGCCTGCACCATTTGGACCTAAAAATCCATAGATATCCCCTTGTTCAACGGATATATTAATCTCATCAACTACCGTTGTATTCTTATATTTTTTCGTTAAATGGGAAGTCTCAATTATTTTTGTCATTATCATCACCTCATAACGAAGTTTAGACAATGAAACTAAATATCAAATAAAAATAACCTTAATATAACCTAAAAATTTATAAAGGCAAATAAACATTCACAGTTGTTCCCTTGCTCACTTCACTTTGGACTGTAATATTCCCATGATGGGCATCAACAAATTGCTTTGCGATAGTCATTCCTAGCCCAGACCTTGAATTAGAATTACCTCTATGATAACGATTAAATAAATGCTTTGTTGTTACTTCATCCATTCCTATTCCATTGTCCTTAATAACTATAACGACAAAAATATCATCTTTATCTAAAATAATATCGATACTTGTTCCTTTAGGATTATGTACTATAGCATTGTTTATCAAGTTATGTAATACTCTTTTAATTAATAACGGATCAAAGGTATATGGAACATATTCTCCTATATGATTGATAAATTGAATATGGTATTCTTCTGCCATTGGATCATTTGCCAAATCAATTAGAATTTCTCTGATAAAATTTACCAAGTCTTGTTGTTCTTTTCTTACATCCAAAGATTTCGAATCAAACTTAAAAATATCATTTAAATTCATTAATAATGATTCCATATATTCTGTTTTCTCTTCAATCCTATTAAGAAATTTCCTTCGTTCTTCATCTGTCCATTGATTGTTTGATAACAACATAGAAGAATATCCTTTTATATAGGAGAGAGGTGTCTTCAAATCATGCGCTATGTCTGCAACCCATTCCTTTTTCATCTTTTCTATCTTCTCTCGTTCTTTTTTACTTTCTATTAAAGTACTAGTTAAATATTGAAGATTTCGAATGATACTTCCAAAGAAAATAAACGTGAGTTTCAATTTATCACTTCGTTTTGACTTACTTTGGGGAAATCCCTTCTTATCAACTGGCTCACAGTACTTATCTTGAGCTAAATAATTAATCCATTCTAGTATATGAAATAAAGGTTTGCTCAATATCCACCCATAACAAACAAATACCAATGTGAAAATTATCAATGTGTGGTACTCAGTAATAAAGTCTTGGTGCATATTATTAAAGGGATCATTTTTGAACATAGAAATAACTTCAAAGCTTGCTGTATTGATTAAGCCAAATAATAAATAAACAAGGTTGATTACAATCAAAATATTTATTAAAAATAATAGAATGAACTTTATTTTTACTCTCATAATTGCGTATCCTTTGGAGGGGAAAATTTATAGCCTAGACCCCTCAAATTTATAAATATTTTTGGGTCTTTGGGATTTTTCTCAATCTTTTTCCGCAAACGATTCATATATACCATTACCGTATTAGTATCCCCTATACTTTCAACGCCCCAAACTTTTTCATATAAGTGATTTAAACTAAAAACATGATTTGGATGTTGGCAAAAAAATGAGAGTAGCTGAAATTCCTTTGCTGTACATGGAACTTCCTTTTCATTTACGAATAATTGAGCAGTATCGATCTTAACAGTCAAATATCCATACTGATATTCCGAAATCTCTTCCTGTATGTTCCATTGTTGGTTACGTTCTTCCCTCCGGATATTTGCTTTAATTCTAGCAACCACTTCCAATGGTTTAAACGGCTTTGTGATATAATCATCGCCACCTACATTAAAACCAGTCAACACATCTAAATCTGTAGTTCTTGCTGTCAAAAACAAAATAGGAGCATTATTTTTTTCTCTAATTTTTGTACATAACTGATATCCATCCATGTCTGGTAGCATCACATCCAATATTATTACGGAATACCTGTTCTTTGATACAAAACTTAATGCTTCCTTTGCATTAATTGCTAAATCAATATCATAAAAACCTTCTTTTTTTAAGGCTATACTAAGCATTTCTAATAATCCAATTTCATCATCAACAAGCAATAGTTTAGACATTTATACCACCTCATTTAGTTGCTTTTTTCAAAAACTTTAATAAAATTATGCATTTTTATTCAGTGAGTCAAACCAGTTTGGTTTCACTTTTACTTTCAAGGATATTGTTTCCTGTCCATGAATGTATATCTAATGTTATCAATTTAGAGGTTTATATTTCTTATTGTAAATTCCCACCATTAGCGTTTAAGACCCCTAAAACACCCCTTCTTTATCATCTTATACCTTAATGATAGCAAAATATTTGATGTAAGAGATTTATTTCAAAAACATTTATGGAATTTCCCATTCTACAATGGCCTTTAATTGAATACGCCTAAATTCATAAGTTTGAATAAAAATAAGTGAAGATACAATAATTTAATTTATAAAAATTCATTAATTTTTATTAATATTCTACAAAACATACACCTTATTAAATGCTAGAAACACAGATTTAAGTATACTTTATTCCTAATATTTATTTAAAATATAATTATATTGATGGTAAGAAGGAGTATCAGAATGCAAAAGAAACTAAAGAGAAATCGAATTCGTTGCAAACATTGTGGTGACATTATAGAATCCAAAAGTACAAATGACTTTCAAAAATGTAAATGTGGAGCAGTGGGTATAGATGGCGGATTAGACTACGCAAAACGTGTTTATGGTTCAAATCCAGCAGACCTACATTACGAGGAATTATCCGAATATGAATGAATAAAAAAGAGCTATCCGAAAACTGGTAAATCTGCTGAAAGGCTAGTAGAGGTAAAACCCAAGAATGCTTTAAACCCAACATTCTTGGGCTTTAAAATTGACTATTAGAAAGTTCCTAACTATCATCTACATTATTAAATTTATTTCTCCAAGTTAGCGGTTTAGGTAGAAATTCATTGAACCAATCTAAATCATTTTTCTTTAACCATCTATAGTCACCTCTTGCCAATTCTTCAATATCGCTTCGCTTTAGATTAGGATTTTCACTCATTATATTTACGATATTTTGGCGTCTCATCAGCAATAATTGTTGATGATAGTTTGTAACCGCAACCTCCTCCATTGCCATCTTTATTTCATTAATAACTTCTATCTCATGAGAAGGCATCTGCTCAAGCCTTGAATTTATGTTGTACAAGGAGTAGTTATTTTTGGGATTGTACCGTTCGGTATAACCTTTACCTAAATTTTCTTTTAAAAATTTTGCAATGGAATCTGATTTATTTCCTATCCCTATACTTCTTGCTATATTCTTCAAACTTAATCCTTGATCATAAAGACTTAAAACTTCCTTCTCCCATAGTTCTCCCCTACTTATTAAAAATGGCTTTTTCTCTTCTCCACTTTTTTTATCCTTGTTCCATATCCACTTGTTTCCATACGTATATCCACAATAAGGACAAGTGAATGTTCCTTGAACATAGGTAGGATAATATTTCTTACTGTATGTTTCAATTACTAGCCCATCATAGTATTCACAGATTTTGTTTAAACAAGGTTGTGGCTTATTTTTAAATGGAATATCTATTGAATAGCCTACAGTGTTAGTAAAGAATCCCTCTGTGGAATTCGATATAAATAGGATTAATAATAAATAAGTAAGAATATTAGGTGCAGTATTACTTTTTTTGCTTAGAAGTGTAGGAAAATGGCTATTAACGACATCATCTAGTTGAACACCCAATATCTCAACGAAAGTAGACACAAATTTTGAAAAGTCATTTTTTAGCCTTTTTGTTTGTAGATATTCAGAATAAATTTCTCCATAACCACATTTACCAAGCGCTGAATAGAATTGATCTACTACCAAATCTCTATTTATTTTGCTTGAGTAGGAAACAATAAAGTAAACATCTTGAAGGACTCTTTTAATTAGTTGTGGACTATCGTTGAAGTTAGAAACATTAGAGGTTAAGTAATGTCCATTTTTACAAAATGGTCTTTTTAATAGCACCTTGCCATTAGAATTAGATAGTGGCACACTACATTCCGGGCATATAGAAATCAGCTCCGTTTGATGCTGCTCACAGTAATTTAAGAAATAAAGTTGATGAAATCGATGGGAGTAAACTTCTCCGTATTTTTCATAATCCTCTTCCAAACATTGCGGGCAATATTTTATTTCCTTAGCTATATAATCTTGAAATAACTTTTTGTTCTTTATGGAATCCTTTATGTGTAAACTTTGCTGAAAATCCTGATTCCTTTTTTGAGATAAGAAAGGATTAATTAGCGGGAAAATTGTATGATTACTCAAAAAATATTCTATGGAATACTCGGTATAGTTCAATAAGCCAATTAACTCGCCAACATTATGATGAAAATAAATATTTCGTTTTGAACTCACATTAAATAATTCTTTATTTGTTTCTTCAAATGATAAATGACCAGATCGAATGTGATATCTATGAATAATACTTCTAAAGTCTTCATTTGGATATGGCTTTGGAAAAAAGGCAAGCATCATTCATCCCCCTGCATATCCATTTCATCTAAAATTACCTGTTGGACAAAATCGTTTGAATTCTTTTTGATTCCAGCAGCTCTTGTAATGGTCGAAATGGAAAAGTCCATATTTTTTCTTCTAAATTGTTCTCCAAAATATCTAATTTTTCGTATTTGAAATTCTTGTACCGTCTCTGTAACATCCTGAAGGATACTTTTGCATTTAGGAAGTTTATCTAAATTATTTTCAAACCTTGCTTGTACATCTAGTCTTTGATATATTCTTGTCTTTGTCACCCGGACCAACGGAATTTCTAAAGACAAGGTTATGGCTTCCCTAATGATTAATAATGAATATTCATCATCCCTTTCCTCCCAATCAACAATTGTTCTCGAAGTCTGTCCTCTTTTAACGTGTGGTAAATTACTAGTAAACCACTCTCTGTCGTTTTTATATAACCAGTTGTATAGTTTGGGAGAGCTTTTTCTTAATTCGGACCTGTTATAATTCGGATATCTCTTTCTGAGTTCCACAAACACATTTCTTTTTTCTTTAAGGATATTTTGCTCATCCTTATTTGAAGAGGATGATAATTCTTTTACATCATTCGTCAGATATTTTTTCGTTGTTTTTGAATCAACTCCCAACATGGATGACATTCCACGGATTGAGTACATCCCGCTTGTATTCAATTCATTCAATTTGTTCTGCCAAACTGGACCAAAGTTTTTTATCCTACCAATTCGGTATTTATCTTTTTCCGAAGCATCCGGACCCGTTCGTGAATAGGAAAAACCACAATCTTTACAAGTAAATGTTCCAACAGGCTTTCCAGTCTTGTAGTCTCTCGTTACAATACAATCGGTTATGATGAATTCCTTATAATGCGTCGCAGCTTTATTTAAACAAGGCCAAGAAGCCCTTCCAAAAAAATCCACTTCATGATGATTTGACGATATTTGGTCCTCAATTCTCTGTCCTAAAAATAATAGTAATAATAAATGCCTCAACGGATGACAGGCTACTTTTGGCTTTCTTACTACCTTGTGAAACCAAGTATCTTCATCGGTATAGCCAAAATCACTATTTAAAAATTCTAAGAAGCCCTTTGGAAAATATCGGAGAAAGTCAGGGAGTAATTCTTGAATTCTAATTCTTTTTGATGGTGTAATGTAATGTTTTTCATATAGTTTTGCATGATAGAATTGGTTGATATTTTTCAATCCCAATAAAGCAAACTCACTATTCAACAGATCATACGATTGTTCAGCTATAGATACTAAGTTTTGATAAAATTCTTCAGGAATACTGTTCATTTCTTGCCCACTATCTATGCAACTTTGTTGCAGCGGAAAGAACCTGTGTTTATTGGTCTTGTTTCGAAATGGGACATTCGAAATCCATAACCATTCTTTATGTCTTGGACATACATATACACCCGGTAATTGATGCACCCTATGCCAGTAAGCCTCACCGTATAAATCCAGTTCTTCTAAATAACAACGTAAGCAAAATCTAAAGTGATCTGGCCCTTTTATTTTACTTGCCGCAAGCCCTAATGCTAAAGAAATCGAGTTAGCGTCTCCATAAGTCATTTGTTCAACGATCTTTTCAGCTAAATTTTCGGATATATACGGCTCATAATAAGGAAAAAGTGTATGCTCATAAATAATTGTGTTCGGTTCCTGATTGATCTTTTTCCCAAGCAAATCGAGGCTACTTGGGAAATCCGTTATGGCACTTGTTGTACGGTTTTCATAAAGATTCATAATTGTATCTTTATAACTACTGCTACCACTTCTTTGATGAAATCGGGCCAACGCACTATACAACAATTCATCTTTGTACATATGAGGGAAAAATCCTAACATATTTCATCACCTAGCCTTTAAATTCATTGAACGGTTTAATAATATTTAAATTTCTCAGTTCTTCTTCTAAAGGCTTTTTCTCTTTTAGCACCTTTAGTCCAATTACATGAAGGGAAGTCTCAATAGTTGTTTTTTTATTTTTCCCCTTATTTTCTTTATGTTTTCTCCCTACTCTATCCGGAAATAAAATTTTTTCTGCAATTACTTTATTCATACTCTGACTATCATTACTTTCCTTTTCTAACACTTCAGATACAAGTTCTACAGCTTCCTTTTTAGATAGTCCTAAACTTTGTGCAAAATTAATATACTGTACAAATTCTTTAGCATTTGAGAGAGCATTTTCATGTTCCTTCTGCAATTCCCCTTCAATCATTACACTTTCGGGTAGCTCTTTTATGTAATTATTAACATCTACCCAGTCTGGTTTTAAATCCTCAATTTTCTTTAGCTTTTCAATATCTCCAGTTTGAAGAGCTATAAGTGTAGGTCGAAGAATCTTTAAATTGGTTTCTGCAGCTCTTTTTATGAAATTTATACTAATTTTCTCCTTTCCAAGTGAAAGAGCTAGCAATTGTACTTGAATAAACAAATTTATAACTAAATCCGTTATTCCCTGTGTCTCATGATAAAATAATTCGTTCACTTCCTCAGATAAGGGTGTATATTCTGTTAACCACTGAAACCTCCATAATTTTTCTAAAAATAAATCCCACTTCTTATCTTTCTCCATTCTGTCAAAGAACAAAATTCCCATCCCGCTTGCCCGTCTTGCAGTCGCAAGTAGTGGAGTGAAAAGATCAATAGATGAATACGTACCAATAAAAACAAGAGGTACACCTAGCTTATTGTGCAGTTCCACAAAAAAATTCATGGTTAATTTGCCTTCATTCCCTCTTTTCATCCGCTGAATTTCATCAAATACAAGAACTCCTATACAATGCAAAGCTGCAACATGTGCCATCTTGTCAATTAAATCTGATTCATTCATTCTGGCTTTTACAAACTGTTTATAATAGTTCGTACCTAAGATGTTATCTACTGCCATAAAAAAGTTTTTACATAGTGAACCTCTGGAAGCGTTAAAAGGACATTCAATGACCAGCCAAACAATTTGCTTTAAGAACCCGACAGAAATCCCATTATGCTCATAATCAGAATGAATAATGACTTGAGGATATAGTAAAAGGATTTTTTCAATCGCTGTTGATTTTCCAATACCACTAATCCCTATTATCGAAAAGTTCGTTGCGGTAGAACGATTTCCTAGTATATTTCCCTTTTCTAAGTCATAGTCCCCTCTGAGAATTTCAGATATACCAACAGAAAATTGTTTTGCATATAAAGGACTAACCGGATTTCTTCCTACATATCCAGTCCTAATCATAGTTGAAATTTTAACCTCTAATTCTAAGTGAATCGGCATTGGTTGTATAAAATGATGTTTTATTTGTTGAATTAAATGCATTCTAATTTCAGGACTTTCGTTTATTTCATCCTGAATAAAGTTTGGTGTTTCCATTAAGAGTTCAATTACTTTCTGTCGCGTCAATATATCGGGTAAAGCCTCAATAAGAGGGTTATGTTTATAGTCATTTACTTTTTGCTCATGATAAATTGCATTACATTGTCTGCCCATTAAAACAGTAGTAGGCTTGCATTCATACTCAGTACTATTTCCCGACAATTACATTCCCTCCTTCTCATCATGTTGGATGATTAAATCTAATAAGTAATCTTCATCATCCTCAATTTCATGATTTATAAAATTCTTCATTTCAATCACTTCTGCTTTATATTGATCTTTGTCTGGTTCAAGAGTATTTCCCCAATGTTCTTTGCCTCTCAAAAATTCTTTTTCATTTTTTCTATTTTCCCTTATGTCTCTTAACCTTGCTGCCTTACTTTCATCTGGATCACTCATTTCGTTTGTATCCCTTTTCTCATCTTTCATAATTTTTTCAATCTGTGCATTCGTGTCGATTTTTAACTGTCTTTGGGAAGTTGCCTGTAACGCCTTATTAACATCCATTATGAACTGTTGCTCTTGTACTTCCTCTAATCTAAATTGAGAATACCTTTGGTCAGCATCTACTAAATGACACTTAATGAATTTATTTCCCTCCATTTTTATATAGATATGTTGGATATCTCTAGGGTCGTAGTAAATGACTTCTTTCCACCTTTTAATTCTCGCCTGTTCAAACCAAGCATTTTCTATACAAAAGTCGCTTGAATACCTCATTTTATTAAAAACGATTCCTTCCGCTGTAATGCTCACTTCTTTTGAATGCATCAAATTTAATCGGATTAAATCTCGGTCTACCGTTTTTAACAAACCGGATCGATGTTTAAGTCCCCAATTCCATAAATTAATTGGCGTAGGTAGTAAGTTAATTTCCATCATTTCTTTCTCTAATGCGTAACCATTTAGAACACTATGGTTATGCTCTAATATCGTTAGGACAATCACCCGCTCAAACGCCTTTAGTGTTAACTTTGCATCAAGTCTGTAGTCTCTACCCCCTCTTTCTTTATAGTCCTTATGGACAATTCCGGGCATCCAATGTTGGCTAATTCTTTCGTTAAGGATTCTGAAGTGACGTTCAACAATTCCCTTTAAATCCGCTCTATACGGTGGAGCATTTATAATTTGTATACCAAGCGATGCTACAAGGTTATCTGCATTCTTACTCTCCATTTCCCCTCTATCTGCCTTAATTCTCTTCGGCAAATGTTCACACGGCCAATCCTCATCTTCGAAATCATCAATTCCGAGGTTTTTACAATATTCTGTTTTGTTAGTTGATGCATTTTCTAATGCCATCATTGCTCCTATCCATGATGGGCCCTCTAATCCTACATAAACGCCGGCAACCATTCTTGTATAAACATCTTTTACAATGTAAACAACAGGTCTGCCTATAATTCGAGAACGATCAATTTCACTCACTAAATAAATATCCCCAATCGTAGCATCAATCTCAAAAATATCGCCGGGTCCCGCAGCCTTATTTGTTGCATCTCCTAGTAATGGACGATGATTCAAATAATATTTTCTTTCACCGTTCTTATTGATGAGCTTTTCTTTGGTGTTATAGGTTGAATTGTACCAGTTTAAGAATTGTCGATAATTTGGAATTTGTTCGTCTGGTAATGCAATTGGAACTACAACTCCATTTACGGTCTTGTATCCAGCTATATAATATTTTTTTATGATTTCTTCATGTGATTTTTTTAATGTTGTTTTTTTTCCCTTATAGAACAATTTGATTCCAAGCTCGAATATTTCTTTATCAACTTCCGTAACATTAACTCCTTGAATACCTTTTTCGATAAGTAATTTTGAGGGTCGTCCTATCTTCTTATCTTTTAAATTCTTCGGTTTTCCTCTACCGCCACTATTGGAATAATTAGGCAATAGGGTGTTAATGGTTTTTCCACCCCGCCAATATTCTCTTAACGTTGCATAAATTATTTTTCCCCTTTCTCCAGTTTTCTTTTTGATCTCGGCAACCATCTCTTTTAGTAAATCTGGTTCGTAAATAAAGGGTTCCTTTTCAACATATTCCTTTATAATCGCCCATCTTTTATCCCTTATCTTCTTGTGCTTATCTAAGTAATTTTGTTCCGGTGCATTAAACACTTTATACGGATCAAATGTAAGGATCGACACATATGGAGTGTCTAGTGCTTTTTCTAATTCAGTATAAGATTTAAGAGTAGTTAGATAACGTCCTTCTTTATCAATATTGAATAAAACAATGTCTTCTAAATCAGGTGATATCCAAAGAACCCGCTCAATCGCAATTGTTTCCATCTCGTTATTTCTAAATTCAATTAATGTATTAACATGAATAGTCATGATATTCCTCCTAATCGTTCGCTTATTTGATTCGTTTTTTTATCAAAAATCTCCAGTTTCTCTGTTGGATTAATTAGTTTATTCATGATGTCCATTTGCCATATTTTATTTGCAAATAGATACTTGATAATAAATAGACATGAACCATATTCTAGTCCAAATATCTCATCATACTTCAATGCAAGTTGGGATAATCCTAAATCTTCCGTCTTTATTGCCTTGTATAATCTAGGCTCCAATTTTCTGACTAAGGAAATATCCAAATTTGGTCGATTATCTAAAGTCTTCGCATCATAAAACCAACTAATATTTTTAATAAAGGTTTTAGGTATATCCTTATCCGTCACAATTCCCCAATCAGTAATACCTATCTCTTTAAAAAATGTTCTTTCGATATCGAATTTTTCTAATTCCCTTATTGTTAATTTATTAGTGGGCTTAATGCTTCTTACAACTGTTTTAAAACCTGATTGTGTTTTCACAGTTAAATAAAAATCTGTTGTAATGACTTTCAACGGCCCAGTACTCCCATTTTCTTTAGGGTGATTAATGCCAAATCTTTCAGCAATTTCGATTGTTCTTTCTAAATACGGTGAGGAAAATTGTAATAAGGGATATTGTTCTCTTATATCCACGACATATGGAGACCATTCCAATGTATAAAAGTATTGGAGTTCAAGCTCCGAAAGAAAATGATGCTTGCGTTGCGTCTTCCATCCTAAATTTCTCGTTGCATAACCATTTGATGCAACATCTTGAATTTCCAACCAAGATAGATAATCAGCCCCCTCCCCTTGACCTCTTCCTTCTTTAATCCAACGTTCAATTTTTGATTCAGTTGAATTTTCTCTTTTTCTCTTCGCCATTTTTCTCACCTCTAGAATTTAACCCTTTTACATTTATTGGTAGTTTTATAGTTTTTGAAACGTATCTAATAATAGGCACTAATATTAGATACCAATATAATAAAAAAACTCTGCCCCGTTAAGAGCAGAGTTGAAAAAAAGTATTTAGTTTAGCAGATAAAAATTTATTTTGTATTTTCAATTTAAACACCTTTTTTATTATTTATAAAATAAGTTTGAGTTAGAATCTTATCCACAGATTCCAACTTTTTTTGTACGGTTCCAACTTTAATTGTTCTATACAATTACGAATATATAACTAACTATCTTATTCAACCGTTACAGATTTTGCTAGGTTACGAGGTTTATCTACGTCACAACGACGGTGTAATGCCGCGTAGTAGCTGATTAATTGTAATGGTACAACGGATACAAGTGGCGTTAATAATGAATGCACTTTTGGAATGACTAGGCGATCGCCTTCTTCCTCTAATCCTTCCATTGCAATAATACATGCATTGGCACCGCGCGCAACCACTTCTTTTACGTTACCGCGAATGTTTAATGCTACTTGTTCTTGCGAAACAATCGCAAATACTGGTGTACCATCTTCGATTAAAGCGATTGTACCATGTTTTAATTCCCCACCAGCAAAACCTTCTGCTTGAATATAAGAGATTTCTTTCAGTTTTAACGCACCTTCCATACTTACATAGTAATCAAGGTTACGTCCGATAAAGAACGCATTACGTGCAATTTTTAAATAATCTTCCGCAATTTGTTCTAACTCATTTTTAGAGTCTACAATTGTTTGAATCGCGTTAGCCGCAATCGCAAGCTCTTGTTTTAAGTCCATATCTAGTTCTCTACCAGCTGCTTTACCAGCTACATAGGCTGCAACAGCTAGTACTGCAACTTGTGCAACATAGGCTTTTGTAGAAGCAACAGCAATCTCAGGACCAGCATGTAATAATAGCGTATAGTCCGCTTCACGAGAAAGCGTAGAACCAGGTACGTTTGTAATAGTTAATGCTGGGTAACCAAGTTCTTCTTTTACTCTTACAAGTACTTGACGGCTATCCGCAGTTTCTCCAGATTGAGAAATGAAGATGAATAAAGGTTTTTCAGATAAAAGTGGCATGTTGTATCCAAATTCACTTGAAATATGAACTTCTACTGGAATACCAGCAATTTTTTCGAAATATTGTTTCCCGATTAAACCAGCATGGTAACTAGTTCCAGCTGCAATAATATATAAACGGTCTGCTTGTTTTAAAGCTTCTAAAATATTATCATCAATCGTTAATTCACCATCTGCATTGCTATATGCTTGAATGATTTTACGAACAACACTTGGTTGCTCATCCATTTCTTTTAACATGTAGTGAGGGTAAGTACCTTTTTCAATGTCGCTAGCATCTAGCTCCGCTTTAAACGGTTTACGCTCCACTGGACGGCCTTCTAATGTTGAAATTTCTACTTTATCACGGTGAACTAATACGACTTCTTTGTCGCGAAGTTCGATGAATTGATCTGTTACTTGTAGCATCGCCATTGCATCAGATGCAACGACGTTAAAGCCGTCACCAACACCAACTAATAGTGGTGATTTATTTTTTGCAACATAAATTGTATCTTCATCTTCTTGGTCTAATAATGCTAAAGCATATGAACCATGTAATAATGATAATGTTTTACGGAATGCCTCTACAGTTGAAAGACCTTCACTTGCAAATAAATCAACAAGTTGAACGATGACTTCTGTATCTGTATCGGATTTCATTGTAATCCCTTTTAAATATGCTTTTTGCAATAAATGATAGTTTTCAATTACACCATTGTGTACTAATGTATATCGACCTGAAACACTTTGGTGAGGGTGTGCATTTAATTGGTTTGGTACACCGTGAGTTGCCCAACGCGTATGCCCAATACCAATTGTTGCATCTACATCATCGTCTACTGCAGTACGTAAATCCGCAATACGTCCCTTTTCTTTAAAAACTGTAATACCTTCTTCATTACGAACCGCAATACCTGCTGAGTCATATCCACGGTATTCTAGTTTTTCTAATCCTTTTAATAAAATTTCCTTTGCATCTAATTGACCATTATATCCTACGATTCCACACATTTTCTTTTTTCCTCCGTTAAAGCAATATCATTTACTAAAAATGACAATGAAAAAACACCTGCTTTTGAAGTAATAAAGGAATTCTGTTTAATTCCTTAACATACTAAAAGCAATAAAAATAAAAAACGATATTGCTTCATAATTATTTGCCTTTTCGTTTCGCTGTCCAAAAAATCTCTTTTTTGTTTTAAAAACGAAATTAACAACCGGGCATGCGATCGGGAGGTATCCGCCGAAAATTCGATAATCCTCCACCTCGTCAACTAAGGATTGCTGTCCGTTCGATTTCCTTAGCTCAGGCGCTATTATTGTTTTCCTTTTTACTTATAAAGCGCGTTCCTAATCCTCCTTTGGGCGCTCGCTTGAAAGTAAATTGAAAATTAATTATTTTTTTCAAGCCTCTTCATCATACAGAATATGCTGTGATTCGTCAATCATCCACGCATATCTACTAGTTTCCTATTTTTTCATAAAAAAATTCCACTAGAGAATGCCTCTAGTGGAACGTTAAAGATTATAATTCTTTTTCTTTTAATAAATTGACAATTTCACGGTTAAAAGCTGGTAAATCCTTTGGTGTACGACTCGAAACAAGTTGTTTTTGACAAACAAAAACTTCTTGGTCATGGAAGTTAGCACCCGCATTTTCTAAATCAACTTGAATCGATTTGTAACCCGTAATATCTCGTCCTTCTAAAGAACGAGCAGTAATTAAAAGTTGTGGACCATGGCAAATGGCAAAGACGGGCTTCATATCCGTCATAAATTTTTTCGCAAAGGCAACAACCCGATCATCATCTCGTAGTAAATCCGGTGAAAAGCCCCCTGGAATAAATAATGCATCGAAATCTTCTGCATTTACATCTTCGATTCCATAGTCAATTTCAACACGAACTTCACCTTGTTTTCCTCGGACCGCTTTGTTTCCTACTTTATCAATTGTTATTACGGTATGACCTGCTTCTTCTAATGCTTCTTTAGGACTTGTATATTCAATATCCTCAAACATATCAGTAATTAATGTAGCTACTTTAGCCATTACACACACTCCTTTCAACTATACTATAGCCGATTTTTCGCACAAATAAACCGAAAAAAGATTCGTCTCTATAGAAAAAGCCAGTAGAGCCGCTGATGAGAAATTTACAGCTTATCTACTGACTTTTAAATTTTAATCTGTTAATCCTAATTCTTCACGTACGACATTTGCGATTCGGTTTACATAGCTTTCACATTCTTCTTCTGTAGCTGCCTCAACCATTACACGTACTAGTGGCTCTGTACCTGAAGGACGAACTAAAACTCGTCCATTTCCTCCCATTGCTGCTTCTACTTCAGCAATTACTTTTGCCACTTTTTCATTTTGAGTAACAGCATGTTTATCTACAACACGAACATTTACTAAACGTTGTGGAAACACCGTCATTTCAGACGCCAGTTCAGATAAACGTTTGTCCGTTGCTTTCATAATGTTTACAAGCTGAATCCCTGTTAATAAACCATCGCCTGTCGTATTGTAATCTAGGAACACGATATGACCAGATTGTTCTCCACCAAGGTTATAATCGTTCGCTCGCATTTCTTCTACAACATAGCGATCTCCTACTGCCGTTTTCACACTTGTCATTCCGTTATCACCAAGTGCTTTATAGAACCCTAAATTACTCATTACAGTAGAAACTACTGTATTTTTCTTTAAGCGGCCTTTGCTGTATAAATACTTACCGATGATGAACATAATTTGGTCACCATCAACAATTTGACCTTTTTCGTCTACAGCAATTAAGCGGTCACCATCTCCATCAAATGCTAGTCCAACATCTGCTCCACGTTCAAGCACTAATGCTGCTAGTTTTTCGGGATGTGTAGAACCGACACCTTCATTAATGTTTAAGCCGTTTGGCGAAGAACCCATTGTTGAAATATCTGCCTCTAAATCGGCAAATAAATGAGTCGCTAACTGGGAAGTTGCACCGTGAGCACAATCAAGAGCTACATGCAGACCTAAGAAATCTTCATCCACAGTTTGTTTTAAGTATGAAAGATACTTTTGACCACCTTCGAAGTAATCACTTACTGTACCTAAATCGCCTCCGATAGGACGTGGTAATGCATCTTCTTCCATATCAAGGATGTTTTCTATTTCAGCTTCTTGTGCATCTGTTAATTTAAAGCCATCAGGTCCGAAAAATTTAATACCGTTATCAGCAACCGGATTATGAGAAGCGGAAATCATTACTCCTGCAGCAGCATTCATTACACGTGTTAAATAAGCAACACCTGGTGTGCTAATGACACCTAGTCGCATAACTTCTACTCCAATGGATAGTAGACCTGCTACAAGTGCTCCTTCTAACATATGTCCTGAAACGCGTGTATCTCGTCCAATAATCACTTTTGGACGCTCTGTTGCATGTTTAGTTAATACATAACCTCCAACACGTCCTAGCTTAAATGCTAGTTCAGGCGTCAACTCTGAATTGGCGACACCACGCACGCCATCAGTACCGAAATATTTTCCCATTACTTTTTCTCTCCTTCAACGCTAGACATTCTATGCTACAAAAATTGAGATTTTATATGATTTTATCTCTGCAATGAATGATCTATAATTGTTTCCATTCAACACGACTTATTCTGCTGTATTTTCTTCATCAGATGGTGTTTCTTCTGGATTTGTTTGATTAGCATCTGTTTCACCAGTATTTGTATCATTAGCATTTGACTCACTAGTATTTGTATCACCAGTGTTTGTTTCTCCCGTAGTAGGTTGCTCTTCCTCCGGTTCTTCCGGAGTTTCCTCCTCAGGTTCAGTAGTTTTTTTCGTGACGTTAGCTTGTACCTCAATGGATTTAGCTGAAAGCCTCGTTGCACCATTTGGTAAAACTAAATCCACATCATAAACACCAGACTCTTTAATTTCTGATACGTCAAATTCTACTTCTAATTGGGTTAATGGGTCAATCATTGTTTTTGGACCAAACACTTCAATTGTTTTAATTTTTGACGTTAAACTATTAATGGTGACACCTTCCATCGGTGTTCCCGTCTGTCGTATTACGATTGGTATTTCGCGGCTATAGGCTCGCACATCCACCTTTACGTTCACGGTGGCCGGTTCAATCGCTACATCTAATTTATTCAAACTACTATCCAATACTTTAACATTTGCTTCTTGTTCAAAGGAAGCATTTATACCATCCTCAGCATTTATAGTCGCTTTTACATAACTGATTTTATCGATAATACTTTTAGCACCGGTTACAAGTACTGTATCTGGTTCCGCACTCATGCCGACTAACTCATAACCTTCGGCGATACGACCGTTATTAAGCTCCGGATCTACACTTACTTCTTTTGTAACCTTTTCCTCAATGACAATATCTACTACTTTTGGATCAATGGTAACATCAAGTTTTTCTGAAAAGTTTTCATGTTGAATTGTAACTCGATGTTCCCCAATTAACAATGAATTTAAGTCGACAAACACTTTAAAGTCTTTTCTTAATTTTGCTTCAATTACTATTTGTACCGGACCTTCAATCTTTACATCAACGGTCTCTGGAAGGCCTGACACAATTAAATTTTCTGAATCGTAATAAGCTTCAAGTGGTACATTCGTAATAATATCCATTTCGGGATTAATACTTGTAGATTGTCCACTTTCAATTTGAGCCTTCGCATAAAAAAACAATAAAATAGCAAGTATAAGAGCTACAACACGTAAAGCCCAGTGACTATCAAATAACTTATCCATTCTTTCTTCCCCCCCAAGTCCACTTAGAGGTTATTTCTGAATCTTGTTGAGGGCCAAACCACATTTTTCTAAGTTGCGTTTCGAATTCCTCAATTGTTAAGTTTCGATATAAGTTTCCATTTCTAGTTAAACTGATGGCACCTGTTTCTTCTGACACAACAATCGTGATGGCGTCCGTTACTTCACTTAAACCAACGGCAGCACGATGCCTTGTTCCTAGTTCTTTTGATATAAACGTACTTTCTGATAATGGTAAATAACAAGCAGCTGCGGTGATTTTATCTTTTTGCATAATTACAGCTCCGTCATGCAACGGCGTATTTGGAATAAATATATTAATTAATAACTCTGAAGTAATCTCGGCATTTAATTTAATACCCGTTTCAATATATTCCGTTAATCCTGTTTCATTTTCTATGGAAATAAGGGCTCCAATTCGTCGTTTAGCCATATAACTAACCGACTTTTTCATCGCTTCGACTAAACGTGTTTGTTCATCCTCTAATTGATTCGTTGAACGTTGGAATATTTTACCTCTACCTAATTGTTCTAACGCTCTTCGAATTTCAGGTGTAAAGATAATGATAATAGCTAAAAATCCCCAATCAATTACTTCTTGTAATAACCATCCAAGGGTATCAAGGCCAAATATGACAGTAGCAAATCTGGCGATAATGATAACAAAAATCCCCTTTAATAATTGAACAGCTTTCGTTCCTTTAATGAGGGTTAACAATTTATAAATTACGTACCACACTAATAGTACGTCTAAAAAACTAAACACAATATTTACAGGCGTGAAGTCTGTAAACTCCTCAATAATCTGCATGTGGCATCCCCCACTTTTTCTTGCTATTTCATGTATATCAATGACGTCACGAAGTTATTACGTGAGTATAGAATTTTTATTAAAATATACCTATTTTTTATTTTTATAAAAAAATAAAAAGTACTAAATGGAAATTTTTTATTTCCTTACTTAAAAAATTGGAATTCTGCTCAAAAAGAGCCATGAAATTATTAAAAACAGTATAACACATTTTCCCCTTATAAAGCTTTCGTCAAGAAAAAAGTCTACTCCAGTGAGCAGACTTTAACATATTTATTTACTTATATAAAATAATCCATTCACTTAATTATTATTTTTCAAATAATGCCATGAAATCATTTGCCATATCTTTTATTTCATACCATAGCCATTCAAATACTTGATCAATTTCTTCAATTTGACCAGTAACAACCGAAGTGGAAGCCATATATTGTCCATTTATAACTGTTACATTTCCATTTACTGCCCCTTCGATGACAATGTCACCATTTTTCACAACGATGTCCCCTTCCACTACTTCACCTTCTGGGACAATAACTGTTTGCCCGTCTACAATTAAATTTGGTTTTGCTGTGAATGAAAATTCATCGTTAGGATAACTACTTAATAATGTAGCACTCATGAACAAGAAGAATACTGCAGCTGCAACAATAATCGGATGTTGTCTAAACCATCTTTGTACACCGACCCGATTTTTATGTTTTGGCAAACGCTTCATTACCATTTCCTCAAAATGTGGAGGTGCTGTAATATGCGCTGCACTTTTCACAAAAGCAATCGTGTCACTTAATTCGTGCATATGTTGTTGACAGTCAGAGCACACTTGCAAATGTTTCTTTAGCTGTTGTTCATGTTCACGACTGATGTCGCCATCTAAGTATTCGTGCATATAGTCAACAATGTATTGTGGACACGTACTCATGCCTTACCCCTCCTACAGATTGTTTAATTGCTTTCTTAAAGCTTCGCGCCCTCGATGAATTCTTGTTTTAACTGTTCCTAATGGCATATCTAGAATTTCACTTATTTCTTGCAGCGACAACTCTTCTATATACTTTAATACGATTACTGACCGATATTTATCGGGTAATCTGCTGATTTCATATTGAATTCGATCTTGTAATTCCATCTTTTCAACTGTTTCTTCCGGTAGTTGCTCCGATGCTGGAATATGTGAGTACATATCAAGTCCGTCCGTACCAGGAACTTCTGCATCTAAATAATAATCTGGCTTCTTCTTTCGAATTCTATCAATACAAAGATTCGTTGCAATTCGGAATAACCATGTTGAAAATTTTCTCTTTTGATCGAATGTATGAAGGTTAATGTATGCTCTCACAAACGCCTCTTGCGCAATATCTTCCGCTTCTTGTTTGTTTCCAAGCATACGATAACATATTTGGTATAACTTGTGCTGGTAGAGGCTCACAATATCTGAAAATGCGTTTTGATCACCTTTTAGCACTTGCTTTATTCTTTTGTTCACTAACGCATCCATTTGTGTATTCCCTCTCCACCTTTAAGGCTTATTATTATTTACGTCGATTCACCAAAAAAGTTTCATGACATTTAATATTATATCAAAATTTTTTATACCTTAAAATCACTTATTTGGCATAATTATCCTTAATACAGTCGGAATATACTTCCTTATACTAGTTTTTCACCAAATAGCGACCCCATTAGAGCAACTGCTACATCTGCCGTTTTATTTCGTTCATCCAGAATCGGGTTTACCTCTACAAATTCAGCTGAAGTAATGAAGCCTTCTTCCTCTAACATTTCCATTGCGAGATGACTTTCTCGATATGTAATTCCTCCTGGTACAGGTGTCCCGACGCCTGGTGTATATAATGGATCAATTCCGTCTAAATCTAGAGATAAATGAACTCCATCGACCTGACGTTTATTTAAGTAGGAAATAGTATCTTCAATTACTTTCGTCATTCCTAGACGATCTACCTCATGCATGGAATAAACTTTAATTCCTAATTTTTTAATTAACTCTCTTTCCCCTGGATCAACTGATCGTGCCCCTATAATGACAATATTTTCAGGCTTGATTTTCGGTGCAAATCCCCCTATTGTAACTAACCGATCATCACCTAGACCTAAACTAACCGCTAAAGGCATCCCATGAATGTTACCTGAAGGAGATGTTTCAGGTGTATTTATATCTGCATGGGCATCATACCAAATAACTCCCAAGTTTTTATACTTTGTAGTTAATCCTGCTAGTGTTCCAATGGCTATACTATGATCTCCACCTAAAACTAATGGAAATCTTCCATCCTCTAATACTTCTTGCACTTTTATTGATAGTTTTGTACATACTTCTATTACTTCTTTTAAATTTTTTAAGTTTGTACCTAATTGGGACGTAGCAGTTTCTTTTTTAACTAAAATATCGCCCTCATCTTTTATTTCATAACCTAAATTTTCTAGTCTTTCTACAACATCAGCATAACGAATTGCACTCGGCCCCATATCTACCCCACGACGCAATTGTCCATAATCTGATGGTACCCCTATGATTGACACTTCTCTATTTCTCATTTCTATCCCCCCTATTGAATTCCTTATATTTTATATTGAATATTGAAATGGCTCAACTCGACAAAATATTGAATATTTATTCATTTATTATTATTCAGTTTCTTTAAGGGGGGTAGATGGGGTATTTATTTTTACGGAATAAAAAAATCCTCTACTCATTTGAGTAAAGGATTGGATTTATTAATATGACGCTAATAGCGCTTATGTATAATAAAAATGGCTGGGGTACCAGGATTCGAACCTGGGCATGACGGAATCAAAATCCGTTGCCTTACCGCTTGGCTATACCCCAAAATGGTGGAGGGGGACGGATTCGAACCGCCGAACCCGAAGGAGCGGATTTACAGTCCGCCGCGTTTAGCCACTTCGCTACCCCTCCAAATTAGCACTTATGGTGGAGGATGACGGGCTCGAACCGCCGACCCCCTGCTTGTAAGGCAGGTGCTCTCCCAGCTGAGCTAATCCTCCATAATTAGAAGTGATAATTTTTATTTTGATGCATTATTTATTTGGTGACCCGTACGAGATTCGAACTCGTGTTACCGCCGTGAAAGGGCGGTGTCTTAACCACTTGACCAACGGGCCTTTATATATCTTAAACAAGACAAGATTTATATTAACACTATTAATTAGTAGATGCAACTATTTTTTAAAATTTTTGTTAAAAAATTTTATTTCTATACAATATAGAAATTTTTTGCAAAAAAAAATGGCTCCGAAGGTAGGACTCGAACCTACGACCAACCGGTTAACAGCCGGTTGCTCTACCACTGAGCTACTTCGGAACGATTTTAAATGTTGTTCACATATATTTATTATTATACTTAGAACAGTAAATTATACAAGTCATTTATTAAATTTCCATATAAAATAATGCCGTCGATCATGACAAATAAAAAAGCCACTACTGACTGAATCAGCAATGACTTTTTGAGCCTAGCGACGTCCTACTCTCACAGGGGGAAGCCCCCAACTACCATCGGCGCTAAAGAGCTTAACTTCCGTGTTCGG
>NZ_JACSQA010000042.1 GCF_014836845.1 Ureibacillus galli
CATGAGCATCGGACCGACGTAGATGACGCCGTTTTCCGACGTGTCATCGCGCTTCGAGAAAGCGTCGATGGTAGTTGGGGGTTGTCCCTGTGAGAGTGGGAAGTCGCTAGGCATTAGAGACCACTGAACTTCAGTAGTCTTTTTTAATACCCCAAAGATCCTTAAAGAGGAAATAAATTTAATAAAATTAATTAGAAATAGAAAGTGTTATTGAAAAAGAGCACATAATATAAGGTTTCAGTATGACGATAATTGCTAAAGAGAGAGAATAAAAGATAACGTATTGTTTTAAATACATTCAAAATCGTGCGTGAATTCTATAGAAGCACTATAATATAGAAAGAGAAATGAACGGAGTGAGACAATGAAAAGGGAAAGACCGATCGTTACGGCTTTACAACATTTTGTAGAACAAAAGCCGTTAAGTTGGCATGTTCCAGGACATAAAAGCGGTTTATTATCGTCATTACCAAATGAAATAAAAACTGCTCTTACATATGATTTAACAGAATTAACTGGATTGGATGATTATCACCATCCTGAAGAAGCGATAAAACTAGCGGAAAATTTATTAGCAAAAACTTATGGTGCTCAACATAGCTTTTTTTTAGTAAATGGTTCAACAGTTGGTAATTTAGCAATGATTTATGCAACGTGTAAAAGAAACGACAAAATTATCGTACAGAGAAATGCGCATAAATCTATTTTCCATGGATTAGAGTTGATTGGTGCTAAAGCAATATTTGTTGCTCCTAGATGGGATGAAGTGTCTTTAACAGCAGGAGAAGTACCGACAGCCACTTTACAGGAGGCACTTCAACTTCATCCTGATGCCAAAGCCGTTTTACTAACCTATCCAACATATTATGGAGTAGCAGGAGAAGAAGTGTTAAAACAACAAATAGACATGTGCCACGCAATGAACATTCCCGTATTAATTGATGAGGCCCATGGTGCCCATTTCATAGCAAGTAAAAAGTTTCCAACATCTGCTTTGCAGTTAGGGGCAGATATTGTTGTTCAATCAGCCCATAAAACGTTACCTGCGATGACAATGGCTTCCTTTTTACATGTGAACTCTCAACTGGTTAACGTAGAAAGAGTAAATCATTATTTACGAATGTTACAATCAAGCAGCCCATCCTATTTACTACTTGCTTCTCTCGACGATGCTAGAGATTATGTAAGTAGTTATTTAGAAAGTGATGCCGTATATTTAATAGAAAAACGTAATCAATGGATTGAAGCATTACGCTCACTACACCCGCTCCAAGTAATCGAAGTAGATGATCCGTTAAAACTTATCATTCGGTTACCTGGTAGAAGTGGTTTTCAGTTAAAGGAGGCACTTGAAAAGCACGGTGTTTATGTAGAATTAGCAGACCTATATCAGGTACTTGTCATTTTACCGTTATTAAAACATGGGCAGCCATATTCCTTTGCAGATGCACGTATACGTTTTAAAGAGGCGCTAACAACATTGAAAAAAGAGAAAACAACTGAGATAAAGTCAGTAGCATCAAATCAGGAACTTACGACAGTTTCGATTCCAGAATACTCCTATGATGAAATAGAACAGTTAGAAAAGGAATGGGTCCCTTATATGCGGGCTATCGGTCGAATCTCGGCAAGTATGCTGATTCCTTACCCACCTGGAGTACCTTTATTTTTACCTGGGGAAAAAATAACAGTATCAAAATTAAGCCAATTAGAAGAGTTGCTTGCTGTAGGTGCAGCTTTTCAAGGACAACATCGCCTAAGCGAAAAGCTCATTTACGTCATAAAGTAACAGCCGGAGGAATATAGAAATGAAAAGAAACTTATTTATAACGTTTGAAGGTCCAGAGGGGGCAGGGAAAACGACAATTTTAACTAAAATAGTGGAGCGTCTCCAACAGCTAAACATCGATATATTAGCAACAAGGGAGCCGGGTGGTATTGAAATTGCGGAAAAAATCCGTGAAGTTATATTAAATCCTGATCATACCGCTATGGACGAGAGAACTGAGGCTTTATTATATGCCGCTGCAAGGAGTCAACATTTCTTTGAAAAAGTTGAACCAGCAATCAAAAAGGGTAAGCTGGTACTATGTGATCGTTTTATCGATTCTTCCCTAGCCTATCAAGGATATGCCCGTGGAATTGGAATAGATGAGGTTTTAGCGATTAATGAATTCGCCATTGGAAAAAGAATGCCGGATTTGACAATCTTATTTGAT
This sequence comes from Ureibacillus galli, assembly GCF_014836845.1. GTDB lineage: Bacteria > Bacillota > Bacilli > Bacillales_A > Planococcaceae > Ureibacillus > Ureibacillus galli. The sequence continues at coordinate 2,220 of NZ_JACSQA010000042.1, forward strand.
TTAGATCCGCAAGTTGGACTAGCCCGAATTCATTCACACAATGAAAGGGAAGTGAATAGACTTGATGTAGAGAGCTTATCTTTTCACGAAAAAGTAAGAGAAGGTTATCAACTATTAGTAAAGCGTTATCCTAATAGAATTAAAGTAGTTAATGCTAACCAGCCGGTGGATAAAGTAGTAGAAGAAGTTTGGCATCTTTTAAGTGAGACTTTAGAGGAAAGTAAATGAAGTAGGCATACTATGTATGCTATAATAAGAACACCAATTCAATATATGGGGAGTGAGTACGGATGAAGTTAGTTGTTGCAGTCGTTCAGGACCAAGATAGTAACCGTTTGTCTAGTGCATTAACGAAGCATAATTTTCGTGCGACAAAATTAGCAAGTACTGGTGGTTTTTTACGATCAGGAAATACAACCTTTATTGTTGGGACAGAGGATTCATTAATTCCTCAATTACTTGATATTATTCGAGATAATTGCCGTTCCCGTGAACAGATGGTATCACCTGTATCTCCATTAGGTGGTAACGCAGACTCTTATATCCCGTATCCCATTGAAGTTGAAGTTGGGGGAGCTACAGTGTTTGTATTACCTATTGAACAGTTCCACCATTTCTAACCCTATTCTGTTATAAGTGTTTTATAATCGGATTAACGAATAGGTTTGGCTAGACAGCATAGATATGACTTTTGAATGCCAAATCTATGCATAGACACTAGCTCTTTATGGGGATTGGGTGGAGGCGAAAGGTATTGAAGATAAATCAAAATTTAAGTGTAGGTTTAAAAACTAATTCTAACGAGTTAAAACAAATGAACCAATCTGGAAATCGTTTCGGTGAAATTCTTGTCAAACACGGCTCGAAATTACAAACAGAGCAGTTAACAAGATTAATGGGCGATATTTCTGCTGCTGGTGATCGTGTTGCAAAATCTCGTAACTTACGGGAACTTACTCGTTTTAAAATGCTTATTAAACGTTTTTTACAAGAGACAGTCGAGTATGGTTTAGATATGAAACAGTCTCATACGTGGAATCGTTTTGGAGAAGGGCGCCGTTTAAAAATTGTGGAAACAATTGATGAACGTTTAGTTGAACTTGCACAAGATATTTTAAGCGAAGAGAAGGATACAATCGATTTGCTTGATAAAATTGGAGAAATTAAAGGATTGTTAGTTAATTTATATATGTAAAACCCGTGTCTTCTTTCCTGTATGGGACACGGGATTTTTTCTAAAAGAAATAAAAAAGAAGAATTAGTAGGTTAAGAAAAAAGGTGAAAGAAATGGCAGGAAATGTGGAAGAACTAAAGGTGATACAACCAGTAGTGATGAAGCAGTTGCAAACGATTTTTGAAAAAAATAGAACAGGCCATGCGTATATTTTTGATGGGGAAAAAGGAACAGGAAAAAGAGATATCGCAATATTCTTCATAAAACTATTATTATGTCTGAACCCGTCGAAAAATGTTCCATGTGAAACATGTCGAAACTGCAAACGGATTGATTCTGGTAATCATCCTAATGTAAAACAGCTAGAACCAGACGGACAATTTATCAAAATCGACCAAATTCGAGACCTAATTTCTGGCATGACAAAAACGAGTATTGAGGAAGGACGTAAAATTTACGTTCTACACCATGCAGACCGTCTGAACACATCTTCTGCTAATACATTACTGAAATTTTTAGAAGAACCCGAAGGTGACGTAACGGCTTTGTTGTTAACGGAAAGTTATCAGTCAATTCTTCCTACAATTCAATCCCGTTGCCAGCATATAAAATTTGCTTCCATCCCAAGAGAAATTTTATTAAAGCAACTCCAGGAACAAGGTATTACTTTCTCGATGGCTTCAACGGTTAGTATGGTTACCAATAGTATAGAAACTGCTATTTCATTAGCTAATAATGAGCAGTTTGCACATACAAGAAAAACAGTGTTAAAATTAGTGGAGACAGTAAGGAAAAATGTACATGAGGCCTTATTAGTTGTGTACGAAGATTGGATACCTTCTTTTAAAGAAAAAGAAGAGATGGAGCAAGCGTTAGATTTACTACTTTTTGCATATCGTGATATTGTAGCTATAAAGGCGAATCCTGAAAGCTCTTGTACATATCCAGATATGTTGCAAAGCTGGAAGGAACAAGCGTTGCAAACAACGTATGACCGTTTGTCCAACCAAATGCAAGCAATATTGCAAGCAAGGCAAAATTTAGGGCGTAATATGAATCGAACGCTGATGATGGAGCAGTTAATGCTTAACCTGCAGGAGGGGTATACATTTGTATAATGTAGTTGGAGTCCGCTTTAAAAAGGCGGGTAAAATATATTATTTCGACCCCGGCGTATTTCTACTAGAAAAAGGGCAATATGTCATTGTAGAAACTGCAAGAGGGGTTGAATATGGAAAGATCGTCGTGCCAATGAAACAAGTGGGAGAAAATGATGTTGTTTTACCTTTAAAACAAGTATTACGCCCCGCCGATGAACGAGATCGCATCCAAGTCGAAGAAAATACACAAGAGTCACAACGAGCTTTTGAACTTGCTAGTACAAAAATTAGCGAACATAATCTTGAAATGAAGCTTGTTGATGTTGAATATACATTTGATCGTAATAAAATAATATTTTACTTTACTGCCGAGGGAAGGGTCGATTTCCGTGAGTTAGTAAAGGATTTAGCTTCTATTTTCCGTACACGTATTGAATTACGACAGATTGGTGTACGTGATGAGGCGAAATTACTTGGTGGGATAGGTCCTTGTGGAAGAATGTTATGCTGTTCAACATTTTTAGGTGATTTTGACCCCGTTTCGATTAAAATGGCGAAGGATCAAAATTTATCACTCAACCCAACAAAAATTTCCGGCCTATGCGGACGCTTAATGTGTTGTTTAAAATATGAAAATGACGATTATGAAGTGGCCAAAGAAGGTATGCCAGATATCGGAGACTCTACAATGACTCCCGATGGCCCAGGTAAAGTAGTTGGAATAAACGTATTAGAACGTTTAATTCAAGTTTTTTTAGAAGAACAGGAACGTACTGTTGAATATACATTAGACGAAATTATTGAATGCGAGAAAAATTTGATATAGATGAACAAGTGGGGTGGTTTTGAGTGAAGGACCGCAATTTCTTAGATTCGGTTATGGAATTCGAACGACAGCTCGAATCGCTACAGCAACAATATAACGATTTAAAAAAATATGTTGCACATATGGTAGAAGATCATCAGGCAATTCAAACGGAAAATCTTCACCTTCGTAGACGTCTAGAAGAGCTTTTATCCAACGATTCTTCAGATGAACGTAGCGAAACTGAAAAAATGAGCTTGTTAGATATTGGAGAAGGATATGATAATTTAGCGCGTCTTTACCAAGAAGGGTTCCACGTTTGTCACGTTCATTTTGGTAGTTCTCGAAAAGGTGAAGATTGCTTGTTTTGTCTATCGTTTTTAAATAAACAAAATGCTTAAACCTTGTTCTATTTACTAAAACTCAAAAAGTTCGTAAATCGGATAAAGGGATTGTTTGGTGATGTCATAGATTATGATTTAAAAGGCATACATAAATGCATTAAAGACGTGCCGATACGCCAAAAATTTTGTTCAAAAGGCTGATACCACAAAGGTGGTTTTCAGTCTTTTCTTTTGAGAAGAGTTTTGTATGGAGGGGTATTTTGTGGAGCAATGGTTAAAGGATGATGAACGGCTGGATTATTTATTGGCTGAAGATTTAAGAATTATTCAAAGTCCGTCCGTATTTTCTTTTTCATTAGATGCGGTATTATTATCAAGATTTGTTAGTGTTCCTAGAAATAAGGGGAAAATTGTTGATCTATGCTCGGGAAATGGGGTAATACCTCTATTTTTAAGTGCACGTACAAAAGCAGATATTATAGGGGTTGAATTACAACATAGACTATATGATATGGCTGTGCGAAGTATAGAGTACAATGGATTGGAAGGGCAAATTAAAATGGTTCAGGGGGATGTAAAAGAAATACCTCCCCAACTAGGAATTGAAAAGTATGATGTTGTTACATGTAATCCACCATATTTTTTAGCCCATGAATTAAGTGATAAAAACATTAGTGAACATTATGCCATCGCTAGACATGAGCTTTATTTAACTTTAGATGAGGCAATTGAGTCTGCTAGTCGATTATTAAAGCAAGGTGGAAAAGCTGCTTTTGTTCATCGTCCAGGAAGGCTATTGGATATTGTTACTTCAATGAGGGCCAATCGTCTTGAACCTAAACGTATACGCTTCGTGTATCCTAAATTCGGGAAAGAAGCAAATACTTTATTAATAGAAGGGATAAAGGATGGGAAACCTGATTTGAAAGTATTGCCACCATTGTACGTATATGATGATAACGATCAATATACCGATGAAGTGAGTGAAATTCTTTATGGAGACAAAAAATAACCATATCTTTTATGTTTTAGAATGTGCGAATCAGTCCCTTTACGCAGGCTATACAAACAATTTGGAGAAACGTGTAGCAACACATAATGCGGGAAAGGGTGCTAAATATACGAAGGCTCATCGCCCTGTGAAGTGTATTTATTTTGAAACGTATGCTACAAAACAAGAGGCAATGCGAGCAGAGTATGCTTTTAAACAATTGAAACGAAGCGAAAAACTGAAATATATTGGGAGAGACGTTTGATGAAATCACAAAAGAGCAGTCAACATGAACTGGGAAGCTGTCTTTATTTAGTTGCAACCCCTATAGGGAACCTAGAAGATATGACAGTACGTGCATTGCGTATTTTAAAAGAGGTAGATGTTATTGCCGCAGAAGATACACGTAATACAAAAAAACTATGTAATTACTTTGATATTCAAACCCCTTTAGTAAGCTATCATGAACATAATCTAGAGCATGGAGGGGAAAAACTGTTAGGTTTCCTTCGGGAAGGAAAAACGGTCGCTCTAGTAAGTGATGCAGGTCTTCCATGTATTTCAGATCCAGGAGCCGACATTGTGGTTAAAGCTATAGAGGAGGATTTTGCTGTTGTTCCTGTACCGGGTGCAAATGCAGCATTAACAGCATTAATTGCATCAGGTATTGCACCGCAGCCATTTTATTTCTTTGGATTTTTAAATCGTCATAAAAAGGAACGTCGTCAACAGTTGGAAAAATTGGCGAGGCGAGAGGAAACAATAATTTTTTACGAAGCTCCTCATCGTTTAAAGGAAACGCTAAAGGATTTGGAACTTGTTCTAGGAAATCGTAAAATTGTTCTAGCCCGAGAATTAACAAAAAAATTTGAAGAATTTTTGCGCGGTACAATTACAGAGGCAGTTCAATGGGTGACTGAAAATGAAATTCGAGGAGAATTTTGTGTCATCCTTGAAGGTAATATAAATGGTGAATTAGAAGAGGAACAAGATGCTTATTGGACTAGTTTATCTCTTGTAGAACACGTGGACTATCTTATAGAGGAAAAACAGATGAATTCAAAAGAAGCCATTAAAGAAGTTGCTAAACTTAGAGGGATAGCAAAAAGAGATGTTTATCAGCAATATCATGTATAAATAGTATGATAAAAATAAAAAAAGCGTATGCTATTTTTTAGGATTAAAAAGTTAGCAACGCTTTTTTTTATAGCTTTTACTTAGAAATATGTTGTTGAATTTCTTTCATTAAAATCTCTGCACCTTCTGGACTTAAAATTAATTTGCCTCCAGCAAGACGGAAGTTTTCATCGGAAACTTCACCAGTTACAGCACAAGTCATGTTAGGCATATATTTTTTAAGAATGATTTTATCGTCATCAACGTAAATTTCTAACGCATCTTTTTCTGCAATGCCTAATGTACGACGAAGCTCGATCGGAATAACTACACGTCCTAATTCATCGACTTTACGAACGATACCTGTTGATTTCATGACAATATTTCCTCCTATGGATTGTTTAATATATTATTTTATTTTGTTTCGCCAAAATTCGACATTATTCTCTGTCTGATTAGAATCATACCAAGTAATGCCATAAACGTCAATTATTTAGCATTAATGGTTTAAAATTGATGTGAAATAGTTGTGAACATTTGATACATAAATAGGATTTCTGAATAAAAAATATAGATTATTAATATAAAACGGTCATTTTAGTTGGAAAGTTTCAACAAATTTACACCTTTTACTAGTAGTATTTTTCGACAACATTCTGTAATAATATTCTTTCATTGAAACAATTTTCTTACTTCGATAAAATAAACACTATACAGTTTGACAATGGAGGCCATTTTAAGTGAGTGAAAAGAATACATTTTATATAACAACCCCAATTTATTATCCCAGTGGTAAGTTTCATATCGGCACAGCTTATACGACTGTGGCATCAGATACGATGGCACGATATAAGCGATTAAGAGGATATGATGTTCGTTTTTTAACGGGAATGGACGAGCATGGACAAAAGATTCAAGAAAAGGCATCGGAGGCAGGGAAGCATCCGCAAGAATACGTTAATGAAATTGCAGATGCAGCGAAAAAACTTTGGTCTTTAATGGATATTTCGTACAATGACTTTATTCAAACTACACAGGAACGCCATACAAAAAGTGTAGAAAAAATCTTCCAAAAATTCCTTGATAATGGAGACATTTATAAAGGGGAATATGAAGGCTGGTATTGTACACCTTGTGAATCTTTTTACACTGAAACCCAGTTAGTAGATGGAAACTGCCCTGATTGTGGACGTCCGGTCCATAAAGTAAAAGAGGAGTCATATTTCTTTAATATGAAGAAATATGCAGACCGATTATTACAATATTACGAAGAAAATGTTGAATTTATCGAACCTGAATCCCGTAAAAATGAAATGATTAATAATTTTATCAAGCCTGGTTTAGAGGATTTATCCGTTTCAAGAACTTCTTTTGATTGGGGTATTAAAGTACCGGGAGATCCAAAGCATGTAATTTATGTTTGGGTGGACGCTTTAACAAACTATATAACATCTTTAGGATACGGATCAGATAACGAAGAATTATTTAATAAATACTGGCCGGCTGATGTACATGTTGTAGGGAAAGATATTGTTCGCTTCCATACGATTTATTGGCCAATTTTCTTAATGGCTTTAGATTTACCATTACCAAAAAAAGTATTTGCCCATGGTTTTATCATGATGAAAGATGGAAAAATGTCAAAATCAAAAGGGAATGTCGTTTATCCAGAGATGTTAATCGAGCGTTATGGATTAGACGCAACAAGATATTTCCTACTTCGTGAATTACCTTTTGGAGCTGATGGTGTATTTTCTCCAGAATCATTTGTTGAAAGAACGAATTTTGATTTAGCAAATGACTTAGGAAATTTATTGAATCGTACAGTTTCAATGATGAATAAGTATTTTGATGGGATTATTCCAACAGAGAACCTTGTAGAAACTGAGTTTGATGCGGCCCTTAAAATACATGCAAAAGAAACGCGTTTAATCTATGAACAAAATATGGAGAAAATGCAGTTTAGTGTTGTTTTATCCGATGTTTGGTCACTTGTTTCACGTACGAATAAATATATTGATGAAACACAGCCTTGGGTATTAGCTAAGGATGATGAAAATAAAAGTAAATTAGCGGCAGTTATGTATAATTTAGCCGAAAGTTTACGCCATATTGCAGTTATGTTACAACCATTTATGACGTCAACACCTAAACAAATTGTCGAACAATTAGGTTTAGACGAATCTTATTTAAATTGGGAAACAATTGAAACATTCGGAAATGTTATTCCTGAAAATATAAAAGTAGTAGAAAAGGGTATACCAATTTTCCCACGCTTAGATGTAGAAGTCGAAGTTGCTTATATAAGAGAACAAATGAGAGCTTCTGTTAAAACTCCACAAGAAGAAGAGAGCAAGACGGAAATTGAAGTTCCAGATGTTCCTGAAATTTCGATTGATGACTTTATGAAAATTGATTTGAGAGTTGCAACGGTAATGGCTTGCGAACCAGTTCCTAAAGCGAATAAATTATTAAAACTACAAGTGGATCTTGGATACGAACAACGTCAAGTTGTATCGGGTATTGCCCAATATTATAAACCTGAGGAGTTAGTTGGGCAAAAAGTCATAGTTGTGGCAAACTTAAAACCAGTTAAACTACGGGGTGAGCTTTCACAAGGAATGATTTTAGCAGGTTCCCACGATGGGGTATTAACTCTGGCTACAGTAGATCCAAAGCTTCAAAATGGAGCAAAAGTTAAATAATGAATTTCTGCTTTTTAAGCCTGTTGGACAAGATAAGTTCAGCAGGCTTTTCACTCGAAAAATTTGTGACTTTAAAACTATATTGTCATAATAAAGGTGAAAAAATAATCTGTCGAAATAGGTAAATGTTATTAAAAAAATGTAATGAAATATATTCATTATGACATAAAAAGTTATCCGTGTAATAAATCTGTAATTTTAATGTCAACTAAGAAATATTTTATTCCAATAAAATGAGTGAGGAGAATGATGATGTTTATAGATACACATGTCCATTTAAATGCAGATCAATATGAAGAAGATTTGCAACAAGTTATCGAGAGAGCAATTAAAGCGAAAGTTGAAAAAATGGTTGTAGTCGGCTTTGATCGAAAAACAATTGAAAAAGCCATGGAACTAGCAGATGAATACGAATTTATTTATGCAGTGATTGGATGGCATCCTGTTGATGCAATCGATTGTACTCCAGAAGATTTGGAGTGGATTGAACAACTTGCCTCCCATCCAAAAGTAGTCGGTATTGGAGAAACGGGTTTGGATTACTATTGGGACAAATCACCTAAAGATGTTCAACAAGAATTATTTCGTAAACAAATTCATCTAGCACAAAAGTTAAAACTACCTATCATCATTCACAATCGTGAAGCAACTGGGGATGTTGTAAAAATTTTACGGGAAGAAAATGCGGCATTGGTCGGGGGCGTTATGCATTGCTTTAGCGGTAGTGTAGAAACTGCCAAAGAGTGTATTGCAATGAATTTCATGATTAGTTTAGGTGGTCCTGTAACATTTAAAAATGCACGCCAACCAAAAGAAGTAGCGAAAGAAATTCCGTTAGAGCATTTGATGATTGAAACGGATGCTCCATATTTGGCACCCCATCCTTACAGAGGTAAACGGAATGAACCGTCCTATGTACCATTAGTTGCAGAAGAAATTGCTCGTCAAAAAGAGTTAACAGTTGAAGAAGTTGCTAAAGTCACAACTTCAAATGCTATTAAATTTTTTAAACTCGATGAATAATAATCCGAAACGTCTCCAATACTGCGTTTAAGACGGATTAAAATAAAATGGACTATTTTTAAAAAATTTTAATTAGTTGACAGCTAAAAAAGTAGCCCGTATAATCCAACGAGTGTCAAGGAGGCGTTATTCATGTCAAAAATTTCCATGAAAAACTTGTTCTCAGGATCATTGAGGAGTAAGCGAACAGTGGTAGGAATTATATCTCTTATCCTGTTTGTTTCAGTAGTTTCTTTTGTTGCTTATCAAGGAACAAAAGAGTCGGTTGTTGTAAATGCAAACGGTAAAGAACAAGAATTATTAACACATGCAAATACAGTAGGCGAACTTTTACAACAAGAAGGTATTGCCATTTCTGAATATGATAAAGTATCACCCTCACTGAACACCAAGATCGTCAGTGGAATGACGATTGATTGGGAACAAGCTAAAGAAGTAATTATTTCAGTTGACGGAAAAGAGTCAAAAGTTTGGACAACTGAAAATAAAGTGAAGAACATTTTGGAAGAAGCAAATATCGAAGTAACAGAGCATGATAAATTATCAGTTGCTTTGGACGCAGAAGTAGGAGCAGATAACAAAATCGATATTCAAAAGGCGTTTCAGTTAACGCTTGTCGATGGTTTAAAGGAAAGACAAGTTTGGTCCACTTCGACTACGGTCGCTAACTTTTTGAAACAACAGGGAATTCAGCTTAATGAGTTTGATCGTGTTGAAAATGATTTGGAGGCTGTTATCACTCCAAAGGATAAAATCACAGTTGTTCGTGTAGAAAAGGTTACCGATGTAGTGGAAGAATCGGTAGATTTCGCAGTAGAGACGAAATCAGACTCTTCGTTACTAAAAGGGAAAGAAAAGGTAGTCACAGAGGGCGAGGAAGGAAAAATAGCTCGCACTTATGAAGTGACGAAAGAAAATGGTAAAGTAGTAGATAAAAAATTAAAAACGGAAGAAGTTTTAAAAGAACCAAAAACAGAAGTTGTTGCAGTTGGTACAAAGGTAGTTACAGCTACAGTTTCTCGTGGTAATAGTTCTTCTTCAAAGAAAAGCAAAGAATTTTATGTAACAGCTACTGCTTATACTGCAGACTGTAAAGGATGTTCAGGCGTTTCTGCTACTGGCCTTAACTTAAAAGCAAATTCTGGTATGAAAGTTATTGCGGTAGACCCAAGTGTCATTCCATTAGGAACAAAAGTATGGGTTGAAGGTTATGGTAATGCCATTGCTGCCGATACGGGTGGCTCTATTCAAGGAAATAAAATTGATGTCTTTGTAGGTTCTAAACAAGAAGCAAATAAATGGGGACGTAAAAAAGTCCGCATTAAAGTTTTAAATTAAGTCTATTAAGCTTTCAAAAGATTAGTGTACTCAACCAAAATGTTAGAAGAGTCTTCCTGTCTGTAAACAGGAAGACTCTTTATTTTTAGCCTTATTATTTGAACGAATAAGGATTATAAATTACGAAAACGACGATTACACTATTGTATGTTATTATAGTCACAGATTGTTTGAAAAGAGGGGTATATTTTTGAATATACAAGAAATCATCGTTGTAGAAGGAAAAGATGATACAACGGCTATTAAACGTGCTGTTAACGCTGATACAATTGAGACAAATGGTTCTGCTATTTCGGAGGAAACGCTTCGGCGTATTGAACACGCTCAACAAAAACGAGGTGTTATTGTATTTACGGATCCGGATTACCCTGGGAGACGTATTCGCGCCATTATTGAGGAACGAGTACCTGGAGTAAAGCACGCCTTTTTAGCTAAAGAAAAGACCATTGCCAAAAACGGTAAAGGGCTTGGAATTGAACATGCTCAGGATGAAGATATTCGAGAGGCTTTAAGGAATGTATATACACCGAATCTCCATAGTCATATAGAAAACGAAATTACAATGGAAGATTTATTCGTTGCTCGATTAATTGGACATCCCCAATCTAAAAATCGCCGCCTTCGATTAGGTGAAATTTTGAATATCGGAATGACAAATGGCAAACAATTGCATAAACGACTCACAATGTTTCAAATTACTGTTGAACAATTTGGTCAAGCAGTAGCCCAACTAGATCAGGAGGAGCAAAATGTATAAAGATATCGCAACACCAATCCGTACAAAGGAAATTTTAAATAAATATGGATTTTCATTTAAAAAAAGTTTAGGACAAAATTTTTTAATAGATCCTAATATATTAAGAAATATCGTAAGTCATGCCAATTTAACGAAAGACAGTGGGGCCATCGAGATTGGGCCGGGCATCGGGGCACTAACTGAACATCTAGCCCGTGCAGCAAAAAAAGTTGTATCTTTTGAAATTGATCAGCGATTGCTACCGGTGTTAGAAGATACATTGAGCCCGTACGATAACGTTAAAATTATTCATTCTGATATATTAAAAGCAGACGTGGAGAAAGTAATAGCGGAAGAGATGCCAGGTATTGAGGATATTATGGTAGTGGCAAACTTACCTTATTATGTGACAACACCGATTTTAATGAAATTATTAAATGACCGTCTACCAATTCGTGGCTTTGTCGTTATGATGCAAAAGGAAGTTGCTGATCGTATAACAGCAAAACCTGGTACAAAGGAGTATGGCTCATTATCAATTGCAATTCAATATTATGTAAAAGCAGAAGTGGCGATGGTTGTACCAAAAACTGTATTTATGCCACAACCAAATGTTGATTCTGCTGTCATTCGATTAATTAAGCATGATGAACCTCCAGTAAAAGTAATTAATGAGGATTTCTTATTTGAGGTTACCCGCACATCCTTTGCACAACGTAGAAAAACGATTTTAAACAATTTACAATCAGGTCTTCCTTCCGGAAAAGAAAAGAAACAACAAATATTAGATGCCCTTGAACAATGTGGTATTGAACCAGTAAGAAGAGGAGAAACTTTATCTATCGAAGAGTTTGCAAAATTAGCAGATGCACTTTATCCGCATTTTTGCAATACACAATAATATGAAACGTGTTATTTTTTTAATAAATTTAGATACTTTTTTATGCAAAATAAGTTGACAACAATTTTATCTGCTGATAAAATATTATAATTTGTTGACAAGTAACCAATAATGGGCTATACTAGGTATAGTGAGGTGTATGCGAAAATGCCAAAAACGTTAGCTGACATTAAAAAGTCTCTAGATTGTCATTTGGGTAAACGTTTGCGATTAAAAGCAAACGGAGGTCGCAAGAAAACGGTTGAGTGTGATGGAGTACTTAGTGAAACTTATCACGCGGTATTTGTAGTTGAGCTCGATCAAGAAGATAACGCATGTAAACGCGTTTCTTATAGCTACACAGATATTTTAACTGAAGCAGTAGAAATAACATTTTTAGATGATGTGCAAGTTGCCATTGCCAAATAGTTTTATTTGTATTTTTAAAACACTCATTTTTTTTGAGTGTTTTTTGTTTTCTTTAGCACATACTACGGTTGTCAACCTACTTATTTTGAAGGAGGAATAACTGCATGGCCAGAAGAAAAGGAATCATGTCGAGTCGTCTAAAAGAAGAGATAGCCAAGGAACTCGGATTTTATGATGTAGTCGAACGTGAAGGCTGGGGCGGAATAAAATCACGTGATGCAGGTAACATGGTAAAGCGAGCAATTGAAATGGCCGAACAAGGCCTAGCACAGCAAAACCAAAACAATCAAAAATAAGTAGTAGTTGACATTTTGCCAATAAGTCCTGAAAAGGATTTATTGGCTTTTGCTTTTTTATTGATAACTTTTGAATAAAACGTTTAAACTAATTCGTAAAACGGGTTTAAGACACTTTTGTTTGCGATATGGTAAAATATATGGAAGTAATGAAGCTGACTACATAATGGACCTTTTTATGTGTATGGTGAACTTGCTCTGAATGAGTTTAATTTAAAAATATGAAAACAAAAGGGTTTCACTATAGATTTGGTTGCCAATCGAGGAGGACACGGTATGCTTTATGTGAAAGCGCCAGCGAAAATAAATTTAACTTTAGATGTTTTATATAAACGTCCTGATAATTACCACGAAGTAGAGATGATTATGACAACGGTTGACTTATCAGACCGCATTGGATTAGAGTCTCGTAAAGATGGACAAATTAAAATAAATTCTACGAATGGATTTATTCCAGATGACAATCGAAATTTAGCTTATCAAGCAGCTCAATTAATGAAAGATACATACGGAATTAAAGAAGGTGTCACAATTGTAATTGATAAGGAAATTCCGGTCGCAGCTGGTCTTGCGGGTGGTAGTAGTGATGCTGCTGCCACATTAAAAGGATTGAACGACCTTTGGCATTTAAACTTATCCATTGATACATTAGCGGAATTAGGAGCTAAAATTGGTTCGGATGTATCCTTTTGTGTTTATGGGGGAACTGCACTAGCGACTGGACGGGGAGAAAAGATCCAACACCTTCCTGCACCCCCAACATGCTGGGTCGTTTTAGCAAAACCGAAAATTGGCGTTTCAACAGCGCAAGTTTATGGTGGACTTAATGTTGATGAGGTTGAGCACCCTAATACAAGTCAAATGATCGAAGCGATTGAAAAAAATGATTATTTCTTAATGTGTGAAACTGTAGGAAATGTACTTGAATCCGTTACCTTTGAACTTCATCCGGAAGTTGTCACGATTAAGGAACAAATGAAACGTTTTGGTGCGGATGCAGTTTTAATGAGTGGAAGTGGTCCAACAGTATTTGGATTAGTTGATAACGAGTCAAGACTTCCTCGTATTTATAATGGTTTGCGCGGTTTTTGCGATGAAGTTTTTGCAGTTCGTTTATTAGGGGAAAGAAATTCACTTGCTTAAATGCGTACATTTATGATACTTTTTCTATAAATTATTCGTCTATTGATTAATGAAAAGTATGGCATAAAAATTTAAATAAGCTTGAAGTACAAATTTAATGTTTAGGAGAGGATCGCATGAAATGGAAGCGAAGTGAACGGCTAGTTGATATGACTTATTATTTACTTGAGCATCCACATCAGCTGATCCCGCTAACTTATTTTTCTGAAACTTATCAATCTGCTAAATCATCTATTAGTGAAGATTTAACGATTGTAAAAGAAACGTTTGAAGAAAAAGGAATCGGGTTGTTGGTGACAGTACCTGGAGCGGCAGGTGGGGTAAAATATATTCCTAAAATGTCAAAGGAAGAAGTTCGGGATATCATTCAGATATTAATTTCAGAACTAAGCCAATCAGACCGCTTATTACCAGGTGGATATTTGTTTATGACGGATTTACTCGGTAATCCGGAGCTTATGAATCGAGTAGGGAAAGTATTTGCGAGCATCTTTGCTGATCAACATATTGATGTCATTATGACAGTGGCAACAAAAGGAATATCGATAGCACATTCAATCGCTAGACACTTAAATGTTCCGGTTGTAGTTGTACGTCGTGATAGTAAAGTAACAGAAGGTTCAACAGTAAGTATTAATTATGTATCAGGTTCTTCCCGTCGCATTCAAACGATGGTACTTTCTAAACGCAGCATGAAGAGTGGGCAACGTGTGCTCATTACCGACGATTTTATGAAAGTCGGGGGTACGATGAACGGAATGAAAAATTTATTGGAAGAGTTTGATTGTGAACTTGCAGGAATTGCAGTTCTTGTAGAAGCAGAACATGCAGATGAAACGCTTGTTGATGATTACTACTCTTTAGTGAAACTTCATGCCGTAAATGAAAAAGATCGCACCATTGCTTTAAGTGAAGGGAATTACTTTTTAAAGGAGGGCATATAAAATGAAAACTGTATCAACTAAAAATGCACCGGCAGCTATTGGACCATACGCTCAAGGAATCATCGTAAATGGAATGTTTTACAGCTCTGGTCAAATTCCGTTAACAGCATCAGGCGAATTAGTAGAAGGTGACATTGTAGCTCAAACAAATCAAGTATTTGAGAACTTGAAAGCAGTATTAAAAGAAGCTGGAAGTTCTTTAAATCATGTTGTAAAAACAACTGTCTTTTTAGCAGATATGAATGACTTTGCAGCAATGAATGAAGTGTATGCTAGTCATTTCGGAGATCATAAACCTGCACGATCAGCAATAGAAGTCGCTAGATTACCAAAGGATGTAAAAGTAGAAATTGAAGTAATTGCAGTAGTGGAATAACTAGTTTAACAGAAAAAAGTGATGAATTACTTTAGTAGTAGTTCGTCATTTTTTTTATATAAAAAATATTTCTCATTTTTTCGAAAATTTTATAAAATAAGAAGGAAAAAAGAAATTTTTGTAGAATCATATCTTTAAAAGGCATCCTAGAAGAGAGGAGTGAGAGAATGGAAGTTACTGATGTAAGATTAAGACGTGTTCAAACTGATGGGCGCATGCGAGCAATTGCTTCCATCACACTAGATGATGAATTCGTGGTTCATGATATTCGAGTGATTGATGGAAATAATGGTTTATTTGTGGCTATGCCAAGCAAGCGTACACCAGACGGAGAATTCCGTGATATTGCACACCCTATTAATTCTGAAACAAGAAATAAACTTCAAGATGTTGTATTAGCTGCTTATCACGCTTCTAGTGAAGAAGAAGCACTTCAACTTGAAGAGGCAAATGCATAATATTAAAAATGAAGGGACTACTCACCTAGAGTAGTCTCTTTTTTTTATATAAAAGTAATAGAAAAAATGAAGGAATTGCCAAATAAGGATGTCATGGATTTGTCAAGTCTGGAAGCCTTGAAAATCGGGTGAATTTACTATATAGTCATAAGAGAATATGAGTAAAATTGGAGGACTTAGAATGACGAACATTTTTGCAGTCATTTTGGCTGCTGGTCAAGGAACTCGCATGAAGTCCAAATTATATAAGGTGCTCCATCCTGTATGTGGAAAACCAATGGTAGAACATGTTGTTGAAAACATTCAAACTTTGAATGTGAACCGTATTGTTACTGTTGTTGGTCACGGAGCGGATAAAGTAAAAGATCAATTGGGCGATAAAAGTGAATATGTACTACAAGAGGAACAACTTGGTACGGCACATGCTGTCATTCAAGCAGAGGCGATTTTAGGTTCATTGGAAGGAACAACGTTAGTTGTTTGTGGAGATACTCCTTTAATTCGTCCTGAAACAATGAAAGCGTTATTTGAACACCACCAAAACCAAAAGGCGAAAGCGACGATTTTAACAGCCGTTGCTGATAATCCAACAGGTTATGGTCGTGTGATTCGTGGAGCGAATGGCCAAGTAGAACAAATTGTAGAGCAAAAAGATGCTTCACCTGAACAACAGTTAGTTAATGAAATTAACACTGGCACATATTGCTTTGATAACAAAGCATTATTCGAAGCATTGAAGCTTGTTAAAAATGAAAATGCACAAGGTGAATATTATTTACCAGATGTCATTGAAATATTACAACAACAAGGTGAAATTGTATCAGCATATACTTGTTCTAATTTTGATGAAACATTGGGAGTAAATGATCGTGTAGCACTAGCGCAAGCAGAGGAAATTATGCGTACTCGTATTAATGAGAAACATATGCGTAATGGTGTAACGATTATTAATCCTTCCACTACTTCGATTAGTGCAGATGCAGTAATTGGTAGTGATACTGTCATTAAACCCGGTGTCATGATTGAGGGAAAAACGATAATTGGTAGTGATTGTATTATCGGTCCTAACTCTACTATTGTTAATAGTCAAATCGGTGATCGCTCAATCGTACAAAATTCTGTCGCAACAGACAGTGTTGTAGGAGAAGATACTGCAGTTGGACCATTTGCTCATTTACGTCCTGATTCTCAATTAGGTAACCACGTAAAAATTGGCAACTTTGTTGAAGTGAAGAAAAGCACACTAGGTGATGATACAAAAGTTTCCCATTTAAGCTACATTGGTGATGCGGAAGTAGGAAACAATGTAAACATCGGATGTGGTTCCATTACAGTTAATTATGATGGTAAAAATAAATTTAAAACAGTAATTGAAGATAATGTTTTTGTAGGATGTAATTCAAATTTAGTAGCACCTGTTAAATTAGGTGCAGGTTCGTTTATAGCAGCTGGTTCTACGATTACGAAAGAAGTACCAGAAGACGCGTTGGCAATTGCGCGTTCTAGACAAGAAAATAAACTTGATTATGCAAAGAAATTAAATTCAAAATAAATTTGTAAAACTATTAGGAGGCCATCATGCCGTATCAATATGCTGACACAAAACTTAAAATCTTCTCTTTAAATTCTAATTACCCTTTAGCACAAGAAATTGCGGAATTGATGGGTGTTGAACTTGGTAAATCATCAGTTAAACATTTTAGTGATGGAGAAGTTCAAATTAGTATTGAGGAAAGTATCCGTGGTTGTGACGTTTTCATCGTTCAATCTACTTCTGCTCCTGTAAATGAACATTTAATGGAACTTTTAATTATGATTGATGCTGTAAAACGTGCTTCTGCTCGTACAATTAACGTAGTTATCCCTTATTATGGGTATGCACGCCAAGACCGTAAAGCAAAAGCTCGTGAACCAATTACAGCTAAATTAGTAGCAAATTTATTAGAAACTGCAGGTGCTGACCGTGTAATCGTATTAGACTTACATGCACCACAAATTCAAGGTTTCTTTGATATTTTAATTGACCATTTACAAGCAGTACCGATTTTATCTACTTACTTTAAATCAAAAAACTTAAATCCAGAAGATCTTGTCGTTGTATCCCCGGACCACGGTGGAGTTACTCGTGCTCGTAAAATGGCAGAACGCTTAAAAGCTCCAATTGCGATTATCGACAAACGTCGTCCAAAACCAAATGTGGCGGAAGTAATGAACATTGTTGGGAATATTGAAGGAAAAGTTTGTATCTTAATTGATGATATTATTGATACTGCAGGTACAATTACAATTGGTGCAAATGCATTGATTGAAGCTGGTGCTAAAGAAGTTTATGCATGTTGTTCTCACCCTGTTTTATCAGGTCCAGCTATTGAACGCATTGAAAACTCGGCAATTAAAGAATTAGTTGTAACAAATACTATTCAACTTACTGAAGATAAAGTGTCTCCAAAAATTAAACAACTTTCAGTAGCGAATTTAATGGCAGAAGCTATTTCTCGTGTTTATGAAAACAAATCTGTAAGTACATTATTCGATTAATCCTATAGATAGACAAGGCTACTAGTAGCCTTGTCTCTTTTTTTATGACTTAATAGAAAGAGTTATTATATAAAGTAAATTGAAAATGTTAATTGAATATACAAATTTGTCCAATAAGAGAGTTTAGTATTCAGAAAAAAAGACATAATAGTATAGTCATGAATTCTGAAAGGAGCGATTTTTTTGGATATAGTATTACAAGCAACTCGACGTGATATAGGAGCTCGTTCAACATTAACGAAACTACGAAATGAAGGAAAATTACCTGCCATTATTTATGGGTATAATGTCGATGCGATTCCTGTATTTATCGATTACAAAGATACTGCAAAAGCAGTTCAACAATATGGGCGTACAGCAGTCTTTAAAATTGATGTAGAAGGAAAACAATTAAATGCGATATTAAATGAAGTTCAAAGATGTGCACTTAAAGGAACAGTGAAACATGTGGACTTCTTATCCATTAATATGTCAGAAGAGTTAGAAGTGGAAGTACCGATTACTCCTGTGGGCGAAGCAATTGGTGTAAAAGAAGGTGGCGTTTTAACTCAACCAATTCGAGTATTAAAAATTAAGGTCAAGCCTTCAAATATTCCAGAATCAATTGACGTGGATATTTCTAATTTAGCAATGAACGATTCAATCTCTGTAGGGGATATTCGTAGTAGTCTTCAATATGAAATATTAAATCAAGATGAAGAGACGGTAGTAACGATTACACCACCAGTAGTAGTAAATGATGATACGGCTGGTCAAGGTGATGATGAGAATCAAGATATTAAAGCAACAGAAGCGCCAGAGTCAGAAAGCTAAAAAAGAAATGTATGAGTTTTATACTCATACATTTTTATTTTTATTTTTTTGATAAATAAAAATAAATGAAACCTTTAACAAATAATCATTACATAACAATACTTGTTTTTTCTTTTTCAACACAGCGTATGATAAAATAGGCTACGATTAGTGAAAAAAGGATGAGTAATCATGAAATTAATTATTGGATTAGGGAATCCCGGGAAACAATATGAACATACACGACATAATATTGGATTTGAATGTATTGATGCATTAGCGGAAAAATGGGGTTCGCCATTGAATCAATTAAAATTTAATGGAATGTATGCAAGCATTCATCGACCTGAAGGAAAAGTCATTTTGTTAAAACCTCTAACATATATGAATTTATCAGGTGAATGTGTTCGCCCATTAATGGATTATTTTGATATCGCTTTAGAAGACATCATTGTAATATATGATGATTTAGATTTAGAAACAGGAAAACTCCGTTTAAGACAAAAAGGTAGTGCTGGTGGACATAATGGAATTAAATCTTTAATACAGCATTTAGGAACTCAAGAGTTTAATCGCATTCGAGTAGGAATTAATCGTCCCCCTGCCGGGATGAAAGTTACGGATTATGTATTAGCGAAATTTTCAAAAGAAGAGGATCCTATTATTGAAGATGCTGTTAATAAAACTGTCTCTGCGGTAGAAGCAGCACTTTCCAAAAAGTTTTTAGATGTGATGACGGAATTTAACGGTGCATAAATAGGCAAAATTAGGTCAATACTTTGAGTATTCGAAAGCACATGCTTTTACATACTTAAAGGAGGACGATACTAATGCCTGTTCGATATCGTTGTCGTCATTGTGAAACAGAGATTGGGACATTACCCTTTGATGCGGATGAAACTATACGAAAGTTACATTTATTCGAAGTGGGAGAAGTAGACGATTATATTGAAAAAAATGAGCATGGTGATACAACAGTGCATTGTATTTGTGAACATTGTGAAGATTCATTGAAACAATTTCCGGATTATTACGCACTGAAAAAATGGTTGCAATAAGTAAAGTTGAAAACATGGAAAACAATTTTGCACCTATATTTGTTACTGAAAAATATGTGGGCGACTTTCTTTTTTAAAGTCACCCACTTTTTCAGCTTTATTTTTTTAATAAAAAAGAAAACGGTTAGGATATGTAATTGATTACTAATTACATAAATTAAGTATGAATGATGGAAGGAGGTTTATGAATGAACGTATTTCATCAACTATTCTCTCAAGATAAACATATAAACAGTTTAATTAATCAAATTGGTGAAAAGAATTATGACACTCAACTTATTACTGGCTTAACAGGAAGCGCAAGACCAGTTTTTTTTCAAACAATATTTAAGGAAACAAATAAGCCTCTTTATATATTGTCTGCAAACCTTTTACAAGCACAAAAATTAGTTGATGATTTGTCCTCCTTAGTGGGAGAAGAGTTTGTTCATTATTATCCTGCTGATGAATTTATTGCAGCGGATATGACAATCGCATCGCCGGAACTAAAGGCACAGCGTATTGCCACCCTTGACCTTTTAGTGAAACAAGAGAAAGCGATATACGTTATTCCGATTGCTGGAATGCGAAAAATAATGACACCGGTTCAACAGTGGAAAAACTATTATTTGGAAGCTGAAATTGGAAAGGATATTGAAATCGAAGAATGGTTATTACATTTGGTGACAATGGGATATACAAGAAGCCAAATGGTTACAACACCTGGTGAGTTTGCATTACGTGGAGGAATATTAGATATTTATCCGCCATATGCAGAGTCACCTATTCGTATTGAATTATTTGATACGGAAGTCGATTCAATTAGAACTTTTTCTGCAGACGATCAACGGTCTATTGAAAAATTGGATTCCGTACGTATTTTACCGGCATCTGAATTATTGTTAACAACAAGTCAACGGGCTGAATTGGCAGAAAGACTAGAAAATTCATTAAGTAAAAGTTTAAAGAAAATAAAAAAGCCAGAAACGCAAGAAATGTTATATCAAAACATTCAATATGATATTGAGATGCTCAGACAAGGAAATATTCCGGATCATATTACGAAATATGGATCCCTTCTTTATGAAGAACAAACTTTCCTAGGAGATTATTTTGCGAAGGATGGCATTGTTTTATTCGATGAACTTGGACGAATTCAAGAAGTTATGGATGCGTGGGAACGGGAAGAGGAAGAATGGTTTATATCCCTTATAGAAGAAGGGAAAATCGTTCATGATGTAAAACCTTCCTTTGCATTTAAAGAAGTTCATTCGATGCTGGAACAGCAAAAAATATATTTTGCATTATTTGCTCGAACGTTTTCGGGTATTACCTTTAAAAAAACAACAAACTTCTCTTGTAAACCAATGCAACAATTCCATGGGCAAATTAGCCTTTTACAAAATGAAATAGAGCGATGGACACAAGAGAAATTTACAGTATTGTTTGTTGCGGATGGTAACGAACGAATTAAAAAATTGCAAAGCATGCTGGAAGAATATAATATTCATAGTTTGCTAGGAGCTCCTACAGATGCGGGGATTTATTTAGTTGATGGTGTACTAACTTCTGGATTTGAATTACCATTACAACGAATTGCGGTAGTAACGGATGATGAGTTGTTTAAACAACAGGCAAAAAGAAAGCCCCGAAGACCGCAAAAAATGTCCAATGCTGAACGAATTAAAAGCTATACCGAAATTAAACCGGGTGATTATGTAGTACATGTTCATCACGGTATAGGGAAATATATTGGTATTGAAACCCTTGAAGTAAATGGTACACATAAAGATTATTTAAACATCCGCTATCGAGCAGATGATAAATTGTACGTGCCTGTTGAGCAAATCGATTTGATTCAAAAGTACGTTGCCTCTGAAGGGAAAGAACCGAAGCTTCATAAACTTGGTGGAGCCGAGTGGAAAAAAGCGAAGGCAAAAGTATCATCTGCTGTTAAAGATATAGCAGATGATTTAATAAAACTTTATGCGAAACGGGAAGCAGAAAAGGGATATGCTTTTTCTCCTGACACAGATGAGCAGCGTGCCTTTGAAGATGCTTTCCCATACGAGGAAACAGAAGATCAATTACGTTCCATTCTAGAAGTAAAACGGGATATGGAAAGGGAGCGCCCAATGGATCGCCTTGTTTGTGGTGACGTTGGCTATGGTAAAACAGAAGTTGCGATTCGTGCTGCATTTAAAGCAGTAATGGACGGTAAACAAGTAGCCTTTCTTGTACCGACGACGATATTAGCTCAACAGCATTTTGAAACAATGCAGGAACGCTTTGAGGATTACGGGATAAATATTGGTCTATTAAGCCGTTTCCGTACAAAAAAACAACAAACGGAGACATTAAAAGGCTTAAAAGATGGCACCGTTGATATCGTTATTGGTACTCATCGTGTATTATCGAAAGACGTTGTGTTCCGTGATCTAGGTTTATTGATTGTGGATGAAGAACAACGATTTGGGGTAACCCATAAAGAAAAAATAAAACAATTGAAAACGAACGTTGATGTTTTAACACTAACTGCAACACCAATTCCACGTACATTACATATGTCGATGGTAGGTGTAAGGGACTTATCGGTTATTGAAACACCACCACAAAATCGTTTCCCAGTTCAAACATATGTAATGGAATATAGTGGTGCCCTTGTGCGAGAAGCAATTGAAAGGGAGATGGCACGTGGGGGACAAACGTTCTTTCTTTATAATCGAGTAGAAGATATGACTCGAAAAGTAGAGGAAATTCAAATGCTTGTACCGGATGCAAGAGTTGGATATGCCCATGGAAAGATGACCGAATCCCAATTAGAGTCCATTATTTTGAACTTCCTAGAAGGAGAGTATGATGTACTTGTAACGACAACGATTATAGAGACGGGTGTCGATATGCCTAACGTTAATACTTTAATCGTTCATGATGCAGATCGAATGGGTCTATCCCAGTTGTATCAATTACGTGGTCGAGTAGGTCGTTCAAATCGTATTGCTTATGCTTATTTCATGTATCAAAGAGATAAAGTTTTAACAGATGTAGCTGAGCAAAGGTTGCAAGCTATAAAAGAATTTACTGAACTCGGTTCCGGCTTTAAAATTGCAATGCGTGATTTATCAATTCGTGGAGCAGGGAATCTGCTAGGCTCACAACAACATGGATTTATTGATTCGGTAGGATTTGATTTATACTCTCAAATGTTAGAAGAAGCAATAGCAGAACGCCAAACAGGTGTAGTAAAAGAGGAAAGACCAGATGTAGAAATTATTTTACATGTGGACGCTTATATACCGGATCAATATATACCAGATGGTTATCAAAAGATTCAAATGTATAAACGTATAAAGTCAATGGAACAAATAGAGGATTATACGGAAATAATGGATGAAATGTTAGATCGTTTTGGTGATTTACCTGTAGAAACAGAAAAGCTATTACGTATTGCTCGTATGAAAGTGTGGGCAATAGAAGCTGGAATTACAGCTATTAAGGAAAAACAAAAAACAATTTCGATTTATTTTTCCGAAGAAGGAACAAAAAATGTAGATGGCAGCTATATTGTCTCTGAGTCAATGAAATTTGATCGTGCAGTTGGGTTTGTAATGGACGGTGCCAAATTAACTTTGACAATTGATGAGAAAAAATGTGGCAGCTTCTTACCTTTTGATGTGTTAGAACAAATGGTCGAAATCGCTGCAAAGTCTAAAAAAGAAATTGTACAAAAATAAAATCTTATTTATACCGATATAGCAATAACCTACTCATTAACAATGTTTGGATTCATTTTTTCAATTTTACTGCCAACATGAGAATTTTATCCTCTTCATTCACTTTTTGCATACATTGACCAATTAATAACCATACTATCAATGTAAAGGAAAATTGATTTTGAAAGAGAGGCAGTAAAATATGAAAGCAACGGGAATTGTCCGTCGTATTGATGATTTAGGTCGTGTAGTTATTCCAAAGGAAATCCGAAGAACAATGCGTATTCGTGAAGGCGATCCTCTAGAGATTTACACAGACCGCGAAGGAGAAGTTATCTTAAAAAAGTATTCGCCAATAAATGATTTAAGTGAATTTGCAAAAGAATATGTTGAGTCATTATATGAAACGGTAGGGACACCTGCTCTAATTAGTGACCGAGATGAAATGATTGCAGTTGCAGGATTATCGAAGAAGGAATATACGAACCGTCGATTATCCGTTTTTGCGGAAGACTTTATGAAACAACGTTCGGTAGTTTTAGAAAAGACAGAAGCGACAATCGAACTTGTACCTGGTCAATATGAGCAAGTAAAGTCTTATTGTGTAGCACCTATTATTTCCAATGGGGATGCCATTGGTGCGGTCTATTTATTATCGAAAGTACATTTTATAAGTGAAGTGGAACAAAAAGCTGCTGAAACAGCAGCAAACTTCCTAGCAAAACAAATGGAAAACTAATAAAGAACAAAAGAGGCTGGGACAAAAACCCTCCTCTAAATAAAAAAAGCCGGTGAAATTTTACGAAAAGTAAAATTTCACCGGC
>NZ_JACSQA010000043.1 GCF_014836845.1 Ureibacillus galli
GTGCAATACCGAACTCGTTTTATCCAAGCTGCCTAATCGACTTTAACGTGTCTAACTTTTAGGGGTCACATCAAAATGCGGGCGTCTTTTTTATGCCCCCGGGTATGGCCGATTCCAGTCGGCGCCTCTAAGTGGTTGTTAAACGCGAAATCAAATTTCGAAACCTGGGTGTTCAAAAAATCACTTTGGCCGGCAATAAGCGGTTCAAACAGAAAGATTGTTCGGTCGCATACTATCAATTAAACAATTTAATAACTGATATACACTCTCTAAAGGAATATATATAGTTATTAGGTTAAAAAACGTACAATGAGAGCGATCGAAATTCGTCTCATTAACGCAAAACTGACGCAATAAAACGTATTATAATAGTAGAAACTATAACGATTCTTCACGATATAGAATGCTTATAAACGCAGTAATGACGCGGTTTTAACGTGAATAAATATCTTGCTTAAAGTATTTATCTACTGTATCCTTACGGTTGGAAAGTGAGGAGTTTATATGTGGAAAGAAGATAAGATAAATAAATTAGATTTCGCTAAGTATCTTGGATTAACAGAAGCGCAAATAAATAAAATAGTTTCAAAGATGCGACAAAGATTAACGGTATTTGCACCATCTATAGGTGGAATTACTATGCTTGATATACATGAGGCAGCAGCAATTGAGTTCGTACATAATCATATGGAAGAAATGTCCCAAGATGATGCTTGTGATTTAGCAGTTAGAGCATTTTATAAGCGTAGAGTTGCGAGGGTGAAATAATTTTTTAATCCTTTGACAAGCAGAGTTAGGTTATTGTAAACTATCGATAATAGGAAAACGGTCGTTTACGTATTTTCCGCTAAAATGTACGGATAAATTAACGGTATCGCATATCGGAGTTAATTACGCACTCTTTTCACGACTCAAAATCGTGTTCCTTCTGGAGTGTCGGTTCGACCCCGACCACCGGTATCATACTGCTACTGAGAAAGCAGTAAAAGTAACGTTTCTTACATTATGTAAGAAACGTTTTTTATTTGTTTTAAAAAGGCTTCCGAGCAAAATATCGTGTACTTAAAATTGTGTGTGTACCTTGTCTTTAAACACTTGGAAATCGGGAAGAGGTAAGGCATAAATCCTTTTCTCTTAAGTAAACCGATAAATATGATCTAGACGTAATTTCTAATAAAAATAACAAGTTTTACTCCTTAATGAAGGAAGGCTTGTCTTATAATGAAAATATGCAGCTTTTAGAGGAGATAGTTGAAAAGCTTAAAGAGATAGGATGGGAAGACATGCAAAGTGATTTATTGAGTAAACTAGAAATTCTTTACCATACAGAATTATCGAATGGATTCCCATACGAAGATATTGAGCTAATTGAAAAAGATTTCGTGGGTATTATCGATGAAGAGAATTGGTTGGCTGCTGATTTTAATGAATTTTGTATGCTTATTGCGGGAAGTTCTACTTATGTACTAGCAAATAAGAAAATTCCTAAATATCAAAGGCAAATTCTACATAAAGACTTTTTTTCACTTTACCCGAACTATTACTTTTTAAAAGATTCATTAGCTAATTATCCAAACTTTCATAGAGAACTTATCAGTTTTGAAAAGACAAGAGAATTGTTACTTACAATTATTAATAAAAATAGATAAGTTATTTTAGTTAAAAGAATTATTTTAAAGAAATGAAGAATACGGTAAAGGTAAGCTTCTAGGAAAAAGGATTTTCTATACGAAGGTTTTACAATCCCTTATTTATGTTGAAATCGATTTATTTGTCTTTTATCCTTTTTATTCTAAGCATTATACCAATGCTTTAAAGGTCCAGACTCTCTAGCACGTCTTAAAATTATATCCTATCAAGAGTATTCGGAAAGACCCAAACCATTAGTATAATCCTTGTGAACGATGAAAATTAGAACTGTTTCAAATCCTCTCCCGCTTAATAATGACGAAAGAGGCTATTATATAAACAAAAGAAATTAAATAGAATAGACTTGCAATGGTTAGGAAATCAATTAAGTAACCAGTAAGAATAATCCCTAAACCGCTCCACAATGAAATCTGTAAATGGTATTTACCAATTCGTTCACCTGCAGTTTCATTATCATTATTTCTAGCCAAAAAGGCTTTTTCTGTATTTTTTTGAATTGCACCGAGGATTCCCATCATGATCTGTATCATATAAACTTGCCATACCTCGTACAGAAGTGGTATAAGCAACATTACGGCAGCCATGCCTAGTGTGTAAATAAGTAGCATTTTCTTATCACCATACCTATCACCTAGTCGGCCGATGATTGGATAGGTAAGCGCTGCGGTTAAAGTAAACAATCCATAGGCCCAACCAAATTGAGAGTAGCTATCTCCAACATTTTTAATCAATAATAAATAAAATGGAAAGACTACACTACTTGCTGCAATTAGAATGCTTTGGGCAATTAAAAACTTACGGAAATTCATTGACTGTACTCCTTGTAAAATAGATTCATAAATAATTCATTCGTGTCAAACTGTTTCTTTTGTTCGAAAAACTCTTTGTTCTTCGGATAGGCTTCATCCATTTGCGCTTGGGTAGGATAAGAATAGTAAGGCAAATAGTAGGAGCCATCGTGTTGTAAGGTAACATCAATCATTTTCTGGATAACCTTTTTGGTTTTTTCAATTTCCTTTTTGTTTTTACCTTGGTTAATTAGTAAAACAAGTGCAAACATATCTTCTTTTGCATAGGATAATACCGCCTCATTATCTTCATTTACATAACGAACCGTAATATTTAATAGATTTAGTTCTTCTTTTTCAAGCACTGACCGTAAATCATCTAGATACATAGAGAACTCATCAATTGGGACAAAGTATTCTTGTAAAATTTCAGTTTTGCTTGGGTTGTCATACTCCATAAATTTACTGTCCCCTCGCATCGCATTGTTACGTGTAATGTAGTTCCCATCTTGGCCAACATATAACTTGTTTTGCATATCCCAAAGTAGGTTCTTTCCCCAATCACTGTAACGTGAAAGTCCAAGCATGAATTTTTGAGGTGCAGCAAGTGTATCTCTTTTTAACTCAGAGTAATTGGCTAAGTTATTTTGATTTTCAGTTAATTCATAATCCGTGACATACATATCACGTAGAAATGAATCTGGAGCTACGGATAATCTAGCAATGTGCATTCGGATATTTTCATTATTTTTGACATCATGAGTGAAATAATCAGGATAATCCTGATAATCGATTGATCTTGAACGAATTTGATAGAGTTCGTCATCGGTTAAATGCATTGTGACATCTAAAATGATACCAAATAGACCATAACCCCCTATTACTAGAGGGAAAAGGTTACTATTTTCTGTTCGACTGACATTGATAATATCTCCTTGAGGAGTAAGGAGTCGGAAAGATTCAACAGTATCAATAAGCGAACCATATCGAATATCTCTCCCATGGGCATTGACACTAATAGATCCTCCAACCGTAAAAATATTTTGTGATTGCATTACACGAATCGCAAGGTGATCAGGATTAATTTTCTGTTGAATATCCTCCCATGTAGTCCCACTTTGAACTGTAATCATTTTCTCATGAGGGTTATAGTCAAGGATTTTATTATATTTCTTCATATCGATCACTACACCGTTAGGATAGTATGTTTGTCCTCCCTGACTATGTTGCATGCCAGCAACAGAAATTTTCTCATTGTTATTAATCGATTCCTTTACCAAACTTTGCAGTTCTGCTTCACTTGTCGCACTATGTATTTCTTTTACCTTCGTAGGTAGTAACTGACCGACATCCTCAATGAAAATGGGCTTGTGATTATATAGCCAAAGAGAAAGTATTAATCCAATTCCGTATAGTGTACTAACGATTACAATACTTTTTTTCAAAATAACTCTCCTTAAATTCATGGTAATTACTGTTAGTTTGATTAGGTTAAGTATAGCTTTAAAGACTTTACCCTACAATTGTCAATTTTTATACCAACAATAAAAAGTGTGAAATAAAGAGTAGGGAATGGTTTAAGTAGAGGAAACAGTGCGGGAAATTGTAATGAATTTTTTTCACACGTATAAATGCTTATCCTGAAGTTGAGTTAATTTGGATGAATAGCCAAGCATTTTATGAAGAGGCCATGAACACGATACTAAATTAGCAGCTATTTATAAAAAGCGCTTAACGGAAGTAAATAAATTATCCTCCGATGCTGAATTAGAAAGGGCAGTAGGGAACTTCCTAGTACAACCGTTCAGTTATGTATTATTGGATAAGCCTTTTACGGATGACTTAACCCAATCTGAAGATTTAGTGATAAAGAAATTGCAAGAAAAAGCCAACTATATTGATGGTAACTACCATATCCCACAACAAATGTTTGGTAACTATATCAAAGCCGTTACTACCTTTAGTGATTTAGGGGCATAGGGCTGGACGGAAATATCCATATAATATAAAGGCCGATAATAAAACAAACTTATTATCGGCTTTAAATATTAGAAGCTACAATAATCCTTTATTAGTTTTCATTTAAAATAATTTTTACGGGTTCTAATTCGAGAGGTATGTTCGCACTAAGAGTGTATAAGTTTACCCGTATTATATAATCTTCCATATTAAAATTCTTAATTGTACTAATATCAAATGTACTTCTAAAACGTAATGTTTTCTCATCTAGAACAGTAATAGAATGTTCAATCGGTTTCTCATAAATCTTTTTTTCGGTTTCTTTTACGAGTGTTATATCATTGTTTGCATAATCTTTAAAGAAATTTAAATCCCAATTACCTATATTCCCGTTATTCACTTGGAAATCAATACTGAATGTATCCTCTTGTAAGTTCATTTTTTCCACATTTACTGATAGATTTTGTCTATTCGAACTAATGCTCAAAGGTGTTTGTTGATTTAACTTAATAAATTGGTCTTCTTCAAATAGGGCTACCTTTGGATGAATTTCTAAGTAATCTGTTTTTCCTTTTAAAGATTCGGGAATAATTGTTCTACCTACGACAGTTATGTGTTCTTCTGTTTTATTACTGTCTAAATCGATTCCATCGGACAATAAAGGAATTACATTTCCTTTGTCATCATACACTTCTAATCTTAATTGATCTTTTTCCTTTGGAAACGTTGCTGTGTAATTAATAGACGTTGACGCCTTAGCCGCAATAACTGAATCAAAGTTGATTTGTATATCTGCATTTTTGTTACTAGTTTCAACATTGGTTGCAATAGTATCGAAGTCTAGTTGCTTTATCGGTACATTGAACTTCCAGTTACCCTCATTATCCCCAATATTTTTGAATTCGAGAGGGAATGTAGTATCAGCTGGTAATTTTGCCTTAGGATAGTTTAACTGAATTGACCCTGAATAACCGTTTCCTGATGGCTCCATATAAACAACTTCTTTACTATCCGAAATTCCTTCTTTGCCATCAAAAATTTCATAAGTTGCCATAAGTTGCCCATTCTCTTCACTTTTAACGTTGCCTTCTACATGGAAGGTAACACCGATGACGGCTCCATCATAATAAGCGCTTGTTATAGTTACATCAATACCCTTACTTCTCGCAATTTCATTAAGTTCTGTTATTAATTGTTGCGCGGATAAGCTTCTTCCAACTAAGTCATTAAAATGACCATATAAGTTCCCTAATACTGGGACATCGGCCATTACATGAGAGAGTGTAGGGGAAATAAAA
This sequence comes from Ureibacillus galli, assembly GCF_014836845.1. GTDB lineage: Bacteria > Bacillota > Bacilli > Bacillales_A > Planococcaceae > Ureibacillus > Ureibacillus galli. The sequence continues at coordinate 5,696 of NZ_JACSQA010000043.1, forward strand.
CTACTTGAAATAAATAGAGTAGCTACTACTGAAAGAATAAAAGTACTCTTACGACGTTTATTTTGAATAGGTGCTATTCCATCTTGATTTGCTTTCATCATTCCATTTTGAATAGCTTTTATTACATCCTCTGACGGTACCTCAATTTTGTCATATTCTGCTTGAAAGTGCTTCTTGTCCATTATATTGGTTCCCTCCCAGTAGTTTATTAAGTTGAGCTTTCCCTCTGTAAAGATAAGTTTTAACGGAATTTTCCGGCACATCCATCACTTTAGCTACTTCATGAATGGGCATGTCCTGAAAATAAAATAGAATAATGGCACTTTTATATTTTTCTTTTAGTTCATTTAGTGCCTCAATAAGATCTAACCGTTCAATATTTCTATCCTGGTTGGCAGATGTTAGTTCAAATTCATTTTCTAGAGGTAGTTCGTTCTTTTTCTTTTTTATTAGGTCATAGGCACAGTGAATTAGTATTTTTGTTAGCCAGGTTAGAAAATATTCCGCATTTTTTAATTGTCGAATGGATAAAAGTCCCTTGTAGGCTGTTTCTTGAACGATATCTAAAGCATCTTCACGATTTTGGACGTAGATAAAAGCAGTCCGATAAAGTTGCTCACTATGTATAACAAGAAGCTCCTCAAAGGCCTTATTATCTCCCCTTATAGCTTTTTTAACTAATTTAATATCCTTCATATTTTGCCCTCCTTTCAATCATTAGAGAAGAACTTAAGATAAAAAGTTTCAACTAATTTAGGTAATTAATAAATTCATTTCATTTCGAAGTATTATTATATTTTTTATTGGATTAGCATGAATGTTTTATTAGTATCTAATACAAATTACTCAAATACTAAAATTTCTTCCTTTTTCCAAGTACTAAACCGCTTTTTTTACAATAAGATATAAATAAATGTTTTGTTTCATATAATAGTCCCTTTGAAAGCCTTTTACAGAATAAATGTTTTATGGAATGTCATCAAATTTAAGGAGTGTTAAAGTATGGGTGCTGTTAATGGAAAGGATTTTATTAACAGACTGAATCAGCTAAAACCGGAGATTTGGTATGACGGTGAAAAAGTTGAAGGATTACTATCAGAGCATCCCGCCTTCAAAGGTATTATCCAAACAAAAGCGGCTCTCTATGATTTACAGCATGATCCGAAAATAAAAGATGAAATGACGTATACCTCCCCTACATCAGGTAACCCTGTAGGCCTTTCTTTTTTACAACCGAAAACAAAAGAGGATTTAATAAGAAGAAGAAAGATGTTTGAACATTGGGCACAACATACGGGAGGGATTATGGGGAGAAGCCCCGACTATTTAAATACAGTATTAATGAGTTTTGCCTCATCTGTTTCCCTTTTAAAAAATAAAAGTAACAGTTTTCCAAATAATCTCCAAGCGTTTTATGAATTAGCGCGGGAAAATGACTTATCGTTAGCCCATACATTTGTTGCACCGCAAGTGAATCGTTCTCAAATTTATATTGAAAATTCAGAGGAACCAATTGCAGCGAAGGTTATTGGTAAAAATGAAGAAGGCATCATTATTAAAGGGGCCCGGGTTCTAGCAACACAAGGTGGCTTAACTGATGAGTTATTAGTTTTTAGTGTCGGGAAATTTTTGTTTAACGAAGATGAAGCATTTGCTTTTTCGATTCCATCGAATACAAAAGGTTTAAAGTTTATTTGTAGAGATACATTTATTGGTGGCCAATCTGCTTTTGATCATCCATTAAGTTCACGATATGAGGAAATGGACTCCATTGTAGTCTTTGATAATGTATTAGTTCCATGGAATCGAGTATTTTACTATAACAATGACGAAGTAGCTGAAGACTTTATCATTAAAAGTTCCTTTCATCCATTTGCCAAGCATCAAGTAATGGTTAGACAAATTGTAAAATTGGAATTCATTTTGGGTGTTGCGGAGTTATTAATCGAAACGATTAATGTTAGTGAATATCAACATATTCATGAGAAAATGTCAGAAATCATCATTGGACTCGAGACAATGAGAGCGTTACTTGAAAAGGCTGAAAATCACGCTTCATTAGATGAATGGGGATATATGCGTCCTGATATTAATACACTAATGGTGGCTGGAAATCTATTTCCGAAAATTTACTCCCGATTTACTGAAATTATTCAACAAATCGGTGCAAGTGGCATGATTACTTTACCGACGGAAAAAGCATTCCATTCGACGATTAGAACGGATTTAGATCGGTATTTACAAGGGGCAACAAAGCCAGCTGAGGAACGGGTTAAAATATTCCGCTTAGCCTGGGATTTAACAATGAGCTCCTTTGGAACAAGGCAAACTCAATACGAACGGTATTTTTTTGGTGATCCGATTCGATTATCAAGTGAGTTGTATAACGCCTATCCAAAATCAGAATATGTAAAGGTTATAAGCAACTTTTTAAAAAATCATATGAATTAATCCTTCTATTAATAAATGAGAATAATAGAATTACATGGAACATAGATATTTATAATATGAAATTTTATCATTCCCATTTATGAGCCCAATCAGAATAAATAAACTTGAATTTCTTATCCAAAATATTAAAATTAATTTAATTATACGGATAATTTATTCTTAACATTTTACAGTTTAATGGGGGAAGAAAGGTGTTTTAAACAATGACGAAAAAAGATTTTCTTATCTCTTTTGTCGTTGCGACTTTTGTAGTAGTAGTAGGGGGATTAGGTTTTATTTATTGGGTTTCAAAAGGAGAAGCTCAAGTAAATACGAAGACTGTTAAGGATGAGGTTATTCAAAAATCCGTTGATACAGCCCTTTCTACAGATACAGAAGGAAAAACGAACCTGGAAAAAGAAGCAGCCATGGGTGGTTTCCTCGATGAAAAGGTATTCCAACAAATGTTGCATGAAATGTCCCATCAAAAAGTCCATGCATCCCAAAAGTGGGGATTTATCGAAATGAAAGAGTCAACCATTAATGCCTTATTAAAAATGTTAGAAAACGGAAATTATGAAAATGAAAATTTGTATCGTGAAATTTTAACTGAATGGAAAGAAGGAAATTTTAAAAACGCAGTAGAGCATCACAACGCCATTTGGAAATTGCAAGGCGGTTCTATTGGGATGGCAACCCGTTTATTAACGGAGGAAGAAGAACAGAAATATTTAGAAGGTTTTCAAGATACTAAGTTTGTTGAAGAGAGTGGAAGCGGCGATTAATTCGCCGTTTTTTCTATATAAATACTAATTTCTTTTTACTTTCCTAATCTCCTTGCAATCTGAAACTTATCCGTTATAATCACATAAGAATGACGTTATAACGTTTATTTCCTGGGGGTAAATGAATGGGAAAAAGAGTATTAGCTTATTTCATCGATACGTTAGTAATAATAATCGCAAGTCTTATATTTTCCTTTGGGACAATGGCAGTATTAGGAATTGTCGCATTACTTTTACTACCTTTTTCTTATGATGCGAACGGTGAAATCCTCAATACGATTTTATTGGTAGTATATTGTCTCTTTTTGATTCCTTTTTACATTCTAACGATAATACCATCTATCGGCATCAACCTAACGTTCAAAAAAACGGTAGGCTATAAAATAGTAGGTTTAAAAGTTAATAGTGACAGATGGTTTAAATTGTTTATAAGATGGTTTTTAAGAACTGGTATTATACCATTATTCTTTTTTGTATATATCTGTAGTTTAATGTATGACAGTAATTTTGATAGTTATTCTTATATAAAGATTTGTATTACCTTTTACGTAATATACATCGTTTTCAACAACATTTTTGTACTCTTTACAAAGAAGAAAAAGCCTTTCATCGATTCACTATTGAACATTGAGGTAGAAATGGATAACCGAAAACTAAGTTAAAAGACAGCAATATAAAAAAGCATTTAAATTATTAGTAGTATTGAATAATAATTTAAATGCTTTTTAATTTTAACAAGAATTTAGAGGATAAAGGTAAAAATTTAAGAGGATTTATCCATTAAAGTATTGAACTATTTAAGAAAAAAGAAAGTATGGGATTATAAATGTGTACAAGTTTTGTAATTTATTCAAGTAATACTTTCATTGGGATGAATTTTGATATTTCTAAAAGGCCAATAAAAATTGTCTTAAAAGGGGATAACCAGTTTGTCGTATTACAACAGGAAGACGGCCAATTTCTACCGGCATTTGGCGTAAATCGTAACGGAACTTTTGTCAATTTATTAATGGTTCAACCGAATGAAGAAGGAAAATATCGAAGGAGTAAAAATTGCGTTCATATCATGAGATTATTTGAAGAAGTTTTAGCAGAGAAAACCGATGTCTCCCAATTAAAGGATTATTTAAATGAAAAAACGATTGTTAACGTTCCGAATTATAGTGTTCATAGTTTAATTGCTGGGAAAAATCAAAATTCATATATTGTAGAACCGGGAAGAGAAAACATAGATATCGATTCAGTAAAAGAAAATTTTATGGTCTTAACGAACTTTCCTTTATCGGAAAATAAATCTAAAAATTACGAGGAAGTAGAAGGTTTTGGTAGTGATCGGTATAAAAAGGCTTATAACTTATTATTAAAAAATAAAGATTATTTTAATGACACTATCGGCTTTTCAATTCTTAAAGAGACAATTCAACAAGATGGAGATTATCCTACCCAATTTTCCATGATTTCGGTTCCAGAAGAAAGTGCCGTATATTTTACTTTAAATGGTGAGTTTCATAAAATATTTAAATTTTCATTTATGGATAAAGTGATACGAACAGACAAAGGTTTTCATCATAATAACGAAATGCCCTTATCGACAAAGGGCGTACTACTTTCCGAACTTGAAAGTTGGTAAAGTTGATAAACATTTGAAAACGCTATTTATACAAGACCATCCATTATGGTCTTTTTCTTTTTGCCCAAAAACTGTCTGAAATTACCTTCTTAATGGATGATTAAAGGGAAAATGGAATGTCTATAACTAGTATAGTTTAAACTTCCAAGAGTATTGAGGTGTCTACATGGAAAAGACCTATATAACCAAGATACAAGCCTTAATGCTAGGGATATCAAGTATTACCGTGACGGGTCACCTGTTGTTTATTCCTGTCATTATTGACCATGCTGGTCGAGATAGTTGGATTTCTCTTTTATTAGCTATTTTTCCAGCCATACTAATTGGTTTTACTGTTGCTCTATTATCCCAACGATACCCAGGACGTTCTATGGTTGAATATTGTCAATTGATTTTAGGGAAATGGTTAGGAAGTTTAGTTGTCATTATATTTTTAGTGTACTTCCTACATGAAATCAGTTTATCCATTAGAGGGTTTGGTGAATTTTATACATCGGCAGTAACGCCAAGAACACCGATTGCCGTTTTTTTTATTGCGATTTTAATCCTTGCTGCCTATGCGGTACATTGTGGGCTTGAAGTTATTTCGAGAACAAATCAGGCTATCCTCGTCATTTTAATTCCAATTGTAATATTTGCTACCATTCTTACTCAAAAGGATAAAGATTATCTGAACTTTCTTCCGATTTTAGAAAATTCCATAGGACCAGCTCTAGATGGAACATTGGCACTAACTTCACTATATAGCTCTATTTTTGTTTTAAGTATGATTTTTCCTTATGTGAATAACACAAAGCGATTAAAAAGATACTCCATTGTTACAATGATTATTCTTGTAATCATGTTTATTGGTCCTATAACGGGAGTAGTTGCGATTTATGGGGAAGAAAGGGCAAAAGGTCTCTATTTTCCTACATTTTTGACTTTAAGGGATATTGAAATAGGCGCATTGCAAAGATTGGACATATTGGGCATTTTACTATGGTCCCTTGGTTCCTTCGCAAAAGTTGCCCTTTTTCTATATGCGATAGTGCTAGGAATAGCCCAATTGTTTAAGCTAAAAGATTACAAAATTTTAGTTATTCCTGTTGGAGCACTAGTCTCCATTATTTCGCTTATAAATGGAGAGGATCTTAATGGAATATTTCGCTTTTTAGAAAATTACTATCCTTTTTATTCGACTTTTGTCGGCTTAATATTACCTCTTTTGTTATTGATTATTAGTCAGTTTAGGAAGAAACCAGGTGTAAAGAAAAGAAGGGCGGAATAGAGATGTCTAGAAATGACAAAGAGAACGAACAATCATCGTCTGAACATTCTAAAGAACCTGAGGAAAATAAAGTTGTATTATATGATTTAGCCGAGAATATTAAACGATATAAAGATGTATTTGGAGAAGACTCGGATTTATCAGTAAGATACATGCAACATGAAAATCTAAAAATGGCCATTTTATTTATCGACAGCTTAGTTGAAAAAGAAATTATGGACCAACATGTCATTCATGTTTTAAATAATCAATTAAACGATATAGTATCTGCTGACGAAGAAATCATCTTATCGACAAGTAAGACTAAGAAAATAACGAAACATAAAGAAGTGTTAGAACATTTGCTGCAAGGCTATTCCATTATTTTGTTTGATGGATATCCTATTGCCTATGCAGCAGAAACAGCTGGTGGAGATCGAAGACCTGTTACAGAATCTTCTGTTGAAACAGTCGTACGTGGACCTAGGGAAAGCTTTAATGAATCTATTATGACAAATATCGGATTAATCCGCAGAAGAGTCCATACACCTCATTTACAAATATACAAAAAAGAACTTGGAAAAGAGAGTAAAACTTCTGTAGCGGTACTTTATATAAAAGGGATAGCAAAAGACAATATTGTCGAAGAAGTAATTTCCCGTATTGATAATATTAGTATCGATGCGGTTTTAGATTCCCTTTATATTGAAGAGTTAATTGAAGATCCACAAAGATATTCTCCCTTTCCAACCATTTTCAACTCCGAAAGACCAGATCGAATTTCGGCAGGTTTACTTGAAGGTAGAATAGCAATTATCGTTGATGGAACACCTGTAGTTTTACTCGTTCCCGCGACTATTGGCCTTTTCTTAACTTCCAATGAGGATTACTATCAGCGATATGATATTTCTAGTTTGATGAAAATATTGAGGGGAGGAGCTTTTGTCCTTTCCATTATTTTACCAGGCTTATATGTCGCTTTACTTACGTATCATCAAGAGATGATACCGACACCGCTGTTAATTGCAGTTACAGGACAGCGCGAAGGGGTACCTTTTGGAATTGCGATTGAAGTTGCCATCATGGAAATTACCTTTGAGATTTTACGGGAGGCGGGGATTCGATTACCTAAAACGGTCGGTGCCGCTATTTCTATTGTCGGTGGTTTAGTTTTAGGACAAGCCGCTGTAGATGCAGGTCTTGTCGGTCAAGGTACCGTTATTGTTGTTGCCCTGACGGCGATTAGTTCCTTTACAACTCCTTCGTATAATATAGCGATTACCGCCAGAATGATAAGATTTATATTATTAATTTTATCTTCATTTTTAGGAGCATTCGGTTTAATTTTCGGATTGATTTTCCTATTAATTCATTTAAATTCTTTACGTTCATTTAGCGTTCCTTATTTAGCTCCTATCGTTCCATTCCATAAAGGCGATTGGAAAGATTTATTTATTAGAGTGCCATGGAGCCATATGAAAGAAAGACCAGAGGAAATATCAAATAATAACAAAAATAGGATGGAAAATTCAAAAGTAAACCGTCAAACTAAATAGGAGAAATTAGTAATATGAATTTCAAAAAATGTTTCTTACTCATAATTCTTGTCATTTTTTTAAGTGGATGTTGGGATAAAAAAGAATTAAATGAAATAGCTGTCGTGATGGGTGTAGGAATAGATAAAGTAGAGGAAGGGTATAAAATAACTGCTCAAGTAATTAAACCACCCCCTAAAGAAAATGGATCCACGAGTGGTTCAGAGTTACCTACTTGGAGTGTAACGGCAACGGGAAAATCAGTTTTAGGAACGATTCGTAATTTAAACGAATTGTCACCTCGCCGTCTGTACTGGGCACATTTACAAATCATCATTTTTGGTGATGCAATGGCAAGGGAAGGAATCACACCCGCTACAACATGGTTTGAGAGGGATAGGGATAGCCGAGCAGGCGCACTAATTACCGTAACTCCTGGTACGGCGGAGGATTTATTAAACAGTAAAATTGAATTAGGTGATGTTCCAGCGAAATCAATGGCTGAACTAATCGATGGTTCCGAAATGAGGGGTATTAATGCCCTAGATGTTCAATTAAGGGATTTAATGTCGATTCTCTCTACTCCGGGTATAGAATTGACACTAGATGTCATTCGACCGAAGGAAATTAGAGGGCAAGTTGAAACGTTTGAAGTCGATGGAGTGGCCGTATTTGACCAAGGGAAATTACAAGGTTATATTTATGGACCGGAAACGACGGGAACACAAATTATGAATAGTAAATTAAATTATACGATTATTGAAGGAAAGTGTCCAAAAGGTGGAGCTGATGAGGTCTTTGCTTTTCAAATAACGGATTTTCAAAGTAAAGTAAAACCTAAACTAAAAGGTGATACGATTACGGTAAATGTAGATGTAACATTGGAAGGGAATTTACTAGATCAAACGTGTGGTATTGATTTACTGCAACCGGAACAATCAAAATTAGTAGAAAAGGAAATTACCCATTTTATAAAAAAGAATATAGAAGGTGAATTTCGAATTGCTAAGGAGATGAATTCAGATATATATGGGATTGGACGAGACCTTAGGAGGTATCATCCCGATTATTGGGCGAAAATAAGTGATTCATCTGCTTATTTAGATCAAGTGAAATTTGATATAAAAGTGGAATCAGAAGTCAGAAGATCTGGATTGATTATTGATACTACGCAGGAAAAAACGAAGGAAGTGAGTGATTAATGAACACTTTCTTATTAATTCTTTTATTTGCTGCGATCTCTTTTTTAGATTATAGGCATTTGATGCGAACGAAGGATAAGAAAGGTTTTATCGTTTATACAAGCATCCTTGCTCTTGCTTTTGTTATTACACAATTACACTTACTCGGATTTAAAGTTCCCGGTTTAAATCAATTTGTTACATTTATCGTTAATTTGTTTATTTAAGGTTTACAGTTTCTATTACAACTATCAAACGTTTCTTACTCCATGTAGGAAACGTTTTTTATATTCCTCAAAAATATCTTGTTACTTCATGGAATTCACAACCCTCGATAGGTATTTCAATTAATGTTAAAATGTTAAGAGAAAGAAGAACCCTTTAATAGGAAAGGAGCGGGGAAAGCATGAACATAAAACTAAATCAAAAGATGATAAAAGAAATGTGTGGTACCGTCTCCTTTAAAAGAGGGGACTCTTTTTATCGTAGTGGGAAAGTAACATTTGAACATATAAGCGAAAATGATTGTGAAGCAACTGTTCATGGGACGGAAGATTTTCATGTCATCGTTAAAAATGATGTAACTGGCCAGATTCGAACGGATTGTAGCTGCCCCAAATTACCGAACTTTAAGCATTGCTGTCAACATGTTGCAGCTGTTTTAATCGCACTCAATGAACGAAAAAAGCAAAGATTGAACCTTCCAGACAACCAAGGAAAACCTTTTAATTCTCAAGGAATAACAGAAGACTTTATAACACTTTTCAGGGAAAGAACAATACGGACAAGTGGTCATCAACGACATTTTGAAAAAAGGGAAGTATTAGAGCTAGTATTTAAACTTCAACGAATTTCAATGAAAAAAGATGAAAATTTAATTGGAATTGAAGTGGAGATTAATCAAGTAAAAGTAGAAAACATTCGAGATTTTTTACGGGATGTCAAAATGGGAAAGGTAAGTACGATATCGAATGAGTTTAAGTATAATCCTAGCTTTTCCTGCTTTTTAAAAGAGCCGGATGTCATTCTCCAACAACTTATTCAAGTCGTCGATGATGAAAGTGCTTTCTTAGAAGCATTACCAAATCACGCTAACTATAACGTTCAAAATGAAGTATTATTAATTCCACCATCTACATGGTCTGGACTTATTCCATTACTAATGAATACACCTTTTGTGAAGTTTGTCAGTGAAGATGTTCTTGTGGACTTACGTATTGTGAACGGACCTCCCTCTATTCAGTTTACATTAGAGGAAAATGAAAGGAACGGTTATCGATTAGTGATAAAAGGTTTTGAACATATAACCTTCTTTAATTCCTATCATTCTGTATTAAATAATGGAGTTATTTTTCAATTGGAAGGGGCAGATTGTGAGCGGTTATTTGAACTGTATCAAATGCTTAAAAGTTCTGGAGAAAAATATATTCCGATTCACCAAGAACAAATTGACTTTTTTCTAAAAAAAATTGTACCTAGTTTGAAAAAGCTTGGCGATGTTCAATTATCTAACGGATTAACGCAAAAATTTATGAAGACGCCTCTCGTTGCAAAACTTTATTTGGATCGGTTGAAAAATCGCCTACTTGCCGGGTTAGAATTTCATTACGAAAACGTCATGATTCAACCTTTGGAAAACCGAGACAGCCCAGTCGGCCCGATGATTGTTAGAGATATCGAAAAAGAGGAAGAAATACTCCGAATAATGGAGGAGAGCGGCTTTACCATTACAGAGGGCGGATATTATATGCAAAATGAGGAGCTGGAGTATGAATTTTTATATCATATCCTACCTAGCTTAAATTCTCTTGCAAAAATTTATATTACTTCAGCTGTTCGTACTCGAATTGTCCGTGAGCATACATTTCCGAAAATTCGGGTGAAAGTTCAAAAGGAGCGAACAGATTGGTTAGAATTTAAATTTGAGATGAACGGGATTAATGATAAAGAAATTAAAGAAATTTTAGCCGCCCTTGAAGTAAAACAAAAATATTATCGCCTATCCAATGGATCCCTTTTATCCCTTGAAACGAAAGAAATGGAGGAAATTAGACGAATTCTAAATGCTGTACCGATTCAAGATGATCAATGGGAAACGACATTGAATATGCCTATTATGGATGGACTTCCATTTCTTGATTTAATTGAAGAAAGCGAACTGTTTAACCCAGAAGAGTCTTTCCGTCAATTTGTTGACCAATTACTTCATCCATCCCATTTGCATTTCGAAGTACCCTCAAGTTTAAATGATCTGTTAAGGGATTATCAAAAGACCGGATTTAAGTGGATGAAGGCATTAGCCCATTATGGTTTTGGGGGTGTGCTTGCTGATGATATGGGGCTTGGAAAGACTATCCAAAGTATTGCGTTTATTGTTTCAGAGCTTTCAAATATACGACAAAAGAAACAACCTGTTTTAATTCTTTGTCCGTCATCTTTAACATATAACTGGTTCCATGAGCTGTTGACCTTTGCTCCCGAAATTCAAGCGATGGTGATGGACGGAAATAAAGCGGATCGACTTAAATTGCAACAAGAGGCTCCAAACTTTGATGTGCTAATCACCTCATACCCATTACTTCGCCATGATCGGAAGTGGTATGAAGAACAATATTTCCATACAATCTTTTTTGATGAGGCACAATTTTTTAAAAACCCAGCAACTCAAACAGCACGCACTGTGAAAAAGATAAAGGCAAGACATAAATTTGGACTTACAGGAACACCTATCGAAAATTCCCTTGAAGAATTATGGTCTATATACCATGTCATTTTTCCACAATTATTTAAAGGGCTAGAGGAATATAGTCATCTTTCAAGGAAATCAATTGCACGAAGGGTTCGTCCATTTTTACTCCGTCGAATAAAACAAGATGTTCTAGCAGAGTTACCTAAAAAACAAGAGTCGATGGAAGTATCAGACCTTCTACCTGAGCAAAAGAAACTTTATACAGGATATTTAGCAAAGTTAAGACATGATACATTAAAACATCTTGATAAAGATACAATACAAAAAAATCGAATTCGAATTTTAGCGGGCTTAATAAGATTACGTCAAATTTGTTGCCACCCTGCGTTATTTGTTGATGGGTATAAAGGAAGTTCTGCAAAATTCGAACAATTGTTACACATTCTCGAGGAGTCGAAATTATCGGGAAGAAGAGTATTGATTTTCTCCCAATTTACGAAAATGCTCGAGTTAATCGGTAGAGAGCTTACGGTGCGCGGCCAAACCTTTTTCTATCTTGATGGACAAACACCTTCTGAAGAAAGAGTAGAACTTTGTCATCGTTTCAATGAAGGGGAACGGGATTTATTTCTCATTTCATTAAAAGCCGGTGGGACGGGATTAAACTTGGCAGGAGCAGATACTGTCATTTTATATGATCTTTGGTGGAATCCAGCGGTGGAACAACAGGCGATGGACCGTGCCCATCGTATGGGGCAAAAAAATATAGTACAAGTTATAAAACTTGTTGCCAGGGGCACGATTGAAGAAAAGATGAACGAACTCCAAGAAAAAAAGCGCAGTCTCATTTCGGATATTTTGGAGACGGAAGAAAAAGTTTTAACTTCCTTGACAGAAGAAGATATTCGCGAAATCTTAAATATATAAGGAAGGCACATCACTAGCTGATGTGCCTTTTAAATTATGCCTTTTAAATATAGATAGGTTAAAAGGTCTATAAATTTCGTAAGTTGCGAGTTAAATTACTAGGTCTTATTTCTAAAATTTATAGATAAAAAGTATTGATTTTCAATGCGAAATAATTGTATACAATTTCGATATGCTATATCATATAATGGCATGTTTATTTATAGTAATTTTGATAGTTATTGGAGGAGAATGATGTGAATATTGCAAAGAAAATGCTAATTTCCTTTATGTCCATTATTATATTAATGATAATAATAGGGGTCGTTAGTAATAAAACTTTATATGATTTAAATGATGAGTATACGAGAATAATAGACGAAAATATCGAGCAGCTTGCTATTATTAACGATATTAGACGTTATGTTCCTTTACAAGCATTACAAATGCGTTCCTATATATTAGAGGATTCTGAGAAACAGTTGGAGTTATTAGAGCAACGGTTAAATGAAGTAGATGAATTCATTCATGACTTAGAGCAGAAAAATACGAATGATCAATTTACTGAAAAAATTCAAATAGCAAAAGAATCTCAAGCACAAGTAAGAGCACTAGGTGAAGAACTAATTGCAGCTGTACAAAGGGGAGATACTGCTCGAGCTACGAATATTGTTTTAGTAGAAGCCTACGATGTGAATACATTGTTAGTTAATACAATTGAAGAATTACAAACTGAAGAATATGAACTGATCGATAAGGTCAATGATGGAGCTACTAAAACGGCATTAAAGGGTGCATTGATCGTTATTTCAGTTATTATTGTGTCAATTCTTATTAGTATCTTCATCGTCATCCTTTTAAACCGTCTTATTACGAAACCGATTAAACGTATTTCAAAAGCGGTTCAAGTAGTTGCACAAGGTGATTTATCAGAAAAAGATGTGGAAGTACATACAAAGGATGAAATAAAAATATTGGTCGATTCCTTTAATGAAATGAAATCTTCCTTACGTTCCATGATTGAGAATACAAGTGAAAATGCTTCCCTTTTAACCTCTTCAGCAGAAGAACTGTTAGCTAGCACGGATGAAGTCAATCATTTATCCCAATCTATAGCAAAAAATATGGAAATCACTGCACAATCTATTGAAGAAAATGCTTACGCATCAAACGAAAGTGCATCTGCAATGTCCGAAACGGCAAGTGGCATTCAACGGATAGCTGAATCGACAACATCTTTACAGGATAAAGCACTTAGCACGAAGGATGTTGCCCAATCAGGTGGTCAGACGGTAACGGATGCTCAAAATCAAATGCAAGTGATTTATCAATCTTCAAAACAAGTAACGGAATTAATGAACAAATTAACCAATCAAATCAATGAAATTAGTAATATTTCAACCATTATTACGGGCATTACAGAGCAAACAAATCTACTAGCATTAAATGCTGCTATAGAAGCTGCCCGTGCTGGTGAGCATGGTAAAGGCTTTGCAGTAGTAGCTGATGAAGTACGTAAACTTGCTGAAGATTCAAAGGAATCTGCCACTCAAATTGTCAACTTAACAAAAGAAATAGTTGGTGATGCTAAAACAGTACAACAAGCAGTTGGATATAGTTTAGCAAACGCCCAAGATGGGGTAACTCGGATTCAAGAAGCTGGGGAAGCTTTTGAAACAATTCATGTCGCCATTAATGAGATTGCCGACCAAGTAACGGACATTTCGGCGGTAACCGAGGAGATTTCAGCGACAGCAGAAGAAATTGCTGCATCAGTAAACCAAATTTCATCGAATTCAAAACACTCTGCTACCCTTACTACGGATGTAAGTAATGCCGTCCAAGAGCAAGTCTCAACAATTGAGGAAATTAATAGCGTTTCAAAAGACTTAGGGGAAAAAGCAGTGAAATTACAACAAAGTATCCAACATTTCAAAATTTAAAAGTTTAACGCCGCTCCTCGTTAAGAAGGAGCGGTTTTTTAATATATCCTAGTTTGATTAAAAAAGAGGAAAAATTTCGTTTATAATATTTGTATTTGATATGATAGTATATGGAAATTACTGAAATAAACAAATAGGGAAATATCTTAAAATATAGAATAAAAAGCGGGGTGTAATCTTTGATACGAATTATTTCTTGGATTCTAGTTATTGCTGGATGTGGATTTTTACTTTATGGAGGTTACCAATTATATACATCTTCCTCTATAGAAAGTAAAGATTAGATGAAGCAAAAGCGATGATTTCCGATGACTCCCATACTTCTCAAAAAGAGTCTTCAAATAAAAGGGAAAAACAATTTCAAGAAGGGAATACATTGGGAATCTTTTATATTCCAAGACTTGATCGGGAAATCCCGATTATTGAAGGGACAGATGAGGATGAGTTAGCTCAAGGCGTAGGGCATTTTTCGAGTACTGGGGGTTGCCTGGGGATAATAGACAAATTCTTTTATCTGGCCATCGAGACACGGTGTTTCGACAATTTGGTGAATTAAAGGTGGGAGATGAATTACATATTAAAATGGAATATGGAACGTTTATTTATGTTATTGAGGACAATGAAATTGTGGATGCAAACGATCGTACCTCATTCAACCAAGCAGAGAGGAAGAATATTTAACCGTTTCGACATGTTATCCTTTTTCCTTTATCGGCAGTGCACCTGATCGTATATTCTTTACGCTTATCCGAAAAAGGTAGAATAGTCACAACCCCGTAAAATTAACACCTGTTTTACGGGGTTAGTGGAATTTCCCCATTTGAATCAACTTTTCTATTTTCGGTTAGTTAAAATAACCCCTCCAACGACTGCTAATCCTCCTATCATTTGAGCCATAATCGGTCTTTCTCCGAGAAAGAGAACCGCAAATAATGTGGCGAAAACGGGAATAAGGTTTAGAAAAACACTTGCCCGGTTTGCTCCTATTTGGATAACACCTTTATTCCAACTTAAAAAGGCGACAATAGAAGCGAGGGTGCCTACATAAAAAATAGCGCCTAATACTTTTGGAGTCCAAATAATTGGTTCTTCTAAAGTGATCATTTCATAAGCTGAAAACGGTAAAAGGAAAACGGCCCCTATAGCTATCGTTACTAAAAAGGTTGACAGACTAGGTAGTCGATTCGAATATTGTTTCACTAATAATGAATAAATACTCCAACAAAAGACAGCTAAAAGAACAATGAGATCCCCTTTATTTAAATTGAATTGTAGAATGCTTTCAATGTTGCCTCCTAAAAGGATAAAAAGTACACCGATGAGCGAGATGACTGTACCGATGATTTGAAAACGAGATAAACGTTCCTTTAAAAAAATATATGATAATATGTAAATGAATATCGGTGTAGTAGAATTCATTAAAGAAGCGTTAATGGAAGTTGTCGAATAAACAGCAATATAAACTAGCGTATTAAACGCTGTAACACCTGTTAGGGAAAGGGTAAGTACAACTTTCCAATGTTCTTTCAATTTTTGCCAGTCTCTTTTTACCTGGCTATAAGCAATGGGGAAGAACACTAGGAATGCTAAGCACCATCTATAAAAAGAGAGGGTGAAGGGTGGGATATCACCTGTAACGGCTCTTCCGATGACAAAATTCCCTCCCCAAAGTACCGTTGCTAATATTAATAAAACATATGGTGGAATCTTCATGTAAACGCCCCTTATTTTAAATAGTATGACAATTATATCGGTATAGATATTACGTAGACAACTTTATTTTCAAATTGCTTGTGCATATAGATTAATTCATTAAAAACTGGAGGAATTACAATGAAAATACGCCCAGAACATTTAATAGTAGGAGACACAGTGGGAATTGTTGCTTTAAGTAGCCCCATTGCAATGGAAAAATTACCACAAAAATTAAGTTTGTTAGAAGAGCTTGGGTTGAAAGTGAAATTAGGCGAAACGGTGGGCTTGACGGGAGATTATTTAGCTGGAACGGATGAGGAACGATTACAGGATTTACATAACATGATCCAAGACCCAGAAGTGAAAGGGATTTTTTGTATCCGTGGTGGTTATGGGGCAGCACGAATTGCCGATCGAATTGATTATCAATTATTAACAGAACATCCTAAAATCTTTTGGGGCTTTTCAGATGTTACATACCTCCATACAGCTTTTCAAGAGTATTCAGATATTGTAACGTTCCACGGTCCGATGCTTTCCGGAGGAGATGGACCACTATCGGAGGCATCAAAAAAAATGTTTTATCAGCTGTTTACACCTGTAGAAATTCAGTATGATGAACAGATTTCTTCCCTTCAAACAATTGTACCAGGTAATGTTCGGGGTGAAATAACAGGTGGAAATATGAATCGTCTTGTCAGCACTTTAGGAACAAAATTTGAAATCGATGTTAAAGACAAAATTTTATTACTAGAAGATATTGGAGAGTCTTTAGAAAATATCGATAGTATGTTAAATCAGCTACGTTTAGCGCGAAAATTAGAGGAAGCTGCAGGTTTTGTTATTGGTCACTTTAACGATATCGGAAAAGGGATAACAGAAAATGACCTTTGGAAAGTCTTTGAGCAGTATTTAAAACCATTAGGAAAACCAACTGTTGCTGGATTTATGATTGGTCATTGTGAACCGAATATTGCCATTCCATTAGGGGTGGATGCCATTCTCGATGCCGATAGTAAAATGTTGCGCATTTTACCGGGGGTAGAATAGAAGACTTTGTATTCACTTCACAAAAATTTTAAAGATAATTTAGATATATAGAAGGAAATGTGGAGTTATTTTCCGAAAAGGATGGGTAAAGAATAGTAAATTCTACTAGGAGGGAATGAACATGACTCAGGTAAAGCAGTTGATGGAGGAATGGTTACAACATCGAAGCGTGTTAGAAGAGCTGCTAGAACAGATTGACGATCAATATGTTGATTTTAAACCGTGGGATGGTGCAATGTCCCTTGGCGAACTAGCATTACACGTGGCTGGCTGGAACGATGTATTTGTATCGATGGTAAAAACGGAAACCTTAGCTCCTCCGAATATCCCTGAATGTAAATCAATGACGGAAGTTCGTAATGGGGTAAGGGACTTTACTGAAAAAACAAAGGCTACCTTTGAATCGATAAACGATCTAGAATTGGAAGCAGAAAATAGTTCTACCCATCCAAAACTTCAAGGTGCTAAAAAAAGGTATCTTACAGCAATGTATGATCATGAACTTCATCATAAAGGCCAACTATTTATCTATGCTCGTATGATTGGTGTAGAAAAAGTACCATTTTTCCGATAATGAAATGGACTTGACAATATAGGACGTGTTTCAAAGGAGCATTCTTAAATGTAATGGTGAATACTCCTTTTTTGTTCTAATAACAATTTAATTTCGTAATGAAATAGCCATTTTTAATACAACCGCGTCCTCAAAAAATTGTGGATCATAACCGGTTAGTTGTTTTATTTTATGTAAACGATATGTTAGCGTATGGCGATGAATCTCAAGCTTTTGTGCACATTGATTTAGTTGTAAATTACTTTCGAAAAAGGTTTGTAACGTAGTTAGTAATTTATAACTTAACTTAGAAAGTACCCGGTTAACAAAATGTAATACTTCTTCGCCCTCGGAATCTTTAAATAATGAATACAATTCAATGTCTTCAAAAAAAGTGACTAACCCACTTTTTTTAGCGTATTGAAGGGCTGTTTTGGCACTATGAAACGCAAGGGGCAATTGGGTAAGATTTTGTACAATGGAGCCAACCCCAATTTGAATAGAAGGTAATTTATGCTTTTTTTGCCCTAATTGATTAATAAGATTATCAGCTTGATCTTCTTGCATTCCACTTAATAGAATATAATATTCGTTTAATTGTAAGTGACCGTAAAAAGCAGGTAATTTAAAAAATAGATCTTCTAAATAAAATGATAACCGATTGGAATTTTCCTCCTCATCGACGGATAATAATAGAATTTGAAAAGGTGGCTTCAAATCGAAAGATAATTTTTGAATATGGTTTTTTAAACTATTTTCTATCGGCATTCCATCCACTAAAGATTTAAATACAAAATCTTCATTTTTCCGTTGCCACTCACTTTTAGATTCCGTTAATGCTTGATGTGTCATAATTTCTGTTGTTAGCTGGACAAGTTCAGCGATTTCTTTTAGTTGATTTGGATCCCCCGTAATACCTACTACGCCAACAATCTCTCCTTGATAAGTAATCGGCATATTAATACCCGGTTTCGTATTCGGATAACTATGTATGTTCGATTCATCAATCATAAGTGGCTGTGCAGTTTTAGCAACTACTTTTGCCCCTTCATGAATTAAATCCACACGTTTTTTATCACCTGAAGCTAAAATAACGCCATCCGTACTAATAATATTAATATTGTAATGGAGACGTTTCATCGTTTGATAGACAATTTCTTCCGCTAATTTGAACGTTAACATTTGTACACCCCGTCTAAAATTCAAACTGTACTAATACAGTTATTTTATACATTAATTATAATGAATTACAAATTTATTGTCATTAAAATTAATGTAAGCGCTTAAAAGAAAGGATGAGAAACTGGTTGAAGATTATCATAAGTCCCGATTCTTTTAAAGGTACACTATCGGCCATAACAGCAGCGGAAGCCATTCAGTCAGGTATTAAAGATGTGAATGAGCATATTCAAACCGTACTCATACCTGTGGCAGATGGAGGGGAAGGTACGCTGGATTCATTAATTGTTGCAACAAAGGGCACTTACTATGAAGCTGAGGTACTAGATCCCCTCGGACGAAAAATAACGGCACACTTTGGAGTTTTAGGGGACAACAAAACGTGTGTGATTGAAATGGCAAAGGCTTCAGGGATTACATTGTTGCATAACAGTGAACGTAATCCTCATATTGCTTCCAGCTTTGGTACAGGTCAATTAATTAAAAAAGGACTCGATTTAGGTTACCGGGATTTCATTATTTGTATTGGGGGAAGTGCAACGAATGATGGCGGTGTCGGGATGTTACGTGCTCTCGGTTTGGAATTACTTGATGAAAAAAACAATCCTGTCGAGCAGTCCATTGCTGGATTATTAAAAGTCGTAAAGTTAAATGAAAAAGGTTTCGACTCTAGAATTTTTGAATCAAACTTTAAAATTGCTTGTGATGTTAATAATCCATTAATCGGGGAACATGGTGCAACGGCCGTTTTTGGTCCACAAAAGGGAGTTCCGGCGAAAGAAGTCCAATATTTCGATGCATGTTTAACAAAACCAGCTAATAGTTGTCAAGATTTTTCAATAAAAATATTAAAACCTACATGCTATACTAAAAAAAGGGTAC
>NZ_JACSQA010000044.1 GCF_014836845.1 Ureibacillus galli
TAAAAGAAAATTTGATAAAGCTCAAATTTTTGCTGGCATCATAATGATGTCCAAAATTTTGTTTCAACAATTAAGTTAAAACTATATTCATTAACGTTTTGTTGTTCAGTTTTCAAGGTTCATGTCAGTCGCTTTTTGATGACAACTCTTATATTATATCGGTTAACGATATATTCGTCAACATCTTTTTTAAAAAAGTTTTCATCGCTTTAAAATAGCAACTTTTAAATATTATCACTTTCTAATTTCATTGTCAACAATAATTTTGAAAGCTTTTTTATTTCCTCACCACTTTTGGCGACGTATAATAATTTAACATCTTTCCATTTTGATTGCAAGTGTTTTTTTAAAATATTAATAGAAAACCGAAAAAAAGTTGAATATAGCTCATTATAGCCATTTTTCAATACCTTAAAACGTACTATTTCGTAAAACCGAACTATATCATCATAATAAAAGCGAGGGATAAAAGCTCCCTCGCCTTTTGACCATATAAATCATTAATCACGGTGACGCATTGTTGGGAATAATAATACGTCGCGAATCGATTGTGCATTTGTTAATAACATAATTAAACGGTCAATACCGATACCTAATCCACCTGTCGGAGGCATACCGTATTCTAAAGCTTCAATGAAATCATTATCCATTTCATGAGCTTCATCGTTACCAGCAGCTTTTTCAGCAAGTTGTGCTTCAAAACGCTCACGTTGATCAATTGGATCATTCAACTCCGTAAATGCATTTGCATGTTCACGGCGTACAATGAATAATTCGAAACGATCTGTAAAACGTGGATCTTCCGGATTTTTCTTTGCAAGTGGAGAGATTTCAACTGGGTGACCAAAAACAAAGGTTGGTTGTACTAACGTTTCTTCTACTTTTTGTTCAAAGAATTCATTAATAATATGCCCCACTTCATGAGCTTCTTTAATTTCAACCCCATGCTCTTTTGCTAAGCTTTGTGCTTGTTCTTTTGTCATTGGCTGCCAGAAGTCTACACCCGTTGCTTCTTTTACTGCATCTACCATGTGAACTCGTTTCCAGCCCGGCGCAAGATTAATTTGATCTTCACCATATTGAACTGTTGTTGTACCAAGTACTTCTTGTGCGACATGTGAAATTAGGTTTTCTGTTAACTCCATAATGTCGCGATAATCTGCATAAGCCTCGTACAACTCAATCATCGTAAACTCTGGATTATGACGAGTTGAAATACCTTCATTACGGAATACACGTCCAATTTCATAAACTTTTTCAAGACCACCAACAATTAAACGTTTTAAATGAAGTTCAATTGCGATACGCATATAAAGTTCCATATCTAGTGCGTTATGATGTGTAATAAATGGACGAGCTGCTGCCCCTCCGGCAATAGAATGGAGCATCGGTGTTTCTACTTCTAAATAACCATTGTTATCTAAGTAATTACGGATAGCACGAATGATTTTAGAACGAGTAATAAATGTTTGTTTACTATCTGCATTCGTCATTAAGTCTAGATAGCGTTGACGATAGCGTTGTTCAACGTCTTGTAGACCATGGAATTTTTCCGGCATCGGACGAAGGGATTTAGTTAGGAAAGTAAATTCTTCTGCCTTAACAGAAAGCTCTCCAACATTCGTTACAAATAGATTCCCTCGAACACCTACAATATCTCCTAAATCCGCAGTATTAAATAATTCATACGCTTCATCACCAACGCGGTCTTTACGTACATAAATTTGAATCTGGCCGCCTAAATCTTGAATATGGGCAAAACCAGCTTTTCCTTTTCCGCGTTTTGTCATAATACGTCCAGCGATTGTTACTTCTTGTGGTGATTCTTCTAATTGCTCTTTCGTAAGTTCTCCAAATTGTTCACGAATCTCTGAAGATAAATGCGTACGTTCGAAACGACTGCCGAATGGATCCATTCCGTTATCGCGAATATTTGTCATCTTCTGGCGTCTCACCAAAAGTTGGTCGTTTAAATCTTCAATGTTTGACACGTTTATCACTCCTTATTTTCCTTTATTCAGTATAACACCAGCTTATACGGCATGGTTACTTGGACATTTCGTTACTCAGTTAATTTTACTTAAACTGAAGTTAGAGCCAAAGACGGATATCTTAGTAAGAGAAGTTTAAATCTCTTGCTTCCGAATGACAACAGACAACTGATTTACATCAGCAGTCTTACTCAAATTAATATAAATTATATCTGTGTATAATTCATTTTCCGCCATTAGCGTTCAATTAATCCATAATGTACCTATTGTACACAATTTCTTCGTTTGATTCACCTCTTTCGATTGAATTTGTTACTCTTCTCAAATATTTAATGGTTAGATATTTTGTCTTTTAAGACTGATTATTACATATAACATCGTTGGTCATGCTAAAATTTGAATTAAAAGGAGGGATTTTTAGTATGTATCGTCATATAAACGATTTTATTCAAGAATGGCAACATAATAGCGCAGGTACATTAGCTATTTTTGAATCTATTACAGAAGAAAAAAAGCATATTTCAATTGTAGAAGGTCATAGTTCTCTCGAATGGTTAAGCTGGCATTTAACTACTGCACCAGCTTATTTCATGGGTCAAATCGGTCTTGCTCTTGATGTGGAATTAAATCCAAAGGATACTCCTAATACATTGAGTGAAATTATTAAAATTTATCGTTCAGCTAGTGAAAGCATTATTAACGTTGTAAAAGAACAACTATCTGATGAAAGACTACTTAACGAAGTAAATAGCCATGGTCAGCTAACACCAATCGGATCTATCCTTCGTATGATGGTCGATCATCAAACTCATCACCGTGCGCAAATGCAAGTACTCCTTCGACAAGCAGGCCTACCTGTTCCCGGCGTCATGGGTCCTACAAAAGAACAATTAGCGAAATAAATGAAAAGGCATCCACTATAAGGATGCCTTTTCATATTAAATAGCTTCCGCTTCTTGACGTTCTTCTAATTCAGCGACTACTCCATTAAGTAAAGCTCTTAGTTCTTGAGCTGTTTCCACTTGATTAATAGCATTTCGAACTTTACCGTTACCACGAATCCCTTTTAAATACCAAGATGCATGTTTACGCATTTCACGTACTGCCACACTTTCGCCCTTTAGTTGCATTAAACGTTCAAAGTGAAGTAAGCATACATCCATTTTTTCACGTACTGACGGTTCAGGTTTTAACTCTCCCGTTTCAAGATATTGTACAGTTCGGTAGATCATCCATGGGTTACCTAAAGCAGCACGACCAATCATGACTGCATCAACACCCGTTTCATCTAACATACGTTTGGCATCTTGTGGCGTTTCCACATCTCCGTTACCGATGAATGGGATACGAATGTTTTTCTTTACCTCTTTAATAATATCCCAATTAGCACGACCTTCGTACATTTGTACACGCGTTCTGCCATGCATCGCAATGGCAGAAGCACCTGCACGTTCAGCGGCTTGAGCGTTTTCCACAGCAAAAATATGTTCATCATCCCAACCAATACGCATTTTTACACTGACAGGTTTATCAACTGCATCAACTACAGCTGAAACCATTTCATAAATTTTATTCGGATCTAATAGCCATTTTGCCCCTGCTTCACATTTGATGATTTTGTTTACAGGACACCCCATATTGATATCGATTATATCTGCATTCGTATTTTTATCTACATACTTTGCTGCTTCTACTAACGTTTCTTTATCTCCACCGAATATTTGTAATGAAAGTGGATTTTCACGTTCATCAATATATAGCATATCTAATGTTTTTTTGTTACGTTGAACAAGACCTTTGTCGCTAATCATTTCTGCATATACTAAGCCAGCACCGAATTCTTTTACTGTTAAACGGAAAGCGGAGTTACACACTCCTGCCATCGGTGCTAAAACAACCCGGTTATCCAAAACTATATCACCGATTTGAAACGGCTTATTTTGTGTAGTCAATGGGACTCCTCCTCTTATATTAAAATCCGATATATTGGACAATTTTTCTTTAATCGTTATTGATTAAAACCTAATATTCCTACTTAGACTCTTCTGCTCGTGTAAATTCATTTATATTATTAATATGCTTCCACTTAAGAATGCCTTCCTTTTGTAAATCCATACTTTGAACACTAGCTTCCACTAATCGAAGTTGTTCAGTTAAAGGATGTTGCATGATTTCATGGAGTGGAACTAGAACAAATGCACGTTCATACATTCTAGGGTGAGGAATCATTAAATTCTCAACTTCAATATTCTCGTTATTAAACAACAAAATGTCAAGGTCAATGATTCGCGGACCCCATCGAATTTCACGTACTCTTCCAAGCTCATTTTCAATCGACTGACATACTTCTAGCGTTTCATAAGCGGAAAGGGCTGTTTGAATAAATACGGCAATATTTAAAAATGATGGCTGATTAATATAACCTACGGGAGCAGTTTCATAAATAGAAGAAATTGCTTTAACCGTGATATCCTTTGTGCCTTGTAACATTTTTATAGCATGCTTTAAATTTTGTTCCCGGTCTCCGATATTCGTTCCAATAGATAAATAAACATTATTCATAAAAACGACCTCTTACAATTTCAACTGCTACTTCCTTATAATGTCCTGGGATAGGTGGATCTGGTTTTATAACTTCCACTTTACAACCGAATACTTGTCCTGCATATACAGATAAAATCGTCGTTGCAATTTTTTCCGCAACGGCTTCAATTAGCTTATATGGAGTACCTTCTATAACTTCTTTACAAATATCATAAACACCTACGTAACTTACAGTATCATTTAGTTCATCGGTTAGACCTGCTTGTTGAATATCTACTGCCAACGAAACAGATGCACGGAACCGTTGACCTAACTTCGTTTCTTCCGGTAATACTCCATGGTATCCAAAAAACTGCATTTCTCTTAAATGTATATAATCCATCTTCATTCTCCTTAAAGCGATTAGTGTCTTTTAGGTAGTTCTTCACTTATCGTAAATTTCCCCATTAAGGCATCCATCATTTTTACAGTGCGCGCTACTTCTTTCACATCATGAACTCTTACTAAATGGCAACCTTTCATCACTCCATATGCACACGTTGCTGCCGTTCCCTCTACCCGTTCCTCTAATGGTAAGTTCAATATTGTACCAATCATTCGTTTTCTGGAAGTTGCAAGTAATACAGGATAGCCTAACTCGACTAGCTCGTCCAAACGCTGCATCGTTTCAATACTTTGCTGCAAATTTTTAACGAAGCCGATACCAGGATCTAAAATAATATGTTCATCCGGAACACCTGCATTTTTTGCAATGGCTATACTTTCTTTTAAATCGTTCATATAGTCTTCGAAATAATGGTGATAAAATTCATCCTTGCGGTTATGCATTAAAATAATCGGAACATGAAGTTCCGCAGCAACTTTAGCCATCTCAGGATCTGCCTTTGCCCCCCAAATATCATTAATGATATGGGCTCCTGCCTCTATTGCTGCGCGTGCTACAGCTGATTTATATGTATCGATTGATATAATAGCGGGAACTTCCTTCAATAATGCTTTAATTATTGGTACAACTCTCTCTATTTCTTCATCATCAGAAATTCGAGTATAGCCAGGACGCGTCGATTCCCCACCGACATCAATAATTTTTGCTCCATTTGAAACCATTTCTTTCGCATGCTGTATTGCTGCTTCTATGGAATTATACTTCCCTCCATCGGAAAAAGAATCGGGAGTTACATTTAATATCCCCATGACAACGGTTTCCTTTGTATAATCAAGCTCTATGTTATTAAGTACTAATGGTTTTGGATATTTAGAAAGCATATTAAACCCCTCTTTCAATTCAATCAATGTAATCACCGTTATATCTGTCTAAATTGCCAATGCATTTCATTTATTTTTTATCATTTCATTTTACTTTATATTTCATCATCCGTCTAAATTTTAAAAGAACAAAAAGGCATTACCTCTAAAAGGTAATGCCTCAAATATTAAGTAATATTAGTCTTCAAAATTATAAAGAGCTGTAGATAGGTAACGCTCACCGTTGGATGGGACGATTGCTAAAACGTTCGAACCTTTACCAAGACGTTTTGCTGTTTCAATTGCAGCATAAATTGCAGCACCTGAAGAAATACCTACTAAAATACCTTCTTCACGGCCTGTTTTACGAGCTACTTCAAATGCAATTTCGTTATCAACAGGGAAGATAGAAGTATAAACATCTGTATTTAATACTTCTGGTACAAATCCAGCACCGATTCCTTGGATTTTATGAGAACCAGGGTTACCACCAGATAATACTGGAGAATCTTTTGGTTCAACTGCGATAATTTCAATATCAGGATATTTCTCTTTTAACACTTCACCTGCACCAGTAATTGTACCTCCAGTACCAACACCAGCTACGAATGCATCTAATTTTAGTCCATCAAATGCTTCTACAATTTCTGGACCTGTAGTTAAACGGTGTACTTCGGCATTGGCAGGGTTGTTAAATTGTTGTGGTAAAAAGTAGCCATTTTCTTTTGCTAAGCTTTCTGCTTTTGCAATAGCACCTTTCATGCCTTCTGGACCAGGTGTTAAGACTAATTCAGCACCATATGCACGGAGTAATTTACGGCGTTCAATACTCATTGTTTCTGGCATTACTAAAATAGCACGGTAACCTTTTGCAGCTGCTACCATCGCTAAACCGATACCTGTATTACCAGAAGTTGGTTCGATAATCGTACCTCCTGGTTTTAAAGTGCCATCTTTTTCAGCAGCTTCAATCATTGCTAGGGCGATACGGTCTTTTACTGAGCTACCTGGATTAAAGAATTCTAATTTAACATATACATTACCTTCATTTTCATTTGTTGCATGGTTTAATTTAACGATTGGTGTACGGCCGACTAATTCAGCAACTGAGTTTGCTAATTTACTCATAATTGTCATCCCTCTCCTTAATACCTACTATTTTTATAGGTTTTACCTATTTAGTATATTACCAACTTCCTATCCTTCATGTCAATAGATAGGAACTAAATATTGAGAATATTTTACACTTTTAAGATGACGCTTCTCCATAAAACCAAGTTGCATCAAATTCCTTCCAAAAAGCCTCTGGCGTAACCGTTGACGGTAGTTGTTCTAAAGCTAATACCCGTTCGATATGACCCTTTACTTCTTCATATTTAAAGGATTTTCCATCGTTCACTTCCTTTACATGAGCAATACCATATCGGCCATCACTCATGACAAAAGGTTCACTAGTTTCATCTGGACCTAAATTTTTCACGGCCTCTTGAATACTTTTATCTACATTCGTTTGAGTTGTAGTAATGAATCCAATATCTCCGCCTAAACTCGCTGAAGTAGTATCAAGTGAACGTTCTCTGGCAAGTACTGAGAAGTCTGATCCTTCTTCTAATTCTTGTTGAACGCTTTTCGCATCTTCTTCGGATTCAACGATAATAATGCTCGTCCTGTATGTAGTAGGGATGTTATATAATGATTGATTTTCTTCATAATACTCTTTCATTTGTTGCTCATCCGTTACAATATCTTTTGTTAGTACTTTCTCAAGTATTAGTTGAGCACGGACCTCTTGACGTAACTCCTTGTCCGATAATTCCTGTATTGCTGTATCAGTCTTATCTTGTGCGGAGCGCATCAATGCCATTTCTAAGTCTATTTCCTCATCGGTAACTTTAATATCATATTCCTTCGCAGCTTTTTCCATGACTGTCTCATTAACAATCGTTTGTAATGTCTCTTTACCGTATCGGCTCTCCATTGCTGCCATCCACTGTTGACGGGTAATTTTTTCCCCATCAATGGTAGCGACTACTTCGTCGCCACCATTTCCATCATTTCCATCCGGCCATAACCAGAGGATAAACCAAAAAATATTACCAACAAATAATACGGCTAATAAAGTTAATACTGGCTTTGTTTTTAAACGTCTTTGCGAAAGAGGGATTTGGTTAGTTGATTGATTTACATGGCTATTGTTTGATTTCATTAATAAAACCTTCAAGCTCCTGTTGATTATAATGGTATTTTTCTAAGCAGAAATGACATTGCGCTTCCGCCCCACCATCTTCATCAATCATTTCTTGTATTTCTTGCACACCTAAACTGATAATAGCATCACCAAATCGCTCTTTTGAACATTGACATTTAAATTGAACAGGAGTTTTATCTAATATTTGAACATTGTTTTCTCCAAGTACTACTTCAAGTATTTGTTCCGGACTTAATCCCTTTTCAATCATCTTAGAGACAGGTTCAATATTATTTAAATGTTGCTCAATTTGTGAAATCGTTTCTTCATCACAACCAGGCATTAATTGAATAATAAAACCACCCGATGCTAATACCGTATTATCAGGATTTACTAGAACCCCTAATCCTACTGAAGAGGGTACTTGTTCGGAAACCGCAAAGTAATAAGTGAAATCTTCGGCAATTTCCCCGGAAACAATCGGAGTTTGACCCGAGAACATATCACGTAAACCTAAATCTTTTACAATGGTAATCGACCCTTCCGTCCCTACACCACGGCGAACGTCGAGTTTACCAACGTCATTTAATTCAAAATGAACTTGGGGATTTGTAACAAAACCACGCACTTCTCCTTTTGAATTGGAATCAATTATCATTGGACCGATTGGACCATTACCTTCTATTTTTACCGTTAATTTTTCTTCACCTTTTAGCATCGCACCCATCATTACCGCTGCTGTCATAGATCGACCAAGAGCCGCAGTCGTTGTAGGCCACGTATTATGTCGACGTTGCGCTTCTCCTACCGTCTCTGTTGTTCTAGATGCAAAGGCTCGTACATTCCCATTAAAGGCTAATGCCCTTACTAAGTAATCACTCATGTTGTCATTCCTCATTTCTTATTGATTTCTTTTATAAATAACATGCAACCCTTTTAACGTCAAAAATGGATCTACTACATCGATCATCTTTGTTTCGTTTGAGATTAATTTTGCCAAACTCCCTGTTGCAATAACTAGCGGTTCCTCTTTACACTGTTCTTTCATTCGACCGACAATTCCTTCCACCTGACCGACGAACCCGTAAAGAATACCCGATTGCATTGCGGAAATTGTATTCTTTCCAATAATATTTGAAGGACGTGATATTTCAATACGTGGCAGCTTTGAAGCCTTTGCAAAAAGAGATTCAGCAGAAATTGCAATACCAGGTGCAATGGCACCTCCCATATAGTCACCCTTATCATTGATGTAACAATATGTAATAGCAGTGCCAAAATCAATTACGATTAACGGTTGGCCTCCATATTCATTTAAAGCTGCTACTGCATTGACAATACGATCAGCCCCGACTTCTTTAGGATTGTCATATTTAATATTTAACCCTGTTTTGACACCAGGACCAACAACATATGGTTTAACTTGGAAATACTTCCTGCACATTTCTTCCAATGCATACATTATTGGCGGAACTACCGAAGAAATAATGATTCCCTCAATTTGCTCAAATACAATACCTACATGCCCAAAAAAGGATTTTATTTGCATTGCATACTCATCTTCGGTTTTCCGACGGTCTGTCTCCATTCTCCAATGATAAGTTAGTTTATCCTTTACATATATCCCTAATGCAATATTAGAGTTTCCTACATTTAGCACTAGAATCATTTTCTCACACCCAATTCAAGTCCATTTGAAGAAATCATATCATATAATTGGCTAATTTAAACAGTGATAGGAATGAAATCTATTTAATAAAAAATATATGAATATAGGAATATGGTTATAACAATATCATAGTTATTTCGATACAGAAAATTAACAATTCTCCTCCACTATTTGTGATACTATTTAGGAAAATACTATATTAAAGGAGTTTCTATGGGTAAGTTAAAATTACATAGTTTGAAGAGTAAATTAATTATGGTCTTCCTAATGCTTTCAGTAATCCCTTTAATTATTGCAACAACTTCAACCTTTGCATCAACTAATAAGGGTTTTAGTAAAGTAACAGAAAACCAGCAAGACAAAATGATACATATAGTACAAACAGAGTTAAACAATATATCCGAAAACCTATTAAAAATAACAGAATTGTATTCTCAAAATGAAGAAATTATATCGACTTTTGAAAATAGTGGGCGTGAGCAGTTATTAAATTCTGTTAAAGATGTCTACTCTCGTTTATCAGTAGAACATCAATTATCTGTTTTTGAATTTGGAGATCTTACAGGTACTGTTTTGTTGCGTGCCCATAATCCTGAGAAGTATGGTGATGATAAAAGTGATTTAGAAGCAATCCAACACGCTTTAAAGGGCGAATCCGTAGCAGGGTTTGAGTTTGGTAATAGTGGATTATCGGTCCGAGCCTTTACTCCGATTATTTCAAATAACAAAGTTATTGGAACTTTGCAAACTGGTGTAGATGGTCAATTTATTAAGGATTTAAGCGAAATGTTACAAGGGGTTACAATTAGTTTATACGATATGGAAGGACTTATCGTTCAATCTTCTGATGAGTCAAAACTTAACACTAAAATGAAAAGTAATCTTCTAACATCGGTGAAAGAAGGAGAACTATCTTCCTACCAAAATGAAGAAATAATGGAATCCATCTTGCCAATTTACGATCCTACTGGTAATGAAATCATTGCAGCAATCGGTATTGAGCAAGATATATCTATACTGCAACAATCAAAGCAAAATATCTTTTTATTATCTATCGTTTTGATTGTCATTACTATGATTATTGTTTTCATTATTTCTTTCTTTATGAGTAAAAGAATTTCTCAACCAGTTGTTGAAGTAGCTAATATTATGAATGAGCTTTCTCAAGGTAACTTACAATTGAATATTAAAGAAAGCACACAAAAAGGAGAAATTGGTCAACTTACAAATGCTACGAAAACGATGCAAGAAAACTTACACGTGGCGATTGGTAAAGTTGCAATGGCAGCTGCAAGCGTCAATCAAAAAAGCGATGTTTTAAAACAATTATCGAATACGATTCAAATCGGATCTGAACAAATTTCTTCCACTATGCAGGAATTAGCCTCTGGAACTGAAAGTGAAGCACAAAACATTGCTGATTTGGCGTCAAATATTAGTAACTTCACAGAAAGTATTGAAAAAACGAATGAAAAAGGCGAGCAAGTTCATAAAGATTCTTTAAAGGTACTAGAATTAACAAATGAAGGTACTAAATTAATGCAATTATCGAACGCTCAAATGAATAATATTAATCAGATTATGCAAGATGCCGTTGGAAAAATGGGACATTTAGAAAGTCAAACGAAAGAAATCGAAAAGTTAGTTTTAATCATTGAACAAATTGCAAACCAAACAAATCTCTTAGCGCTAAATGCAGCGATTGAAGCGGCAAGAGCTGGTGAACATGGTAAAGGATTTGCAGTTGTCGCTGATGAAGTAAAGAAACTTGCAGAACAAGTATCTTTATCCATTACAGACATTACTCAAATTGTTTCTAACATTCATCATGAAACGGCAATGGTTGAAACTTCTTTAAAAGACGGTTATTCAGAAGTTCGTCTTGGTACAACTCAAATTCAGGCAACAAGTGAAACGTTCACGCAAATTAGTCGTTCCGTTTCCAACATGGTAAACAACGTAGAAGAAATTATCGTATATCTTTCTGAAAATGTTACCCGTGCAAAATCAATGAATGAAGCAACAGAGGAAATGGCCGCAATGTCAGAACAATCGGCAGCAGCGATTGAAGAAACAGCTGCCACTTCGAATGAATTTACTCGTTCCATTGAAGAAGTATCGAAAAATACAGCCGAGTTGGATACACTAGCCATTGAATTAAAACAATTAGTGGATCGTTTTAAAATTTAAGATCTTAAAAACGAAAAAATACCATTCAGTTTTCAATCTGAATGGTATTTTTTTATAGACGAGAAGACAATAAAAAACTGAATGAGCAGCAAATCAGCTACTCATTCAGTCATACATCGTTTCCCTTTTGGAAACGTATATTTATTATTTATTACGATCTTCTTGAATACCATCAGCTGGTTTAGAAGAACTATCTTCTTTCGGTAAATCTGAAACTGTCGGATCAGTCGTTTCACCAACAATTTGTTTTTCTAACGAAGTAGTACCTGATGTTTCAACTGCTGCTTCTGTAGTACCAGCTTCATCCGTAGAAACCACTTGTGTATCTTCATTCGTTGCATTTTCATTATCTACGTTAGAATAACTTTTACGCTCCGGTAAAGTACCGTGATCACGTAAGTGCTCGATTTGTTGAGCATCTAAAGTTTCTACTTCGAGTAATGTTTCTGCAATTAAAGTTAATAAATCGCGTTTTTCCGTTAGAATTTGTTTTGTACGTTCATATTGCTCAACAATAATGGATTGCATTTCTTTATCAATTTCGTAAGCAATAGAATCTGAATAATTTTGTTCAGAATTAAAGTCACGACCTAAGAATACATTTCCACCTTGACTTGAACCAAACTGCATCGGTCCTAGTTTATCACTCATCCCATATTCCGTAACCATTGAACGAGCAATACCTGTAGCACGTTGGAAGTCATTATGTGCTCCTGTCGATACTTCCCCGAAAGTAATATCTTCTGCAACACGACCACCAAGGAGTCCAGCAATTTTATCTAAAAGCTCTGGTTTTGTCATAAAGTAACGATCTTCTTTTGGAAGCATTACTGCATAACCACCAGCTTGACCTCGAGGAACAATTGTTACTTTATGCACTTTTTCGGCTTGATCAAGAGTTAATCCAACAACTACGTGACCAGCTTCGTGGAAGGCAACAATTTTACGCTCTTTTTCGGAAATGACACGGCTTGATTTAGCAGGACCTGCAATAACGCGATCTGTAGCTTCATCGATATCGGTCATATCGATTTTTCTTTTATTACGACGAGTTGCAACAAGCGCTGCTTCGTTTAATAAGTTTTCTAAATCTGCACCTGAAAAACCAGGTGTTCGTTGTGCAATCGCTTTAAGGTCTACATCATCACGTAATGGTTTGTTACGTGCGTGAACTTTTAGGATTGCTTCACGTCCTTTAACATCTGGGCGACCAACCGTAATTTGACGGTCAAAACGTCCTGGACGAAGTAACGCTGGGTCTAAAATATCTGGGCGGTTTGTAGCAGCGATAATGATAATCCCTTCATTTACACCGAAACCATCCATTTCAACAAGTAATTGGTTTAACGTTTGTTCACGCTCATCATGACCGCCACCAAGACCAGCGCCACGTTGACGACCAACGGCATCAATTTCATCGATAAAGATAATACATGGTGCATTTTTCTTAGCGTTTTCAAATAAATCACGAACACGGCTCGCACCGACACCGACGAACATCTCTACAAAGTCAGAACCTGAAATTGAGAAGAAAGGAACGCCAGCCTCACCTGCTACCGCACGGGCTAGTAACGTTTTACCTGTCCCTGGAGGACCAACTAATAATATCCCTTTTGGAATACGCGCACCCATTTCAGTAAATTTACGATGATCCTTTAAGAAATCAACGACTTCTACTAGTTCAGCTTTTTCTTCATCTGCACCAGCAACATCATTAAAGCGTACTTTTTTCTTTTCAGAATCATATAACTTCGCTTTACTTTTGCCGAAGTTCATCACTTTATTACCGCCACCTTGAGATTGACTCAATAGGAAGAAGAATAAAATGATAATGATAACGAATGGAATAATCCCAGTAAAGAACTGTACCCAACCACTCGTTTCAGGTGCTGGTAAAAATTTGATATCTGGATCATTTTTAACAGCATCAGTTAATTTTGAATTTAAAGCTTGATTATCTTGTGGAAGATTAACAGTAAATGTTTCACCATCTTTTGCTCCTGTTAAAGATCCTTCTACTACAAGCACTCCTGCATCAGGTTGAATAGTCGCAGATTCAATTTTACCTGTATCCAGCGCATTTAAAAACTCATGATAAGTTAATTCTTTAGAAGGTGTATTACCTCCATTAAAAGTACCGAAAATACCGATTATTACGAGAAAAATTAATAAATAAAATATGGTGTATCGAAATATTCGATTCATCCCCAGCCTCCTCACAACATAACAGAAAAACTATAAGTAAAATCTTATCATATCATTATTTCATCATACAACGAAAAGCACCGGTAAAATGTGTTATTTACATTTTTTGTCGAAAATTCTACAAATCTCTATTAGAATGAGTAAACTTCTCTTTTTAAGATACCGATGTATGGTAAGTTACGATATTTTTCTGCGTAATCTAAACCGTACCCAACAACAAAGCCATCTGGAACTTCAAAACCAACAACATCTGCTTTTAAGTCTACTTTACGACCAGATGGTTTATCTAAAAGCGTTACGATTTTAATCGACTTTGCTTTACGATATTTGAATAAATCTACTAAATAACTTAAAGTTAGGCCACTATCGATGATATCTTCGATAATAATGACATCACGACCTTCAACACTTGTATTTAAGTCTTTTAAGATTTTTACTTCTCCCGAAGATACCGTTGCATTTCCGTAGCTAGATACATCCATAAAATCCATCTCTACATATGATTCAAAACGCTTCATTAAATCTGTCATAAAAGGCATTGCACCTTTTAAAACACCAATTGCTAACGGGAACCGTTCCTTATACTCTTCTGTTAATTGCGCTCCTAATTCAGCAATTCTTTCTTGAATTTGTTCTTCTGAAATTATAATTTTTTCAATATCATTTTGAATCATGGTGGTTCCTCCTTGAATTGTTCAAACACCTAAAGCAATAAAATAATTATTGCACATTCCTTAATAAAATCTGTTCATCTGTTCAAAACTTTAATCGTTTTTGCTTTAACTTTATACCCAAAAATAAATGAAAATCTTTCTATTTAATAATACCTTAATTAAGTAAAAAATCGTTACTATTTTCTTTCAATAATCAGGATGGAATCATCAAAAGATTGTTTCTTTGTCGATAACTTTCCACTAACTCGAACACCGATAACAGCAAGTACCTCATCATTCGAATCAACAAGTACTGGCCAATGTTCACGTTCTTCCAAAGGTATCTTCTCATCAATAAAGAGTCGTGATAACCTTTTTTGTTGTGACATACCTTTTAGCAAAATACGATCTCCGTTTTTCCTAGTTCTAACATAAAGCGGTGTACTAATCAATTCCGAACTGAAGTAATACGTAGTGGAGTTATTCTCCGGAGCGTGTACTACTTTTGAGGCTTCTCCTATGTATAATCGAATGCCGTTTTGCAGTTGGGTCCATTGATTCATAACAACATGTTGGATGTTGCCATTTACATCTTTTTTTTCACTTAATTTCTCAAATACAACTTTATCGTATTTACGATTTGCGATAAATTGCTCAGGTAAGTAAACCTTTGCACTACCATCCGTTGATTTGCATAAATTTAAAATAGAGGACATCATTGTAAGTCCTTGGGCAAAATTAGAATTATTATAAATATAGTTTAATAGTATTAAAATGATTCTTCTTTGTAAAGCAACTGGTTCTTTCTGTAGCAAGGGAATAGATAATGTATACGTTTGTTTTTCTTTTTGATTTACAATGTGGGGAAAACGCTCTAACGCTAAATTGTTTAACAATTCATCATCTTGCTGTAAAGTTTCAGCAAAGTGGACTGCGTGGGAAGAGACATGCACATTTTCATTTTTCAATAGCGGTACGATGTGATGGCGAAATCGATTACGAGTGTAATCATCCTTCTCATTGCTTGCATCTTCTCTGTAAGTTCCTCCATTCCCTTCTAAATATTCCCTAATTTCTTCTTTTGTAACCGCTAAAAAAGGACGAATAATTGTGCCAAAGGAAAACTCCCTTTTAGAATAAATCCCCTTCATACTACTCAAATTACCAGATTTTGTTAATGCCATCAAAATGGATTCTAATTGATCATCAGCATGGTGTGCAGTTACTAGTTTATTGATTTGATGGGTTTTCATCATTTCTTCAAAAAACGCATAACGCTCTCTTCTGCAAATGGCCTGGGAGTTCCCCCCCTCTTCTTCAAGTAATTGTGGAATTGGAATAGCGGTACTAAAAATAGGAATTTTGTGGTGCAGGCAAAACTGTTCTACAAATAATCGGTCTTCTGCAGATGTCTCTCCTCTAAGCATATGGTCCACATGGGCAACAAATAATTCAATTTCTAAATTATGTTGAAACTTCATAAAAAAGTGTACTAACCCCATTGAGTCAATGCCACCAGAACAAGCAATGAGAAGACGGTCTCCTTTTTTTACTAACTGTTGTTCACTAATATATTTTTGTATTTTTAATTCAAACGACACATCTTCTCACCTCTACAATACTTCCCTTAAATGTTTCATGATAATTCTTTACTTAAAGGGCTAAATACAGCCCATTTTGGAACAACATGGGATACTGAAAACATAATCACTGTACAATCATCGTCTACCGGATATAAGTTCCCAAACTCCTCCATTACATCATATAAAATAGCTTCAATCGGTATTTCGTTTTGAATCCGCGATTTTAATAAGTTAACTAAATACTTTTCTTGTTCTTCCCAATCAAAGTCACTTGAGAAGACACCGTCCGATACCATCACAACATAATCATCGGCTAATAGGTTGACCTTTTCTGTTTCAATTGAAAACACAGGCATAAATCCAACCGGTGCTGCTGCGCCATCTACCTTTAATAATCTTTCCCCGCGTAAAATGTAGGTAGACATACTGCCCGCTTTCCAAGACCATAGTGCACCCTTTTGCAAATCAACAAGGGCAAAATCAATCGTTGCATACATATCAACTTCTCTATTCAACGACATAACATAGTGTAACGTATGCATGGCCGTCTCTGGATTCATATTATAGCTTAAACATTCTCTCATTAAACGGACTAATCTCCTGCTTTCACGCTGTGCCTCTCTACTTTGCCCCATACCATCGGATAACATAACAGCTACGAGGCCAGGGTGAATATGGAATATCGCATGAGTATCGCCGGACACCCAAGCAGAATTTTTAGCTCTACTATATATATCATACTCTATTTCATAGCGAACTGCTGAACGAAAACGTATTTGTACATGGGTAAATGGCGTTTTTTGATCAGAAATTTTCTCGACTTGAAACGGCTCTGAAAAAACATCATATAAAATAGGTAAAATAATTCTCTCACATAGCAAGTATTGATCTTCATGGTTTTTATTTTTATTGGCAAAAGAACAAATGACAACCCGTTCACCAACTGTATTATTTAACACATCGATTTGGAAGCAATGTACTTGTGCTCTTTTCAGTTGATATTCCAATTCTTCTTCAATCGTTTTAAAAGATAAAGTTTCGTCCTTCATATCCTCCATCAATTTATTTAAATGATTACTTAAATCTCTTAATTGAAGAGCAATCATTTTCTTTCCATGATAAAACTGACCATTCATCTTGTCGTTATATAACTGATGGTCTAACTCTTCCAACAGTTTCGTAGACTTAATACATTTAAGCTTAATCCGTTCTTCTGCCATCATTTGCTCGGATTCTTTAATCCCCGACTTTGCAACAAACCAATCTTGAATCAATGGCTCCATTGAATTACTCTCACCCCAACAACGATCGTAACGAAAACAACTCATACAAGTCGCACATGGCTCTATTTTTCGCACTTCACTTATTGTTTCTGTAGAAGTAAATCGATCAAAAACAAGCTCCTTCATAAATAGAACAAAGTTTTGAAATGACTCCAGTTTTTCACTTGTATGTTCAGTTAACCATTGTTGACGCTGGAGTAGTACTTCATCTCGTTTTGGATGAATCATATCATGCAAAAAAGTAAACATGCTCTGGGGGAGGGCGAAAAATACAATTCCGACAACGGCGATAGAGACAAAGTATACTGTATCAAGAGGTAAGGTAGCATCATAAAAGAAAAAGAATATACTCGGTATAAAACTCCCAATTACTACCCCAACTCGACCGAGACCACTAAAGAGACCTGCTACTACACCCGTCATCGCATAAACCGAAATCATTCCCGTAAAGGAGAGTTTTGCTATTCCGACTAATGCCCCGACGATCGTTGCTACCATAGCCGCAATCGGAACCCCACCCGTAAAAGCAGCGATACATATCGCTAAATGGAGTAAAAACGGATACAAACCAAAATATGAAACGACGACCGATTGAACACCTGTTAACACCATCGCTAGGATGACAAGACCAGCTCCTACTCGCTCATAACTCCAACCAACTGCCCAGAAGCGGTGTGGCTGGACGAAAAATAATTTTACAAAAATAGTCATTAAAAAGGCTAAAATAACTTCATAATAAATATAGAGTTGAACAATTAAAGGTGGTATGCCAAGGTGGGCAATTCCTTGCCAAATAAATTGTCCAAAAAAGATAGCCAAGCCAACCGATACACCTGTTGGAAATTTCCAAAATTTAAAACGGGTAATCAATTCATATAAACCAAGTTGCAACCCTAAAATAAGTGCTTGTCCTAAACTTAAAGTAAACGCACCGAGTAATCCTCCGATTAACACGGTCCATTTCTCATTTTCGTACCGTTGTTTCACAATTGCCCAAAGAGGTAATAAAAACGGAACGGCCGCTTCAAACATTACCGCTCTTGATAGAAACAACGCTAGCAAAAAAAAGAAAATATGAATAATGAAATTTATTTTTTTTATAGAGAAACGTTCCGTTAAATTTTGCCATGAGGTTTTTTCGTTGATCATTTCAATATTAGCCATTTTTACATCTCCTTAATTTATAGTGTTAGCGCCTATTATATAAAAGATATTGTGTAAAATTTGTCTAGTAGTGAAATAATAGAGTTAAAATTGTTCGACGTAATCTTTGATAAGACAACATCTCCAAAATAACTGTCGGAATAGTGAACGGTATCTAGAGAAACTCTTTATTTCAATGATTTAGAAGGGTAAACTAGCTATAGGGAAAAGATTGATTGATTTTTTGGAGGCAATTTTTCATGCTTAAAAAATTTTGGGTACTTGCTCTTTTATGTTCAACCGGCTCGATTTTAGTCGTTTTAGGTACCATTCTAAAAGTACACGCTATCCTTCAGCTAATTATGCTGTTATGCGGCTTAATCCTTTGCACTATTGGGATTTTTGCATTAATTAAATCTTTATTAGACGAAAAAAGTAGATAAATGGAGAGCACCTATCGTATAACGTGTTGTATATAAGGGTACAAATTAAAAAAGACTATTAGTGATGTTCTGATCACTAATAGTCTTCAATCTATATTACACTTTTTCTACGATTAAAACAGACAGCAAACTACCCTCTTCTAGCTCCACGGCCACCGCGTTTTGATTCAGTTGCACGTTTTAATGTTGCAAGACGCTCGTCACTATCTTTTAAAAATCGTGCCATTTTTTGCTCGAAGCTTTCTTTTGATGGACCTTGACGATCGTTCGAGCGATTATCGCGTCGTGGACGACTTGGACGTTCAGGTTTTTCAGCTTGAGGCTTCGCTTTTCGGATTGATAAACCAATTTTACCATCCGCTTCAACATTCATCACTTTAACTTCAACAACATCCCCAACTTTAAGATGCTCGTTGATATCTTTCACATAGTTATCAGCAACTTCACTAATGTGAACTAGGCCTGTTTTGCCATCTGGCAGCTCAACGAATGCTCCAAAATTTGTGATTCCTGTTACTTTACCTTGTACTTTGCTGCCTACTTCAATTGACATAAAAAAAATGCTCCTCCTTAAAATTTAAGCGGCTATTTAGCCCGAAATCAAATTTAGTGTTACGTGCAAAAATCAATTCACGTTTCTCTTTTATTATAGCCAACAAAAAAAGAGTGTCAACAAGACAACTCTTTTTCTATCGAACCAAAAACACTTTTATTGTTTACTAAAAGCAGAAAAGCTATACATAAGTAACCATTATTTGTCATTCTCTTTAGCCTTTTCATTGTCACTTTCGTCCTCATCTGGGATAGTAAAAATAATTTCACCATCATCAGATAAAAAGTACTCTTTACGTGCTAATTTCGCAATATATTCATCATCTTCTAATTTCGCAATTTGTAATTTAAGCGTATCCTGCTGTTCTTTTACGGAATCAAGCTTAGCAACGATTTCGTCCTTCTGCTTTTGCTTTTCTTCTAAACGGTTATTTTGTGTAATATAAGAACTAACTAATAACACTAATGTTACCGTAGCAAGTAAACCAAATACAAATATTCTTCTTCGAAAAAGAATTTTTTGTCTTTTTTTATATTGAGCTTTACTATCTGATGATCGGACATAGTCATTTTCAAGCGTTCGAACATTTTTTTGTTGTCGATTATTACGCTTTACCATATCCGTCACCTCCTCAAATTTCTGTACTCTATATTATACTTATAATTCAACTTTTTTTAAAGATAGTCCTTCTAATTTTTGTATAAAATTTTCGTAAATGTTTTTCAAGGAATTTATTATACAATTTGTAAAACGGTTTTAAGATAAATAAGATAATACGAATGATTAATTTAATGAAGCCTGAAATAATCGAATAAATGAATCGAATAATAGCAACAATTGGCTTAATAGTAAGAATAATTAAAACTCGTCCAACAAAACGGAAAGGTCTTTGAAATATAGATTCGTAAAGGAAAATTCCTAGTAATTGTGCTAGTGGGTCGACTAACCGCCACTCTCCACCCTTAATTAAAAATAAAATATAAAATGTTAGGGCACCTAATAGTGCCCATACAATTAGCTCTACTCCATACCCCATTTTTCTTATAATAGACTTTGGGCTTAAGGCGCTTAGTGTATAACGTGTGAAATCTATTATGGCACCTACAAGTAAGCCACTAAATACCATTATTAATATGCTAACAACTTGTTCATTAATGGTCATCCAAATAATTTATGGAGGAAGCCTTTAGATAAACCATTTTCTTCATCATCATATTGTAGTAATTTTACGTTTCCTTCCAAAGTCAGTAAACCTTTATCGACGTCTAAATGGACAATTCGTAATTCCTCGCCACGAATTAGTAAGTGGCCTTGTGCTGTTCTAATATAAAACTCCTCTTGGTCAAAACGTTCAATTTCCTTAACTGAAGTCATGTCCATTCTTTTTCGATTTCGCACTGTCACAAGATGGTCCCCAGATGTCATTGTGTAACGATTACTTTCTTGATGTAGTGTCATATCGTTCCTCCTTTTATTGTTGTTGTGTTTGTTCTGTTCACTTTATGCTAAAAAGAAAAGAAGCATGACAATAAATTTTGTCATGCTCTAGAAATTTACTATTTTTTCTCTTACAGATAATGTCATCAAATAAGAAGATTATCTATTCTTCATCATCAATAAATTGAGGTTCAATTTTATCAAGTTTTTCTTCTTTAAGAATTGTGAACATGTTTTGGGCATCTTCTTTACGCACATTTTCCCGCAAATCTTCTACACGGGCAGTTACAACTTTTTGACCAAAGCGAATTGATAATTCATCACCAATTTTTACTGCGCTTCCTGCCTTTGCAACTTTACCATTGATTGTAATTCTTCCTTGATCAGCTACTTCTTTTGCTAAAGTACGTCTTTTAATTAACCGAGATACTTTTAAAAATTTATCTATTCGCATTGACTACTTCTCCTTTTTTTCTAAAGTTTTTGCTTCATTCCAAAATTCATCTAGTTGTTGTAATGTAAAATCTTCAAAGGATTTACCACTCTCTATTACCTTTTGTTCTACATATTGAAATCTACGAAGAAATTTTTCGTTCGCATGAATCATGGCTTCTTCTGGAGAGATTTTGTAAAAACGGGCAATATTCACAAGGGTAAAGAGCACATCCCCAAATTCATCTAAACGTGATTTAGGCGCACCTTTTTCAACTTCCTCCTTGAACTCTTTCCATTCTTCCCAAAATTTCTCCCAAGCACCTTCTGCATTTGGCCAATCAAAACCGACTGAGGCAGCTTTCTTTTGATAATTAAAAGAAGTTTGTAGAGAAGATGTTGGACGATATTCGCCCTTTAATAACGAACCAAATTGTTCTCCCTTTTCTTGCTTTTTAATGGCATCCCAGTTAGCTACCACTTCATCTGCATTCTCAACATTGACTTCACCAAACACATGGGGATGTCTACGAATCATTTTCTCACTAATCGATGCCAGTACTTCCTCTAAATTAAAGTAGCCATTATCTTCGCCGATTTGAGCATGTAAAAACACTTGTAGCAATACGTCTCCAAGCTCTTCTACCATTCCAAAATCGTCCTCTTCATCAATTGCAGCTAAAAACTCATGAGCTTCTTCTAACAAATATTTTTTTAAGCTTTCATGAGTTTGTTTTTGATCCCAAGGACAACCGTCTGGACCACGTAACGTAGCAATAATGCGTCTGAATGTAGTCCAATCGCGTAGCGCGTCTAAATCATTTTCAACCGGTGGTACATAAATCGTCGTTAAATTATTTATTTCGACTGCTTGATCCAACTCATATAACGGAACCGTTGTTAAACTTTCTAAAGAAGAACCTGCTGCCGTTACAATTGTTACAGGATAATCGTCACGATATTTTTCCATAAGGGTTAGTTTCACTTCAGATGCACTAAAGGAATCATAGACTTGAGCAATTAACACATGTCCGCGCATGTTGACATCGTGAATTGAAAAGCTCGTCCCATCTAATAATTGAAATCCATCAATTGGATCAATTCTTAAGGCACCAAAAATCGGGTCTAGGAAGCTTTGTCCGCCTTCTATGGTTAACTGAACTTTCCCTTCGCTCTCCGCTTCAATTAACAATTGCACGGTTTGTTCTGCCACTAATGGATGTCCAGGTACTGCATACATGATAGGTTCATGGCTAACCGCATGGATTAATCGTTCCGTAATTTCTTCATAAACCGGTTGGAATGTATCATGTTTTTCATAAACATCATCAAAACTAATGAACGTCATTCCCTCTTCTTGCAATTCTTGAATAACAGGATGGTCCATTGTACGAACATAAATCTTTTCAACTGCTTTTAATTTTTTATAAACACCTATTTGCAGCTGATCAAGTTCAGCTGCACCAAGGCCAATAATAGTTAATGGATGCATCTTTTCACCTACTTCTTTTTATTTAACAATAACTGATAACGAGCCATTTTTCTTCCGAAGGGTAATAAAAACCATTCTTTTACCGCTAGCATTTTTGTCTTTGCGACTATCGTCAAATAAACAAATGCTCCGATAAAAATTAAGCACCCTCCTATAGCTATTGCTACAACTCTACTTGTAGCAACATGGAAAAATATCTGGAATAATTGGTCTACCATAACGACAACTAATATCATGCTGCCGCTTGCTATACTTAACTTTATGTAGAACTCTTTAGTAGCTAGCTTACTATGGACTAATCGTTTTAAATAAATCATCAGTAATCCAGCACTTAAAAATAATGCTATATTACTTGCTACCGCTGCTCCTAACACATCCCATTTAGGGATAAAATAAAGATTACCTAAATACTTAAGGAGTATTGCACCGATTAATATTAGTGCAGGAATTTTCAACTTATTCATTCCTTGTAATATTGCAGTTAAAGTTAAAATGACCGATAATGGGACGATTTGTAAGACATATATCATTAATACATTTGATAAAGCATTTGTTTCAAACAACATTTGATTTACATATGGCATAACAATTACTAATCCGATAGATGCTGCAACTCCAAGTAAAATGGAGGCGCGGTAAGTTAACTGGATAAATGGCGTAGAACCTCGACCACCCTTTTTCTTTGACTGTAGTGCCACTAAAGGGACAATGGCAAGAGATAGGGACGATGCAATAGTGATTCCAAGCTGTACAAGCGGCTGTCCGCGATCGTAAATTCCCTTCATTTCCATCGCCTTTATATGATCCATTCCATTATGAAGCAATATTGAAAAAACAGTAAAAGAATCAATTAATTGAAAACAAAGTAGCAGTAAACTACTCATGCTTACACTTAAACTTAATACCGTTACTTCTTTTAGTATTGGCCACGTACTCCCTTTATTTTCTATTTTTCGGGGAATAATATGTAATTTTTTACTGTAATAAAGCAATAAAATAATTCCTGCTATTTCACCAATAACCGTTCCAAAAACTGCCGCGTTTCCTGCCGCATATAATGATTTATTCGTATGCATAATAATCGTTGCCCCGATTAATATAACTGCAACTCGAACAAATTGTTCAAACACTTGCGCATAAGCAACTGGCACCATCTCTCCTTGGGATTGAAAACGTCCCTTCATTAAAGCCAATACAGGCATAAAGAGTGTGACAAAGGAACCAGTTCTAAGAAGGGGAGCAAGCTGCTTATCACCCATCATTTCCGATAAAAAATTCGCTCCGAAAAATAAAAGACAAAAGAAAACGATAGACAACATGGTTAAATAATAAAAGATTGTTCGCGAGATAATTCTTTTTCTTTCAACAGGATGAATACTTGATTCAGCGTCTGCTAACATTTTAGAAATAGCAACGGCAAAACCACCTGATGCCCAAACAACAAAGAAAGATATAAATGGATAAATTTGTTGGTATATATAAAATCCTTGATCTCCAACTAAATTTTGAAAGGGGACACGATAAACTGCACTTAATGCTTTAACAATTAACGCTGCAATTGTTAAAAGTAACGCTCCTTTCATATATCCTTTCATGCCAAAATTATTTGCCATATTCACCCTATCCTCCATTACAATGCCAATAGTATAACATGAAAAGTAAACCAACTCGATTTACAAGAAATACGAACATAGCCATAAGTAATTGATATTCATAAAACATATTATTTTTAACCATTAAAAAGAGGCTGGGACATAACTAGCTTCAAATAGTGAGAAAGGTGAATTTGATGAAACTCAAATTCACCTTTCT
>NZ_JACSQA010000045.1 GCF_014836845.1 Ureibacillus galli
TCAGAAACTATTACTTTTATTTTAAAAGAAAAAAGACTGTAGGCAAACTCGAAATTTCGAGTTTGTCTACAGTCTGAGACTGGCTCCATATGAGCCAGTCTTTTTTTCTTTACGTTTTCCTAAAG
This sequence comes from Ureibacillus galli, assembly GCF_014836845.1. Classification (GTDB taxonomy): domain Bacteria; phylum Bacillota; class Bacilli; order Bacillales_A; family Planococcaceae; genus Ureibacillus; species Ureibacillus galli. The sequence continues at coordinate 126 of NZ_JACSQA010000045.1, forward strand.
TTTATCTACATGAAAATAAGCATATTGAATGGGGTTGTGCTCTATTAACTAGTAAGCATCGGAACTATCGAATACGTTTTTACTCGTTCAGATCCATTAAAGAATGAGTGTATAAAAAATGACCGAAATGAAAATTCCTGTTATAGCTCCAGAAAAGACTTCGCTCGGTTTATGGCCAAGTAATGTTTTTAATTCCTGAATTTTTTCATTTTCATCTTTTTCCGGCCAATGTTTAATTTCACGGAAAAAAACGGCTAATTCATTTCGCATACGGTTAATAATCGCTGCATGTTGCCCAGCTTGATAACGTACACCGCTGGCATCATACATGACGATTCCAGCAAACATCGCAGCTACTGCAAAGGTAGGAGAATCAAGACCTGTTTCAAATCCGACTGCTGTTGCTAAACTCGTTACTGCAGCAGAATGGGAGCTAGGCATACCACCCGTTGAAGTCATTAATGACCAATCTAGTTTTTTAGTGAAAGCAAAATGGATTGGTACTTTTATGAATTGGGCAAATAAAATGGAAAAAACAGATAAAAGTAAAGGGGTATTGTGAAGTAATCCCAAAACAAACATTCCCTACCTTTCTTTTTTGTTTCAAGTATAGCATAACCGAATGATCGCAAATAATTTATAATCAATTCGTAATTCGAAATATTCGATAAATAGATAACTCTTTACTATAATAAAATTATAAATAAAGGGGGATTTCAAATGAAAATTGTTAAAGAACCAAAGACTTTTGAACAAGTAACGACCGAATTATTAATCGTAGGAGTTCAAAAAAATTGTGACCATATTGAAGGATGGAGTGATTTTGTATCATTCTATGGTGAAAACGTTGAAGATTGGATTCGCTCAGGCGATATTCAAACTGATCGAAAGAAAATGACAAAAATTCCTTACATAGGACAAAATGAACATATTAAACGGGTTTTATTCGTTGGTTTAGGTGATACAAAAACTTTAACAGAAAACGAATTAAGAGAAACGTTTGGTTTAGTAGGGAAAGAGTTGAAATCTTTAAAGGCGAGTGAATATACAATTTGGTTAGAATCTTTTACTGCAAGCCCGATTGACGAGCAAACGATTGCGTATCTTTTTGCTGAAGGAACTGGTCTAGGATTCTATCAAGTTCCTCACTATAAAACATCGTCAAATGAAGTAGATGTTTATATGGATGCGGTTCATTTTGTGACAAAGGCAGATATCGATGAAATTGCTGCAAGTTTCGAAGTAGGTAAAATTTATGCGGAAGCTGTAAATGAAGCACGTAATTTAGTGAATTTACCTCCAAACTTATTAACGGCAACAGAACTAGCGAATTATGCAGAAAAATTAGCGAAACAATATGATTTTGAAATTGAAATTTTAACGAAGAAAGAATTAGAAGAATTAGGGATGGGCGGTATTCTAAGTGTTAATAAAGGCTCTGTAGAGGAACCACGCCTTATTACGATTAAATATCAAGCAACTGAAAAATGGGAGGATGCGATAGGTTTAGTCGGTAAAGGAGTAACGTACGATACTGGCGGCTATTCCATTAAGACGAAAACAGGTATGGTTGGTATGAAAGGTGATATGGGAGGAGCAGCAGCCGTTTTAGGTGCAATGAAAATTATCGGTGAATCCCGTCCAAACAAAAATGTCGTTGCTGTGATCGGTTCTACCGACAATATGATTTCAGGTGAAGCATTTAAACCAGATGACGTCATTACAACTTATAGTGGGAAAACTGTAGAAGTATTAAATACAGATGCTGAAGGACGTCTAGTGTTAGCTGATGCAGTGACTTATGCGAAGCAACAAGGTGCCACTTCTTTGATTGATGTTGCGACATTAACAGGTGGTGTTATTACAGCATTAGGTTATGATAAAACAGGTTCTTTAACAAATAACGAAGAATTCTTCGATGCTTTTATCGAGGCAAGTATTGAAACTGGCGAATTTGTATGGGGAATGCCACTTACAGAGAGAGATAAAAAGCGTATCCGTAAATCGGATATTGCAGATTTAAATAATTCACCTGGTAGTGATGGTCATATGATTTTTGGTGGTGGATTTGTAGGAGAATTTGTAGGGGATACGCCTTGGATTCATTTAGATATTGCTGGTACATCTGATGCTTCTTCATCATATGATTTAGGGCCAAAAGGCGGAACTGGTGTAATGGTTAGAACATTAGCAACCTTTGTTGAAAGATTAGGCGAACAAAACAACTAATTGCGAATGGGCATATCCCTTAGGTACCCTCTCTTTTTTAACATATGTTACTAAAGAGAAGGAGGTAGAAAGTCGTGACAAATTTTTATGGTGGCTATGGTGGATTTAATCAATTTGGTTATCCTTTTCTAGGTGGTTTTTTAGGTGGATTATTAGGTAATGTTATCTATCCTGGGAGATATCCTTATTTTGGTAGGCCTTATTATCCTTATCCACCTTATCCATTTTTCCCATATCCTTACCCACATAGACGCAGACCTTATAGAGGATATTAAAAAAGAAGCGCGATATTACCGCGCTTCTTTTTCTTTTAATAAGATAATTACTTTATATTTTGTTCTTTTTTCATTCGTTCAATTTCATCTTTTAAGTCATCTCTCACTGTTCCAGACCACGGCTTGATACCGGCAATGTACGAAGAGCGACTCATAATATGTCCTCCAACAGGGCCTGTTATAAAAAGGAATAACACACCTAACAGGATGGACGGATTGAAATGATCTTTAATTAACCAAAAGTGTAAAAATACACCGATTAAAATACACATAACACCGAGGGTCGAACTTTTAGACGCTGCGTGTGTTCGTGTGTAAAGGTCTGGCAAGCGAAATAAACCGATAGCTGATACAACGATAAATACTAGACCTGCTACTATAAAGAAGATGATTAAACTATTAGCGAGAATTGTCACGGGTAATAATATCTCCTTTCTCTATAAATTTAGAGAAGGCAATCGTTCCGATGAAAGATAATATCGCCAATAATAATATTATCTCTAAAAAGAAACTTGTATCGAATACGACGGAAAAGAGTCCAACTAAACAAATAAGTGCCACACCTATAGCATCCAATGCGACAACTCGGTCAGATGGATTTGGGCCTTTTACAAGACGATAGAGAAGGGCGACGATGGATAAAACGACGACGATCGTTGCTCCCCAAAAAAAGTATGTCATGAACGGCTCACCTCCAAAATAGCTTTTTCAAAAGAATATTTAATAGAATCAATCGTTTCATCTATATCATTACTATCTATCACATGGATAAACAATGATTTAGCATCATCGGATACATGGACAACCACAGTTCCTGGAGTTAAAGTGATTAAACTTGATAATAGAGTAATCTCCCAATCTTCCGTTAGCTGTGTATCGTACTTAAAAATTGCTGGTTTTATATCGAGCTTCGGTTTAATTACAAGTGTTAATACGGAAACATTCGCTAAAATTAATTCTTTAATAAATAAAACAATCAATTTAATAACGGCCCACACTCGATCTATATATAGTCTAGTTTTAAAGAATTTTCGCAATGCAATAATCACTAATAGGCCTAATAAATAACCAATGATAAACCGTGATAATGAATAGTTAGAGGATAAAAACATCCATAAAAAAGCTAAAAATAAATTTAGTAAAATTTGAAAGGACATTTATTCTCCTCCTTTCATAACCGCATCAATATAAATGGAAGGGTCCATTAAAACATTTGCTGCTTGTTTAATAAATGGAGTTAACCATTCTGTACCAATCCCGTAGAAAATGGAAACGACCACTAGCAACATGGTAGGGAAAAATAGCCGGTTATATTTCTTTTTCTCAACATTAGTGGCAAGTTGTCCTTGTTCTCCCCAGAAGGCATAAATGAAAATACGCATAACAGATAAGAGAACAACAATACTAGAAGCTAAGATGAAAACGCTAGTCCATATATTCCCCGCCTCAAATCCACCTTGGACGATAAGTAATTTTCCAATAAAGCCACTTAAAGGAGGAACACCAGCTAACCCTAGGGCTGCAATTAAGTAAAACCATCCTAATGCTGGGTATGTCTTCATAAGTCCACCCATTTTTCGCAAATTAGTTGTACCCGTTACATAAATGACGATACCAATGAGCATAAATAAAGCTGCTTTAATAACCATGTCATGGATTAAATAGAACATAGCTCCTTCTAAACCAGCTTCATTCATTTGTGCTACACCAAATAAAATGACCCCAACAGCAATTACAATGTTATATATGATAATTTGTTTCACATCGAAGTGGGCAAGGGCACCAATACACCCAGCAACGATTGTCAGAATCGACAGTATTAATAGTAATTCATGGGTGAAAGCAACTTCTTGTGTGAAAAATAACGTATATGTACGGGTAATAGCATATACACCGACTTTTGTAAGCAATGCACCAAATAAAGCCAACACAGGAACTGGCGGTGCAGAATATGCTCCAGGTAACCAAAAGTAAAGTGGGAAAATCGCTGCTTTCATACCGAATACTAATAAAAATAGTATAGCGATGACGGTTAAAATTCCTGGCTGATTAATTTCAGTGATTTTCTGGGAAATATCCGCCATATTAAGCGTCCCTACTACTGAATAAAGAAAAGCAACGGTTATAACAAAGAATGCAGATGAAATGACATTCACTAGTATGTATTTAATCGATTCTCGCAACTGTGCCTTTTCTCCACCTAGGACGATTAAGAGATAGGAAGCCATTAATAACACTTCAAAAAATACAAAGAGGTTGAAAATATCCCCTGTTGTAAAAGCACCATTGACACCCACTATGATAAACATGACAGCTGGGTAATAGAAAAATTGTTCGCGTTCCTTTTTAATAGATTCAAACCCATACCAGACGATAAAGAAAGTTAAAATTAACGTTGTTAGTACGAGTAAGGCAGAAACCATATCGGATACCATTGTAATTCCGAAAGGTGCTGGCCAATTACCAAGAGTAACAATTTGTGGACCATTTTCATACACATTGGCGACTAAACCGAATGCACAAAGGATGGAAATAACAAGTCCTAATAAAGTTGTAATTCGTTGATAAGCTATTTTCTTTTGACCAAACATTAATAACATACCGAAGAAAAAGGGAATGATAATTGGTAATAAAAGAAAGTTATTCATTGTCTTCACTTCCTTTCATTAACGTCATGTCATCCGTTTTAATTTCTTGATATGCACGATAAGCAAGAACTAAAAAGAATGCTGTTACGCCAAAGCTAATAACAATCGCTGTTAAAATTAACGCTTGTGGAAGCGGATCAACATAATCCGTTACCCCATCACTTAATACAGGCGGTGCACTCCCTTTAAAACTACCCATAGTTAAAATTAGTAAATGTGCACCATGACTAAGTAAACCTGTTCCAATAATAATGCGTAGAAGACTTTTAGATAGTATTAAGTAAATGGCGGCCATAAATAGGAAGCCGCATACAAAAGCCATCACTATTTCCATTATTCATCCTCCCCAATCGTTTGAATAATGGTCATCGTCACACCAACAACAACCAAATATACTCCTAAATCAAACAATGCTGCTGTATGAAGAGAAGTTTTCCCTAATATAGGCAAATTAAAATAATCAAAGAAATGTGTGAAAAATGGTTTATCAACAAACATGGAGAAGGCAGCTGTGCCTAACGAAATGATTAATCCACAAGCAACTAAATAAATATAATTAATCGGTAAAATCGATTGAACCGTCTTTAAGTCAAAGGCAATAATTAGTAGAACAATCGCACTTGCTGTTACTAATCCTCCTACAAACCCCCCACCAGGTGTATAATGTCCAGCGAAGAATATATGAACAGCGTAGAAGAAAATAATGAAAAAGACGATTTTCGCAGTAAACTGCATAATGACATCATTTGTTTTCATAGTTTTTCTCCTTTCTGCTCAATCTCAATTTAATCATTCCATAAATTGCCATACCGGCAATACCTAGAACGGTAATTTCGAATAATGTATCGAATCCACGATAGTCTACTAAAATAACGTTTACAATATTTCCACCGCCTGCAAGCGAATATACAGTCTCTTTATAGTATTCAGCGATGGATGGGATGAACTTTTGTGAATGGGCTGATAAGGCGACAAGCGTTACCATGGCACCCACTGCAACTGATACAAATGCTCTACTAAATCTAAACCGAGTTCTTTCTTCTTCTTTTTTTAATTTCGGTAAGTGGTAGAACGCCAAAAGGAATAATGCGACAGAAATTGTTTCAATAACGAGTTGTGTTAAGGCTAAATCTGGCGCATTAAACACAACAAAGAATAAAGAAACTGTATATCCAACCGCTCCTAATGCAACGATGGAAGTAATCCTTGATTTGGCGAAAACCGTTGTAATTGTACCTATTACTAAAACAATAATTAAAATAATTTGGTACACATGAATCGTCGATGCTTCTTCAAAAGATATTTTAAAGCCATCTTTGATAAATAAAGTCCCAATGACGATAATAGCCATACTGCTTAGCATAAAGCTTAAATATCGACGAATGGATCCAGTCATATATAAAGCGGAGAAACGGCCAATCCACTGGTCACATAAATCATAAATAATAAAATCGTATAAATGATTTAGCGTTAATTTAGCAGGGAATGCATTGTACATTTTTTGCCATTTGGAAAGGCATAAGAACATTAATAATCCAAGGATTATGACACCAACCGTCATCCATAATTCTGGTGAATGAATTCCGTGCCAAGCAGTTATATGGATATTAACTTCCTCAGGGCTGCTATATAAATATGGTTGAATTGCCATAACGGCTGGTTTTACAAATGTATCCGCTACTAAATTTGGAATAAAGAATATCGTAATCACTAATGCCGCTAGAATAAGTGGAGATATTAACATACCCATTGGTGCCTCATGAGGTTTCTTAGGCAATTGATCGACTTTCAGTTTTCCTGTAAAGGTTCTAAAGACAAAATAGAAACTATAAATAAAAGTGAATACACTTGCGATCCAAGCAATAATAGGGAACAATATGCTCCATGTTGAGAAATTAAACAAATCAAACTGAGTGATTGATAATATAGCTTTAAAGAACATTTCTTTACTCAAGAAGCCGTTGAAAGGTGGCAAACCGGCCATTGAGAAGCTTCCGATGAGTGCAATGGTGAAACTAATCGGCATTAAGCCCATTAATCCACCAAGTTTTCGGATATCCCGTGTACCTGTTTCATGATCCACAATTCCAGCAATCATGAACAAACTACCTTTAAATGTAGCATGGTTAATTAAATGGAAAATTGCTGCAAAGGCTGCATATTTAAATACAGTATCTTCAGCACCATTCACATGATAACTAATGGCCCCTACACCTAAAAGGGACATAATAAGTCCAAGCTGACTAACTGTTGAGAAAGCAAGAATTCCCTTTAAGTCGGTTTGTTTCACCGCAAAGAAAGAACCCCAGAACAAAGTGAGTAATCCAATTCCAGCCACTAACCAAATCCATACTTCGGATTGGGCGAATATTGGTGTAAATCTCGCGACAAGATAAATCCCCGCTTTAACCATTGTAGCAGAGTGTAAGTAAGCACTAACTGGTGTTGGCGCTTCCATCGCGTCTGGCAACCAAATATAAAATGGAAATTGGGCAGATTTCGTAAATGCCCCGAGTAAGATCAATACAAGTGCAACTAAGAAAAGGTCGTTCGTTGCTAACTCTGGTGCTTGGCTAATTAATTCTCGAATCGAAAATGTATCGCCCATGATGGAAAGTAAAACAAATCCACCAAGCATTAGCATGCCGCCTGCAACCGTTATCATCATGGATTTTAAAGCACCAAATCTTGACTTATCTCGATTGTACCAATAGCCGATTAATAAAAAGGAAGAAATCGAAGTTAACTCCCAGAATAAATAAAGGGTAATGGTATTATCTGATTGAACGACTCCTAACATGGCAGACATAAACATTAGTAAATAAATATAAAAATTATGTAACTGCTCTTTTGTACGATTTAAATAAAAAATCGAATACAATACGACAAGGGCGCCAATTCCTGAAATAAGGATTGAAAATAATAGACTTAACCCATCTAGATAAGATACAAAGGAAATTCCAAGGGATGGTATCCAATCGAGTTCGGATATAACCGAGTCACCATCAACGATAATTGGAACATAGGTTGCATAAAAGGTTACTAAAAAAACAGGAACAATTAAGACAAACCAACCAGTATGTATGGAACGTACTTTCTTAAAAAAGAAAGGCATAAAAAGGGCGGCTAGTATCGGTATAAAAATACAAAATACTTGAAACAAAATAATCCTCCTTTCAAAAAATAAAACTTGAAAAATATAAGTAATTCACGAATTATTAATATTGTAACATCTAAAAGTAAAGATTTCATCACGCTCATGAAACATGTACTTGATAATATTCAGTAATTTTCGATAATATATAGAATAGATTAAAGGATCGAGGATATAAAAATGAAGAACCCATACATATACGGATATTTACCACTGTTTTCTATTATTCTTTTTAGTTTAACCTTTGGCATTTACATGGTAGGACAATCAATCGACTTGTTAGAATCTATTGGTGTATATGCAGGAATGCGTGAATTTTTAACGGATTTTGAATTGCGTATTTTCCTATTAATTGCATTTACCTTATGTTTTTTTATGCTCTTTTCCGCATTAAAACTAATTGGTGAAACGATCCACGAAGTAGGAATGCTTCTTTTTTCAAAAAATAGCAATGGAGAAATGATCAGTGTCGCAAGAGGGGGCTATGTTATTTTCTTCTTTGGTGCCCTTTCTACAGTTTTAGGGGTACAATCGTTTACGATATTGCTTATTTTATTTACGTTAACAATTTTAAGCTATTTTATTTTTAATATTTATAAAATGAGTCAATTTCTTACTTTGTCAGGTACAATTGGTCTCATCATCTTTGAAATTATTATTTGGACGATTTTACTAACTCTTATTTTATATGTTGGATTAAAATTATATAATGGCTTACTAGCAAGTTTACCTTTTTAATGAAAAAGGAGGGACCAAAACGTTAGGTCCCTCTTTTTTTAATTCATAATCGTATTAAAAATTTTGAAATGGATTTTATCGTCTTGTAATGATTGCATGGATTTTGGATTATCGTAACCAATCCAAACAGCTGTTGTATATCGATCTGTTAATCCTGCTAACCAAAAGTCTTTATAGTCATTTGTTGTGCCGGTTTTGGCGCCGATGTAAGAAGAATTGGATGTGATTCCTTTTCCAGTCCCACTTGTTACAACATCCTTTAATAAAGAACGAATATAAGTGACGGTTTTGTTTGACCAAATCGTTTCTCTTTCAGTAGGCCAACTATAAAGAACATTCCCCTCTAAATCGCTCACTTGGCGTATACTTCTCGCTTTTGCATACGTGCCATCGATAAAACTTGTATATGCATCTGCCATTTCAAGAGTTGTTACTCCATAAGATAACCCACCTAATCCCGCAGCATAGGATTTATCTTCTGGTACGAGCGATTCAAAGTGAAACTTTTCAATATATTGAAAGGCTGTATTTAAACCAATTGTATCTAACAGTTGTAGCGCGGATGTATTATAACTATATTTAAAGGCAGTTGAAATCGAAACGTTCCCATGTAACTTCCCATCATAGTTTTCAGGACAAAAATCCCCAACACAATATTTTCCACCGCTAACGATGGAATTTGGTGTATAGTTCGTTGTTTCAAAAAGAGGTGCATAAACGACTAATGGTTTAATGGAGGAACCAGGTTGGCGGACTCCTTGATAGGCCCGATGGAAATCAAATTTTTTATAATCTTTTCCTGCATAAAGACTAACAATTTCCCTCGTTTGGTTGTCTATAACTACTGCGCTTCCTTGTAAGCTACCATTTCCTAAAATTTTATTAATAGCTCGTTCATCTTGTAATTGCTTTTTCGAATCGAGAGCTGTATGAATGACAATCCCCGATTGAAGCAATTGATTTAGTTTTTCGTCAATTTGCTCGTTAATTTTTGCCTTTTCATCTTCAGTTTTAGCCTCAGCAAGCAATTGATCAAAGCCTTCATTCGTTGAAATCAAACTTTTTAATTCAGCTAAAACATACGTACTATAGGCAGGGTTTTTTTGAATTTTTTCCTTCTTATTTAAAACAATTTTTTCTTGTTTATATGTAGTAGCCTCTTCCTTAGAAATCACATGATTGCTGGCTAAAATATCAAGCAATCGTTCTTGCCGCTTTTTTGTATTTTCAAAATGGTTCAATGGATTATATAAAGAAGGGTTGTTTGGAATCGCCGCGATAAACGCCATTTCAGCGATAGAGAGTTCTGCTAAAGGCTTTTGAAAATAATAACTACTCGCTGCGCCAATGCCATATACTTGGTTACCAAAAAACATCTCATTTAAATACATTTCGAAAATTTCATCTTTATCATATTGCTGTTCGAGCTCATAGGCATAAAAAAGCTCAGTAATTTTGCGAGAATAGGTTTTTTCCTCTGATAAGTAACGCAATCGCACTAGCTGTTGCGTTATTGTACTACCACCTTGTTCCATGGAGTCTTGGGAGGAATTGACCACAACTGCTCTTGTAATGGCTCCTAAATTGAATCCAACATGGTTATAAAACTCTTTATCCTCACTTAATAAATAGATTTGTTTAATGATTTCGGGTACTTCCTTTAATGGAATAGGTTGTCTCCACTCAGTGTATTCCTCATTAAAAACTAATCCATTTCGGTCAACCATTGTTACTGGTAATTGCTTTTCAATGGTAGGGAGCTTAATTTGGCTTTCGATTTGCTCCTGATGGGTTTGGGCTACTGATATTTCATCTGTTATTTCGTTCACAAGTAGTAAAAGAAGAGAGAAACAACAAAATGTAATGATATAGCCAACTACTTGTTTCATATAATTCGTCCTCCCCAAATATTTCCTAACAGAAGAATATCATATATTCAAAAAGAAAAGGAGGGGATTCTAGTAGATTCCCCTCCGAAATGATCGAAACTATACGTGGCTTTTTAGTAAATCTTCTAAATATTTTTTTGGATATCTTTGTATAAAAATGACGACTAAAGCAGCTATGAAAAATAGAAAGCCAGTAGAATAAAACACAGTGGAGATGGTAGCTAGTCCGCTTATAAAACCGCCTAATACCGGACCAATGACATTTCCTAAAAATCGGAAGCTTTGGTTGTAGCCCATAATTTCTCCTTGCACTGCAATTGGTGATTCTCGGCGAATGATTGCCGTTGTAATTGGAATAAGACCACCGGAGAAGATTCCTAGCAAAAATCTCAGTACAATTAATTGCCAAAGGGATGTTACAAAAGCTTGTGGAACAATACAAAGTACACTCACTAATAGCAGTACTTTCAATACCTTTTCATAACCAATTGAATCACCTAACCGACCGAAAAAACGTCCGATTAAAATATTTCCGACACCTGCAGCACTAAATGTAATACCAGATAAAAGAGCTACTTGTTCGGATGTGGTTAAATGGGAAACGTATAGAGACAATAATGGTTGGATACTAAAATTTCCTATTTGAATTAAAGCTGTTACGAACATAATGCTTAATATAAGTGGATGGTGGAAAATCGCCCATAGAATATTCTTTCTTGAATAAAGGTTGCTTTTTTCTTTTCGAATAATTTCAGGCTCATGAATGCCAAAAATGATTATAATGGCAGCAATCGTAATGGCGATGGAAGTGAAAATAAACGTATAATTAAAGCCAACTGCATCCGCTAAAGTACCACCGATTACCGGTCCAAATAAAGAACCGCCAACGCTACCAATTTGTAGTGTACCTAGGGTTTTGCCAGCAATATTTTTCGGTGTATGTTTACTAATGAAGGCGGTGGAAGTAGGGATAAATCCGGTAACTAATCCCATAATAATTCGTAAAATAAAAAATTGAATTACGTTCGTAACGTAACCCATTAAAAAGATGCTAAGGGCAATACCAAAGCAGTTCATAATCATTATCGGTTTATAACCGTACTTATCCGCAATACGTCCCCAAATTGGAGACATAATAAAGGCGGTTATAAAAGTTGCACCAAATATTAACCCAGCCCATTTTTGCACATAACTCTCTGAAAAATCTCCAAAGGTGTTTATATAGAGAGATAAAAAGGGCATAATCATTGTCATAGATCCTGCAACGATGAAATTGGAAATTAAAATAATGATAAAATTATGTTTTCGATTCGACATATCGTTCACTTTCTTTCTAACTATTCTTCATCATATGTTTCTTAAAATAGATGTTTTGTCAAGTATAACGAATTTCAAAAGACGAAGAAAGGGCGAAAAGTATATTAGCGGAAAATTTAAACGTTCTATGATAAACTGTACGAGGTATTAAATGTTTTTAATTTATATAAAGAAATACCCAAATTCAATCTATTTTATAGTAAAAGGAGAGACTTTCCATGTTTCCACAATTAACGAAAGAATTAAATCCAGGTGAAGTTTTAGTTGAGATGAATACTACTTTAGGTTCAATTAAAATAAAATTATTCCCTGAACATGCACCAAAAACAGTTGAAAACTTTTTAGGACATGCAAAATCTGGTTACTATAACGGTATTATTTTCCACCGAGTGATTTCGGACTTTATGATTCAAGGTGGAGACCCAACAGGAACAGGTATGGGCGGCGAATCAATATGGGGCAACTCTTTCGAAGATGAATTTAATGAACAATTATTCAACTTACGTGGTGCCCTTTCAATGGCTAATGCAGGTCCAAATACAAATGGTTCCCAATTCTTTATCGTACAAATGCAACATACACCAAACAATATGATCCAACAAATGGAGCAAGCTGGTTATCCAAAAGAAGTAATCGAAGCATACGCTAACGTAGGTGGAACACCTTGGTTAGATTTCAAACATACTGTATTTGGCCATGTTGTTGAAGGAATGGACGTTGTTGACAAAATTGCGAACGTTGACAAAGATATGCGCGACAAACCTCTTGAAGATGTTAAAATTGAATCGATTACTGTAGTCGAATAATACAATGAAAGAAGTGTGACAACAAAATGGATCGATTCGTTATCCTAGGATTTTTATATTTCCCAGAGGATAAAACTTCATACATCCCTGCCGCAATTGAAATGATATTTTTAGTTATCCTATGTTTTTTAGCTTTTATGTGGTTTAAACGTTTGTCCAAAAAGCAAGAACAAAAAACAAAGGAATTGGAACAAAGAATTTTAAGTGAACGACAACAAAATATACAATCAAAAGTAGATAAGTAATGAAAAAGGGCAACCGTTGTTTGGTTGCCCTTTTGTTTTGAACTTTATACTAATGCTTTTTTAAACCGTTCTACTCCATCTTTTACAGTTTCCATAGAACAAGCGACGTTCATTCGTAAATAACCTCTACCTGCTTCGCTATATTTTGTACCTGGTTCGATTGCTAATTTACCTTTTTCAAGAAGGCGATGCATCATTTCACTTTCCGTTAATCCAGTTTCACGATAGTCAATCCAGATTAGGTAAGTGGATTGTGGTTTTGCAACTTTTATACCTTCGATTTTATTTAACTCTTCCACCACATAATCCATATTGTTCGACACATAGGAAATCATTGCATCAACCCACTCGTCGCCCTTTTCATATGCTGCTTGTACAGCTGCTGCAGCCAGTAAGTTTAAATCGTCTCGACCATGGGCTTCCTTATCTTTCATAAGCTTTGCACGTAATTCTTTATTCGGACAAACCATAATTGCTGCATGAATGCCAGCGATATTAAATGTTTTCGTTGGAGCGATACAAGTAATTATTTTTGCTTTATCTGCATCTTTTACAGTTAATGTAGGGGTGTGTTGATATCCATCAAAAACAATATCTGCATGGATTTCATCTGAAATAAGTAATACATCATATTGAATACATAGTTGCACAAGTTTCTCTAAATCTTCTTTAGACCAAACAACACCACCTGGGTTATGTGGACTACAAAGAATATAAGCTTTAACTCCTAATTTAAACTGCTCTTCAAGGCTAACAAAATCATAATGAAAAGTATGGTCAACCACGTCTAACTTACATTCAACAACTTCAAGCTTTTGAACTTTTGGGATGTTAAAAAATGGAGGATAAACGGGTGTAGAAATACAAATTTTATCCCCTGGCTTTGTAAAAGTTTCAAGAATTGAAGCAAGGGCAGGAACAACCCCTTGATGGAACATAAGTGAATTTGTATCAATATACCAATTGTGACGACGCTCAAACCAACCTTGTATTGCCTTTTTACATTCATCACTTACATAGGAATATCCAAATATAGGATGGTCTAGTCGTGCTTTAATAGCATCTGAGATTACTTGAGGGATAGCAAAGTCCATATCTGCAACCCACATTGGTAATATGTCGGAAGCATCTTCCACATTATAATTTAGTTTTAAACGTTCCTTAAATTGGTCCCACTTTAGACTGTTCGTATTTTTACGATCATAGAGCTCATCAAAATTAAACAAAGTTATCACTCATTTCTTTTTTTAATTATGTATTATATAATAGCATAGTAAATAGTAAATTTAGGGTGAAAACTTTGGAAAATATATTAATGAACAAATCAGCCATTGAATTATTAAAGCAATGGGATCCATTTCATATTGGTGTAGACAACTATGACACTGAAGCAGCAGATGTTGTCGCTGCCCTTCAAGGAATTGATGACCCTAGTAAACTAGCGAAAATAATTCAAACGGTATATGAGCATTCCTTTGAGCAATGGATACCTTTTGAAAAATGCGTCGAGATATCTTATAAACTTATCGCGATTAAATTTGAAGCGAAATGTATCGTATAAACAGAAAAAGGACTTCCTTTATTTTTGAAAGGAAATCCTTTTTTTTATGCTTGCATGCCGTCTGTTAAATTTGAAGCAGGAACTTCTAATACTGTTGAAAGTTTTAAAATGGTTTGTACTGAAGGAATAAGTTCTCCTTTTTCATAAAGTGCTAATTTTTCAACGCCAACTTGAGTTAATTTCGATAATTCATCAAGGGTTAAATTTCGTTCTTCACGTAAAAATTTTAATTGTTCATGAAATTTTTGTTTCACTTCAAAGCACTTCCTTTCCAATTTAATTGGTATTATATATTATAATTATTTTTTCTTCTAAATTATGAGAATATTTTGTCTGAAATATGAAATTTACAATAGGTTCATCCTTTTTTAAAATTTTCTTGAAAAAATTAATATTGGCCGGAGTTAGGGAGATTCTTTGTTCCCTCTTTATACATATGTTATAATTTAACATGACATTTACGTAGATAAAGAAAGTAGGACTGCTTTATGGCAAAAAAATACGAAGTAGGTGAAGTAGTAACCGGTAAGGTAACTGGAATTCAACCTTACGGGGCGTTTGTTGCACTAGATGAACAAACACAAGGTCTCGTTCATATTTCTGAAATAACATATGGGTATGTAAAGGACGTTGCAGATTTTTTAAAAGTAGGAGAAGCAATCCAAGTTAAAATTTTGGATATTGACGAGAACTCAGAAAAGATAAGTTTATCCACTCGTGCATTACAAGAAGCCCCTCCTCAAAAAAAGAAGGAACAACCTAGAAAATCTCTACAAGATCGGGTAGATGAAAATGATGCAAATGGTTTTAAATCGTTAAAGGAAAAGTTACAGCATTGGATTGAACAATCAGGACAATAAGAAAGACAGAGGGAAGTTAGGATTCCCTCTGTCTTATTTTTTTAGCTTTCTAAGGCGATACTGTAAATTTTGTCTGCTCATACCTAAGGCGTTAGCTGTCTTCGTAATATTGCCTTCATACATATTTAAAACGTTTTGCAAATAATAGTTCTCCGCTTCCCTTAAGTAATCGTCAAGTGGCAATAGTTTTTTATTCGAATGAACAATAAAAAAATCGGGTTTTCGCGTTTTATCGTCCAATTGCTGTACTTTAAAACGAAAATGTAATGGTAACATTTCATAAGTAACTATTTTTTCGTTCGTAATCATAGAAGCGATTTCATCTAATAGTAATTCAAGTTCTTTTAAATTACCTGGCCAATCATATTGTTGGAATAGTTCCATGACGTCAGGGGATAATCCTACGATATTAGAAGCGAATCGCTCCCGATGTCGACTAAAATAGTCATCGACAAACGGTTTAATATCCTCCCTCCGTGAACTTAGAGGAGGAATATAAATGGTCATAGATGCAAAATAATAATAAAGGTCTTTTAATAATTGACCGTCGCTAATTAAATCGATGGGGTCGTCTCCGATACTACCGATAAACATATGCTTTTCGGATGATAAATTATCTAATAGACTGAGCAATTGCTTTTGCATAGGGATGGATAAAAATTCAATTCGTTCAAAGAAAAAAGTATAAGTTTTATCATGCATTAAATAGTTTTCTAATTTTTCATAGACCGATTGCTCGGTTCGTCTACTAAATAAAGTGATAAATTCGTCATTTGGTGGGGTTAATTCATAATGGATACTTTCCGCAATTAAATCTTTACCGGTACCAGATTCGCCAATAAGTAATACGGGAATTCTAGCATGGGAAGCTTTTTTCGCGTTTTCGATAACGGATTTCATTTGTTCAGAGATGGCTGTTATCATTTCGAACGTTAACGGCTCACCGTAACGTCTTAAAGGTTGGTATACAAGTTTTTCTAAAGAAGTAATGTCCCTGGCGAATTCAATAGCGCCAATAATCTCTCCATTATCTATTAGTGGGTATGTATCGTTAATTGTTGTAATCTCGTGCCCATCCTTATTCCAATAAGTTTGTTTTACATTCATTTCTTTTATGCCAGTTTGAAGAACACGAAGTAATGTACTTTCATTTTGTCGAAAAGCAAACAATTCGAAAATGGAACGATCCGAAACATCTTCTATATCAAAACCTTCAATTTCTTTCATTTTATTATTATATATAATCGTATGTCCGCTTTGATCTACCGCATGAATTCCTACAGAAACGTGTTCGATAGCGGATTCATAAAATTTTATCATCTGGTTAAGTTTCTCATCCAATGGGATTCACCTCAAAAAATTTGATTTTTATAAAAATTATAACTTGAAATACGCAATAATCTTTTGCATTATTATATATAGAAATATGAATTTAGTGCAAATATTTTTTGCACTTATGAATTTCTAGCTAATCACGCACTCTAATTGTAACTAATAAAGGAGGATTTTTCATGATTCCGTACAAATCTGAGCCATTAACTGATTTTACTATTGAAGCAAATCGCCAAGCTTATTTAGAAGCTTTGAAAAAAGTGGAAAGTGAACTTGGACAAGATTATCCGTTAATTATTGGTGGAGAAAGAGTTACAACTGAACAAAAAATTACATCATATAACCCTGCAAATAAAACAGAAGTAGTAGGAACTGTTTCAAAAGCAAATCAAGAATTAGCTGAAAAAGCAATGCAAGTGGCTGATTCTACTTTTAATACTTGGAAAAAGGTAGATCCAGTAGTTCGTGCTGAAGTATTATTTAAAGCTGCGGCTATCGTTCGTCGTCGTAAATACGAACTTTGTGCTTGGTTAACAAAAGAAGCTGGTAAACCATGGGCACAAGCTGATGGTGACATTGCGGAAGGCATTGATTTCTTAGAGTACTATGGTCGTCAAATGCTAGCTATTAAAGATGGTCATCCGTTAAATGAAAATCCAGGACAAATTAATAAATATAGTTATATTCCATTAGGTGTTGGTGTTGTTATCTCTCCTTGGAATTTCCCATTTGCAATCATGGCAGGTACAACAATTGCGGCTGCTGTAACTGGTAATACTGTTCTTTTAAAACCAGCTTCTACAACGCCAGTAATTGCTTATAAATTCATGGAAATCCTTGAAGAAGCAGGTATGCCAGCAGGAGTTGTGAACTACATTCCAGGTTCAGGTGCTGAAGTAGGGGATTACTTAGTAGATCACCCACGTACTCGTTTCATCAGTTTCACAGGTTCTCGTGATGTAGGTTTACGTATTAACCAACGTGCGTCTGTATTAAATGAAGGGCAAATTTGGATTAAACGTGTGATCGCTGAAATGGGTGGTAAAGATACAATTGTAGTCGATGATGATGCAGATCTAGAATTAGCTGCACAATCGATTGTAACAAGTGCATTCGGCTTTAGCGGTCAAAAATGTTCAGCATGTTCACGTGCAGTCATCGTTGGTGATCAAGCTTACGAAACAGTATTAAACCGTGTCGTGGAGTTAACGAATGAATTAATCGTTGGCGATCCATCTAACGAAGATACTTTCGTAGGTCCTGTTAATGATGCAGGTGCATTTAAGAAAATTTCTGAATACATTGAGATCGGAAAAGGGGAAGGCCGTTTAGTAGCTGGAGGAAACTATGATGATTCGAAAGGTTACTTCATTCACCCAACAGTATTTAGTGAAGTAGATCCTCAAGCTCGTATTATGCAAGAAGAAATTTTTGGTCCAGTTCTTGGACTGACAAAAGCGAAAGACTTTGATGAAGCGATTGATATTGCGAACAATACTGTTTATGGTTTAACGGGTGCAGTTATTTCGAATAATCGTTTCCACTTAGAAAAAGCTCGTGAAGATTTCCACGTAGGTAACCTTTACTTTAACCGTGGATGTACAGCTGCTACTGTTGGTTACCAACCATTCGGTGGTTTCAATATGTCAGGTACAGACTCAAAAGCAGGTGGCCCAGACTATTTACAACTTCACATGCAAGCAAAAACGGTTTCGGAAACTCTTTAATTTGTTTATTAACTTAAAAAGCAGACGTATTGGCGTCTGCTTTTTTTAACATCCGATAGTCATTTTTAAAATTTAACCTCATATTCTTGTGAAAAATGCTTTTAAATTAATAATAATTATCCCATATTTAATAAAAAAGAAATGATTATAAAATGTATATATATTCATAAACAAATAACAATTAAAGTATGTTACAATGTTTGCGATATAAAATCATTATAATTACTAAAGAGGCGAATCTAGATGGCTGAAAATTTAAATCTTTTTACTTCAACACAAGATGTAATTAAGGAAGCGTTAAACAAGCTGGGTTATGAAGAATCAATGTATGAGCTTTTAAAAGAACCACTTCGTATGTTACGTGTTCGTATTCCAGTGAAAATGGATGACGGAACGACTAAAGTCTTTACAGCTTACCGTGCACAACATAATGATGCTGTTGGACCAACAAAAGGCGGCGTACGTTTCCATCCAATGGTTAGTGAAGATGAAGTGAAGGCACTTTCAATGTGGATGACGTTAAAATGTGGAATTGTCGATCTACCTTACGGTGGGGGTAAAGGCGGTATCATTTGTGATCCACGTCAAATGTCAATGGGTGAACTTGAACGTTTAAGCCGTGGGTATGTACGTGCGATTTCACAAATTGTAGGACCAACGAAAGATATTCCTGCTCCAGACGTATTTACAAATGCACAAATTATGGCATGGATGATGGATGAATACAGTCGAATGGATGAATTTAACTCACCTGGTTTCATTACAGGTAAACCAATCGTTCTTGGTGGTTCACAAGGACGCGATCGTGCGACAGCTGAAGGGGTTACCATCGTTATTCAAGAAGCTGCCAAAAAACGTGGTATTGATATTAAAGATGCACGAATTGTTATCCAAGGTTTTGGTAATGCGGGTAGTTTCTTAGCGAAGTTTATGAGTGATTTAGGGGCAAAAGTAATCGGTATTTCTGATGCCTATGGTGCATTACATGATCCAAATGGTTTGGATATTGATTATTTATTAGATCGTCGTGATAGTTTTGGAACGGTTACAACTTTATTTGAAAATACAATTACAAATCAGGAATTGTTAGAACTTGATTGTGATATTTTAGTTCCTGCAGCCATTGAAAACCAAATTACTGCAGATAATGCTCATGATATTAAAGCGAGTATTGTAGTAGAAGCTGCAAATGGACCTACGACAGCTGAAGCAACAAAAATTTTAACTGAGCGCGGTATTTTATTAGTACCAGACGTATTAGCGTCAGCTGGTGGTGTTACAGTTTCTTACTTTGAATGGGTTCAAAATAACCAAGGTTACTATTGGACAGCAGAGGAAGTAAGTGAAAAATTACACAGAAAAATGGTAGAAGCATTTGAAAATGTTTATACTACTGCAACAACTCGTAATATCAACATGCGTTTAGCAGCGTATATGGTTGGTGTTCGTCGTACTGCTGAAGCGTCTCGCTTCCGTGGATGGGTATAATCGTATAAAATGGGCTATGTAAAGATATAATCTTTACATAGCTTTTTTATATTTTAATAAAGGGGAGTCTACTTTGAATAATTTTACATTCTACAATCCCGTACGTCTGCATTTTGGTAAGGGTCAAATCGAACAACTAAAACAGGAATTACCTCAATATGGCCATAACGTTCTCGTTGTATATGGTGGAGGAAGCATTAAGAAAAATGGTTTATATGATGAAGTAATGACCATTTTAAATGATTTGAACATGAATGTTTTTGAAATTAGTGGTGTGGAACCTAATCCTCGAGTCGAAACAGCACGTAAAGGAATCGAAATTTGTAAAAAAGAATCCGTTGATTTTGTTCTAGCTGTTGGTGGCGGGTCAGTAATTGATTGTTCCAAATTAATCGCTGCTGGCGCAAAAGTTGATGAAGACGCATGGAACATTGTTATAAAGAAAACGAAAGTAGTGGACGCTCTACCTTTAGGTACCATTTTAACACTTGCAGCAACTGGTTCAGAAATGAATTCTGGTTCTGTTATCTCAAATGAAGAAACACAAGAAAAATACGGATGGGGTCATCCATTAGTGTTTCCTAAATTCTCCATTTTAGATCCTACTTATACGTTCTCTGTGCCGAAAAATCATACAGTTTACGGTATGGTCGATATTATGTCTCATGTATTTGAACAATACTTCCATGATGCAACAAATACACCTATTACCGATGAAATGTGTGAAGGGGTATTAAGAACTGTCATTAACACTGCTCCAAAATTAATCGAAGACCTCGAAAATTATGAGTTGCGTGAAACAATTTTATTAGCAGGAACAATTGGGTTAAATGGATTCCTTTCAATTGGTTCCCGCGGAGATTGGGCAACACATAATATTGAGCACTCTGTATCTGCAGTGTACGATATTCCTCATGGTGGTGGCTTAGCAATTATTTTCCCGAACTGGATGCGACATAACGTTTCTGTTAACCCAGAACGATTTGCAGGTTTAGCCACACGAGTATTTAATGTAAATCCAGAAGGGAAGTCAACAGAAGAAGTGGCATTAGAAGGAATCGAACGTTTAAGAGCATTTTGGACATCTATCGGTGCTCCAAGTCGCCTTGCTGACTACAATATTGATGATTCCCAATTAGAAGTTCTAGTCGAAAAGTCGATGGTGAATGGTCCATTCGGTAGATTTAAAACATTACAAGCAGAAGATGTACGAGCTATATTAGAAATGTCATTATAAAAGAAAAACCCTTGCAACTGAACTTTTAAGTAGCAAGGGTTTTATTGTTTTATTTAGAATTATCTTTTGTTGCGTTAGTATTATTGATTTTCTTTTCTTGTAAATGATGCTTCCATTCGGTAATCCCGTCTTCTTCGTCGAAGGAGATAGTTACTTTCGACACCCCTTTTTGACTCATAATTAATTCAACTAAATGGTCTCGCACATCGTCTAAATATGCTAACGATTTGTTTGGATCTGTTTCTGCAACAAGATCAACGTGCAAAAATTCTCCTTCTTTAATTACTTCAAGTCTTTTAATATCTGTTACATTTGGGTCTTCCATAACGAGGTTTCCAATATGAACAAACATTTCTTCATCTGTTTCACCGATTGCTCCACGAGCATTATCTAAAAATACACGACCCACAACATAGAACATCATCGCACCGATAATCATTGACACAATGCCTTCTAATGCGTGGAAACCAGTATAATAAGCTATTACAATTGCTAGGAAGGCAAGTACATTCCCGCTAGTAGCAACCGCATCTTCCATCCAGACAAGTTTTGTTGCGGGCTTAGCTCGTTTTAAATAAGCTGCAGATTTTGGGACAGCCAATAATCCGGTATGTTCTTGACCAACTTCGTGTAATACCTCTTTTGCTGCTTTATGAAGTACAACTCCTTCTAAAATTATACCGATTAATAAAACCCCTAATGCGATTAATATTCCTTCGGAGTTTTCAGCGGGATGTCTAAAGTGATGCCATCCTTCTTTGATTGTTTCATAAGAAAGGATTGCCACGATTAGTACTGCGCCTAAACAAACTAAATTAACAACACGGCCAAAACCATTCGGAAATTGTTTAGTTGGCGCTTTTTTAGAAAGGGCGGAACCAACAAAAACGAAAAATTGGTTTGCCGCATCACCTAATGAGTGCATCATTTCGGCAAACATCGCAACATTCCCTGTGAAAAAATAAGCAACACCTTTTATAATTCCTAAAAATAAGTTAACAAATGCTGCAACAAGAGATGGTTTATTACCACCCTTTAATAATTTGAAAAATTCACCCATTACGTTACCTCCATTATCCTAGATTTTCTAATTCAATTTTTTGTACATATGGTAATGAATGCAATGTATGATAGATATAAAGTGTCTCAGTCTTAAATAAAGTTGAAAAACGAATATCTACTTCGTATAAAAAAAGTTCTGTAGATACCGGTATATCTTTTATACGGATATTATCTATATACATCTCATTTTCCTTCATAAAGTTAAGAAGATGTTGAATGTTATCTTCTTCAGTTAACCTTACTTTTAAGACATGTTCTTTCATACGCAATCTTTTAGGTCCAATTTTTAATAAGAAAGGAGCAATAAGTTCAATACCAATAACAACAATGACTACTGTTGCTAATGCTTCTATATAAAAGCCAGCACCAACAGCAATTCCAATCCCAGCTGCACCCCATATCATTGCGGCTGTTGTTAAACCGGTAATACTATCATTACCCTTACGTAAAATCACACCTGCACCTAAAAAACCAATACCGCTGACGATTTGTGCTGCAAGGCGAAGGGGGTCCATTGTAATATTAATATCGTCACGAGCAGGTGTACTATATGCAGTTTCAATTGAAATTATCGTTAATAAACAGCTAAAAGTAGCAATAACTAAACTGGTTTTTAAGCCAACCGGTTTCTTTTTTAATTCCCTTTCGATTCCAATTATTAAACTTAAAATTGCAGCGATTAAAAGCTTTACAATAATCTCATAAGAGAAAGGTTCATTTAAAAATAGAATGCCCAATAATGATCCTCCTTTTTCTTGTTGATTACATTGGTTATAAATGACAGAATATGAATGAGTGTCTTATTTTATTAATATAGCAAAATTTATCCAAGGAGGTTATCTAAATTTGGAAAAACCTAAAATTCATCCGTACATACCGATTTTAATCGGAGTCATTTCAATTTCATTATCTGCAATTTTTGTTAAGTTAGCAGAAGCTGATGCAGGAGTCATTGCTTTTTATCGAATGTTATTTTCCATATTAATAATGAGTCCGTTGTTTTTTTATAAATACATAAAGGAAATAAAAATTTTAACGAGAAGAGATTGGATTTTTTCTTCAATCGCAGGAATTTTTTTAGCTTTTCACTTTATTTTATGGTTTGAGTCGCTAAACTACACTTCTGTAGCAAGTTCCACAGTGTTGGTGACTTTACAACCTTTATTCGCTTTCATTGGTACATATCTCTTTTTTAAAGAAAGGTTATCAATTAAGACTATTATTTCAGGAGCGATAGCTATTGTCGGAAGTGTTTTAATTAGTTGGGGAGATTTTCGTGTGAGTGGAAGTGCTCTTTATGGTGATATGTTAGCTTTAATTGCTTGTGGACTTATAACGGGTTATTTATTATTTGGCCAAGATGTTAGAAAACGAATTTCTTTAATTACTTATACGATGGTAGTGTACTCTATAAGTACAATCTGTTTATTCTTTTATGTATTAATAAAAGGAGAATCCTTCGGCCCTTATCCATCGATGACGTGGGTTTGGTTTTTATTATTAGCAATCATTCCAAATTTATTAGGACATACGTTATTTAATTGGGCTGTGAAATGGGTAAGTACTAATGTTATTTCAGTAGCGGTATTATTTGAACCAATTGGAGCAGCAATTTTAGCTTACTTTATTTTTTTAGAGAACTTAATGACTACTCAGATAGTTGGAGGATTAATTGTAATTGCGGGTATTCTCCTATTCGTTCTTGATATAAAAATATTAAAAAGTTTTTTTAAAAAAGTGCTTGATTAGTTTTTGATATTATAGTATATTATTACTTGTCCTTAACGACGTGAATGTTTTGAATAAATATTTCAAAATAATTATTGACTGATAGTGAAGGACGAGTTATAATATAAAAGTTACCGTTTGAAGTTGAGTAAAATTATATTTGAAATAACATTTTTAAAGTGTTATAATATAAAAGTTGCTTACTTAAATTGTAACGACATGAACCTTGAAAACTGAACAACAAAACGTTAATGAAACAGTTTCAACTTAATGGTTGAAACAAAATTTTGGACATCAAAATTGATGCCAGCAAAAATTTGAGCTTTATCAAATTTTCTTTTATGGAGAGTTTGATCCTGGCTCAGGACGAACGCTGGC
>NZ_JACSQA010000046.1 GCF_014836845.1 Ureibacillus galli
GCCGGTGAAATTTTACTTATCGTAAAATTTCACCGGCTTTTCATTTCAGAGGTGGGTTTTGTCCCAGCCTCTTTTTTCATATACTCAAGTTTATCCACGATATTTTAAAGTTAATCCTTTTAGGAAGTTTCGTGTAAAATTATCTCCACATTCTTTGTAGTTTCGATGATCTGCCTTTCTTAAAATCGCTCCTAGTTCTCCCTTTGAAACATTCAAACCAGCATCATAAAAAATCGCAATCATATCTTCAGTTGTTAAACTTAAAGCCACTTTTACTTTCTTTAATAGTAAGTTATTTGGCGTATCTTTTTTACTTGATGGAGTAGCTATTGGTTTTTCTTGTCCTGGTTTTAGTTCTTGTTTACCTCGCTTAAACGTTACAAAACCATTTAAAAATGCTTCTAACATTTCATACGTACACGGTGTAAATTCATCCGTCGGTGTTAAATCTACTTCTCCATCTTCACTTTGCTTCGGTTTTGTTAAGATCTTTAAGACCTCTTCTTTCGTTACATTAAGCCCACCTAATTTGAATATATCCACCATATCAGAATTTTTAATGTCTAGTGCATAACGTAATCGTATTAATAAATCGTTATTTGTCATATTCCATTCTCCTTCTTTCATCATCTCATTCGTTAAAGAGATAATACAAAAGTATTTTCCCCGATAACAAATGAAACATTACCTTTTATCAATTCTTTATGAAATTATACTTTTGATTGTTTTTGAATAATTGTTATAAATTATCATTTTACATGAAAAATGAACAATATCATATAAGAAAACCTGATAATCTTGTGCGATCATCAGGTTTTCCAATAAAATTATTTATTACTTCATACTAACGGTTTTCTTCTTCGTCTCCCCAACATTCAACATCCCCAATATTCGGTACATTTTTCTTGTAGAAGACTGGATCCTTACCTTTTTTACGTTGTACTATATAATCGTTAATGACTGGTTTAGCCACTTTCCATAATAATAGAATAGCAATTAAGTTGATAACTGCCATAATCGCCATAAACAAATCAGCTAAATCCCAAACAACTTGTACTTTTGCTATAGATCCAAACATCACAAAGCCAACTACTAAAACTCGGAAAACTTGTAAAAAGGTTTTTGATTCTTTAATAAACCCGATATTTGTTTCACCATAATAGTAGTTCCCTATCACCGTACTATACGCAAATAAGAAGACCGCTATTGCTAAAAAGATTCCTGCCCAATCACCTAAATTACTCACTAAAGAAACTTGTGTTAAATTTACAGACGCAGCATCTGATTTAAGATAGGCATCACTAAGTAATACGATTGCAGCAGTTGAAGTACAAACGAGCAGTGTATCAATAAAGACACCTAATGTTTGGATTAACCCTTGTTTAACCGGGTGTGATACATCGGCAGTTGCTGCTGCATTTGGAGCAGAACCTATACCTGCTTCATTGGAGAATAAACCACGTTTAACCCCTTGCAATACAGCTGCCCCTATAATTCCGGCAAATGCCTCTTCTAATCCGAAGGCCGATTTAAAAATGAGCATAAAAACATTCGGTAGTTCAGTAATATTTAAAATAACAACAAGTAAAGCAATGCCAATATATGCAATCGCCATTACTGGTACAATAATTTGAGTCACACTTACAATTCGTTTTAACCCACCAAATACGATAACAGCCGTTAAAGCGGAAAGTATAACACCGACAACTACACGATTTGTACCGAAACTTTCTTCAAATGCAATTGTAATTGTATTTGCTTGTACAGCGTTAAACACAAAACCATAAGTTAACGTAATAACGACGGCAAAAAGAACACCCATCCATCTTTTCTTCAGACCCTTTTCCATATAGTAAGCCGGCCCGCCACGATACATACCGCCATCTTTTACTTTATAAACTTGGGCTAACGTACTTTCAATTAAAGCGGATGCCCCACCAATTAAAGCAATCATCCACATCCAAAAAACCGCACCAGGACCACCAAGGGCAACCGCCGTCGCTACTCCAGCTATATTCCCCGTTCCAATACGAGAAGCCGCTGAGATTGTAAATGCTTGAAAAGATGAGACTCCTTTTTTCCCTGTCTTATCCTTAGGAGACTTTTCTGTAAGTAATTTAAACATATCCGGAATTAAACGGAACTGAATAAACTTTGTTTTAAGCGTAAAAAATAACCCTGCTCCTACTAATAAAATAATTAATAGTTTTGAGTATAAAAAATTGTTAACATCGCCTAATAAACTACCAAACCAATCCATAAATTTCCCTCCTTCATTTGTTACTACCCAAAAAATTTCTAATCTAAAGTTGTTCCATTCATTTTAAAAAGTGTTATGAACAAAAAACTTGTTAAATAAACTTTTACCATTTCTTTAAAATATTTTTCTATCTAAAGGTTATAATCTCCCTTTATATCAAGTAGTTAAGATATGAATAAAGGCTTCTTATAAACAACTTATATCTTTTTACAAAGAGATAGATTTACACACAACATAAAAAATTATAACAGCATAGCATTTAATAAGTAAAGAGTAGCATTTTTGTTCATTTACGATATAAATCGTTACCTGTTGAAATATAAGGGTTTCTAATCGATATAAACGGCTTTTTAGAAAGTTAAAATTTGTTGCTTAAAGTTAAAAATCATTATATATAGAATATTTTTAATATTAAAACACATTGAAAGTTTTCAAAAAATTAACCCCTCTCATCTGAAAGGGGCTAATTCTATTTTATTAAATTTTATATAAAGGATTGTTATTCTTCTTTTCCGAAAGCATCTTTCATAATATAATATGATTCTTTCAATCGCTCACTGTACTGAGGCTCGTTCCAAGTGTCCCAGCTATATGGTAGTAGAGATAACTCATTATCGGCCATTTCCGGTATACTACTAGTTACTTTACCATCCTTTTCAAATACGACACCAAGAGAAATATTTTCTACTTTAACTGTTGCTGTTTCTCCATCCTTTTGCAAGTCTCCTATAAACTCTCTTTGACTTGGGTCTTTAGATTGCAGCAGCAGCCATGGAATACGAACTTCTAACTTATCATCATTCCATTGATAATCTGCAAGGGAATCATAATCATCCGATTCAGGATTGCCATTTCCTTCTCGAAGTTTCCCAGTTTCATAGGAACTTACTGGAATAATCTCACCTGTTTTCGGAATTTCTAGACCTCTATTTAGCATATATTCGATTGGTTGGAATGTACCACTGTTTTTAACGGGTATAGAAGGAGCAGGATCTAATAAATTCAATCCTTGCTTTCCGTACATATAAGTATATAAGTCGTAATAAGGGTCAATTTCCATACGAGATTCCTGCTCATTTCGACTAATCGTTGCCATGAAATCGACACCGTTTTGAATCGATAATCCAGGCCATTGTTCCACTTTCGTATTCCCTTGATCTCCTACGACATCAAACAAAATATGCGGTGTTGTATCTTTTAAATCTTCCCCTTCTAATTTTAAATACAAATATCGTTCATCATAGTCAACGGTAAATGTTGTTTCTCCGTCGTAAAGCGCTTTTGTTTCCCAATCGCTTACGTCACCGTCCACTTTAATTTTTAGTCGGTCGAAGCTCAGTAAGCCATAATTTTGTTCACTCGTCTGAACGTTTGACCAATATGGCCGACGATCCGGGTTATCATAATCGACAGTATTCCATGTACGTTTAAACCATTCATCCTGCCACGTAAATAATAATCCACCCATTAAATTTTCAGCCATAATATCTTCAAATAAACTTTTCAAAATTTGCCCTTGTTGTTGTTCATTTAAGAACCCTTGATTCCACCCATATGGATTTTCATGGGTTAAGCCACGGGAAGAAGGAACTCCAAACTCGGCGATGAGCACCGGAAGACGATGGGCAGCATGAAGATCTGCTAAATAACCCGCATAACTGTTTTTATTGCCCCGATGATCAACAAAATTTAATAATCTTTCATCATAATTTAAAAAGTCGGGATAATATGGGTATACATGATAAGAAGCAAATTGACCCGTTTGTTCCGCTTCTCCTTTTGTATAAATGACATTCGGATTCACACTTACCATATCTTCTTCTTCACTTGGCTCATACGGATGCTCAAGTAAGTCAGTTGTAATCCAGTTGGTAAAACTCATCGGTCGAATCCAATTGTATGTCTCAAATTCATAGTTTAATATATAATCCATCTGTTGAGCCATCCAATGTTCAAACGGTGAAGCCGATTCAGTATAAAAGAATTGTCCGTCATATTCTCCAATATCCGCATGTTTTTCATTTGTTCCTTGGACCATTTTTGGATACCATTCGATACCAATTAACCATCCGGCAATGTATTCTGACACATCTGCTTGATAAACACCAGAAGCGTGTCCTGGTCGTTCCTCAAGAACGGCATTACCGTGAACAACGTCCACAATTGTTTTCATTTCATGTTGGAAGTCTGCTAGATTTTTCTCTTCAAAGGCATCTAATGATTTTTTCAAACCATTTTCTTCTTCCTCTTCATTAATCCAGGCTCCGTGTAAAACATATAATTTCTTATCACTTTCTTCATTAAATCGCTTTAATGCATTGTAAAAGCCTGGTGGATGTATCGTATAGACACGAATCATGTTGGCATTCATATCAGCAATGGACTCAAACCAACGATAATATTCTTCTTCTGTTATCGCGGCTTCTCCAGGACTTGCTCCCGGTTTCCCCATTCCTAAGTTAACCCCTTTTATGGTAACAGGCTGCCACTTACCATCTACTTTTACTTCTAGACTATTTTCATTAATGCGTGACGTATATTGAAGGTCATTCTCTTTTTTCGGTACAGCGGATTCCATTTCTTCGTAGCTATCTAGAATCTCTCGCATCACCGGAACGTATACAGACCAGTAAAATGCAGATTCGTCATTATGTTTTAAAAACTTATAAATTGATGCTAATCCTTTCATCTGATAGAAAGGTGGTAAACCATTTACATCGTTGTAATCACCAGCAAAATAGTAGCTTTTCGATTGTTCATAGGATTGCTCTACTATCGCCGCAAACTCCTCTGGAATACCAAGGTCTTTTAACTTCTTCTTCCCCTCATCCGTTAAAGACCAATCGTAGTTTGCCAATGAAACAGCACCGTTTTTCGGTGTAACAATATCAAACCAATATTGATACTCTGGACTTTCAGAAAGACCAAATTGTTCCTTTCCTTGCTCAGTGAAAGTTAATCGGATACCTTCTTCTGACACATGTTTATCTAACTCAAGCACTTCTATTTGATTCGTAATATCATTTACTAATAAAAAGCCAGCACCTTTATACGGCCAGTTTTCTCCATGCTCTTCTCTCACCCATTGCGGCAATTCCACCCCTGATAGGCTTAAGTCCGAAAAATATCTACCTGTCCATCCGTCCCAATCTAAACCTAAATAATCGGTAACGGATTTTCGTACTTCCCCATTTGTAGGAGAGGCAAATGTATTATATTCTGCAATTAGCAAACTTTTTTGATCGGAAGTTAAACGATGGGCAATCGTCTCCCATTCAGCCATCTCAAGTCCACCATAGATTTTATCTGACTTTGATCCATGAACTTCCTTCGTATCATCAAAATCTTCTTCATAAACACCGTACGTATCGGCTAAATAGATGACATCGTAATCATTATAATTATCAGGTAAAGCATGTACAGACTCCTCTTCATCCGGAGAATATCCGTAATAATCTTTCGCTTCCGCGTAACGAGCATCTTCTTTCTTAAACTTTTCATAGTTTAGTAGCCACGTAATACCTTCATGTTCCCTGTAATCGGTTTTCGCAACGGTTTTATCGATGATTGCTACAGATAGCTCAGTCTCCTTATCTAAAAACCAGATTGCAACTGGTGCAACTAGCAGGACTAGGAAAACAGCTATGCCTATATATACTTTTTTCATTGCTGTCTAGACTCCTTTTCTGAAATGCCGACTCGTTCCATACTACCCCAGTCGTGTCTTCGAATCATAAAACGGAAGATCCCTTCACATCTCCAGAACAGTGTCAACGGTCTATACCAAACAAGTTCAGTTAAAGATAAAGCGGATATGTGTAATAACTCTCGAATAGTTGGATAACGATTCATACTCCATGCTTCTAAAATGAGTGTCATGATTGATAAGATGGAACCATACAATATAAATAATAGTAATGACAAAATGGCGAATTCTGAGTAAACATCCCCCATCAATAAAGCAACGATGACATAAATATAACCACCGAGTTCAATTACTGGTCCAAAACATTCGATTAACCAAAAATAAGGGAAAGAAACAAACCCGAGGGATCCATACTTTGGATTGAACGTCATGGCCTTGTGCTTCCATAAACTTTCAATCAATCCTTGATGCCATCTTCTACGTTGATTTCTTAAAATATCAATTGATTGGGGAACTTCTGTCCAACATACCGGCTCGGCAACAAATTCAATTCGCTTATTCGCTTTTTCTTCTCGAATAAGCCGATGCAACTTAACGACAATCTCCATGTCTTCACCAATGGTATCTACAGAATAGCCACCGACTTTGATTGCCCATTCCTTTGAAAATACACTAAATGCCCCAGAAATGATCAACATCATGTTGAAACGACTAAATGCAATACGTCCCATTAAAAACGCCCTTAAATATTCAACAATTTGCATGATCACAAGAGGTCGATCGGAAATCATCGTTTTTCGAATTGAACCCATCGATATATCGGTACCATTGGCAACTCGAATATTTCCTCCCGCTGCAATCACTTTGCCCCCAGATTGTAAAATTGGTTTCATCACCCGTTGTAAAGCTGTCGGCTCAAGAACGGAGTCACCATCGACCGAGCAAAAATAAGGGAATCTGGATACATTAATCCCTGCGTTTAACGCATCCGCTTTACCGCCATTCTCTTTATCTATCAGCCATAAAGATGGATGTACCGTTGATTGATAAATATTGATAATCCGCTTCGTCGGAATATGCGCTCGGTATACTTTCTCTACCGGCTTCATTTGGAAATAGTCGATTAATATTTCCTTCGTTCGATCAGTTGAACCGTCATTAATAACGACAATCTCTTTATCTGGATAACGAAGGGATAATAGGGAATGAATACTATTCACAATTCCTATTTCCTCATTAAATGCGGGAACGAGTATGGAAACGGGTTTTGTTTGAAAAGAATCCAAATACTCTTCTTCAATCTCCATCTTTTTCAATAAATATTGTTTTCTCAAATAGCCAATTGCTAAAAAAAGCATGATTACATATATACCGATAGCAATGACACTATAGACAATGATGAACTTACCAAAAAACATCATGATTCCATCAATTATCCAATCCATGACCAATCACCTTCTTTTCTTAGAACTTCCTGAGCGGTTTCAATGGCATAATGATCATTGGATGTCATTATGTATGTTTCAAGGGAAGCTCTACCTTCTTGATGGCGGGCAATTGTTTGCGCTGCTTGAACCCTCACTCGCCATTCCTTGTCCTCCAATAAACGGAAAAGTATATCTTTGCTTCGATCAAATTTCACGTATTGAGCCATTTTAGCTGCCATTAGCCTTTCTTCCCAATTCTCTCCGTTTGATAGCTCTACACAAAGCTCTTCTTCCTCAATCCCTAAGTCATAAATAGCTTTCGCTACACGGATGCGTATCTCTTTATCATCATAGCGAACTAACTCTAATAGGTACGGAATTGCCTCAAAAGTATGTTTATTCGAAACCGTGTCAATTAGAGCATATTTTAAATGGGATTCAAGCTCATCAAAATGAGTAAAAAAGGACGTTAAATCAGACAGCGGTAGACGATTAAACAAATTTCGACAATCAAATTCCGTTAGAATGGATTGATACTGAAAAAGCAGTTGTTTAAATGTCGCTTCATCATATTTGGAATAAATAGTAAGGAGTTGAATACACTCTTCTTTTTCCTTTTTCTCTTTTTGAATCCACTTACACTCTTTCAGTACCTCTATATTTCCGTAATCTTTTATTCGCGCTAAAGCATTTAAACGATTACTTCTTCTAGCACTATTCAGTAACTTTTTATAATAATCTTGTAAATATTGATTCGCTATATAATGAAGCTTTTCAGATGTTTGATTTGCAGTCAAACTCGTAACATATATATGTGCCAGTTCTTCATACCCTACAATTTCATCTTTTTCCCTTGGTACAAAGGATTCAACAAGCTTTCCATCATTAATAAAGTAGTCATACCATGCCAATTCCGTTTTCTTTTTATAAGTTTCGATATTTTTTCTACGTTTTTCCTCTTGATTCTTTTTCCAAAATAGATGCAAGCTCAACAAGACAAAACATATAATGCAAGCAACGATTAACCAAAAGACAGCGATTATCGCGTTATTCATCTCCATAACCCCTTGCAAGTTCGTTTTATTTGCGCTTCAAATAAACGGATGTTGATTGGTTTTATGAAAAATCCATCTACACCTTTCTCAAAGGAACGGATCATTTCTTCTTCTGATTGATTATTTGTCATCATAAAAACGATAAATTTTTGCTGATTAGGCATTTGTCGAATCGTATGTAAAATATCCAAACCATTTCTTCTCGGTAAAATATCATTTAAAACAACAATATGTGTATGTGCTGATTTAATCCAATCCGATTCTAAAAAGGCTTGACCATCCTCAAAAACTTGAAGATCCAGTTCCATTCCATCCATATGGATAGATTCAATCGTCGTAGCAAGAACTTTTCTGAACATCGAATTTTCTTCTAAAATACTTACTTTAATTTGCTCTTTTTTCCGTTCCTCAAAATCCCGTACTCGATGTACACCAGCTAGCTGAACAGCTTCTAATCCTTTTTCTAATATTTCGTTAAGTTCAGCTGATTCATTCCGAACTTCGATAATACAAGCGGTAAAAGGCTCACTTATAATCGGCTTACGAGTATCTAATCGATTAAGTAAAACTGAAGCTTCATTAGCACCACTTTGAGTTAACATGAGTCCCCAAGTATTTTGTCCTTCTATTTGAAATAGGACATCTGTAAGTCGTATTTCATTGGCAAGAAAACTTCGAATGGCTTCATGGGCGCTTTCTTCTAAGTTTTCATGAATTTTTAATAGAAGAATTGTAAATGGTTGACGTGAACGGTGAATGGACGCTTTCACTAATTCAAAAAATGGACGTACTTCTCTTTCATTGAATACAGATGTGACTGTTATCATTGTATTTACATTCCTTTTCTACATATTTAACAATTTTAGTTTATATTTCTCATTCATACATATTTTTCCACAATCATTCAAAAAGTCACTAGAGAGCTCTATATCGAGCTCTCCTTGTATGAAGAGATTTATAGATTTATTTATTTACTTTTTCGAAACTCTTATACGGGGCAGTTACAATAAACGTTACAGTAGTACCACATTCCGGAACACTTTCAATCTCTAATCCTCTACCACTCAAATGGATGAGTCGTTTATTAGTATTAGTTAAACCAATTCCCTTATTGGAGTTAGACAGTTTTTTCTCCAACACATGGGAATGAACCCCTTTCCCATCATCTACTATTTTGACTTCTACATTGTCATCTTTTTTCGTAATGATAATACGAACGGTTAATACTGGCTGATTTTCTGACATACCGTGACGTACTGCATTTTCCACTAATGTTTGAATAGAAAGTGGCGGAACTTTGGCATGTAGGCATTCACTATCTACATCCCACTGAACAGCTAAACGGCTACCAAAACGCTGTTGTTCAATAAAGAGATACGATTTCACTAGTTCTAATTCATTTTCAATGAAAATGGCCTCTTGTAAATTGCCCGCATCAAAACTTTTTTGTAAGTAGTTACCAAATTCATATAGCAGTCTACTCATCTTATCCGGATCTATTTCACTTAAAGCAATAATCGCATTCAGTGTATTAAACAAGAAATGCGGCTGTATTTGAGCTTGTTGAAGGGCTGCTTCTGTCTGTGTCTGTTTATATAAAGATGTTTTCAACTGAACAAGGGACGACACTCGAGCAAGTAACTCCGCTTGTTCTACTGGTTTCTTCACATAATCATTTGCTCCAGCTCGGAAACCGGCTTGTATATCCTCTATTCGACTTCTAGCCGTTAAAAGCAATACGGGTAGTTCTAACATTGAAAAAACTTCTCTAATTCTAGTAGTCAATTCGTATCCAGACATTTTAGGCATCATGACATCCGACACCACAATACTCCATTTTTCGCTATAAAGGTGTTGCAACGCTTCTTCTGCACTTAAATATGCATTGACGGAATAACCCGCCTTCTCTAATAGGCTCCGGACGACTTTTAAGTTTACGGGGTCGTCATCTATGAGTAACACATGAATATCACTTTCCTTCGCATCATGGTGCTCTTGAAGGATATCAGGTAATACTTCATTTAAGATCACTTGGCTCTCACCTTGTTCATAACTAATTGGTAAGGAGAAAGAAAAGGAAGAACCTACTCCAGGCGAAGATGTAACGGATATTTCTCCTCCATGTAACTCAATTAACTGTGCGCAAATACTTAAACCAAGTCCAAGTCCTCCCCTTGGCGAAGTAATACTTGAATCTGCCTGCTCATACGGTTGGAAGATCCGTTTTTGCAATTCCTCATCCATTCCGATTCCCGTATCTTTAACTGTAATAATTGCCTTTCCATTTTTCTGTTCTGCTGAAACGACGATGGAGCCATGTTCCGTAAACTTTAACGCATTTTGAACAAGATTAAAGACAATTTGAATCGTTCTGTTTTCATCAGCCTTTACAGTCGGGAAAGAAGATGGAATATCATTCCTTAATTCAATCGGTCTTCCTTCTCTTGAGTACTTAAGTAGATTAAAGACATATTCAACAATCCCATACATATTAACTGGTTGAAAAGTTAAATGAACCTTCCCCTCCTTAAGGGACGAAATATCCGTTAGGTCATTTAACGTATGGGACATGTTTCGTGCAACAGATTCCATCATTCTTACCCGTTCCTTTGCATCTTCGGGTAGCGGTTCGCTTAACAGAGACTGGGAAATATTCATCATCGCATGTAACGGATTGCGAAGTTCATGGGATGTATTAACTAAGAAATCGTCTTTTCGTTTATCATCCCGTCGGAGTTTTTCATTGAGTTCTTTTCTTTCCTCGGATGTGTGATAAAAAGTTTTAAACCAGTACAAAGCAAAACAAACTACACCGATTAATAAGTCAAAGGGATAAAAGGGAATACCTATCTCTAACATTCGACCTTTAATTGATCCCCATACGGTACTAGATGAAATGGCAATCGCTGTAAATACTAAATAAATAGAATATGGTGTTCTAATAGAGAGTTTTTTATTAAAAATTATTGGAATTAAAACGGCCGGTGTAAGCATTAATATAGAATAAATAGGAGCTAAAATGTAATTAAACTCATTATAATCTAAGCAAACGATAGATATTATGTAAAAAATGGAAACAATGCTGAATAATCTAAACGTTCGATTAAACTGATCCTTCACAAGGGATTTTAAATAAAATACACTTAATATGTACGCAGACGAATATAGTAATAAGGTAAGTTTTATTCTTACTTCAAAATCAATATCTGGCCATATTACTCGAATGAGTTGATCATCATCTAATATAATCGAAAAGGCCATGCTGAATACCGCTCCAGCAAATAACAGCAGCTTTTTTTGTTTAAAAACAAAAAGGTAAAGTACTAATATATAGATTCCGTGGAAAAACAGAACTGCAAAGCCGATCAATTGTAATCCCATACTAAAATGCTCATGGGCTTCAACTGCATTGACACCACCAAAATATATGGTACGTGCAATGCCTCCCCGTTTAATAAGGTCGAAATTAGAGACTTGTATAACAATATCAATTTTACCCGCCTCTGGTTGTGCATTAACTGAAAATGGGGCTTCATTTGGCTCTGATTTATCTTTATCCGTCCCAACTCTTCCTAGCTCTATCGCTTCTTCCCCATTAATATAAACTCGAGATGCAGTACTAATTCCCATGAATCGAAGCCGATACATATTTGTATCATTTTGATTCGTAATGACTTGTAAATGATATGTTCCATACCCAAATGAATCTTCTTGTTCATTCTGGTCGACACTTCGCCAATCCGATGGTACACGGAGAGCAGAGACACCTCCGTTTGAAAGTTGATTTGGTTTTACGAACTGATTAGGATAAAAAGCCCAATCTCCGTTTAATGGCATTACTTCACCCGTTATGTCTGTTGACCTTATATCTAAAACACCATGCTCAGCCTTTGGTCGTTCTGGATCGTTATAGTAAAACACCCAGGCTAATCGGAAACTTGTTAAAAGTATGATAAAACTAAGTATTGCCAGCCATTTTTTCTTACTCTTCATTCTTTTATATACTCCAATACAATAAGTTACTTCTCTTTTTTATAAGAAAAGCCGTTAATCGATGTATTTTTTAATTTCATTGTAATTTACAACGATATTTTTGCTAGAATAGACTTTATTTTTGTTGTTCATCTCAA
Organism: Ureibacillus galli; assembly: GCF_014836845.1. Classification (GTDB taxonomy): domain Bacteria; phylum Bacillota; class Bacilli; order Bacillales_A; family Planococcaceae; genus Ureibacillus; species Ureibacillus galli. Next base: position 12,519 of record NZ_JACSQA010000046.1, read on the forward strand.
CATATTGTAACAATAAAGATTACTGTTTCCAATATGCCGGTCATTAAGCTGGCCGACTAACTAAAGTCCTTACAAAACTCTTACAAAATGATTAATGATAAATCATTTTTATTAATTACCATCATATAAACTATACATTTTTTCAATTGTTGATCTAGATTTTGCCCGATACATTGCACGATCAGCATATTCAAGTAACTCATTAGCATCTTGGCTATGCTCTGGATACAAACTAATTCCTAAACTCGCTCCTATATGTAATTGACTATTTTCAACAGAAAACGGTGTGTCAAAAACTTCTATTAATTGTTTTATCTTTTCGTCTAGGTAATCCGCTTGTTCAATAATAAGAACAAATTCATCACCACTAAAATGAAAGGCATGAATTCCATCATGCGATAACTTTGAAAGGCGTGCTGCCACATCAATTAAAATCGCATCTCCTACAAAATGACCGAATATATCATTAATTTTTTTAAATTTATTTAAATCAACAAATACGACAGCGAGACTTGTGTTATTTTCTTGGGCCATCCTCATATAAGCTTCTATTGACATATGAAGCATTCGTCTATTTGGTAACTCAGTTAACTCATGATGTAAAGCTAAGTACTTCCATCTATCCGTTTCTACTTCGTCATCAATCAATTCAATTGGATGTAAATAGACCCTATCCATATCGTTCCTCCTACTTTAATTACAAATATCTATATATTCTAGTGCTTACATCTTACAAAATTCTTTCTTTTCTCTTAAAATAAGATATATAGAAAAAAATCGGGGTGAGGACAACATGATTCGTGCTATTTTAGCAGATGATGAGCCACTATCAATCGAGTTAATGAAAAAGCGGTTAACAGACATGGATGTTGAAATTATTGGAGCTTATACAGATGCATATAGTTTAATATCAGATTTAAAAAATATTTCATTTAATACGGCTTTTTTAGATATTCAAATGCCGGGTATTAGCGGGATGGATTTGGCCGCTTTAATACACGAAGAAAATCCAGCTGTTCAGATTGTGTTTGTTACAGCACATCGTGATTATGCTATCCAAGCATTTGAACTGGAAACGACAGACTATTTGCTGAAACCTGTATTGAAAGAAAGGCTTCATAAAACGATTGACCGTATTAAAGAACGACTGAAAGAAGAGCATCAAAGTGAATCAATGAATTATTCCGATCTCCCATCTTTGGAAATTAGATGTTTTAAACAATTCTCGCTCTCTTTTAATGGTGAACCGATACTTTGGAAGTCAGCTAAAATAAAGGAGTTATTTGCTTTTTTCTTAATGCATTTAGATACGCCTATCCACCGAGATTTACTAATCGATAAACTATGGCAAGACCACGATTATAAAAAGGCCAAAATACATCTTCACACATGTATTTCATACATAAGAAAAATGCTAGAATCTTTCCATCCAGATCACACTCTGTCTTTTGCCGGACAACATTATACACTGCATCTTGAAGAAGCTTGGTGTGATGTGGTGATTTTTGAACATATGCCAACTGACATTTCTTTCGAAAATGTAGAAACAATTGAAAGTGATATTCTTTTATATACTGGAGATTATTTAGAGGAAGAGGGATATGAATGGGCAAGAGCGAAAGCAAATGAGCTTTCAGGGAAATTTATATCTACTTTATATAACCTAGCCGATTATTACGAACAAGAACATTTAGAAAACAAATATACTGCTATACTTCAAAAAATCCTGCAGTTTAACCCTTATTCAGAATCTGCAGTTGCTCGGTTAATGAAAGTTTATATCCGCTTAGGTATGCGTGCAGATGCACTTCATTTATATGAATCATTTAAACAATCATTAGTTGATGACCTTGGTATCTTCCCTAAAAAAGAAACGAGTCAAATCTACACTCTCATTAAACAAGGTGATCTTTAGTATTTCATAATGATGAGGACTGTTATCATTTTTCCGCTTTCGTTAAAAACTCCTTTCACCCCAATTAATCAAAACTATTTCCTTTATGAAATGACAGAAAAGTAAATAAACACATTTAGAAGTCAACTACCTATCCAAAAGTTGGCTTTTTATAGTTTTCTATGTCTATGGTTTGGTTTTGAAATAGGACAAATCCTTTTTAAAAATTTTGTTAATAAATTATTCTTTGACATTGAGTAATTGCTAGAAATGTTCCATTGCTTTACTAAGTATAGTGTAAAGAACTTTTTCTTCTCCCACTTTAAGGGAAATGTTATAAAACTTTTCCCTCCAATTAAAATAACCTTTATTTGTAAATAAGTCATTTTTTGTCTCTGTGTGATTGTAAGAAGCGTCATCATTTGAATGAATACAATGTAAAGAATAGATTTTTCCTTTCCCCACGATTTTCTCAAGGTGAAAAGAATAAAATATTTCCCTTCCCAACTAAAAATAGGCTCTCTCCCCATTATTTCATAAAGTTTTTTTCAAATATAAGATAATCAACTATATCAATTTTTCATAAGTCCATATTCTATTAGTGTCAAGTGGAGAAACTTGGTGATTTTTCAAGAAAGGAGGAGAATATTAGGTGAAACGTTTGAGATGTACAAAATGTAGTCAGAAAAATTTCGAGGATAGATCTTACTGTAGACGTTGCCATCACCCTATTCATTCGATGGAGGAGAGTAGCAGCAGTAGTAGTAGCAGTTGCAACAACGGATTTAATTTCGGAATGATGGGAAGCACCTTTCCTAATGCTACAGTTACACAAAATTTTGATCAAGTAATGCTAGTAGAACAAACTTCTGATGAATTAATCTGGATCAAAGATTCCTGCAACATTACAGTTGATACAAATGATACACAAGCTGCAATTTCTCTTCAAGTTGGATTACAACTTGCAATTGCTTTAGTAATTAGCATTTCCCTTGGTGATTCTATAGAAGGTCGAGCTGTTGCTCAAGAACTCTTCCAGAAGTTAGATAGTGAACAGACAAACAAACAAAAAGTTTACATTGATAATTCAAAAGATGTTACCGTTACAACAACTGATACAGACATTGCTGTAAATATTCAAGCATTGTTACAAGTGTTAGTATCGCTTGTAGTGAAATTAGATGTTCTTTAATCTTTTAATTTAACGTGAAAGAGGTGAGAAGAATGGGAGAAAAAAAGTGGAGAGCATTAGATCATTGCGACGATAACACTAACAACATAGATTCCGATACAGCACAAAATGCCGATCAAGTGATGAAGACGACACAACAATCTTTTGAATGGATCATAGTAAAAGATTCAGAAGGTGTTGATGTTAAAACAACTGATACTCAAGTTGCAATATCTTTACAATTAGCTATCCAAGCTGCACTTGCCGTTGTGATTAGTATTACAATCGGTGATGATGACCAGGGCAATGCTGTTACACAAGACCTACTACAGTTCATGAAAACAAAACAGCGAAATACTCAAAAAACGATTATCGAATCATCTAAACATGTCACTGTTAACACAAGTGACACTGACGTTTCCGTAAATATTCAAGCAATGCTACAAATTCTTCTAGCGCTTGTTGCTAAATTAGATATCTTATAGTGACACGAAAAAGATAAAAATAAAAACTCATGAGAAATCTTCTAAACATAAGCTAAATTAAAACATTATCGTTTTGCTAAAACACTATTTTCCAACAACAAAGTAGGCCATTTTATTATCATTGGAAGATTCCATTTATTAGTCGATTTTTTATGGGGAGAGAAGTTTTTCCACGTAACATACGAAACATTTATGTTGCGTGGGATATTATTTTTTCAATTTAATTTTTCTACTTACCATAAGTTTTTTGATAATACTTATATTTTCATTAGATAGAAGAGGAACTGTTCCCTTTTGTTCCCTCTTATTCAACCACTGCATATGCTAATGAGAGCTACTTTTTGTTAAGGAGTGAAAAATTGTGAAGGACCCAAATGCAATACCTAACAAGGTTGTTGACCTATTAGTTAGTGAAGTTCTACGAAAAAATGGTGTTAATCTAGAGAACACGAAAAGTAAGTTAACGGAAGAACAAAAACAATCCCTTAAAGAACTAGTAGAAGATTTAAAAGCTCAAGTAGATACTTTCGTTAATGAACCTACGACAAAAAAGACTCAATAATGCCTCTAATCGGGCTTTGTTCTAATTTAAAATGAACGATTAAATACCCCCTTAAGGGATGTATCATCTCTTAAGGGGGTATTTCTAAATTTTATTTTGTTGAAAATCTTCTTCTTTTCACAAGACCAAACAATGCTGCTCCAATCATCAGTAAACCAATGATTGTTACAAGATAATTTGTTTGTTTTTCACCTGTTTGAGGTAATTTGTCTTGATCGTCGGTTGTATCTGGTGTTTTTTCTGGATGTT
>NZ_JACSQA010000047.1 GCF_014836845.1 Ureibacillus galli
TTTTATTTCATAATAAATAAAAGTACCCTATAAGAGAGACCTTTTTTCAAGTGTCTTTCTTATAGGGTACATTTTAAATGGGGATACTTTTTATTTAATGAGCACCCAACCGAGTAGTACTTCTGGTGTCGTTGGTTGGGTGAAATCACCGAACGTAAAAGTGTTGCCCCATACAACAATCAATTCACAAAAGAAAACTTTGTATGTGAAAGGAAATGGAAAAGCTTATCGAAAAGCTTGGGGTGGCACAAATGATGTTATCTATAATGAAATGTCTAAATATTCTAATTTAGAGTTCAAAGTAGACTTAACTGAAACGGTTGGGAAAATGACGTGGTATAGAGGTACCGTTAATGGTGTGAAAATGTGGTTACAGTCGAATCAAGTGATTATCCCGAAATCGATAAGCCTATTAGGACATATTAATGGATCTGCCACAACGATATATCCCGTTAAAGGTGCAACAACGTCAATAATTGAAGCAAAAAAATATTTTAGCGCAGTTTACTATATTAAAAGTTTTGCTTACATTGACAACGAACTGCATTACATAATTAGCACCCAACCGAGTAGCGAAAAGGGAGTTGTAGGTTGGATAAAGGCGAAAGATACGACAACTTTTGCTCATAAAACAGTAACTGGAAAGCGGCAGACCCTCTATTTTAAAGGAACTGGAAAAGCGTATAGTAAGGCGTGGGGTGGTTCAAAAGATTTAATTTTCGATAACATGTCTCCATATATTTATGAAAGTTTTCAAGTGAATCTTACGGAAACTGTTGGCACAAATATTTGGTATAGAGGGACATTGAACGGTAAAACCCTTTGGCTACATGCTAACGATGTTTCAACTACGGTACCAAAAGTAGAAATAAGTAAAACTAGTTTACTAGGTCATTTAACGAGTAACGCAACGATATATCAAGTTTTAGGAAAATCGAATTCAAGTGTTTCTACTAAGTCGTATATAAATACTGTTTATTACATAAAAAAGCAGGTGAAAATGAATGGTATTTTATACTATTTAATTAGTTTGAAACCAAGTAGTGAAGTGGGCACAATTGGTTGGGTGAAATCAACGGACTTGCATACACAAGTCCATAAAACAATCAGCTCAAAGGAGAAAACTTTGTACATTCATGGTACAGGAAAAGCCTATAGTAAGGCGTGGGGTGGTACGAAAGATATCGTCGTTTCTGATATGTCCGATTATCAATTTTTAACATTCACCGTCAACTTAACGGAAACCGTTGGCAATACAACATGGTACAGGGGAAATTTAAATGGAAAGACAATTTGGTTACACGAAAAAGATGTCGTTGTATCAACTGCAACAAGTTTATTAGGTCATATTAACGGGAATACGACAACGATTTATCGTAGGGACGGAAATATTTCATCTACACTGGATGCCCATTCTTACTTTAATGCTGTGTACTATATTAAAACTCAAGGAAATTTTGATGGAGAGGTATATTTTTTAATTAGTAAAACGGCTAATGGGGAAGGAACAGTTGGTTGGATTCATTCAAATCAAGTTACAGAAAAAGCTCATAAAACGATAGACCATCAAGGGGAAAACTTTTATTTAAAGGGGACAGGTTCTGCTTATCAAAAACCGTGGGGTGGAACGAAGGATATTATCTACAATGATTTAAGTCAATTTGCGAAGGAAAGTTTTCAAGTAAACCTTACAGAAACCGTTGGATCTACTGTATGGTATCGAGGAACTTTAGCAGGTAAAACGGTATGGATTTCCGATGAGCATTTAAACAAAACAATAATCACCTATTCAAAATACGATTTAACTATTAACGAAGCTCTGGCATTACAAATGAAAGCTACTCCACAGACGGATAAATATCGAAATTTACCTGGCTATATTAGTGGAGATTTTGTAGAAATGGTGATGGGAGGTTCAACGACAAGTTCTGGAGTACGTCTCAGAACCTCCCCGAAACTTGATACAAATAATAATGTTTACGAAACGGTTCCAATAGGTACTGCTTTTACAATATTAGATGATCATATACTAGGTGATGCGACTTCTGGTTCTACTAGATGGTATCAAATTCTCTATAACGGAAAAGAGTTATATGTTCATAGTTCACTAGTACGAATCAGTTCCGATCTAGGGAAAGTAACGAAAACGGTCATTATTCGAGCAGAAGCATCCGATCAAAGTCATATATACGGGAAGTTAGTAGCAGGCACATTCGTTACGATTTATTCAACAGATTCCAATTGGACTCAAATTGCCCTTGGAGTGTGGAGAAATGCGACCCAATCCGATGTGAGTTATTATTTAAATCCAAATAATTTTGTGAATGATCCAAAACAAAAATTCCAGTTTCTCGATTTATCGAAATCGAGTGGAGTATCTGTGGCTATATTAGATAATCATTTAAAGAATAAAGGGATATTCCATAATCTCGGTGAAGCGTTTGTTCAAGCTGGGGCACAAAACGGAATAAATGAACTCTATCTTGTATCTCATGCGTTACTTGAAACGGGGCATGGCACTTCAGAATTAGCCCAAGGTATTAAATATAACGGGACGGTTGTGTATAACATGTATGGGATTGAAGCCTTTGACCACTGTCCAAATGAATGTGGAGCAAAAAAGGCATATGAGGAAGGGTGGACAACCCCTGAAAAAGCGATTGTTGGCGGTGCAAAATATATTGCCAATGATTATATTAAAGGAAAAAATCATACAGGTACGATTCAAAATACATTATATAAAATGCGCTGGAATCCGGATGCAATGGTCCGTTATAATACGGCCAGCCATCAGTATGCAACAGATATTGGGTGGGCATATAAACAAATTAATTCGTTATACAATCTGTATCAAACCCTGGGTATAAGTAATATTATTATGGATGTACCGGTATATCGTTAAAAATAAAGTAGCCACAAATGGAAAAATTTGTGGCTACTTTTTACTTTCATTACATATTCTATTTTTAGCGGTTTAATTCACGAACGAGATAGCCACCAGAAACCCAACCGTAATTACCATTAACTTTTACTTTGTACCAACCATTTTTCGTAATCGGAACATCTTTGGTATCTAATGCAAGTTCCACATATTCTTTATGGTTAATCGTCGTAATAACTTTTGCACTTGTAGAAGCATCTGCTCGTACATTTAAAGCAGAACCGCCTGCATCAACCCGTCCTAAGTTTTTAACAGTAAAGTATTTATTATATGAACTAAAGGAAACGTTCGCATAATAAGTTCGATTGTTGTATTTTACGGTTAACCAATAATTATTATCTTTTTCAAGTAGGTTGAATTTTGCCCCTTTTGGCATAGTCCCAACCACTTTACCAGATTTTTTATCATATAGGTTAAACGCGCTTTTCGCAACGGCTAACGTATTCGTCGGGAAGACATCCGATAAGTCAGGGTAACCCGGGTTCGATACTGGAGTCGTATTTGGGCTACTTCCAGCAGCACTTTCTTTCGAATATTCCATAATGTTTGTCATATGACGAGCGATTAGTTCGCCCCATTTTTCGTCCGTTGCATAGTAGAAATTCATCCCTTTACTTAAGGAATCAACGCGCCCACCTGCAATACTTTTAACGGAATATCCTAAATAAGTTCCTTGGTTATGCCAACTATTTCCTAAATACGTTGCTTTAATCTTTTGAGCAATAAATTCAATGTTTTGTTTAATAGAATCGAATTTTACAGCACCAAGGTAAGGAACTAAATCATAAGCGCCATAGCCAAATAGATTGTAACGATCTAAGGCGATTGTTGATTTCCCAAAATTACTTTCATGAATGGCATGTGCTGCCAAATAAAGGGCATTCACACCGTATTTTTTTCCAACCTCTACAAAGTCTGCACCTGAATTCAATAAAACACTTCGGTTATTCCCAACTCGATCTTTAATGTAAGCATTGATTTGGTCTGCAGTAACAGAAGAGACTGTTCGTAAATCCATAAATAAATAACTATTTTTGTTTGCTTCTAACGAGTCAATCCGCGCTTTCGTTGATTGACTAATTAAGTAGCTTCCTGAAACAAAACCAGTCTTCCCGTTATAAGAAACTTTGTACCATCCGTTACTTGCTTTATAAGTAGATGTTAGTTTCGTATTCGCAGGAATTGTTCCTAACGATGCGGATGACGTTGAGTTAGAAGTTCTTAAATTTAAAGAATTCGTTGTATATACAATCATCGAATTAATCGTTTGTCCAGGAGGCAGATTATCTGAACCAGTACCTGTAGACGGATTTGTAGGGCTTGTCCCGTTGTTTGTTGAAATTTTAATATAGTCTGAGCTTACCCAACCTGTTACTCCATTGTATTGAACTTTATACCATTTCCCTGAAGTTGAAATATACGTAACAGTTTGTCCGTTAGGGATTGTTAATAAAATTTTCCCAGCGGTCGAATTCGTTGAACGTAAGTTTAAGTTTGCGGTTGTGCTATAAATTTTATTTACTGTTGAATCGTCTGTACTTGGTTTTGATGGTTCATTTGTACTCGGTGTAGAAGGAGTACTTGGTTTCGTTGGTTCACTAGTACCCGGAGTTGAAGGGGTACTTGGTTTCAGTGTCGTTCCATTGTTAGTGGATGTGGCTTTAATATACGCCGAACTAACCCAGCCAGTTTTGCCGTTGTAAGTAACTTTATACCAATCGCCTGATTTAGAAATATAATTTACTGTTTTTCCTTTCGGAATCGTTAATAAAATACTTCCTTTAGTAGAATTAGTCGAACGTAAATTTAAATTAGCTGTTGTCGTGTAAGTAGATTTAGTTGCTGAATCATTTGTGCTTGGCTTAGACGGTTCGCTTGTACTCGGCTTTGAAGGAGTAGTTGGTTTCGTCGTCGTACCGCTGTTAGCCGTTGCAACTTTGACATACTTCGAACTAACCCAGCCAGTTTTCCCGTTATATGTAACTTTGTACCAATCACCAGATTTCGAGATGTAACTAACGGCTTTCCCTTTCGGAATTGTTAATAAAATACTTCCTTTAGTAGAATTAGTAGAACGTAAATTTAAATTAGCTGTTGTTGTATAAGTTGTTTTAGTAGCTACAGCATTTGTTGTTTTAATATAGTCAGAACTAACCCAACCTGTTTTCCCGTTGTATGAAACTTTATACCAAGTACCAGACTTTGAGATATAGTTAACCGTTTTTCCTTTCGGAATTGTTAATAAAATTTTTCCTTTTGTAGAGTTAGTCGAACGTAAATTTAAGTTGGCTGTTGTTGTATACGTTGTAGTCGATGCAGCTGCCACTTCAATTGATGAAAATGGTAGGTCAGAAGCAAAACTCGATCCTAACAGTATACCGGATGAAAGTAAAACGCTCGATACGCCTGTCTTAATAAGGGTTTTGTTATTTTTTTCCATCATACACGCTCCTTTTAGTTGGTTTAGTTTTAATCTAATAAATTACCATATTAGTAGTAGTCCATTCTAAGGTTATATCGTGCAATTTAAAAAATATTTAAGTTAAATTTTAACATTAAAGATTAATTATTGGTGATGTAATTGTAATTTTTGTTAAATTGTTATTTATGAAATAAAATAGTTGTAGATAGTAGTAAAATAAAGGGGAGGAAAAAGTTAGAGGATAAAATTGAATTATATAAACATTAGATAATGAATTGAAACTAATTGTTTCCAAATCTATATTAGCTATTTTATTAAAAGTGAGTTGAAATGTTTGGTACTTTAAAAGCGTAATATTTTGTTAGAAGTATCTTAGATAAAATTAGTTTGTTTCTAATTTTTGAGATAGAGATTAATAGATAATAGTAAATCTAAAACTATATCTTAGAAAATATGTTGTTATAAAAATTTCCCCTTGAAAGGTTGATACATAATGTCAAAAAAGTTTAAAGTAATGACTATTTTTGGTACGCGTCCAGAGGCAATTAAAATGGCACCCCTTGTACAGGAGCTCCAAAAACATCCGGAACAAATTGACTCCATTGTTACTGTTACTGCCCAACATCGTCAAATGCTTGATCAAGTTCTTGAGACATTTCAAATTAACCCAAATTATGATTTAAATATTATGAAAGATCGACAAACATTAGTAGACGTTGCTGTGAACGCTTTACAAGGTTTGGATGCTGTCATGAAGGAAGCGAAACCAGATGTCGTTTTAGTACATGGTGATACGGCAACAACCTTTGTTGGTAGTTTAGCAGCCTTTTACAATCAAATTGCCATCGGTCATGTTGAAGCGGGTTTACGCACAGGAAATAAATATTCACCCTACCCGGAAGAAATGAATCGTCAACTAACTGGTGTCATGGCAGATTTGCATTTCGCTCCTACGGAAGTATCAAAGCATAATCTTTTACTAGAAAATAAGCCAGAAGAATCCATCTTTGTCACAGGTAATACGGCTATTGATGCATTAAAAACAACTGTTCGACCTGAATATACACATCCCGTTTTAGAAAAAATCGGGACGGATCGTATGATTTTATTAACCGCGCACCGGCGTGAAAATCTAGGGGAGCCTATGCGTAATATGTTCCGAGCGATTGTTCGAATTTTAGAAGAGCGTGATGATGTGCAAGTTGTTTATCCTGTTCACATGAATCCTGTTGTACGGGAAATTGCCAATGAAATTTTAGGTAATAATCCTCGTGTCCATTTAATTGAGCCGCTGGAAGTTTTTGATTTCCATAATTTTGCTGCCCAATCATTTATGATTTTAACAGACTCTGGAGGCGTACAAGAAGAAGCGCCATCTTTAGGGAAGCCCGTTCTTGTCTTACGCGATACGACGGAACGCCCTGAAGGAATTGCAGCAGGGACATTAAAACTTGCTGGTACAGATGAGGAAACGATTTATCGTTTAGCGACCGAACTACTAACGGATGATAATGCATACAACGAAATGGCCCAAGCTTCCAATCCTTATGGAGATGGTTTGGCATCGAAACGGATTGTGGAACATTTACTATCTTATTTAAATAAATCAAAGGTTCTTCAATAGTAGTACAAGTTAGAATTTTAAAGATTATGATGGAGAAATCATTTTCTTTAGTACAATTTTGAATGCATTTTTCAACATTATATGTAAAAAGGAAGCTCCCAATCATTATGATTAGGAGCTTCCTTTTTACATTATTTTTTACCTGCTACTTCTTTTAAATCCTTTTTAATTTTCGTTGTTGAAATACCGACCGTTCTTGGTAAATAAACAACTTCACAATATTCTTTTAGGAAGTCAAATTTTCCTTCCCAATCATCACCCATTACAAAGACATCAACATCGTATTTTTGAACATCTTCGATTTTTTGTTCCCACGTATTTTCAGGAATCACTAAATCTACATATCGAATCGCTTCTAAAATCATTTTTCTTTGTTCAAATGTATAGTAAGCTTTTTTACCCTTCAATGCATTGAACTCGTCCGTTGAAATCGCAACGATTAAATAATCGCCCTGTTCCTTAGCGCGACGAAGAATATTTATATGTCCTGAATGTAGAAGATCAAATGTACCATAAGTAATTACTCGTTTCATTAAAGTTCCTCCATCTATCAATTTATTCATCTGTGTTATGAATTATTACTAGTTCAATTAATTAAATTTCATATAGTCTTATATTATCATAAATAAAACAGAAAAAATTTACAATTTGTAAATATTTTTTACAAAATATGTGACAAGCTACGCTATATATTTTTCCATTAAAACTATCAAAAATATACAAGTTTAAGTATGCAGTCAATTATAACTGTTTATTGGCTACAAAGAAAGAAGTAATATTATCAACGTAAATAAAAAAAAGGTTTAAATGGTAAATTAATGTATTTTTATTTGGGCATGTTAAGTTGCCGGTTGAAAATTCATGAAAATAAAATTGATGTTCACGAATAAATAATTATTTGTTATAATAATCTTTACATAAAAAAAATAATTTTATCATGGGATTATTATTTTTAAAGGTTATTTACAAAAATAGTTTAAAAGAATTTATTAAACCATTTTCATTGAAAAAAGAAACCGAGAGTCATTTAGAAAATGGGGGATTATTATTTATGTCTACTGTAGAAATTCAAAAAATAAAATTTAATAATAATAGTATGAGTGAATTTATTGATATTTTTGATTCGCGAATACATGAGCAAGAGAAAACGTTTGTTGTTACAGCTAATCCAGAACTTGTTTCTTTTGCTAATAAGGAACCTAAATACTTTAATACTCTTAATCATGCAGATTTTATTTTACCAGATGGAATTGGTGTTGTAATTGCATCCAAAATCATTAATCAACCATTAAAAGAAAGGGTTGCTGGTTTTGACTTAATGGGGGAACTTTTAAAAAAAGCAGAAAATCAAGGTTTAAAAGTATATCTTCTTGGTGCAAAAGAGTCTACTATAGAAAAAGCTTATTTAAATATTAAAACTCAACATCCTAAATTAAATATTGTTGGGAAACATCATGGTTACATTGATGTTAATGATGAAGAACTTGTACAAGAAATGATCCGATTAGAACCCGATTTAGTATTTGTTGGCCTTGGGTTCCCAAGACAAGAATATTGGATTGAAAATCATTTAGGTAAGTTTAAAAAAGGTTTATTTATGGGAGTTGGCGGAAGTTTTGATGTATGGGGCGGGGAAGTTAAAAGAGCTCCTCAAAAATGGATTGATTTGAATTTAGAATGGTTATATCGACTTATTAAGCAACCAACACGTTTTAAGAGAATGTTAGTGTTACCTCGCTTTATTATGAAAGTTCTAGTAGAGCGAAAATAATTCTTTTAGTTTGATAGTATAATTTTATCTCATATAAACTTTTAATTTTATATAAAAATTAAAGTTAAAACTTATTAAACGGAGGCCGGTTTTACCGATCTCCGTTTTTTTCATTAACCAATAGTTGAATTCATTATTTCATCTAATTTATTTTGTAATGCTTCATTTGAACTGATCATTTTATTATTCGTAAGATTTTCTTTGGCTTTCTGATAGGAATCTAATGGATACGTACTTCCTAAACTTTGAATTTTTTTTGCTAAATCAACCTCATTATCTATACAAAATGGTTTTAATAAATTTAGAATATCTTCATAAACCCCTCTGGAATTCGAATATTTCTCAAAGTCATTTATAAACAGATAAAATGGTTTATTAATTGTCAATCCATCGAAAATTACGGAAGAATAATCACTAATCATAATATCGGAAATTAATATTAAATTTTGAACATCATGTAAATGAATATGATCGTTGTTTTTAGAATTAAAATGATGATTTTTATTCAAGATTACATAATCATCACCTAGTAACTTTTGTAGTTTTTGAACATTTAGTTCGTATGATAAATCGAAATCATTTGTTTTATAATTGTAATCTCTCCATGTCGGTACGTAGAGTACTATTTTTTTATTAATAGGAACTGATAGTTGTTTTTTAATTTGTTTGATTAATTCTTCATTATTACTATTTTCTTTTAACCATTGAACTCTTGGATAACCGAAATTTAAAATATTATGTTTAGGAAATGCAAAAGAAGAACTTAGCTTTTCCAATCCTATTTTTGAGTCTGAGAGTAAATAATCCCATCTAGTTATATCTGCATGTTTATTTTTCTTATGATATATATTGTTACTCGAAATAATTCTTTCATGACTATCAAATAACATCTTTTTAAAGGGAGTGCCATGCCATAACTGAATCCATTTTTGACCATCTTTTTTTGTAAACTTTAAAGGTACCCAGCTTTCAGCAATTACGATTTTTGCTTGTGAAAGAGCATAATAAAACTCTTTACTGTAAGGAGATACTCTCTGTTCTTTAGGAATGTTTTCATCCTTCGTTGTAAATAAAATCGTATATTGTTGAGGGTTGTTTCTTATTAAATAATCAAATAAATATTTTGAGTTTCCTTCATACCTGTGATCAAATCCTAAAAATAAAATGAAATTATTCTGAATTGGTAATCTCGATGTTCTTTTTTGAATGATTTTTGTGTATAGATTTTTCCAAGAAGAAGTTTTTCTTAGGTTCAAAACTTTGGTTAAAGCTTTTTTAAATTTTGTCTTTCTATTTAAACTATCTATTAGAAGTATGTTATTTAATTTACCATTTTGAACTAATTTTTTTCTGAAATAAAGGGAATTAATTATTGTTGCAGTATTTGGTATATAATAATTTTTATTTTTATTATTTAATATTTGGATGATTTTTTTTAAAGTTTCCCTTTTTACTCCTTTAGGTGCTCGTTCATGAATATAACTTAATGTTTTTCTAATAATATACCGGTATAGTTGGTAATAAGATTCTTCCCATCTTGGGTTAAATTTATTTATTGTTGATTCAACTGCTTTGATTAATGACTCGACATGAATCATACTTTTTCGGTTTGTTTTTGTTGTAGAGTTAGTATTTACTCTGACTTGATATAACGGATTATGGATGATGCCAATTTTATTTGCTTTTTGAGCAACTTCTACATAAAACTCATAATCTTCATAAATATATCCTTCTCCATATTTAATATGGTTGTTTACTAAAAATTCTCTATTATAAAGTTTGTTAACAGTAAAGTAAGTTATTGCTTCTAGTAGCTTTTCGCAATGTTTTCCAGATAGTTCATCATTAAACATAAATTTATCTATATTTACATATTTAAATTGCCCATCTGGATTAAAATAAATCCAATCACAAACGACAAAGTCATAGGCATTTTCTTCTGCCTTCTTATACATCTTTTCTATTGCTTCCTCATGCAATAAATCGTCTCCGTCTAAGAAGAAAATATATTTACCACTTGCTTCTGTAATCCCTCTATTTCTTGCTGTTCCTTGCCTCATATTTTTTTCTTGTTTAAATAATTTCAAATGAAATTTACCATTATAATTAAATTTTTGGACAATTTTTATAGTTTGATCAGTAGAGCAATCATCAACAACAATTACTTCTATTTCACCATTAAAAGTTTGATTTGCTATCGAATATAGTGCATCATATATATATTGTTCAACGTTGTATGTTGGTATAATAACTGAAACATCGAATCTCATTTTTAAGCCTCCAATTTATATAACAAAAGCATTATATCATAAAGAACTTTTTTAGTTTATTCTTTAATTATGAAGCTTTATTATATAAACAAAAAATAGAGATTGAGTTTAACTTTAATAATCAATCTAAAGTTAATTAATAAAGGCGATCATTATATATTTCCGAAGTAACAAATTGTAGAAATTCATAATCGAAAATAGAAAGTCATTAATTTGTTATGAATTTAACATGATTTATTTGTTAGAATAAAAAAGTTGTTATTTTTATTGGTATCACATAAAGGAGTTAATCGATGAAATCAATGTTTAAAATTTTAAAGGAACAATTTCAATATTTTTATTTAATAAGAAGATTGTCAGCATTTGAAATAAAAAGTGAGAATAGAAATAATTTTCTTGGTTCCTCATGGGAAGTAATTAATTTAGTTATTCAAGTTGCTATTTACTGGTTTGTTTTTTCAAACGTAATGGAACGTTCTGATGTGACTTTGGCAAATGGAGAGAAAATACCTTATATTTTTTGGTTATTAGCTGGATTTATATTGTGGGTTTTCTTTTTTAAGTCTACACTTAATAGCTCTAGTTCAATTTATTCAAGAATTAGAATATTAGCTAAAATGAATTTCCCAATGAGTATTGTTCCGAGTTTTGTTATTTTTTCTCAATTATATATTCACATCGTTATGATATTAATCTTTGTTATAATTTTCCATATCGGAGGATACTTCGCAAATATATATTATATTCAATTGTTATATTTTATCCCTGCAACAATTTTCCTGATACTTGGGTTATCACTTATTACATCCACTTTATCGACGATTGTTCGTGATGTTCATATGCTTTTAAATGCAGTGCTTCGAATGTTTATATATCTATCGCCTGTATTGTGGGACATTGGAAAGCTAGGGGCGCCATTTGGTGATATCGTAAAACTAAATCCTTTATTCTATCTTCTTGAAGGTTATAGAGCTGCTTTCTTTGGAAGTGAATGGTATTTCATTACACACTGGGAGTATTCAATATATTTCTGGGTTCTATCTATATTGATTTTTATAATTGGTTCTAATCTTCACTTGAAGTTTAGAAGGCATTTTGTTGATTATTTATAATTAGATTTGTATTATAAAAAGATATTAGAAGAGGGTACTTGATTGGTCCCTATACTTTTACCTTTATTAATAGCTTTTGTTGAATGTTCTAAATTATAAAGTTGGAGAGTTTCTTTAGAAGGGATTAATTAATTTGGAATATGTAATTGAATTAGAAAATGTAAAAAAGAAATATAAATTATATAAGAATCAAAAAGAAAGACTTTTAGATCTAATTTTACCAAAGAGTTATGGTGAAGAATTCTATGCATTAAAGGGAGTAGATTTTAAAGCACAGGCTGGAGATACTATTGGGTTTGTTGGAATTAACGGTTCAGGTAAATCTACCCTTTTAAACATTGTTGCAGGAATATCTCCTGAAACTTCTGGTAGCGTAATAGTTAGGGGACAAACGGCTTTGATTTCTGTAGCAACGGGTTTCAAAGAGAGTCTTACCGGAAGAGAAAATTTAGAAATGAAATGTTTAATGCTAGGCTTCTCTAAACAAGAAATTGATGCGATGGAAGAGGAAATCATTGAATTCTCTGAACTTAATCGATTTATAGATCAACCAATGAAAAATTATTCGAGTGGTATGAAATCTCGTCTAGGGTTTGCAATATCAGTTATGGTTGATCCTGATATATTAATTATTGATGAAGCTTTATCTGTCGGAGATGCTACATTTACAAAAAAATGTTTAGATAAAATTAAAGAATTCCAACAAAAAGGAAAAACAATTATTTTTGTGAGTCATTCAAATTACCAAATTAAACAGTTTTGTAATAAAGTTGTATGGCTAGAATATGGTAAAGTAAAAGCCTATGGACCTACCGTTGAAACTATGAAAGCATATGAAGAATTTATAGCAGAATTTAATAAATTGTCAAAAGAAGAGAAAAAAGCGTATCAAGAAAAACATAAATTCAACAATTAAATAAATGATAAAAAGAGTAAATCCGAAAATAATTGGGTTTACTCTTTTTATTTAGATTAGATTGGGTTACATATTCTGTAAGTAAAATTACAAGAATATTACACTTATAGTTTACTAACTTTGGATATGCTATAATATTTTAGTAATTCTATATATTAGAATAAGTTTTGAGGAAGGAGTTGTTACGTCTAGTTTTGAACAACATAATTAAATACGGTTTACTAGTCCTTTTATCCATAATTATTTTTTCTACTAATAACATTGAAGCGAGTGCCGATTCATCTAAATGGAATGCTACTTTTTATTCAAATGGTAATTTAACGGGTAAAGAAGTGAAATCTACATACGATTCAGTTGATTTTAACTGGCAAAGAAATTCTCCAATTAGTGGAATTCCTAGTGATAATTTTTCGGCGAAATTTACTAAAACATTTACCTTAGATGAAGGGATTTATAATTTCCGTGTTTATGCGAACGACGGTGTACGCATCTATGTTGATGGTAAATTATTAATTAACGAATGGAATAATGATCAAGGCCTAAAGTTTTTTGCTAAGCCGACTTATTTAGCATCAGGGTCCCATAAAGTTGAGATACACTACAAAGAATTAGTAGGTTTGGCAGAACTTAGATTTGAGATTGATAATCTGTTAAGAAATGATCGTTGGTATGGAATGGCGTTTTCAAACAGTAATTTAACAGGCAATACTGCATTGCTTGGTTATCAACCTCAAATACCTCAATTAGATTTTGATTGGGGATGGGGATCTCCAGCTTCAAACATTCCTAAAGACAATTTTTCATCATTGTTTCAACGAGAAATCAATGTTGAAGAAGGTGCGTATAACTTAAGGGTGTGGGCAAATGATGGTGTACAAGTATATGTCGATGGAAAATTAGTAATCGATGAATGGGATAATAATCAAGGACTTAAATTCTTTGGAAAACCTGTTTACCTAAAAAAGGGAACCCATAAGATACTAATAAAGTATAAAGAGTTAGTCGGTGTTTCTCAGCTGAAATTTGATATTGATGATTTGACTAGAGATAACAGATGGTACGGGCTAGCATTTTCCAATCCGGATTTAACTGGTGAAACAGCTTTATTAGGATATCAACCTCAAATTCCAAATTTAAATTATGATTGGGGTAGAGGTTCACCGTCTTCAAATATTCCAAATGATAACTTTTCAACATTATTTCAACGTGAAATCAATGTTAAAGAAGGAGCCTACAATTTAAGAGTATGGGCAAATGATGGTGTACAAGTATTTGTAGATGGCGCGCTAGTAATTGATGAATGGGATAATGATCAGGGGCTACAGTTTTTTGGACAACCTATCTATCTTAAAGAGGGAAGTCATAGAATTCTCATTAAATATAAAGAACTTACTGGTTTAGCTCAATTACGGTTTGAAATTGATGATTTAATGAGAGATGACCGTTGGTATGGTTTGGCTTTCCCAAATAAAGATTTTACTGGGTCGCCAGTACTACTTGGTTATCAACCTCAAATTCCTGAACTAAACTTTAATTGGCAAGGTGGTTCACCTTCAGAATTAATCCCAAATGATAACTTCTCAGCACTATACCAGAGATATATTGAAACAAATTCTGGGAATTATCAATTAGATGTTACTGCCAATGATGGGGTTCGTGTTTATATTGATAATAAATTAGTGCTTGATGAATGGGGTAATCGAAGCAAGGGTACTTGGTCAAAAACTATTAATTTATCATCCGGAAAACATCATGTTTTAGTTAAATATTTTGAAGGTACTGGAGTAGCCGAGTTAAGCGTTAAACTAAATCCAAGTAAAAGTATTAAAAATACTTATGTAAACTATGATATTACGTTAGATCAAATGGCTAATATTCAGATGAAAGCAACTCCACAAACGGATAAAAGGTATCCGCTTTGGGTACGTTCAGATGCGTTTGTATCGAATAGTATTAAAGATGGTAAAGGTATAATCAAAGATGAAACGTGGAATTTAAGAAGAGGACCTGGTACTGAATTTGCCATTGGTGGTTCTGTGAGTAATGAAACGGTTTCTATTTACGATAGTACTAAAGGTAGTGACGGATATATTTGGTATCATATAAAAAATACTACAGGATGGGTTATACCAGACTTGGCGGATTTGAAATATTATATTAATCCAAATAATTTCACTGGGACTTTTAAAGATAAGCTTCAATTCCTTAAATTATCAGAAGTAGCAAATGTTAATATTAATGAAATGAATGCAATTTTAAATAATAAAGGAATATTTGCAAATAAAGCTGATAGTTTCATTCAAGGAGCGAAAAATAATAGTATAAATGAAGTATATTTAGTAGCCCATGCGTTATTAGAGTCTGGAAATGGGACATCCGATTTAGCTAGTGGACAAATTCAAGTCGGTAGTTTAGGGGCCAATAAATGGGTTTCATTCCAACCGAATGGTACATATACCGTTGAGTACAAAACAGACACTAGAAAATGGGAAGTAATAAAAGTTACTAACTTTGATAAAAATCAAGCAACTAATATTAAAAAAATATACAATATGTTTGGCATTGGTGCTTATGATAGTAATCCATTAACTTTAGGAGCTATAAAAGCATATCAAGAAAATTGGTTTACTCCAGAATCAGCGATTATCGGTGGTGCATCATTTATAGGCGATTCTTATATCAATGTTGGTCAAGATACGTTATATAAAATGCGTTGGAATGTTGTAGGAAATGTAGCATCACATCAATATGCAACTGATATTGGTTGGGCATATAAACAAACTAGCAAGATGAATGAGATTTATAATATGTTAAGCTCCTATTCAATTACATTCGAGATTCCTGTTTACAAAAAATAAAAAGAGGCTGGGACATAACTAGCTTCAAATAGTGAGAAAGGTGAATTTGATGAAACTCAAATTCACCTTTCTCT
>NZ_JACSQA010000048.1 GCF_014836845.1 Ureibacillus galli
TGTTCATTTGTAAATTTAGTCATAAAAAAACTACACCTCCAATTGTTAGATGTGTCTAACAATTGGGGTGCAGTTCATTTACGCTTGCGCCTCGTTTAATTATATTAAATTATCTACTGCGGTTTGTTTATCTTCGCTACTTGGTGCCGAATACCATGCGACCATATCTGCGTTAGTATGTCCCGTTAATGACATGATCGTAGCTGTTGGCGTTCCACTATCGACTAACTGTTTAACGTATGTGTGACGTAGCTGGTGCGGATGGACACCGTAATTCGATAACATCGCTTGAACTGTACGAACGCTTATGCGCTTACCTAGCGATGATAAGAATAAAGCCGGCTCATTATCTACACGTTGTTTTAAGTAATCGTTTATGGCCTTTCGTGCTTCAGCATTAAGCGGTACTGTTCGCTCTTTATTACCTTTACCGATAACCGTTACATGTCCGCTTCGCTCATTTAATACGACGTCATCACGGTCTAACGCAACTAACTCACTAACACGTAAGCCAGCACGTAATAACGTTGATACTATCGCATGGTCGCGACGGTTACGCTTGCGATCAGTTGCACGTAATAATGCTAGCGCCTCATTGCGATTTAACCATTCCGGAGCCTCTGCCGTAACTTTCTTCGGCTTAGTCATTCGTAAACTTTCGACCGCAATTGCTTTGTCAGCGTATTTGCTGTACGCTTTTATCGCTGCAATCTCTCGATTAATACCGCTTGCTGAACGCTTGGCACTTTGCATACTTGCGATATATTGCTGTACATCTATTCGACCATATTCGTTTATGTTCGTTCCACTTCCGTCTAGGTATTCCGCAAACTTAATCAACGAATGACGGTACGCTTTAATCGTATTATCAGACTTTCCCACCATTGCCTCCGCTATAAATCGTTCTATGCGTTCCATGTTATCCATCCGCTAATTACCTCCTAAGTAATTATACGCAAGTTTTTTCGTCCGTTAGCTACAACTATTGGACACTTAAACCCGTATAACACCGTTTACTATTTAAGGTAATTATACGCATAATACTAATTATACGCAAGTTTTATACGCAATTTTTACATATAGAATTTATTTGTGCAACGACTTTTATGCAATATACGGATAAATAGCGATATTAATAGAATGAACTCCGTTTTCGCATACCCCTCGAGATTTCGGAATTGCACACGCCCGACCGTCCATCGCCTAGTAAAATCGGCTACATATACGTACATAAACTCGTTGTAATACGTACATTTTAGCGATTAAATTTCGGAGGCAATACCATTTTACATTAGCGTAAGAAAACGTCTTATACGTTTAATTTCTGCGGAAATAGGTACAAAAAAAAGACCGCCTAATACTACGCTATTTACACGTAATACTAGACGGTTATCGCGATTAATTAACGGTTGTTAATCGCATTGACACGCGAAGCCAAGTCCTTAACGGTTTGGTCAATTTCCTCCTGCGAAAGTTGTGGCGTATTATTTATATACGTCATTTCGCTTCGATCAACCAATAACGAATGATACTTCATTAATAGTTCCGCACTCTTAACGGACTTGGCCGCATTATTATCGCCATGAGCAGCGTGATGTAATTGCGCCAACAAATCTGGTAACATAGACGCGCTTTCTTGCATCGATAAATACTGTTGATATTGTAGAAACTCGGGTTTCTTGCGCCAATTACGGACAGTATTGCGATGAACACCTACTTGTTCTGCGATTTCATTAATCGTTAGCTTCTTCTCGCCTCTAGCTTTCGCGTAACTGCTTTCGACTAATAACTCCGCTACCTCCATTTCTTGCGGCGTTAGCATTTCCATTAGTTGTTGTATATTTTTACTCATACGTTGCCATCTCCTTTCGATTTCGTTCTGCTAATTCTTCAATTTGCGCTTGAACACGGTTATATTCCGTAAAATACCGTTCGACTTGATCGTCTAAATCGGCTGGTACTTCTCCGCTAAATCTCTTTACGTCAATACGGTCTATTGCACTTATTAGATTACCAATCGTCGTATGATAACCGGCTTTCCCACTCGCTAACTTTTTCGCGTAGTGTAACGCCATTGCATACGCAAATCCATTAACGCCTATATCGGAACTACTATTGACGCTAAAATAACGCCAAGCAATCTCGGCATATGATTCGTATTGTTCGAATGTTTTAACGTCTAATGGTAACGCTCTTTGAACGTTGTTACACGCCGTGATATATGCGAGTAATACCTCGTACGCCTTGTTAAGCATACAAATGCAACCGTAGGCTAATTCCGGATTTGGTACCGGTAATTGCGCCTTTAGACGATCATATTCCTCTCCGTAGTAGCCATCCGCTTGTAATTGCGCTTTTAGTTGGCCGGTTTCTTTTCGGAGTTTTTCGGTTATATCAATCATCTTCGCACCTCTTTTATACAAAATAAAAAACACCCTCCATTGAGAGTGCTTGTCTAAAATTCACATCATCTATTATCTTATTATTTTTATTGAATATTAATAAAGATCAATTTCATTTGTATCGATATCGATTATACTCACATTAACATTCAATAAATCAGCAAGTCTTAAAGCTAATCCACTATCACCATCTACTAATTGTCCAACAATATTATTTTCTTCGATTAACTTCTCAATGCGTTCTTTTTCAGAAATATCATCTACCTCTACTTCTATCTCCGATATCATGAAATAGTCATCTTCGTACGAATGATCGATATGAACATAGATCATATTGATATACCACCTTTTCTATTTAGTATATCAAAGTTATTGAATTAATTTCTATACCTTAGAAAGGTTTACATATCTTGACATATTAACTCTATATGTTAACTTAATTATATTAAAACTTACGGAGTGTGATTTAACTTGACTACAATAGACATTCTTGGAAGTTGTGTTACTAGAGATGCATTCGCATTCGTTGAACATAATTTCGAACTTAGTTCATATCATCCTAGATCGTCATTAATTAGTATCTATTCTTCTCCAATACATATAAAAAAAGAAGGTATTGATTTAAAATCTGAATATCAACAGCGTTTAGTTTATATGGATATGACTAAAAGCTTTTATAAACATATTAAAGAAACGATAGCTGATATATTAATTATAGATTTCATGGATGAAAGATTGGGTGTTTTAAAAACAAACAATACTTATATTACTCATTCTGACGAATTAAAGCTTTCAAAACTTAAACTTTTACTCGATTATGAAATTATGGAGTTTAATGATGAATATCTTGAAATGTGGGAAATTAGTGCTTTAAAATTTACTCACGATATAAAGAAACGACCATTTAAAAAAATTATTCTTCATAAAGCTTTCTATATGGATACTTATATTAATAAAGACGGTGAAAAAGTTTTATTCACTGATTCTGAAACGGTGAAGCGAATTGAATCAAGAAATATACTTTTGAACCACATGTATCAATTTATCGAAAGAAATTTGCAAAATATCACTGTAATTGAACCACATGGATTTTCAGCAAACGAAAATCATAAGTGGGGATTAACACCTTTTCATTATGAACAATCATATTACCAATACTTTATAGATCAACTTAAACAGATAAGCAAGGAACTATAAGTTCCCTGCTTCTTTTATGTTACACATAACTATATTATTTCTGCGGTTACTCTAAAGTTAATGGATTTTGTTCCACTAGAATTATTTCGCACGCTAATTTTACCTCCAGTAGCAGATATAGATACTAATAACCATTGAACATCGTTTTCTTGTCCACTACTGCCTCTTGGTACAATACTATAACCGTCGGGTGTTTTACTAAAAGGTGTAGGAAATGTAAAATCCAACGTTGCTGTAGTATTTGGATCGATATTTAAGGTTGAAGTTGTTAGTGCTTGTTTTTCTTTTTTATATGCAATTTCATTTGTAATTTGTTTAAACTGTTGAAAATTAGATGCTGTACCATTGGTAGAAATATTATTGGTAATATAAATATTTGAATATGTTAAAGAGTTTGCTGTATCATAGAAAGATTTATTGTCATATTCGGGCGTAAGGAATATCAGTCCTCCATCTAGATTCATTCGCAGTCCACCTTCTGCAAAGACCACACTAGTATCTAAATTAAAATTGTCTGCTTTAAATACTCCGTAGACGCAATCATTTAATATAATCGAAGAGAAGTTTATTGTTCTAATTGCATTCCCACCACACTCAAAATAAACTGAATTAAAGATTGTATTCCGAGTATTAGTTAATATAATACCTCTTCCTAATGGACTTCTAAACTCTACATTATTGAATACGTTATTTACTGCTCCATATCCACCAGTAACTTCTAAATGAAATGCTTTTTCAGAACCGTAGATAAATCCATTATTAAATCTATTGTTATTAAAATAATTTTTAGACTGTACAATAGCACCAATTCGAGTACCCGTCGTATATAGATTATTAAACTCACAAAACATTGAACCAACAGCCGATAAATCTCCTAATTTATATCCAGTATCACAATCAACAGCATACAATCTCTCAAATTTCGAATTAATTGCGTAATTTATTTCAAAACCGACTAAAGCATTTTTTACATAAATATCACTAATCCCAAATTGAATATCATTAGTTGCCATCGAACCTTGACTAATTGCAATAAAATCTTTTGAAGAAGTAATAAAACAACTTCCCTTTGAAGATTCGCTATATATATTACTCTTAACTCCAATCAGTGTACAGCCGTTTAAGAATATTGTAGATGATATTAAAAAGTCTTTAGATGGAGCAAAAACTTTACGTACTCCGGTGCTGTTTGCATAATCTATACATGCTTGTATTGCAGCTGTATCATCCGTTCCTAATCCAGTATCCGGATTATAGTCTCCCTTCGCACCAACTAATGGTGCTGGAGGGTACATAATGTTAATGCCTCGTTGATTTAAAGATTCTTTGTTTACTGTTATTTCTCCGCCAAGTCGACTATCTACCTCGTTAATAGCCGTAGCATCTATTTGCTGAATCGGTTCCCATTGCGTACCATCAAAGCGATAAATAATACCGGTATCCTTCGCCATTGCCGCATTTCCTTCGACCGCATTCGGATAAGTTGTCGCTAAATCTGCGAAGGTATTAACCGGTGCAAGCCAAATTAACTTAGCGGCATCTACGACCTTTTCGAACGCTGTGTCAGCAACCGTTTGCACTACGTTATTATAGCCTTGTTCAATCTTCGTCCAGTTTTCGTTAATTTTATATCGTTCTTCGCGTGAAAGTGGCGATTCTGTTCGGTTTAATGAAAATGCCATTATATTCATCCTTTCATTTTTAAGTAATAAAAAAACCGCCAAAAAATCGGCGGTCTGCTTTCTATTTAGGTAATATTCCTCTTTTACTTGCGTCTTGTTGTTCTTTTGAATGAACAAAATAAATAGTACTTCCATTAGGGTCTCTAAAATTTTCTAAGTTTGGAATACCCACTCCTACGGGCTTTAGATGTTCCCTTAATTCATAAATCTCACGTTTAAGAGCGCTACTTTTCTCTTGTAATACATCGATTTGGGATTGGCTTCCATTTATAGCTTGGAACTGTGAGTTAGGTGCTAATGTGTATAATTCCCTTTCAACTTGGTGTAATTGATTCTCTAATTGACGAATTTTTCGATCAATGCTTGTTGATAATTGCCCTATAGTTTCGTTAACATCGTTCTTTAGTTCTTCTGCTTTGCGTAAAACATTATAATGTTCTGCTTGTGCTCTTAATAACGCTGTTTTTGCTTCTGCTATTTTCTCTCGCGCTTTATCTGCTTCTTCTTCCTTTTTGCTAATTAATTCATTCGCTTCTTGCTTAGCACCCTCAATATGTTTAATTGCCTCATCGACATCATGTGCGGGAGTTTGTGCTTTACTTTCCTGCAATACTTCCATTTCTTTTCGTAACATTGAAATATCTGTATCGATTTTTTCGATGTGTTTTGCGTCAAAAGGTTTTAAAGGGTCATATTCGCTTACAAGTTTAGATTTTTGAGCCTCAAGTTCAGCAATTTTTGTTCGCAATTCTCCTTCGCGTTCTAAAAATGCTGTAGTTCTTTTCGATTTACTTGATATAAATTCTTTAGCTTTTTGTAATAATCCCATTATTAACCCTCCATTTTTTCGTTTTCTTTTTGTTGAATTTTCGTTTGTATTCGCATTAGATTAACGCGTTTTCGTATGTCGTTCGATTTATACTCGGCTTTTTCTTTATCGTAAAGTTCTTTTAATTGCGAAATACTCATATCAACTAATGGATCCATAGGCTTGTTTGATTCAAAGTCCCCTTGGTGTATTTCTGTTGCAGCTTCAATTAAACGTTTTTTCGCTTTTTTATACTCGCTATCCGTTACCTCGCGATACGGTCTAAGTGTTCTTTCATATTTTCTGATTGTTTGCTGTGATTCTAATACTTTTTTTTCTAGTTCTGCTCGCTTTTTATCCCAATCTTCCATTTTAATTCTCCTTCGTTATTTTATTTTTTTAAGTGTATTCTTGGGTTAGAAATCCTTTCACCTGGAAAATATCGGCGTCGTTCGGGACGGTCCGATTCTAAGGGAATCCCATGTTTATTTAGTTGTTTCTTTCGTTTCTTCAGTTTGAAATTGTTGTTAACCACCATAAGCTAAACCTCCGCTTTCTCCCAATGCCTTCAATTTCTTCAATCGTAATAACTGCTGGGTTTCTAACAATGTAAATCTGTTGTTGCTCGTTAAGAAACGGTACTATTTTTTCAATTACACTCCCATCGGATTCTTCGTATTCTAATGTGACCTTATATAAATACCCGTTTCCCTTTGCATACCTTTTGGCGTAACTAACATCATCAGCAAAATAAATACCATCGCCCCAAGTTAATCCGTGAGCCTTACCGGCGTACTCAAGAGAAAATTCAGTAAAATACTGTTGACTGCCGTGGTATGCATTAATCCGTTTGGTCATGTTGCCACTCCATTTCTGACACTCTAATTTTTTAGGTACATATATGAACATAAAACCGTTAAATCCCTTGATTTGGAACGTTTTCAAACATGTCTTAAGGGGATTTATCATTAATGGGTTAATTGCTCTAAAATCAAGCTGATTCTTCGGTTTTATGTACGCTATAATTAACTCTCTTTTCTATCCGCTTTGCCTTCCGATAGTCTGCGTTAGGTATTCGCCATTGCAAGCCGATTATTTTTTCGTTCTTTTGATATGTAGCGGTGATTTGCCAATCACGACTACGTTTAATGTTCTTAATCTCGCGATCATGTTTAGAATCGATGTACAACGTCCAGTTTTCGTTATCTAATCGCCATAATTCAGCTGCCATCTAATGCACCCTTATTCTCGTATTCTTCTAATCGCTTACGTTTAGCTACGTAATTAAAAAATGTGTCATCAAGGTCAAATTCTCTCAACACAGTCGCTTTTAACTTTTGTGTGATGTATTCTGAATTTTCGGCGGTTGTAACAGTTGCTGGTGTGACTCCGATTCGTTTTGCGAAGTCTCGTACCGTTAGACCGTGAGCCAACCGCATATCTCGCACTAAATTGTTTTTCACTGTATTCAACTCCTTGTTCAAAATGGTATAGTTAGTGATACTTTGTTTAATATCTAAAAAATAAAAAGCCAAAGATTGCGATATTTCTTCGGCTCCTATTACGTTAGAAATAAGGTAACGCTAAATATTGAGTTTTATTGGAGTTTTCCACTTATTTCGTCGAGTTTTTTCCGCATTTTGTTGATGCCAACATGGACTACGTTTTGTTGCGATGTATAGCTTTTTTCCGTTCTCTGTTATCTGTCTATATTTAGTAGTTAAATTACAAACTTTCATTCTTTTATCTTTTGCATAAAAGACTTCTTTGCATATTTTACAAATCTTGATATTTTCTTTTTTTAAGCCTTTGATTTTTCGAGCAATTTCTCGGACATCCCCGCCGAATAGGGACCTTAAGTATAGTGATTCATTAAAAGGATCAGCTTGTAGTTCGTCGATAAGTTGCTCCATTTGTTCAATAGTTACTTGTTCACTTCCGCTTCGGGTAATTCCGAACTCATCCTCATATTCCGGTCCTTTAACTCGTTTTGTTTCTACTTCATCAAATGAGATTGTTTTTGGCGGTTGATATTCTTCTTCATCATTCAAGTCGTACAAGTGAATCTCGTGCTTAGAACGAACTCTTTGACGGTGTATCTCTTGCTCGTCGCTATATGCAGGATAAGGCTTGTACTTCTCTATGTCTTGATCGTTGACGTAAGCAACAAAATCTCCTAAAATATCGTATATATTCGTTTTTCTAATAAAAATCGTTTTGTTATAAGCGGGATGGTACACGTTGATGTCTGCTAAAATGTACGCGTATACTCCCCATAACTCTTGCTGCTCGTTAATAAACTCTTGCGCCAACAAGATTCGTTTATTATCAGAGTAGCTTTTTCTATTTTTGTAATGTTCAGACCAAAAACTATTAATATCCTTCTGTAATTGCTCCGTGCTTGCCGTTTTTGTTGTTTGTTTTGTGGTTTTTGTAGTCATCTAACCTCTCCTTAAATGTACGTTTTTTAACCTAATAACTATATATATTGCTTTAAGAAGGTATGGCGGGTATTAACGAGACCAACGGTTATCATACTCTCGTCTACCTACCGCTCCTTTAATATCCGAGGAATCGCAAAGTAAATATGCAACGTCTACTAAGTTATCAGCCGGCAGCACCTCAATACTTTTCTCGTCTGACTTTGGTTTTTCTATCAAAATACGGTATTGATTCGGTTTGTAAAGCGGTCGTCCTAAATCTCGGCTGCGTCCTATATCTACCTCGCGTTTCCTTACATATTCGATAAATCCGACTTCCACTAGCTTTTTAATCGCGTTCGAAACCGTCGGCTTAGATGCTCCAGTCATTTTCATCGCTGTTGCCAACGTTAGATAAAACGTTGATCCATAACGCTTTGACGTGACTAACATCGCATAAGCTACTTGCTTTTGGCGGAAGGTACCGACATTTAGAACGGCAAGCATTTCCGACCGATATATCGTAATAGGCCTATCCGCATTTCCAAGCTGATAATTTCGCTCATATGCGTATTTAACAATCCGCTCCGCCTCGCTTTGCCAAAACTCCGGCGTACTATTCTTGCTGAAATATTCGCGAGGTGTATTCCAAAGTGTTTCCATGATGATTCCTATTGCATCTTCTTGCTCGTAGCCTTGCGAGTTACAAAAAGTGGCAAGTAATACAGTTGTTTCATGGCGGGTATTGCTACGTAATAGTTGTCCTGCTGTTAATATTTCCGTTACTTTTTCGAAGGCTTGCGATTCAGATACAACGGTCACATTGACGTCAGTACGCTCTTTAATTTGCTTAAATTCCGCTTCTTGTTCGGGCGTTAAGTCTATAAGGGCGTCTAATATTAACGAATGGTCCATTGGCTCCACACCGTCTAAATAGTCCAGTGACTCGATAGGCTCTAATGTATTGCGATCCACGAACCAACAACGCGCACCCGTCTTTTGGTGTATTCCTAATGGCAGCTTTACTGCTTGTTTGTACGTTGGACGAAATTCTATATTATTACTAGGTAAGTCTGCGGTTGCTATAACTCGTTGATAAAATGCGACAGCATCATCGGCTTTAATTGGTTCATCGAAGAATAAATCCACGTGATAACCCTTGCTTCCGCTGAATGAGACGTGAATATCTTTCGAACGTATATTAAACTCTGATTCTAGTACGTCTATTAATTTGAGTGTCGCCCATCTCGCCATTGGCTGATCGTTAGCATAGTCTACGTCAAACGTTATAAATTTGTTGACAGTGTTTGCGTTAAAAACTCCGTATGTTTCGCTACCGTTTAAATGAAGTTCGAGCATCCAGTCGCTTAGAGTAAGGGCGCTTGAATGTTCATACTTATTAAATGTCGAGTATTGGCCACCTTTTTGCTTGATGTACTTTTTTCTAGTTGAAATATATAACTCATTAAATTTTTTAATAGTATTGTCGTTCTTTTTCTGTCGTTTAACCATTTCATCGCTCCTCTACATTTGATAACTTCGCTAGTCTTTCATCGAAAAATTCATCCCTTTCAAATACGAAAACCAACTTCCCTACCCTTTTGCTCGAAGTGTCTACGTCTACTAACTTGCATCCTTGCGAAAGTAATGTGCGTGCAACACTCAAACTTAAAATGCATTTTGTTTCCATAAAATGACCTCCTATAGTTTTATCTATTAAAAACGCCGATTTCTCGACGGAATATCCTCTTATTCTTATAAGTGGACTAAAACGACGTGATTTGTAACAGTTGTATAAAATTTTCTCCTTTAATTTATACAGCGGACTAAAAAGCCATAATTTGTAACAGTAATCTAAAAAAAATTCCTCCTACTTTTAATACCCGAAAAAAAATTCAGTTTTGGACAACTTTTGGAAAATAAATTTAAAAATGTCTAATAAATAAAAAAAGACAAAGCGCTTTTCAACGCCTTGCCTTCTGCAGCAAACTCCACCAATAGTTCACCACGTTTAATCTTTACATTAATTTGAAATTATCGTAAAATATAGGAAAGGCTACGCTGCAACATAGTCCTTTCCGTACGTCATGTACGCCAATACACAACGAATATAACTCGATGCTTCACGCTTGATTGCGCACTCAAACGCTACGCATGAACAGCATTTGCAAGCATACTGTCCACCAACGTCCGCCAAAACGTTGGCTTTTTTATTTCCGCCCGAGATCATGTCGCGTTGATCTCCCCTTGCAAACTCTTCAAATCTTTTATTTTCCGTTCAATCTCACTACGATTAATAAATAGACCGCTGTTATTATCTGAACGCTTGCAACCGTTCCTGGTGTCGTTGGACAAGCGGAATCCGTCCGCAAATCCCCGCTATTTCTTGGCATCTGCCGCAAGTAGTTTGTACCTAACCAAACGTGTACGGTATGATTACCGTTTGATTTAACGTTGTGTTTAACGTTTCATAATATCCTTACATAAAAATACCGCAAAAACCTTCGGATAATTACGTTATAAATAGCATTAGTAGAACTACCGCAATCCCGAACGCTATTGAAACGTAGAAGAACGGCCTCACTCCTTCCTCATCTTCATCGAAGAAATAGTCATCTACCGCTTTAACTCCTTTTGTTGCTTGTTGTGTGAGTAATCGGATATACCCTTTTGTTAATTCCCGTGCTACGTCACGTTTTTTAATCGCTGCTACTTTCATTCTTGGTCCTCCTCGTTAAAAAATTCGTACCTGGAGCCGTCTACGACGATTGTTCCTCCGTTATCATCGATTTCTAGCGATACGCGTTCGCTTAAAATGATAACCACGCTCTCACCACCTTTTATTAGGTTTGTTGTTCTTGATATTATAATATCGCATATCCGATATAACGTCAACACTTATTTACTTAAAAGTTATAAAACGATACAATAATGCATAGAATAACGAAAAAGGCGGTTTAATTATGAAAAAAGTAAAAATAAAGTTATTAGATATTCTTAAGGAACGTGGAATGACACAAGCACAATTAGCTGATAAAGCAGAAGTAAGACCTAATGCAATAAGTAACCTATGCCGAGGATATGTTGATCGGTTATCAATCGATCACATTGAAAAAATATGTCATGCATTAAACATAGAAAGTATCAGTGAGTTAATTGAATTAGTTGATGAAAAATAAAAAACGCAGCCCATTTAAGGACTGCGTTTTAAAATTGTATAAAAATTTCTTTTTAATTTAGTAATAATTTTACTTCAGTTAATCATAAGCTATATAGCGTTAGATCGCTAATTAGCTTTTCCTAGTCCAGTCGGGCAAATACCCGGCTATTTTTACGCATATAAGTGTATTATCGCTCATATCGTTTTATAGGAGGTAGCTGCATATGGAAAATAAAAAGAACCGTTTTTCAAAATCAATCGCATTTAATAAAACTAATGAAACAGATAAGAAAATTTTAGAATACGTAAAGCGCCGTAATTTTAGCGGTTATGTTAAAAAGCTAATCCTCGCCGATATGAAAGAAAAAGAATTACGAAAACAAAGCAGGAACGACATAGTTAAGGACGACAGCAATGCCGGCTCCAACAGCTAAACCAACAACAACGTGCATAATTTTCACCTCGCGAAAAGTGTATTAACGTTATTTTACCCTGGCCACATGAAAATATACTTGGAGGTACGATAATGGAAAGCGTCTGGGAGTTGAAAGAGGAATTTAGTCCGTTAGTAATTCGTAAGACGAACGAGCCGGAAACAGTTAGCGAAATTAAGAAGTCCCGAAAAAAGGTAAATTTAAAGGTACCAGCACTTACCACACTCTTTCTAACACCAACAACCGCATTCGCTAGCGGTACTTTTGAAAATGTCTATTGGACGGTAATGGGGATGTTCGATCATGCTGTTGTTCTAGTTATTATTTTTGCCGGTGCTGCTTGGATGCTTGGCCATCGTTCTAAAGCAATTGAACATCTTATTGGTGCAGCTTGCGGATATTTGCTCGCATTACACGCTATAGATATTCGGGATTTCTTAAAAACATTGTAATGTTTAGTTCTAAAATACCCCCGCTTCATCATAAGCTAATAGCACATATGTGTTGCTATATAGCTTTTCTAACAAATTTGGCGCTTTGCTGCTTCGGTGGTAAGGCGCTTTTATGTAAAAACGCTAACCAAAACATACTTCATATATTAAAAAAATTTACATTCTAAAATTAACAATCTTCTTGACAATATTTTGTGTCCCCTCCAACATGAAGCCGAGCATAAGGACAACGGCTTGGCGCAATTCGTCTGCCTACACGCTGACAACGTAGTAAAACGTCAATCAGTCATGTAAGCTAGACGATCGCTGTTCCATGAATCCTCGATTAAGGTATCCGTATTGTATGCCCGTATGTTATCGCGGATATTTCTATCCAACGCGTCTACTAATCTACTTCTGCCCCCGATAGTTCTCGTAACAATAATTACGATGTGTGACGCGTCCTACAACGCCCGTAAGCGTTCAGACCTTCCACTCCTAGCCGTTAATGGTCGCTAGCACCATTCGGACAACAAGCGTACATACGGCGACACTTATACGTTGTCCTAGACTTAGTTATTGCAGCGGCCAAGTCATAACCGGTCAAGTTTAGATTAACAACGTGTTACTAGGTTTCCACGTTGGACTACACCGTTTTTATGCGTACTTAAATAAGCCTTCTACCTTGCATTTTTTCGAAAATGACGTTAGAATAGCGATAAATACACTTATGCTGGCAGGCATTAATGTGTAGTCGTTATTTAGTTGTAGGTCGGTATGTGTTCGCGCACAAGCCGACTTTTTTCTTTGTTTAAAGACTATTTAATGGACTAAATTCACGGTGCTTATCATGAACTTCCGTTGAAAATAGATTTACATACGTTTTTACCATTTCCATCGTTGAATGGCCGAGTATCTTTTGTAATTCGAATATACCTGCCCCATTCATAACGGAAATCTTAGCAAAGGTATGGCGCATTGTATGCGGTGAACAACGAACTCCTTTTATTCCGGCCAATTCTCCATACTTTGCTACAATTTTTTGTAACGAATGACGTTTCATTGCTTGTCCATCTAAAGTGACAAACAGAGCGTCCGTTTCCGCAGTACCTCGTAATTGTAAATACCGTTTAAGCTGTTCTTTCATCTTCGCTTGTATCGGTACATAACGATGATAATGATTTTTTGTATTTCGAATAAAAACTAAACCCTCCGACATTTTTATATCCTCAACTAATATTCCGCAAGCCTCGTTTAATCGAATACCCGTTTCTAATAACAACAACATAAATGTATAATCTCGTTGCCCGGTAAAAGTCCGCTTATTCGGTGCGCTTAATAATGCATGTAACTGTTTCACTGTAAATGTCTCGATATTATCCTTACGATCACGGACTAACGGGAATTTAGCGAGTTCATTCACCGCTAGGTATTTGCTTTCAAGTAGCCAGTGAAAGAACGCTCTTATCGCTCGAAGTTTTGTATTAATCGTTGTTGGACGTAAACCCCGCGACTGCATATCCTCTACGAAATCGACTAAGTGTTGTCGTAGGACATCGTGAATAAATAGCGAATGTTCAATAGTCACTAAATATCGTCTGAAATCGTTTAATTCACGCTTATAGTAAGTAATCGTAAATTCACGCAATCCTCTACGCTTTGCATCCTTAATAAACGCTACTAACGCTTCGTCATACGTTGTTACTTGCTTTGATACCGAACGACTCACGATATCGAGTTCCCGTCCAACTAATTCATTACTACGCCTAGACATAGAAAAAGACCGCCTTCCCTACGAATTTAAGGAAAACGGTCTAACTACGCTTATGCGAACGACTAATTTAACGCACATTGTACGCAAAAAAAGCGCCCTACGCTTACGCATAGAACGCTACATACGGTCAATTATAATACCGGTGGTCGGGGTCGAACCGACACTCCATAAGGAACACGATTTTGAGTCGTGCGCGTCTGCCAATTCCGCCACACCGGCATATTAAAAAAAGATAAAAAAAATATCGGTCATACCGATTTAAATTTTTTGGAGGCGGCAACCGGATTCGAACCGGTGATAAGGGTGTTGCAGACCCGTGCCTTACCACTTGGCTATGCCGCCATATCGTTTTGGAGCGGAAGACGGGGTTCGAACCCGCGACCCCCACCTTGGCAAGGTGGTGTTCTACCGCTGAACTACTTCCGCAAAATGGCTGGGGTACCAGGATTCGAACCTGGGCATGACGGAATCAAAATCCGTTGCCTTACCGCTTGGCTATACCC
>NZ_JACSQA010000049.1 GCF_014836845.1 Ureibacillus galli
AAAGCCGGTGAAATTTTACTTATCGTAAAATTTCACCGGCTTTTCATTTCAGAGGTGGGTTTTGTCCCAGCCTCTTTGAAAAATAATTATTAATGTAAATGGGACTAATTAGAACACTCTTTCCGCATATTGGGAAAGTTTTTCTAATGAAGATTTTTCAACGTCCGCATGTAATGAGTTACCGTGAGAGTCCATTGTTACAACAGCCGTGAATCCTTCTACATTTAAGTGCCACATTGCTTCTGGAATACCGAACTCTTGTAAGTCTACGCCATCTACACTTTTAATGCAATCCGCATAGTATTGTGCCGCACCACCGATAGCGTTCAAGTAAACACCACCATGTTCTTGAAGGGCAGCAAGCGTTTTAGGACCCATACCGCCTTTTCCGATAACAGCACGGATACCGAATTTTTTCATAATGTCACCTTGGTAAGGCTCCTCACGAATTGAAGTAGTAGGACCAGCAGCCTTAACAGTCCAGTTACCATTTTCGTCTTTTG
This sequence comes from Ureibacillus galli, assembly GCF_014836845.1. Lineage (GTDB taxonomy): Bacteria > Bacillota > Bacilli > Bacillales_A > Planococcaceae > Ureibacillus > Ureibacillus galli. The sequence continues at coordinate 504 of NZ_JACSQA010000049.1, forward strand.
CCATTACAGGTCCACAGTGGTAAATAATTTGTCCATTTAAATCTACAGGTGCATCGTGGCTCATTAAGTGGTGGTGAATAGCATCACGGCCTGTGTACATGCGACCGTTAATTTTGACAACGTCACCTACTTTAAGTTCACGAATTTGTTCTTCAGTAATTGGAGCAGTAAGTTCTACTACTTTGCTTTCTGAATTTGTTTCTGTTTTTGGCTCATCACGGAAAGTAACTTTTTCTCCTTCTTGATAATGCCATTTTTTAATTTCACCAGTAGTCGCATCAATGTCGATGGCCATGCGACGGTAAGCCCAACAGTTATAAGCAACTGATACGTAGAATGATGCAGGGATACGGTGCATAACACCAATTTTACAACCTAGTAATGTTGCTTCTCCACCGAAGCCCATTGTACCAACGCCGAAAGTATTTGCTTTTTCAACGATATATTCTTCTAATTTTGCTAAATCCGCATTTGGATTCACATCATCAACAGGACGGAATAATTGTTCTTTTGCAAGATCATATCCAGATGAACGATCGCCACCGATTCCAACACCGATAAAGCCAGCTGAACAGCCTTGTCCTTGTGCTTGCCATACAGAATGTAAAATACATTTACGGATACCATCTAAGTCACGTCCAGCACGACCTAAACCTTCTAATTCACATGGTAAACTATATTGGATGTTTTTATTTTCACATCCGCCACCTTTTAGAATTAATTTAACTTCAATATAATCTTTCTCCCATTGTTCAAATTTCACAACTGGAAGTCCTTCTCCTAAATTATCTCCACTGTTTTTCCCAGTTAAAGAATCAACAGCATTTGGACGTAATTTAGCATCGCTAGTTGCTTGAACAATTGCGTTTTTTATAGCGGCTTTAATTTCTAATTGATTAACACCGATTGGAGTTTTAACTTTAAATGTAGGTAGACCTGTATCTTGGCAAATAGGTGAAACGTTATCTTCTGCCATAACGATATTATTTGTAATCGTATCTAAGCTCATTGCAGCACGTGTTCCGGCATTTTCAGCTTCTTTTGCTTTTTTAATCGCACGGCGAACGTCTGCTGGTAAATTAGTGGATGTTTCGCTCACTAAGTCATAAAGACTTTTTTCTAATGTTTGTAAATAGGATGTCGCTACTTGAGACATTTATATTCCCCCCAGAATATTTAAGAAATTTACTCTCCAATTCTATTATACTCTTTTCATTACACGAAAAAAAGAGAGATAGAATGTTAAGGTTTGATAAAAATATATTGAAAATCGAAAGTATTTTTTTAAAATTATTTTGAAATTTCCACTAATAAAAAACCATCCGAATCTTTCCAGATGGTTTCAATGGAATTCATTCACTTACTCTTGTGTTGAATCGTTTCGGTGATGGAATTGATCCATTTTTTCTTCAACATCATCGATAATTTGAATGAGTCTGTCGATATCCTCAATATCTGCAGTTTCAGGGTCAATCGCATCTAAAACTTCAACAAAAATTTGAAGACGCTCTTTTAAATAATTCACTTGTTTATTTTTATCGGTAATAGGGTTCGACATAATTACACCTCTTTCGTCATGACCATCATAGCGAATTTACTGTGAATGTTCAAATGTTATGTGGAAAGGGGAGGGGGATTCAGAACAAAAATAAAATTAGTCTGAATATTTACAAAATTAAATTAATATGATAAATTATATTTAACAAATCGAAAGGAGATGGTCGAAAAGAAGATGCTCACTCTACGAAAAAGAAGGAGGGAGTTTAAACAATTTTTCGGCTGTCGAATGCCGAAACGTAGTTTATTCAAACAATTATGGAGTTAACTGAACTGTAGAAACCTTAGTGGCGCAATCTGTCACTAAGGTTTTTTTATAGGCTAAAATATTGAAGCTATTTATTCCCTCCTATGGTAACATATTCTTAGTTTGTAGATTTAGTTGGAGGAAAATTATGATAGCATCTGAAAAATATGCGCAACGTAGATTTTGGATATTGGTAGCAATTGTATCAATCTCAGGTTTCTCACAAGGTATGCTATTACCACTTATTTCGGTTATTTTTGAAAGCGATGGTGTATCATCCGCTCTTAATGGATTAAATGCCACAGGTCTATACATAGGAACGTTATTAATATCACCATTTGTCGAAAAGCCACTACGTAAATTTGGTTATAAGCCGATTATTATCATTGGCGGGGCGGTTGTTTTTGTTTCTTTATTTCTGTTTCCTTTATGGCAAAATGTGATGTTTTGGTTTGTTTTGCGAATGTTAATTGGAATTGGAGACCACTGTTTACATTTTGCCACTCAAACATGGCTTACAAGCACATCACCAGCTGAAAGTATCGGAAAAACGATGTCCATTTATGGATTATCCTTTGGCGTAGGATTTGCGGTAGGACCGTTAATGGTGAACTTAATAAAAATATCTGAAACGTTCCCATTTATTTTGTCTTCCGTACTTTGTTTAATTGCTTGGTCTTTTGTTTTCTTTGTTCATAATGAAAAACCAGAAGCATTAACTGGAGATAGTAAGGAAGTTAAAAGTTTTCATCGATATAAACTATCATTCAAATATGCATGGATAGCATTTTTACCGCCTTTCGTATATGGCGTATTAGAAACTTCATTAAATTCCCTATTCCCTGTTTATGCTTTAAGAAAAGAATTTAACGTTCCTATGGTATCAATAATATTAGCTGCCTTTTCAATCGGTGGGATTATTACTCAAGTACCAATAGGAATATTGGGCGATAAAATAGGTCGAAGAAAAATTATTTTAATTACTTTCTTAGCCGGGACTTTATTTTTCGGAATTGGAAGTTTGTTTGAGCATTCTGAGTTAGTGATAGCGGTAGTATTTTTACTGGCCGGTATGTTTTTAGGTTCTATGTTCTCTTTAGGGATCACATACATGGCGGAACTAACGCCGAAAGCTCTGTTACCGACGGGAAATTTATTATGCGGTATTTTCTTTAGTGTCGGTAGTTTAGTAGGACCAACTGTTGGTGGATTATATCTTCAATTTATCCATCACTTTAGTTTTCTACTATTTATATCAGGGATTTTGCTTGTTATGTTTCTTATTGTATTGATCTTCGGAAAACAGATGAAACAAGTAGTGAATTAAAATGAGGGTACATGCCAGAAATATTCTGGTATGTACCCTTTTTGTTTTCGGCTACGTACTTAGAAGAATAGGAGAAATTTGTGGCTAAAAAAAGCTAACTCAAAAATCTGAGTTAGCTTCTTTTTTAAGATAATCTATTACGGTAGTCTTCATAACCAAACTGACGAACGACTTTTACGCCTTCATTTTCGTTATATAAACAAATGCTTGGTAAGTTTACCCCGTTGAACATATGGTTTTTTACCATTGTATAGTGTGCCATATCGGTAAATACAATTTTGTCTCCAGCTTTTAGCGGTTTGTCAAATGAGTAGTCACCAATTACGTCACCAGCAAGACATGTCATACCACCTAGACGGTAAGTGTACGGTTTGTCATTTGGTGTACTTGCACCAATGATTTGGGGACGGTAAGGCATTTCTAATACGTCTGGCATATGACAAGTAGCAGAAGTATCTAAAATGGCAATTTCCATTCCATTTTTCACTACATCTAGAACAGTCGTTACTAAGTAACCAGTATTTAAAGCAATTGCTTCTCCCGGTTCTAAAATAACTTTCACGTCATACTTTTCTTGCATGTAGTTAATTAATGATACAAGTTTATCGACATCGTAGTCTTCACGGGTAATGTGATGACCACCACCGAAGTTAATCCATTTCATTTGATGTAAATATTCACCGTATTTTTCTTCGAAGTGTACTAAAATACGCTCCAATACATCTGAACCTTGTTCACACATCGCATGGAAATGGATGCCTTCAACACCGTCTAATTGATCTGGACGGAATGAGTCGACAGGAATGCCAAGACGAGAATTAATATAACATGGGTCATAAAGTGGTGTTTCAACTTCTGAATAACCAGGGTTTACACGTAATCCGATCGAAACGTGCTTGTCCAAACTTTGTACTTTTTCTTTATACTTGTTTAATTGGTCGAAAGAGTTGAAAACAATATGATCTACATATTTTAAATACTCATCAATTTCATGTTCTGCGTATGCGGGTGCATAGGCATGGACTTCTTTACCAAATTCTTCGTAACCAAGACGGGCTTCAAATAAAGAACTGGATGTGATTCCTTTTAAATATTGACGCACCATTGGGAATGTCGAAAACATTGAGAACCCTTTAAGTGCTAGTAAAATATCACAACCTGTACGATCTTGTACAGATTTTAATATTTCTAAGTTACGTAATAACAAGCGCTCGTCCACCACATAACTTGGAGACGGTGCTGCTTTCCAATCAATCGTATTCATTTATTTCGCCTCTTCTTTATCAAGGCTAAGGTCCACTAATTCTGGGTTATGGCTTTCTTGCCATGGTAAGCCCCATTTATTTAAAGCATCCATGAATGGATCTGGATTGAATTCTTCAACGTTCCACACACCTGGTTTTTGCCATTCACCATTCATCACTAGCATTGCGCCGATCATAGCTGGTACACCAGTTGTGTAAGAAATGGCTTGGCTACCAACTTCGCGGTAACATTCTTCGTGGTCACATACGTTATAAACATAGTAAGTTTTTTCTTTACCATCTTTAATTCCACGGAAAATACAACCGATATTTGTTTTACCTTTTGTACGAGGTCCAAGGGAAGCTGGATCAGGTAAAACCGCTTTTAAGAATTGAAGTGGTTGAATCATTTGACCTTCGAATTCGATTGGTTCAATTGATGTCATGCCTACGTTTTCTAAAACTCTTAAATGAGTTAAATATTTTTCAGAGAATGTCATCCAGAAACGGATTTGTTTAATGCCTGTAATGTTTTTTGCTAAAGATTCAAGTTCTTCATGATATAGAAGGTACATATCTTTAGGACCAATTTCAGGGAAGTTATAAACTTCTTTAAACTCTAAAGGTTCAGTTTCTACCCATTGACCATCTTTCCAATAACGTCCGTTTGCAGTAATTTCACGAATGTTAATTTCTGGGTTGAAATTTGTTGCGAAAGGATAACCATGGTCACCTGCATTCGCATCTAAAATATCAATGTAGTGAATTTCATCGAAGTGATGTTTTAAAGCGTAAGCAGAGAATACACCTGTTACACCTGGATCAAATCCGCTACCTAATAAAGCTGTAAGACCAGCTTTTTCAAATTTTTCTTTGTAAGCCCATTGCCATTTATATTCAAATTTAGCTGTTTCAGGTGGCTCATAGTTAGCAGTATCAACGTAGTGCACACCTGTTTCTAAACATGCATCCATAATTGTTAAGTCTTGATATGGTAAAGCAACGTTAATTACCACATCTGGTTTAAATCCATTGATTAATTCAACAAGTTCGTTAACATTATCCGCATCAACTTGTGCAGTGTGGATAATTGTTTTACCGCCGTCTAATTTTTCCTTTAAAGCGTCGCATTTTGACTTAGTTCGACTAGCGATCATAATCTCCTCGAACACTTCTGAATTTTGTACACATTTGTGTACGACTACGCTAGCTACACCGCCAGCTCCAATAATCAATGCTTTACCCAATTCTTTATAACCCCCAAATATTTTATTTTTTTAAAACAAATCGATTATACACAATAATGTTTGTCGTATCAAATAAAATTCGATTCAGTTGTTTAATTACTTTGTAGAAAGAAAAGGGATATTGGAGAAAATGAACTAGTTTTGAAGAATATTATCCAAAAGATAAAAGGATTTATTGTATAATAGAGAGCAAGATATTACTCGTTATCCTATTAAGATAGTAGATTGTTTTAAGAATAAGAGAGTATCTTATTAAATAGTAGACATAGGACAAGCCGCCAATTTTATTTTGTTGCTTAACGAATAAATAAATTTGTTTAAGCGTAATTATGAGTAGAAATGATAGCGTTTCCATCTTTTATCGAAGTTTGGAGTACAAAAAAGAAACACTTATTGCCCTTATCATTTTAAATAATAAAAAGGTGTTTCTTTATTATTTTAATACAAAGGAGATGTTGAAGATGTCACCGTTTTGGGGAGAAGTTTTAGGGACGATGATTTTAATTTTGTTTGGAGCGGGTGTTTGTGCAGGGGCCAATTTAACGAAGTCTTATGCAAAAGATGCTGGCTGGGTAGTGATTTCGATTGCTTGGGGGCTAGGTGTAACATTAGGGGTATATGCGGTTGGAAGTATTAGTGGAGCTCATTTAAATCCAGCTGTAACTGTAGGTTTAGCTTGGACTGGTGATTTCGCTTGGAATGATGTTCCGTTATATATCCTTGGACAGTTAATTGGAGCATTTTTAGGAGCATGTATTATTTTCCTTCAATATTTACCGCACTGGAAGGAAACAAAGGACCCGGGTGCAAAATTAGGGGTATTTTCAACAGGACCGGCTATACCCCACACATTTTCCAATCTTTTAAGTGAAATTATTGGAACATTTGTATTGTTACTAGGTCTACAATTTATAGGAGCAGGTCAATTTACAGAAGGATTGAATCCGATTGCAGTAGGGTTACTCATCGTTGCAATTGGTATGGCCTTTGGAGGTACTACAGGTTACGCGATTAATCCTGCCCGGGATTTAGGACCACGTATCGCCCATGCAGTTCTTCCGATTGCAGGGAAAGGATCGTCTAATTGGAAATATTCATGGATTCCAGTTGTTGGTCCATTGCTTGGAGGCTCATTGGGAGCGTTATTCCATAAAGCAGTATTTAATAATACGATGACGACTGAATTTTGGGTTGTATTAATTGTTACGGTACTTGTATTAGGAATTGCTTACTTCATGAGTCCTAAAAATTTAACAAGTAGTGAAGGACTATAAAATATAAACATAGTTAAAAAATGATATTTAGATAGGTGGGAGCGGAAAAATGGAAAAATATATTTTATCGATCGATCAAGGAACAACGAGTTCAAGAGCAATTCTTTTTAATAAACAAGGGGAAATTGTCCATAGTGCCCAAAAAGAATTTACTCAACACTTTCCAAATCCAGGTTGGGTTGAGCATAATGCCAATGAAATTTTAGGTTCAGTTTTAGCGGTTATTGCTGCTTGCTTATCTGAAGCAGATGTTTCTCCTGAGATGGTAGCAGCGATAGGGATAACGAACCAACGGGAAACAACGGTTGTTTGGAATAAAGAAACAGGAAACCCTGTTTACAATGCAATAGTTTGGCAATCCCGTCAAACAAATGATATTTGTGAGGAACTGAAAAACAATGGTTATGATGAACTTTTCCGTTCTAAAACGGGATTATTAATCGATGCATACTTTTCAGGTACAAAAGTGAAATGGATTTTAGATAATGTGGAAGGGGCTAGGGAACTAGCTAACGAAGGAAAGTTATTATTCGGTACAATTGATACTTGGTTAATTTGGAAACTGTCAGGTGGTAAAGCCCATGTTACCGATTATTCCAATGCATCTCGAACACTTATGTACAACATTTACGATTTAAAATGGGATGAAGAATTACTATCAATCCTTGATATCCCATCATCAATGCTACCTGAAGTTTGTCCATCCTCAAGCGTTTATGCAACTACTGACAAAGAACATTTCTTTGGTCAGGAAGTCCCGATAGCAGGTGTAGCAGGAGATCAGCAAGCAGCTCTATTTGGGCAGGCGTGTTTTGAAAAAGGAATGGCGAAAAACACTTATGGAACAGGCTGCTTCATGCTAATGAACACTGGAGAAAAACCCGTTAAATCCGCCCATGGATTATTAACAACATTAGCTTGGGGATTAAATGGCAAGGTAGAATATGCACTTGAAGGAAGTATATTTGTAGCCGGATCGGCCATTCAATGGTTACGTGACGGGTTAAGAATGTTCAATAATGCAGCAGATAGTGAGCAATATTGTAGAAGAGTTGATTCGACCGATGGTGTCTATGTTGTCCCTGCCTTTGTAGGATTAGGTACGCCTTATTGGGACAGTGAAGCAAGAGGGGCAATTTTTGGTTTGACGCGTGGAACAACGAAGGATCATTTCGTCCGCGCTACAGTAGAATCTTTAGCTTATCAAACTAAGGCTGTTCTTGATGCAATGGAAAAGGATTCAGGTATTTCACTAAAAACATTACGTGCTGATGGAGGAGCTGTAAAGAATAGTTTCTTAATGGAGTTCCAAAGTGATATTTTAAATGTTCCGGTAGAAGTACCAAAGGTAAATGAAACAACAGCGCTAGGTGCGGCATATTTAGCTGGATTAGCAGTTGGTTTCTGGGAAAGTCAGGATGAAATTGCTTCCCAATGGGCGATTGATCAATCTTATGAGCCAAAAATGGAAGAGGCAAAAAGGAAAGAATTAGTCGACGGCTGGGAAAAAGCAGTTGCAAGTACGAGAACATATAAATAAGATTTGAATTTTTTTGGGGTCACAAAAACACTTAAAATGGTGTTTTGTGATCTCTTTTTTATTTTTAGAAATGGTTATAAATCGTTTCGGGTAAAATAATTACAGCTGAAATATTATAGAAGGAAGGAGGAGGCGTATGCCTTTCTCCTTTTTTGCAATTTCCCCTATAAATTTTCCAATTTGTTCTACACATTATAGAACAGTTTTGTTATAATAAGTATAGAACAGATTGGAGGGGAATTCGTGATCATTCGAATTGAAACAACTTCAGATGTCCCAATTTATACACAGCTAACCAATCAAATAATCGAGGGGATTGCTCGAGGGGACATACAATACGGAGATTCATTGCCATCCGTAAGAGCATTTGCTGCAGACTTAGGGGTCAATATGCATACGGTAAACAAAAGCTACCATGAATTAGAAAAGAAAGGAATTATTAAAATTGTTCCTAAATCCGGTGCGATTATTTCCCCAAGTAAACAAGTTACTAATGAAATGAACGAAAGAATACATTCTGAAATAAAACCTATTATTGCAGAAGCGCTCGTATTAGGAGTAAAAAAAGAACAAATTCAACAGTTGATTTTTTCCATTATGGAAGAAATGAAGGAAAGATAAAGGAGGAAATAACATGGCGTTTGTAGTTTTTCTTATCATTACTTTTTTTATTGCAGTTACTCAAATCGTTGTTCCATATTTGGTTAAGAAGACGGTTGTATTTGGTGTAACAATACCAGAACAATACATTAACGATGGGACAATTAAAAAGTTGAAAAAGCAATATGCAATTAGTGTAGCCCTTTTATCCATTGTGTTACTGACAGGTTATTCGGTTTGGTCATTGACAACTGAACCGAAGGAAGAACAAATGGCTATGATTGGTGTGTTAATGGAATTTGGGATTATTTTTATTAGTTTATCTTTATATATTTATTATCATGGGAAAGTGAAGCAATTAAAAATCCAAAACAAATGGGTAGAACATTTAAAACAAGTGAAAGTTACTGATTTGTCCGTGAGAAACGAAGATGAAATGTTACCGTGGTATGTTTATTTATTACCAATCATTTCGACGTTAGGATTAATGATCTATACAATGTTTAACTATGACATTTTACCACAGCAAATTCCGACCCATTGGGGACCAAGCGGAGAACCGGATGCCTTTACTGAAAAAACTCCGTTTTCAGCGATGCAACATACGTTCCTTCTATTAATTATGCAATTAATGTTTTTTGGAGTACATTTTGCTACGAAAAATTCAGGCATTAAGTTAAGTGCATCCAATTTAGCTGCATCTAAAAATCGTCAATTAACTTTAAGAAAATACTCAAGTTGGTTTCTGTTCTTTGTCATGTTAGCTTGCACAATTTTAATGAGTTTTTTCCAACTAACAACGATTCATCCAGAATTTGCAGCTGGTAGTGTGAAAATTATTTTACCTTTTGCTTTCTTAATTATTGTTTTAGTTGGATCACTAGTATTTGCATTAAAGGTAGGTCGCTCAGATAAGGGGTTAGAAGGAACAATCGAAGACAATATTATGGAGGTAGATGAAGATCAATATTGGAAAGGTGGAATGTTTTACTTCAACAAAAACGACCCATCCATTTTTGTAGAAAAACGTTTTGGTGTAGGTTGGACAATTAATTTTGCAAATCCAATAGGTTACTTAATTGTTCTTTTACCGTTAATCATTATTCTTATCATTTCCATGTTATAGGGGGAAGGTGTAGTTTCCGTGAAAAAAATAGATTTAAAAATTTCATTATTACTGGCACTTCTCTGCTTAATCGGTGGTTTTTTAGTAGTACGGTATCAGTTAGAAACTTTGCAAAATACCTTGCCAGAACAATACGACACGCTAATCAAGACATTGCCTATATCTATTGATGTGCTATCGATAATCAGTTCCTTACAAATTACCATCTTTTCATTTGTTTTATCTTTTATTGGGATAAAACTAGCAAGGAAGGTAGGTTTTAAGTTCAATATTTTAGACGCATTCTTTAGTAAACAAAGGGTAGAGATAAATTTTAAAAGTCTTTTAATGGCAGTAGGATTTGGTGTGATTACGGCCTTTATTTTAGTGGGGGCAGATCGATTTTATTTTCAATACCATATAGAAATTATGAATCAGACACAGATTGAATTTTCAGCAATAGGTTTACTAACAGGAATTTTCTATGGCGGAGTGTTCGAGGAAATTATGCTAAGATTGTTCGTCATGAGCTTACTAGTATGGTTCATGATGAAATTGTTTAGACGAAATGAACAAAGCTTACCAAATTATTTCTATTGGATTGGGATTGTAATTGCATCCTTATTATTTGCAGCGGGTCATTTACCTGCAACAATGATGTTATTTGGGGATTTAACAATCGAATTAATTGTACGGTGTTTCTTACTAAACGGTATTGGGGGCATATTGTTCGGTTATCTTTATTGGAAAAAAGGATTTGAATATGCAGTGTTTGCCCATATGTTTACACATATTGCTTTACAGTTAGTATTTATTCCAATGTTCTAATAAGGATACCTACTAGAAAATAATGATAAAAAAGAGGTGCCTATAAAACATTGAACTGAACCCTATAAAGTAGACAGTTTAATTAAAAGGGAGTTCGCCACCTATTTTAAGCGGCGATTAGATGGCT
>NZ_JACSQA010000004.1 GCF_014836845.1 Ureibacillus galli
AGTAATTTCTGTTCTTGATCTGTAAATAACTTTTTCGACATGTTCTTCCGCTCCATCAACCATTTATTTTATTTCATTATAAATAAAAGTACCCTATAAGAGAGACCTTTTTTCAAGTGTCTTTCTTATAGGGTACATTTTACTAAAACCGGCTTTTTTAATTTCATCAAAATTTGCTCCAAAAGAAGTAGCCACAATGGCAAAATCTCGTAGCATACTTCCCCCTAAGAACCCTACTCCTGCTAGAAAACTAATATCTGCAAGACCTTTCGAGCCTTCTGTTACAACTCCGCCAATATAGGCTAAAACTAGTCCAAGAACAATGGCAATTGCGGAACCATGAATTTTACCTTTAGTTAATTTATTGGAAAGAAAATAGCCAAGCCACATTGTGACTCCAATCACAAGAAATGCAGTAACAAATCCGTTATCGGTAAAGACGCCTTTCATCATATCAAGCATCCGCTTCACCCCTTATAACCGTATTACTAAAAGCAGCTTCTTCTTTTTTGTTTCCACTTAGAATGGGGACAAATGCCCAACTAACTAAAACAACTGTAATTCCGGCTAAAATAGCTAAAGGTCCACCAGTTAAAGCACCGATTACATTTTGACTTGCTGCCATTGCAACAACGACTGGAATATACATTTGATTCCAAAAACTTAAGCCATCTAGTGAAGGTTTACTAATTTTCCCCGTTTTTACAAGCTTATCGACGATGATAATTAAAAGCAGCATGGCGATTCCGACGCCACCGACATTTGAATCAACTCCCATTATAGCCCCTATAAATTCCCCAACGATTGTGCCAACTAAAAAACATCCGGCTAGAATAGCAACACCATAAATCACCATATTTCGGACACCCCTTTACCATGTAGTAAACTTTTAAGTTCGGAAATATTCAGTCGACTGTATTCTGTGAACATCATAATTTATCGAAAAATATAAATCAACTAAAATTTTTCCCAAAGCAGAAAAAACGGGAAATTACGATTGAAATTTAAAATCTATTGTTTTATTATTTATGTATACAGTCGACCGTCTAAAGAAAATTTGATTGGTTTTTAAGACGTTGAGACAAAGATGGAGCTCAAATGGTAGCTCGATGAAAAATAGAAGAGTCTTTTAGGAGAGGAGGGATTATTTGAAAAGTGCGTTTCTCTTTCCTGGCCAAGGATCACAATATGTGGGAATGTTAAATGATTTACCTCATGATCCGGTCGTAAAACAGATTTTAGAAGAAAGTAGTGATTTATTACATTTACCCATTGAATCACTGCATAATGATAAAGCGCTTTCAACAACGAAGGCGGTGCAACAATGTTTATTAATTGCATCTGTTAGTACGTATAAAGTTTTTGAAAAAAATGGCTTAACCCCATCCTTTGTTGCAGGGCATTCTGTCGGTGCTTTTGGTGCAGCCGTTGCATCCGGTGTACTCACCTTTGAAGAAGCCCTTAAATTAGTATCGTTGCGTGGTGAGTTGATGGAACGAACATGTGACAAAGGATTTGGAATGGCCGTTGTATTAGGGTTAGATGAAGACCGGTTACTAGAAATTGTTACGCAACTTTTTAATGTGGATGAGCCAGTATATGTTTCAAATCGTAATTCACCAACTCAAATCACCTTATCTGGTTCTTTGAAGGGATTGGAGAGGGTTTTGGAATATGTGAAAAAACATGGAGCGATATCTGCCCACTTACTAAATGTCTCAACGCCTTCCCACTGTCCTTTATTTAAAAATGTAAGTGAAGAACTATTGGTTGAATTAAATAAGCTCGATTTAAAAAGGCCAAAAATCCCAATATCGAGTAACGTCAATTCCCGGTTATTAAGGCAAGCAGATGCGGTGAAAGAAGATTTAGCAAAAAGTATTTGTTATCCAGTAAGGTGGCATGATGCCGTCAATTTACTTTATGAAACTGGTACTCGGTTATTTATTGAAATGCCACCAGGTGATGTATTAAGTAAATTAGCAAACCAAGCATTTTCAGATGTTCGAACGATGGCTATTACAAAAAATGACATCGAAGATTGTTTTTATGTCATGTCAAACTAAAAATAGGGGTGTGGAAAATGGTTATGACAAATATACCGAAAGAAAAAAGATCATGGACAACGAGGTTGGAAGCAAAAAAGGAAAGACTGGAAAGTGTAAAGGGTTTAGTAGATGGAGTAATTATTCCTACTAATCGTATCGTCGATGCATTGGAATTATTAATTCGACCTGGGGATCGGGTTGTACTTGAGGGGAATAACCAAAAACAAGCCTCTTTTTTATCCCAATCCCTTGTTCAAGTGGATCCAAGAAAAGTTCATGATTTGCATATGATTATGTCCAGCATTTCGAGACCTGAACATTTAGACATTTTTGAAGAAGGAATTGCTAGAAAAATAGATTTCTCTTACGCTGGACCACAAAGTTTACGAATCGCCCAAATGATTGAAGACGGAAAAATAGAATTGGGAGATTTGCATACTTACATCGAATTATATGGTCGATTATTTATTGATTTAATTCCTTCCGTTGCTTTAGTTGCAGCAGATAAAGCCGATCGACACGGCAATCTTTATACTGGTCCGAATACAGAAGAAACCCCAACATTAGTGGAAGCAGCAGCTTTTAGAGATGGCATTGTCATCGCTCAAGTAAATGAAATAGTAGACGAATTACCCCGGGTAGATATACCAAGTTCATGGGTTGATTTTATCGTAGTTGCAGATAAACCGTATGAGCTTGAGCCTCTTTTTACAAGGGATCCACGCCATATAACGGATATTCAAATTTTACAAGCAATGATGGTGATTCGTGGAATCTATGAAAAACACGGAGTGAAGTCATTAAACCACGGAATTGGTTTTAATACAGCAGCCATTGAGTTGCTATTACCAACTTATGCAGCATCACTAGGGCTTAAAGGGAAGATCTGTACGAACTGGGTGTTAAATCCTCATCCTACGTTAATACCTGCGATTGAGTCCGGTTGGGTGGAAAGCGTTCATTGCTTCGGCGGTGAACTAGGAATGGAAAAGTATGTGGAAGCAAGAAGGGACATTTTCTTTACTGGGAAAGATGGAAGTCTTCGTTCAAATCGTACGTTAGCCCAGTTAGCTGGTCAATATGCCGTTGATTTATTTATCGGATCTACTTTGCAAATGGATGGTTTAGGAAATTCATCTACTGTAACAAAAGGTCGTGTTGCTGGCTATGGTGGAGCGCCAAATATGGGTCATGATCCGGGAGGTCGACGCCATTCCACTGAAGCTTGGTATAACATGATGACTTCCGATGATCCATTAGCTCGTGGTAAAAAATTGGTTGTTCAAGTGGCAGAGACATTCCAAGAAGCAAATAAACCAGTTTTCGTTGAATCTCTTGATGCCATTAGTGTGAAGGATCAGGCGAAATTAGCTGTAGCACCTGTCATGATTTATGGGGAGGATGTCACCCATGTTGTAACAGAAGAAGGGATTGCTTACCTTTATAAATCCGACAGCATATCTGAAAGAAGAGAAATGATTGCTTCTGTTGCAGGTGTTACACCAATCGGTATGGAAAGCAATCCGAAAACAGTTGAACGTTTACGTCAACAAGGATTGATTGCTATGCCAGAAGATTTAGGGATACGTCGTTCCGATGCGAAACGTTCCTTACTTGCTGCTAAAAATATTGATGAACTTGTTCAATGGTCCGGTGGTTTATATACACCTCCAGCAAAATTTAGAAGCTGGTAAAAAAAGAGGAGGCGAGGAGTATGCAAAATCCTCATGATTTATCAACAATGTTAGCGGATTTAGCAGTTGAATCATTAATTGAAGAAGTGTCGCTTACTCCAAAACCTGGTCTTGTGGATATGATTGATCAAGGTTCCCATAATGATTTAACGTATTCATTGATGGTGGACTCGGCTAAAAGTTTGCACACGACATTTTACAATATGGCAATGGTTGCCTATAACGAAGGGCCGTCTCAATTTTTGCGAGAAAAAATTGGTGAGATTGGTCGCGAGGGTGAAAGGCGAATGTTCCAAGTGACAAAGGGTGTGAACACCCATAAAGGTGCGATTTGGTCCCTAGGATTGCTTACTGCAGCAGCCGCTATTCATAAAGGACAATTCGATGAAATTGCATTGTGTTATACCGCAGGAGAAATTGCCCAGTATGAAGATCGTTTTATACCCCACCAAGTAACAAATGGTATAAAGGCAATTCAGAAATACGGTGTACACGGGGCAAAGGCAGAGGCACAGCAAGCCTTTCCTCACATTCGGAAATTTAGCTTACCCGTATTTAAAGCAACATTAAATACATTTGATGAGAATACAGCGAAACTTTATGCCTTTTTAGCATTAATGGCTAATTTAGATGATACTTGTTTATTGCACCGCGGAGGACTTGAAGGTTTACAATACGCAAAGCAGTTTGCACGACGTATTTTAAATACCGGTGACTTTCATGAACTTCGAAGAATGAACGAGCAATTTAAAGAGCGTAACTTATCACCAGGGGGAAGCGCAGATTTATTAGCTGCAACAATTTATTTATATAAAATTAGTCAGCTTACTTTTTCTACAGAGGAAGTTTACGTAACGATAAATTAAAGGGGAGTGATTTTTAGTGGAAAAATTAGTGTATTCCTTTCCAGCTTCAAAACCAATTAAAAGACCTGCGCACGTTGGAGTTGTAGGATCAGGAGATTTAGAAGTATTAGTCCAACCAAGTGAGAATAATGAAACTGTAGTAGAAATTCGTACAGGTATTACAGGGTTCCAAGATACATGGAAAAAGGTTATTGAACGATTTGTAAGTCAGCATAATATTGCGGCCATCATTACGATAAATGATTTTGGTGCTACACCAGGCGTTGTTACGATTCGATTAGCCCAAGCAGTGGAGGTGAGTTTAAATGACACAAATGATAACTGAAAGTTTAGTAGAAAGTTTAGCGCGGGAAAGAGCATTTCAGCTATTAGATAAAGGAAGTGCC
Organism: Ureibacillus galli; assembly: GCF_014836845.1. Lineage (GTDB taxonomy): Bacteria > Bacillota > Bacilli > Bacillales_A > Planococcaceae > Ureibacillus > Ureibacillus galli. The sequence goes on from NZ_JACSQA010000004.1 coordinate 4,995, forward strand.
TATGAAATATTAGGACCTTTCGATCGAATGGAATCCCCCCATCTCACTGCACAAAATATCGTTCCCCAATATGATGACGGAATGATTATTGTAAAAGGGACTTTAAATGGAAAGCCAACTGTTATCATTTCAATAGAAGGAAATTTCCAAGGTGGCGGAATTGGTGAAGTATCTGGAGCGAAATTAGCCGGTACTTTAGAAAAGGTATTAAAAGAGTGTAAAAATGGTCATACGATTTATCCGGTCATCATTTATGATACAGGTGGAGTACGTCTTCAAGAAGCAAATTATGGGTTATTGTCTATTGCGGAAATTAGTGCGGCAATTGTTGAACTGAGAGAATATGTTCCAGTAGTAGGTATTATTCCTGGGAAAATCGGATCCTTCGGCGGAATGTCTTTAACTGCAGGTTTATGTAGCGCATTAATCATGACTCGAGAAGGTCGTTTAGGCATGAACGGACCTGAAGTAGTAGAGCAAGAAGCTGGTATTCGTGAGCTGGATTCAAGAAATAAACAATTGATTTGGAAAATGATTGGTGGGGCAATGCGTAACGAAGTTGGTCTTGCGGATATCGTTGTAGAAGACGATGTGGTGAATTTTAAAAATGCCATTTTAAATGTTTGGAATGGAGACATCGAATTAAAACAGCGAACACAACAGGTCGACCATTTCTTAACTATATTTAAATCTTTAAATGTTGAAGAAAAAATTTCTCCAGAGCAAGCAAAGCAACTTTTTAAAGACGCAACCCTTAAAAATACGAATAGAGTATCTACCCCATCCGAAATCGTCAATAGTCGAGGTAGAAAGTGGTTCGAATTATTAACAGGAGGCAAGCAATCGATTAGTGAAATTCCTTCTGTATTAGTAGCAGATGCGGAGATTAAAGGATTGAAGGCCCGGGTCATTGCAGTTGTTCCAAATCCTGAAAATTCATTTTATCGTGCAAGGAACGGCGAAGTGGGCTTATTAGAAGGATGGGCCATTGCAAAATATGTTCGAGAAGCAATGAAGGAAGATGCCCATTTAGAAGATAAACGTCTAATTATTCCGGTAGTCGATGTGCCAAGTCAAGCTTTTGGCTATCATGAAGAATTATTTGGAATTTATTTATCTTGTTCAGCGGCGGTAGATGCTTATGCCTCAGCTAGATTAGTTGGTCATCCAATTGTTGCAGCCATTGTTGGGAAGGCTATATCTGGTGCATTTCTCTCCCACGGCATGCAGGCTAATCGATTAATTGCTTTACATGATGAAGGGGTAAACGTTCATGTAATGTCTAAAAAATCCGCTGCGATTATTACACAACGAACAGTTGAGGAATTAGATTTAGCCGCAAAAGATGTTCCATCTATGGCGTATGATATTGAATCATTTAAAAAGCTAGGTGCCCTATATAACTTAATAGAAGGGATTAATGCTGACAATCCTTCATCGGAGCATGTGGAGTTATTAATCGATTCAATTTATAAAGCTTATGAAGATATTCAAAAAGATACTGTAAGGGATTTATCGAATCGTTTAAAAACAGAAATTGCTGTAGCTTCTGGTCGAGTAGCCTCAATAAAGGTAAGGGAAATGATTGAGCAACAATGGAAATAAAGGTCCATGATATTGTTAAGTTCAACAACCTTGATCAATTAGAAACAATTTCAACTATACCGGACTGGGTTTACGATGCTCAATCGGCAGCAAACTATGGTGTCGTACGAAGAATGCCGATTAGCAATCAAATAATTCCTATTGGGTTGCGCGGAAACAGTAGAGAACAGCGATTTGGGACATTTATTCATGAAAATCATATCGTTGAAATTATTACACCTAATGCATTAGTAGAGCGTATAGATAAATTCGACAATAAATTCTATTATCCTATCTTAAAAAGAATACGAGATCAATTTCAACAGTTTAATTTCATATGGGGACCTACGGGAAGTATTGGTTTCGAATTAGCTACCTCTATTAACGTAACTTCAATAAGTAGTGATATTGATCTTTTGATTTATATAGAATCTTTAGAAGAGCCGTTACTTGAAGAGGTTGGTAAATGTTTAAGCGGCTTCTCGAGACCGATTGACATACAAGTGGAAGTTCCAAATGTAGGTGCCTTTTTATTAAAAGATTATTTGAATCATAAAGACCACGGGTTTATTGTTCGAACTGCTTTCGGTCCCCAATTATGTCGGATAAAAGATAGTAAACTAAAAATTCTTCAAATTTAAAACAAATGTCCCAACCGTTTACGATAAAAGACGATTGGGACATTTCCATTATGAAGTTGAAATTACCATTTAGCTACATGTTCTTCGATACAGCCGAGCATTTGTTGTATGACGAGGGTACTACCATCTTCCAACGTAACTTGCCCATTATAGTAGCCAACCAGTTGATGGACTTCGGATTTTACTAATTTTACATCCGTTTTGGCAACCCGTTCAAAAAAAGGATGGAAAGTTAAAATCACCTGGTCGGAAAACTTTGTTGTAATATACCAAGGTTTCATAAAATTTTCCCGGTCATAGTTAAACAAAACATCTTCATGAATCTTTGTCATTTTTCCATCTACAAAAACTGCATTTTCAGTCATTCCCGTGCCGTCCGTCCATTTTCCTCCAAAGTTTAAGCCAACCCGTTGATTTCGAACTCGTTGGGATGCCATACCCCAATTCCACAATGCTTCCCTTGGCCAAATACCTCTACCAAAATCAAGTACAGCAAAGCAATCCTCTTCAACAAATGGATAATTCCGTTCGCCAATTTTCACAAATCCTGCAGTTGGTAATGTGTGATGTTTTGCGGTAAATTGGAAAGTTTGTCGGTTCCATGGGATGACAACATTTAATGTTTCGTCTTCTTTAGGATGATAAATCGTTAATTCCGCATGTAACGTTTCGTTATCAAAGTTTTCAGAAGTGACTTTTAAAAATGTTTGGTTTTGAAAGAACGTAATGTTGATATGGACTTCACTATTGGCAAAACGGATAGGCTCGAACACTCTGGATGGCATTTTAAGTTTCGTTCCTATGCCAAGCGGAATGGTAATCGTTTTTTCAAAGAATCGTTGAGTTTCATATTCTAAAAAGTAGATGAAACAAGTAGCTGCATAATCAAAATGGCAAATTGTTACGGAAAATAAAATTTCCTCACCATAGACGCACCAATAATTCCATTTTTTCTTCCTCAAGTAGTGACCAGATAAGTTGCAATCGATGATAGGTTTACGAGCAAAACCGATAGCTTCCGGATTTAAGTTGCCTTTTCTATCACATAGCCGTGTAAGTTCAATAATTTCTCTTTCAGCGTGCTGCGTCAATGCCAACATCCTCTCACTCAATTATCTAGGATCTCTTTCTATTTCTATTGGAAGTAAAATATGATATTTCAATGCGAAATATATCATTTGCTAAGCATTTGTAATATTTTTAATAAATAGAGTCTAGAATTGCTTTCCTTTTATTGTAGCAAAATGTAGACTGATTTAGTTTAAGGACACTAAATTAATATTAATTTGTAACAAAATGACAGCTTTGTTGAAGGGAAATGAAATTGGTATGAAAAATGAACAAAGAGATGCATAGAATGGTAAAAAAGGAGGTTAAGCTATTCCAATTTATTATAATCGTCATGCGGCTGTTCAGTATGCGAGAACATGGTGGAATCGAAAAAACCCCAATTATCCAGCTTTTTCAGTGGATTGCACAAACTTTGTTTCCCAATGTTTACGGGCTGGAGGGGCCCCGATGTCGGGTGCACCTAATCGAGGAAAAGGCTGGTGGATCACAGATGGTTGGAGAAGTGGGAGTGGTAATGGATATTATGCCAATGAGACATGGAGTTATAGCTGGTCCGTTTCCCATAGTATGCGTTTGTATTTAGAAAATGCTAAATCAGGATTAACCGCCAAACGTGTCCAATCCCCATCGGAACTGGAAATCGGTGATGTCATTTGTTATGACTTTCAAGGAAACGGAGTAATTGATCATACAACGATAGTGACGAGTATGGTAGATGGAGTACCGTATATTCATGCCCATACGGTTGATAGTGCCGATCGCCATTATGATTATTCCAATTCTTACGCCTACACGCCAAACACAAAATATTATTTCTTTAAAATTGATGATGTGTTTTATTAAAAATGATTTGCAATAATAACAATCTATTGAGAATTGTAAAAAAAGGGAAGTATATTTTAAAACGGAAAATTATATGGTAAGGTTTATTGAAGATGAATTTAAAAAGGTTAGAGTTAAGTTAATTTAAGGAGAGAAGTATATGAACCAACAATCGTTAACAGTGCGTGAAGCAATTATTGGAAGACGGTCAATTAAAAGGTTCAACGGTCAACCGGTGGATCGGGAAGACTTAATGAATATTATTGACGACGCAGTATGGGCACCTAACCATAAAAATAGAGAACCATGGCGATTAGTTGTTGCATGTGGAGAAGAGATTTTTGAAATGCATAAGCTTTTACGGGATACAGCCATTCCGAAATGGAAAGAGTTATCAGAGGAATCGTTAGAAAAGCAAATGCAAAAATTCACATTAGCAGGAGCCTTTGTGTTTGTCATTGTTCCTGAAGATGTACGTCAAAAACAACGTTTAGAAGATTATGCTGCTGCTAGTACGTTTATTCAAAACATTCAATTACTAGCATGGGATTATGGAATTGGCTCTTGTTGGAAAACACCGGATTTCTTAGATGCTCCGGATTTCCGTACCGCTTTAGGTGTGCAGCCAGGTGAAAGAATAATTTCTATGTTACAACTAGGTTATTTTGATGAATTACCAAAAGCAGCTGAACGAAAAAAATCAGACCAAATTGTAACGATTTTCGGTCAAGGGGAGAAGAAGTAAGATCCCTTCTATTAAATGTTGATAAAAAGTTAGTTTGTATGTATTAGTAAAACACTAGGGAAAATATGTTCCCTAGTGTTTTTTGTATAGACTTATAGTAGTTGTTTATTTTTCTTATATGAACGTTTTAAAGAAATATAACTAGATAAAAACCAAATTATACTAACACCTATTAATAAACTTAATATTTCAAACCATTCGTTAAAATTTTTAGGTAAGTTAATGAAAATCAAATAGCATACCAGATAAATAACGACAAATCCAATTGTTCTAATGGAGATAACTTTTAATTCTTTTTTATAAGCCCTCTCTGTTGAAATATCTGTATATTCGATGCCTGATACGATATATCTTCCTGATACATAAAAGAGGAAGATAGCAATGGCTACTAATAAGGCAATTTCTACGTCAAGATGAAAATACTTGTTACAAATCATCATTACAATAAGTGAAAGAAAAAGGATTACCGCGCCCTCCGAGAAAAAATATAACATCTTTTTCTCTTTATATTCGTCATTTGGTAATAAGAAGGATATCCAAGATTTCATTCTGTATCGACCTCCCAAAATAATTCATCTAACGTTTTATTCAATTCCTTGGCTATTGCAACACACAACTGAAGACTTGGATTATATTCGCCCTTTTCAATAAGACCAATTGTTTGTCTTGTTACACCGACTCTTTTTGCTAATTGCTCCTGCGTAATAGCGGCTTTAATCCGGGTTATTTTCACATTATTCCTCATTATTCCCACCTTACCGAATGACAGATATAGTTTACATATGCAATTTATATATTACATTCACTAGGCCAGGATGTCAATGAATTTCCAGATAAATCAAACTAGTTTTTAATCGCTTTTCTAGATATCACCTTAATAGGTAAAACTAATTAATATTATAATTTATTTCAATCCCAATAACATGAATGCTTAAACAAAGGCTTTTATACAATTGATAATTAGCATAAGCTCTTATTTGAAAGGAGATTTTCCTATTAAAAATATGTTTTGATAAGAATGGCGATATGTTGGAATTACCATCCATGAATTTTATTCAATGACTTTGAACACAAATGAGAAAAGGGGGACGAAACGATGTCAAAACATCCATTAGAAAAATGGGGAGGAATTGTCGGAAACAAACGTTCACGTTGGATAACAGTTCTACTCTGGATAGCAGTCGTAGCTATATTATCAATGACTTTACCACAGATTAACAGTATCGAGAACTACGGTGGAAGTGACTTGCCGAAAGAGGTTATGAGTGAGCAGGCAAGTGCTCTTATCGAAGAACAATTTCCTTCAGATGCCGGTATTCCATTATTAATTGTATGGTATAAAGAGGATGGACTCGAAAATAGGGATCTACAATCGATTCAAGAGCTATATAAGCAGTTAAAGGAACGTCCTATAAATGATCAAACAACCCTTCCACCTCTTGCAGATTTGCCGACAGAGGCATTATTAGGAAGTGTTTCAAGTAACGGTTCAACCATTGTTACGCCGATTTTCTTTGATGAGACAGTGAATACGGATACGATGAAAGAAAGCTTACAAAAAATTGAAGAACTGACGGAAGAAACATTTGGGGGAAATCCATATGAGACAAATCTAGAAGAAGCTGGTTTACATGCCCGTTTCTCTGGTCCAGCGGGTATTTCAGTTGATGCGACGAATTTATTTATGCAAGCCGACGTTAAACTATTAATTGCGACAGTCATTTTAATTTTAGTATTACTAATTGTCATTTATCGTTCACCGTTGTTGGCGATTACACCGCTTATTGTCGTAGTGATCGCCTATGGAGCGATTAGCCCTTTATTAGGTTGGTTTGCAGATAATGGATGGATCGATAAAGATGCGCAAGCGGTATCGATTATGACTGTTTTACTATTTGGTGCCGGAACAGATTACTGTTTATTTTTAATAACAAGATACCGTGAAAAGCTACTTGTTGTTGAAAATAAGTTTGAAGCATTACGTCTTGCGATGAAAGAGTCAGGCGGAGCGATTATGATGAGTGCTTTAACGGTTTTCATTGGTTTAGCTACCCTCGGATTAGCGAATTATGGAGCGTTCCAACGTTTCGCAGTGCCATTTAGTTTTGCGATTCTCGTTATGGGAATTGCAGCTTTAACCGTATTGCCAGCTATTTTATCTATATTCGGACGTATAGCCTTTTTCCCGTTTGTTCCACGTACAGAGGGAATGGAGCGCAAACGGGCTGAATTAAAAAAGAAACCTTATAAAGAACCAAAATCTAAACATCTGTTTATGGCGAAAGTCGGTGATTATGTAACGAAGAAACCGTGGTTCGTTATTATTGTCACTGGTATTGTGTTAGGTGGTCTAGCGATTACCTCTACTCAAATTAAATATAATTATGATTTATTATCGTCGTTCCCGGAGGATATGCCTTCTCGGGAAGGATTCACATTGATTGCAGAAAATTTTTCACCTGGTGAGTTAGCACCTGTTCAAATCATCGTCGATACAAAGGGGGAAGAAGTTCGTTTAACAGATCAAATTGCATCACTTCCCTATATTGATGTAGTAAGTGAGCCAATTGTTGGGGAAAAGGATTCAACGATTCAACTTTATGAAGCGGATTTAAATGAAAATCCATATTCAACAGAAGCAATGGATTTAATACCGGATTTAAAATCCGACATCGAAACCATGTTGGAGGAAGCTGGTATTGAACAAGCGAATAAAAGTTTTTGGATTGGTGGAGAAACAGCAGCACAAGTAGACACAAAAAACGTCCAAGAACGGGATGAATCCATCATTCAACCAGTCATGGTCATCATAATAGCGATTTTATTACTACTGTATTTACGTTCTGTTCCAGCAACGATTTATTTAGTAGGAACCGTATTAATATCATTCTTTGCTGCTCTAGGTTTAGGTTGGTTAGTACTAACAACTTTCTTCGGGGCTGAATCCATTGCAAGCGCGTTGCCGTTATATTCCTTTGTATTTTTAATTGCCCTTGGCGAGGATTACAACATCTTTATGATTTCGGAAGTTTGGAAAAATCGTAAAACCCAAAGCATTAATGAATCAGTCAAAAACGGAGTTACCAAAACAGGTTCAGTGATTACTTCTGCGGGATTAATCTTAGCGGGTACATTTGCCGTATTAACGACGTTACCTATTCAACTTTTAGTTCAGTTTGGAATAATTACCGCAATTGGTGTTTTAATCGATACATTTATTGTTCGACCTCTATTAGTGCCCGCAATTACAATCGTATTAGGGCGTTGGGCTTTCTGGCCGGGCAAATTATTTAAAAGGCAAGATTAACGATTACACTTTGTCCAACACAATGCAATGGATATTTACTAATTGTCCATTACACTCGATGAATATTTCATGTAAATTAAAAGTAATTTAAGGGGATGCAATCATCGTTATACGATGAATCCGATAGGGAGATTCATAATCTTTTAGTTAGGGGTGTATGGGATGACAGTTGAACAAAAAGTAAAGGAATTACATCATTTTATTAACGGTGAGTTAGTAGCAGGTAAAAGTGGTCGTTTCTCTAACGTATTTAATCCTTCCACGGGGGAAGTCATTGCACAAGTTCCTCTTGCAGCAAAAGAAGAGGTGCAAAACGCCATTGAAGTGGCAAAAAATGCATTCCCCGGATGGAGAAATACTTCCAGCGGGAAACGGGCAGAAATTGTCATGAAGTTTCGCCAGTTAGTGAAGGAAAACGAAGAAGAACTAATTCAAGTGATTTGTACAGAAAGTGGTAAAACAAAGGAGGACGCCAAGGGTGAGATTACCCGCGGGTTGGAATCGGTAGATTTGGCGATTAATGCTCCCCATCTTTTAAAGGGAGAGTATTCCGTTAACGTAGGTGGAAATATTAATGCTTATTCAACAAAGTCTCCTTTAGGGGTTGTGGCGGCTATTTCACCTTTCAACTTTCCTGTTATGGTTCCGTTCGCCCAAACAAGTATGGCGGTTGCGGTAGGAAACGCTGTTATTTTAAAGCCTTCCGAAAAGGTGCCGATGTCTGCACTATTTTTCTCGGAGTTATGGAAAAAAGCGGGACTCCCAGATGGTATTTGGACGGTCATAAATGGCGATAAAGAGGCAGTGGATGAACTGTTAGTAAATCCAACTGTTCAAGCCGTTTCCTTTGTTGGGTCCACACCTGTTGCAGAGTATATTTATCAAACCGGTACAAGTTACAATAAGCGGGTTGCAGCTTTTGGTGGTGGAAAAAACTTTATGATTGTTATGCCTGATGCCGATTTAGAAAAAACAGCAAATGCCTTTATTGGCGCTGCATACGGTGCAGCATCTCAACGTTGTATGGCTATTTCAGGTGCAATGGTAGTAGGGGAAGAAACGGCAGAGCAGTTCGTTGCCATTTTAAAGGAAAAGATTGAAAACTTAAAAGTAGGTCCTTATACAGAGGATGAAGTCGATTTTGGTCCTGTTATTACCCAACAAGCTAAGGAGACGGTTATCGGTTATATTGATCGAAGTGTTGAAGCGGGGGCAAAGGTAGTCGTAGATGGGAGAAATCCAGCTATTAGCCAAACATCAAAAGGCTTTTATTTAGGACCAACGTTATTAGATGAAATCACACCTTCCATGGAAATTTTCCAACAAGAAGTATTTGGACCTGCCCGCATCGTCGTACGAGTCGAATCTTTACAAGAAGCAATTGATTTAATTAATGAACATGAACTAGGCAATGGTGTGACGATTTTTACGAATAATGGTGCGGCGGCTCGGAAATTCCAGGAAGAAATTGAAGTAGGGATGGTTGGAGTAAATGTACCGATTCCCATCCCAGTTGGATATTACAATTTCGGCGGGTGGAAACGTTCTAAGTTTGGTGAAGGTTTTATGTTTGGCCCTGATCAAGCTCGCTTCTTTACAAAAAGTAAAACAATATCAGAAAAGTGGTTAAATGGAGATGACGAAACGTCCACAACTTTCGCGTTTCCTAGCAATTCAACAAAATAAATTTTGAGCATGGTCTTCCGTAGAGAAGATCATGTTTTTATTTTTTGAATGAAAAGTCACTACTACTTTTGTCAGAAAATTTCAATTATAATATAAATAACTTCCTTTTCTAACAAGAGAGGTGTGTGCCAATTGAGTTATTATTCTTTACTAGTTCGTGATATTTTAGACAATAAACACTTTCACCAAGCAGAAGTTATTGCAGGAAGTGGTGGACTCCACAATACGATTAAATGGGTACATGTCCTTGAAGTGTCAAATGTTCAAAAACTGTTAAAAGGACACGAGCTCATATTAACAACCGGGGTTAGTTTCCAACATCAACAAGAAGATTTTTTTCAATTTGTTGAAGGGCTCATTGAAGCTAATTGCGCCGGACTTTGTATTGAGTATGGAGCATATATTCAAAAAGTTCCGGAAGCAATTATTCAATTAGCTGACGACTATCATTTTCCCATCATTGTCTTTCATGAAGAAGTGCCGTTTGTTGAAATAACCCAAGATTTACATACCCTTATCATTAACCACCAATATTCGATGATCGCCAAATTAGAAAACTACTCCCAATTACTCCATAAAGAAACTTTACATGCGCAAAACAGTGAACAGTTGCTAAAACCATTATATGAATATTTGAAAATTCAAACGATTTACGAAATAGAAGGGAAAGATCCGATTTTTTATCCGAATATGGCTAAAAAACAAAGGGAGGCTCTCCTACAAAAGAAATCCAATCCTAATCATGTTACTCAATTTTTAACAAAACCGATTTATTTATTCGAGCATACTTATGGGGAATTGACCTTATATAGCGAAGAGAAAGAAATAACGGAGTTTGAACTGCTTATTTTAGATCGAACGATAACAGCTTTAGCTCAACTATTACTACGGGATTTATATGTGGACGAAAGGAAAAGAAAAGAGGATGCTAAATGGTTGGAGGAATGGTTGGAGGGAGCCCATTCCGAATCGGAAATTATACAATTTTTATTAGCGGAATGGCCAAGCTTTAGAAAAACGGAAAGTACTGTCCTCATTCTTTCCCTTCCTCGAAATGAAAAAAATCAACAATTAGATCGGACCTATTTTAAATTAAATTGCCATACGGTTTTTGATAAAAAAGGCTTTCTTTCTTTTGTCATTGAAAGAAAGAATGATTTCGTTTTTATTTTATTAAATCGTCAAGATACCGAATCGATGAAAGGGCGATTAGAAGACTGTTTAGTGAAATTTGAAACATCAAATTTAATCGAAGGACAAGAGATGGCAGTAGGTAAGGTTGTAAAGGACTTAACGAAGGTCCATGAAAGTTTTAAAAGTGCCCAGGATACGTTATATATTATTCGACATGTTGAAACGGCCTCTCACTTTTATGATGAATTATACGTCTTCCATCTTATTTATCAAATGCAAAAGCATACGAATTTAAAAGAAATGATGGAAGAATTGCTTCAACCGTTAATTGATTTTGATGAAAAGCATAATGGGCAGTTAGTGGAGACCCTTGAAGTATATATGCAGTCAAATGGTTCTAAACAAGAGACGGCAAAAAGATTATATATCGTGAGACAAACGTTATACCATCGATTGCGAAAAATTGAAAGTTTAATAGGGAAAGATTTTATGAAAGGGGAAAATCGACTTGCATTAGAATGGATGCTCTTTGCACGGAAGTTTATCAATAGAAAATAAAATTCAATTCTAAACATTTTACTTACTGTTCGATTTCCATCGTTTTATTTTACATTTTGTTACATGAAAAAGTCTTCTTTCTTCTTCATAATATTTGTAAAAAGGAGCATTAATAGGTTGGAGTATTAATGTTCGCAAGATAGGAGTGGGGCATGGATGTTAGATACGAATCTAGGAAAAGAATTACTAGAAAAGGATGAGAAGTATGTTTGGCATTCGATGAAACCGTATAATCCGAATGGAACGTTAGTTGTGGAGAAGTCGAAAGGTGCCCGTATCACCGATGTGGATGGAAAGGTATATATTGATGCAATGGCAGGCTTATTTTGTGTCAATGTCGGGTATGGACGGGAAGAATTGGCCAAGGCTGCGTATGACCAAATGGTTTCGAACGCCTATACGCCACTTTCTCAAGGGCATGTTCCTGCTATTAAACTAGCAGAAAAGTTAAATGAACTTCTTGGCGGAGATTATGTCATTTTCTTTTCGAATAGCGGTTCAGAGGCAAACGAAACAGCCTTTAAAATTGCCCGACAATACCATCAACAACAAGGTAACGCTTCTCGATTTAAAATTCTTTCCCGCTACCGAGCCTATCATGGTAATTCAATGGGTGCTTTAGCAGCAACTGGCCAAGCAGAACGGAAATATAAATATGAGCCGCTAGCTCCCGGATTTCTTCATGTATCACCACCGGACTCCTATCGAAATAATGAAGACGAATATACAGATATTTTCAGTATTCCGAGCGTAAAAGAAGTGGATCGGGTGATGACATGGGAACATAGCGATACGATAGCAGCAATGATTTTGGAACCGATTATTACCGGAGGTGGAGCTCTTATTCCCCCGGAAGGTTATTTAAAAGGAATTGAAGCAACTTGTAAAAAACATGGTGCATTAATGATTGTAGATGAAGTGATTTGTGGTTTTGGCCGTACTGGAAAGCCCTTTGGATATATGAATTATGGCGTAAAGCCGGATATTATTACAATGGCAAAGGGACTTACAAGTGCCTACTTGCCGTTATCGGCGACTGCAGTAAAACGGGAAATATATGAGGCATTCACAAATATTGGAGACTACGATTTCTTCCGCCATGTGAACACTTTTGGTGGAAACCCGGCAGCTTGTGCATTGGCATTGAAAAACTTGGAAATCATGGAGAAGGAAAAACTGTTCGAGCGTTCTGCAACAAAAGGAACGGAATTGCTAGAGACATTACAAGCACGATTAAGTAGCCATCCGTTCGTTGGGGATGTACGGGGTAAAGGGTTATTGATTGGGATTGAATTAGTAAAAGATAAAGAAACGAAGGATCCCCTTGAAGTTCAATTGATTAATAAAGTGATTGCAACCTGTAAGGAGAAAGGTGTAATCATTGGCAAAAACGGTACTACGGTAGCTGGATTTAATAATGTTCTTCTCTTATCGCCACCATTGAATATTTCAGATGAAGATATACAGGTTGTCATTAATACTTTAGTAGAAGCAATTTATCAGGTAACCTAATTAAGGAAAAGCGGAATGATATATTTCATTCTGCTTTTTTGTATTTCATTTTTAATTGGAAATAGTGATTTCCATACAAAAAAACAGTTTTGAAGTAGAATAATGAAATTATTTCCCGAGAAATGTTTTATTTTGCGGAATGAAACAAATGAATGGAATCGTTGATTTTACCCTATATAAAAGGTAGTGTTACATTAGTTAATTGTCATTTTGTCGAATTTTTTATTTGATATCAATCTTCTATAGTTTGATAGATTTAATATGTTAGAGGAAAAAAAGACAACTTTTAAAGCAATTTAAAACGAAACGATTATCTCATATATATTGTATAAAAGGAGCTGGGAAGGTGAAAGTCTTCAATGGGCTAATTGCATTTACAGTAGAAGTAATATGCATCGTAATTTATGCGCGATTTGGTTACTACTTATTTCAAGAACAATTATGGAAGAGTGGATTCGCCATCGTTTTCCCATTCACATTAATGGTTGTTTGGGGGAAGTTTTTTGCACCGAAAGCTCAGCGTAGACTTCAAATGCCTGAATTACTAATCGGGAAAATGATGATAATGTTTATAGCTGTTGGTATGTTGTGGATTATGAACGGAACAATTGAAGCAATTATTTTTGCTGTTGTTGTCATTTTCCATTTATCGATTGCTGTTAAGATAAAGGAAATTTAAGAGCTTTCTAAATATGCCCAATTTTTAAAGTTATCCAAAGATGAGATAGGCAAAGAATTATAAATAGAGTTAAAATAAAAGGAGAAAAATAAACTACATAACAACAAAGGAGTTTCATCATGACGAAAAAAATTTATGTAATTCATGAAAACGATGACTGGACTCGTCATTTAACAAAAAGATTAGAAGAGTTGAATTTACCTTATGAAACTTGGCATTTAGATCAAGGAATTGTTAATTTAACTGAAGCACCACCTGAAGGCGTTTTTTATAATCGGATGAGTGCTTCTTCCCATACTCGTAATCATCGTTTTGCTCCTGAATTGACAGGTGCAGTGATTGATTGGTTAGAGTTTTATGGTAAAAGAGTGCTAAATGGCAGTAACGCCCTTCGTTTAGAATTGAGCAAAGTAAAACAATATACCCAATTAGAAAAGTACGGCATCCGAGTTCCAAAAACAGTAGCAGCTGTAGGGAAAAATCAAATTATAGAAGCTGCAAAATCATTAAATACACTGCCGTTTATTACAAAACATAACCGTGCAGGTAAAGGGCTGGGTGTTCAATTATTCTATTCTTTAGAAGCATTACAAGAGTATTTAGATAGTCCAGCATTTGAAGAACCCGTCGATGGGATTACTCTCGTTCAACAATATGTAAAATCTCCAAATCAGCATATAACGCGTGTGGAATTTGTTGGTGGGGAGTATGTCTACTCTGTACGAGTTGATACTTCAGAAGGTTTCGAATTATGTCCTGCCGATGCTTGTCAAATTGGAGACTTATTCTGTCCGGTTGGAGAAGAGCCAAAAGATCAAATGAAGTTTAAAATTGTAGATAATCCTCGGACAGAACTCATCGAAAAATATCAACAGTTCTTAAAAGGAAACGGTATTGATGTAGCCGGTATTGAATTTATCGTAGATGAAGAAGGTACTGTCTATACTTACGATGTGAACACAAATACAAACTACAATTCCGATGCGGAAGAGGAAGCTCAGAAATTCGCCATGCTTGAATTAGCGAAATTATTAGGTAGAGAGTTAGAAAATATATAATAGCTGAAAAGACATCTCCTGTTAAAGGCTCTTGCTTTGAAGGGGATGTTTTTAGTAGAAAGCGAAATGTAGGTAGTAAGGGAAGTTAAATCACTTTAAAATAAAAGGGATAAATTCTTAACGAAAAATGAGGAGCCTATTCAAATGACTTTAAGACAACAATTGGAACAATACCGTCCGTATAATGAACAAGAAGCGAAGGATCAAGAATTGATGTTACGATATTTGGATACCTTTGATAACTTACTCACACGGGAAAATGAATTTGCCCATTTTACAGCTTCTGCATGGCTAGTGAATAAAGAGCGTACAAAAGTATTGATGGTCTATCATAATATTTATCAATCTTGGTCATGGGTTGGTGGGCATGCGGATGGGGAAGCAGATTTATTGCATGTAGCATTAAAAGAAGCAATGGAGGAAACAGGACTTACCAACGTCCAACCTGTTTCCAATGAGTTTTATTCTATCGAAATATTAGGGGTACCAGCCCATATGAAAAAGGGAAAACATGTTGCTACCCACGTTCATTTAAATGTAACGTATTTATTAGAAGCAGATGAACAGGATGAAACCTTTATTAAACCGGATGAAAATAGTGATATCGGTTGGTTTGAACTAAATAAAGCGATTGAAGTTTCCACGGAACCAGATATGAAAGTCGTCTATCAAAAATTAAATGATAAACTCAAAGGTTACTAAATGTGATAAAAGGTAGCTTCTCTTAAAGAGATGCTACCTTTTAATTTTGATAGCGAAAAGTTAATAATTTATTTCTTTCTCTTTAGAAGAGAAAACATAGTTATGGTACGTTTTTTTAAAGGAGAGAATGACGCCGATTAACATAAAATTCGATAGTAAGGAACTTCCACCATAACTTAAGAAAGGTAAAGTAACACCGGTAATCGGTAATATCCCCATTGTCATACTAATATTTTGGAAAATTTGAAAGGTGAATAAACCGATAATTCCCGCTCCTATCGTATAGGCAAATGGATCATTCGTATTCATAATGATGATAATGAGGCGGTAAAGTAATAAAAAATACAAAAAGATGATAAAAGTACATCCAATAAAACCTACTTCTTCAGCGATAGCAGCAAAAATAAAATCTGTATGTTTTTCTGGTATGTATACATTGTTATTCAAAAAACCTTTCCCAGTAATTTCGCCTGATCCAATGGCTAACATTCCTTGTCTTGCTTGTAGAGAAGAATCTTCATATTCGTAGGGGAATAGCCATCCGTTGATCCTTGAAATTTGATGGGATGAAAGTTGACTCATTATATGTTTCATGAAGAAATCATTAAATTTAAAGTATAGAACCATTAATGTAACGACAACAGTGACAGGAATAGCAGCAAATGTAATTAATATTTTTCTGTTAATTGTTGAAAAGTATATCATCGGAATAATAAGTGCTAAATATAGCATTAACATGCCTGTATCCGGTTGTTTATAAACGATAACCATAGGAGGGATAACAATAGCTGCAATTTTAGCAAGTAAATAACTATCCGTAACGATAGAGTGTTTTGCTAATTTTTTTTGATGGTTTTCCATCGTTTTAGCGATGACTAATAAAAATCCAAACTTTAAAAATTCAGAAGGTTGTAAAGTGCCGATAAACATAATTTTGTACCAAGCCTTTGCGCCATTAATTGGCTTTGCAATGCTCTCAGGTGCAAAAATTAAACCGATTAATAAAAGAACGATAAAAAAATAAAATAACCATGCAATTTTTTTTAGCTGTTCTAAATCCAATATAGCAATAGCGACCATTAAAACAAAACCAATACAGTAGAATATGATTTGTTTCAGGACAAAAGATCCTGGGTATTGGGAAAAGGATGCATTACTTGAGTATATGAAAAAACAACTAATAATACCGAACAACGCTAAATATAGAATAACTTGTTTATCTAAATATTTGTTTATCATATTCGATTACTCCTGCTTTTATTGGTTTCGATTTACTAAATAGACATATATTTGAAACGTCAATAAAATACAAAATGTTTCACCATTTTTTTAAGAAGAGGTGTTTGTTGTGCGAAAGGTGATTTTTCCTTAAATGGATTGTACGAATTATAAATTATCCACAAAAATAATAAAATAAAGTGAAAAATCCTCTATTCATCCCCAAAGTTATTCTAGTCATCCACATGAAACGCTTTTATCCCCAAAGTTAAATGGGCGTTAACAGACCATTGTTCGAGTCTTTTGCACTTATCCACAAAAGCTTTCTTGCTATTTGAATCATGAAAATATTACATATTTCGACCATTTATAAAGGATTTTTGAAATTATTTCCCGAGAAATGTCTCTTTATAACTTAAATGGGTATAATTTGTAAATCCTAAGATTTGTTAATGAAAAGTAGTAGTTGTACATACTTTAATTTAAAAGAGAGAAAGGGGTGGACGGATGGCTATCGTCATATCAACCATTCATCTTAAAGGTGGCGTTGGAAAGACAACGACCACTGTAGGACTCGCAGAGATGCTCGCATCGGAGTTTAAGAAGAAAGTGTTAATCGTTGATCTCGACCCCCAAACTCACGCAACAATTATGCTAATCGGCGAACAATGTTGGATGGAATTAAATAAAGATAGGTATACGTTAGCGGCGTTGTTCGAAGAAGCTTTAGAACCGGACGATAAGAAATTTGTTTTTGAAAAAACATTGCAAAAAAATGTATCCAATATTCATTCAGTCCAAAACATTGATCTTCTTCCATCAAGTCTAGATTTGATTGGGATTCAAGATGTATTGGCTAAAATGCCAACGGGTCCATTTTATACAAATAATCCAATTGAAATTTTAAAAAATGCCATCCGTCCCATTAAGTATGACTATGATTATATTTTAATCGACTGTCCTCCAAATCTTGGTCTCATTACATTAAATGGCATTCGGATGTCTAATAGTTATATTATTCCTACCGTCCCTGACGTACTTTCTACATATGGCATATCTCAAGTAATCAATCGTGTAGATGAATTTGCGGATAATATGGATATGAAAATGGAACATTTGGGCATTGTCATTACAAAATTTAAGGAAAATTCAAAAGTACATAGAGTTACTTTAGAGCAGTTGAAAAATCAAAATATCCATGTATTTAGTAAAGTATTTAAAGAAACAAATCAAATGGCAAAGGCAGCGGATTACTATGTATCCTATGCAACATTTAAACAAAAATGGGGAGAAGAGAGTACATTCCATGCATTCTATCATTTGGCAAAGGAAATAATCGAAAGGTATGAAGGGTGAAATGCTTTCCTTTTATTTTGGCTTTTATTTCTTAAAATAATCCAGCAGCAGATGGACAAACTACTCAAGAAAAGTGAAAGCTTTTTTGAAAGCCCACTTCCTTTTCAAAACATATCAACGGGGAGGATAGCAATGCCAAATCAAGAAATGAATAATACTAGGTCCAATTGTCAAGGGAATGTTTGTGGAACGGAACAGAGTTCGATGAATCGAAATGACCGATCCAAAAACAGAGAAGAGTTTGCCTCTGAAATTCATGTAGGTGCAAATTTAGAGCAAACTCATTCGAACAACGCCTTAGAAAAAAGGTCAAAAAGACAATTACACAGTGAACGCACTGCCTGGAATTAAAGTGTTATTTGGCGCTGTCGGAAACCGGCGATATTAGGGACTAAAGTTTTTCTTTAGTCCCTTTTAGTTGGTTTATGAAAAAATATTTTCCATATTTGTTTAAAAATTAATCCTACTATATTACTATGATAGTATAAGAAAAAACGGAACGAAATAAATTTAAGGAAGTACCTATAGTAATGAAAAAAGCAAATATAAAAATTATTTTAGCCCTATCATCTTTATTAGTTTTATTATTTACATCATTTAGTGTCTATACGACAAATGTAAATATAAGAAGTACAGTGGAAGAGGCCATAACGAATCAAAATTTAGAAACGGCTAAAACCATTTCTGAACAATTTGATATTGAAACATATAAAAAGTTTCTAGAGAGTCCGGAAAAGAACGAGTATTATTGGAAAATTAATAATGATTTAAGTAACATTCGAAACAAAATAGGGGCTCTATTTGTTTATACGATACAAGTAGAAAGCCCAACAATGATGAAAACAATGATTGCTGGTTTACCTGCTGATAAACAGAAATCCTTTCAAATTGGAAGGCCAACCAACGTTCCAAAAAAACAGATAAAGATGGTTTATTATGAAGAGAAACCATTTATCACAAGTATGATTAAAGATTCCCAATATGGAACGTATTTAACGGTTGCCGCACCTATTATAGATGAATCCGATGAAGTGCTTGGTTATGTTGGTATCGATATTAGTGCAGAGGCAATAAATGAAGTAAAAACAAGCGTTTTGGAAAATAACTTAGTCATTTTTATTTTTAATGCGCTATTTATTTTCATCATGGTTATTTGTTTTTATTTCATCCAAAAATGGTATCAGAAGGCCGTTTTAATGGAAGTAGAATATACCGAAGACACATACCAAGAGGAAATTAAAACGTTGATTACCTCCGTTTCTTCGTTAAGACATGACATGACAAATCATCTCCAAGTCATACATGGTCTTTTAATTATTGGGGCTACCGACAAAGCCCAACAATATGTAAATTCCCTTGTAAATGAAGTCCAACTAATTAAATCGGTATCTGTTGATGCATCCATTGAACATCCTGGATTAGCGATTCTATTACAAACGAAAAAACTAGCAGCGAATAATCACCAAATTAACATGGCGATTTCCGTTGACCCGAATCCTTTTGATCGAATTAAATCAACGGATATGATTAAAATCTTATCGAACTTAATTGATAATGCTATGGATGCAACGAACGAATTGCCTGAAGAGCTTCGTCAAATACAGGTTCGTTGTGAAGCAACGGATTGCCATTATATATTTGAAATTAAAAATACTGGACCAAAAGTTCCCGAATGTGAAGAAATTTTTAAACAGGGCTTTTCTACAAAACATGCGGAAAAAGGGAAAACAAGAGGTCAAGGTTTGTTTATCGTGAAAGAAGTAGTAGAGAAATATAATGGAAACATTGCGCTTTATTCAACAAATGAATATGAAACGATTGCCAGGGTAAAAATTCCTCTGAAATAACGTTAGAGATATACAATCGAAATAGAATAAATGACCATAAAAGAAGGTTCAAATAAAAAGTTTAGGGCCTATCTATATTGAATTATTCTATTTCGATTGAATTCTTTTTGAAATTTGGAATATCTATTATTTTCACCTTGAATAGAAAAAGAAGTGTCATTGACATTATTCTTTTGCTTATTACAATAAAAATATCTTCAAAGACAATTTTTGTTAAAAAATATTAGAAAGTAATGGAGTAGTCAAAGAAAAACTTCCTAATATAATAGTAGGCAGATAGGAGAAAATTTAGAGTGGAAATACGAGATTTAATTGACCTAGAAAATGATACAAACTTTCAACAACTGAATCAACAAGTAAATTCCTTTAATACTTTAAAAATATTAAAATTGGAAAATCATGAAATTCGCCATTCTAATATATTGGCCTGGCTATTAAATCCAAAGGAAAATCATAATTTAAGTGATTACTTTTTACGTAAAGTAATGGAACATCTTTTATTAATGGATGAAAATAGCGGAAATATACAATTTCAAAAAGTTGGGGATATCCTTAATCATTCATTAGTCGACAGCCATGTTTATCGGGAAGTAAAAACGGATAAAAATCGTTATATTGATTTACTTATTGTGAACCAGCAGTTGAAAACCGTTTTTATTATTGAAAATAAATTTTATTCCTCGGAATCAGTGAATCAATTGAATGATTATTTAGAGTTTACTCGCCGTACATTTGGAAATTTTACGATTATTCCCATTTACTTAACCCTTAATGGAGAAGAACCTTCGAATTCCAATTATTTCATTTTAACCTACGAGAAAATTGAAGTAATTTTACATACGATTTTAATGCTATATAAAGATCGACTAAACAACAATGTTTATCAATTTATTGTAGATTATAATCAAATTTTAAAAGAAAAATTTTATCCAAATCAAGATCAAATAGTACAAGCCATTGATATTTATCGAAATCATAAACAAACGATCAATGTACTTTTTGAAGAAACGGTCAGCTTACACAAACAATTACAATTTGAATCCGGCTTTTATTTTGAATTTATGATGAAATATAAAAATACGATTCAATATATATATAAACATGGGCAAAATATTTTATCCTACAGTTTTGATGAATTTATTAACCAGCAGTTTGATAAAGAAGTGTTGTATCGTTCCCAGCCAACTAGTCCCCATTTACTACCGCCAGAATGGGAAGGGATAAGTTATGTCCATATGAAAGACCCAAACTATTGGTTAGGAAAAGGGTTAGTTGTATGGTTTGAACAAGCAAAAGATAGTCGGTTGAGTATTATTGCTGAAATGGGACCAATTGAATACACCGAAAGACGATCTCTTTTAGAAAAGTTAGAGCAATTCGGTATATCGATTAAAGAAAGTTCCAAATTGGAAAAAGCTCGATATACCCGCTTCTTTACTCAAAAAATTGACATAAATAAGTGGGATGATATGGCAGAGTTAACACAAGGAATGCTTGATTTATATAATTCATCTGAGTTTAAGCAAGTAAGAAATCAAGTCGCAACAATTTTAAACAATGATGAGGTAGAAGTGGTAGAACCGAAAACATCTGTGGAGAAACAAACGGCACAAGATATTAAAGTAAAGGTACAAAGGGCATTTAGAAAATGGATGGTATTAATGAATATACCTGAAACCGATTACCGGGCATCAACTAAATACCTTTCTTTCATCATGCCTCTTTTCGATTCCTTTAAAGAAAGGTTAGGGGAGACAAGGGAAAAGTGGTGGTGGTATAACGGACCATTTCTATTTTGGTTCAATATCAATGAGGATTCTATTTATTTTACATTAGAAGTTGGACCAATCGAGGCAAATCAACGGGTTGTATTAATGGAACAAATGAAAGAACAGGGAATTGTTTTTAGTAAAAAGGGACTTTCTCCAGAAGCAAAATTTAATCGCATCTTTTCCCAATCAGTAGCTATAAAAGGGCTAGGTGAGTCAGAACTTTTACAAGTTTTCCAAACTTTGTATAACCATCACGAGTTACAAGAGACTTTAAATAAAATCCAGCATATTTATAACGAATTCTATAGTAACTTTGAATAATGTTTCGGTCTTAAATGCTTTTTATTTTTAGTTCCTATATGAAACTTTTAAAATGTGTATCAATATGTTCAATACAACGAAATTTTGGTATAATGAAGGTGTTAGAAGAACAGAGTAAAAAAGACTACTTGATGCTGCAACATCAAGCAGTCCACTGTAATAGCTAGTCCTAAGGGATTGGCAACCAGTTCGGAGTTTATAACCTACATTGAGCATGAGCTCAGGTAGGTTATTTTTTTTGATTTACTGTAATCACAGTCACAATTAAAGTGGCGAAGGCCACGGAAAACATTAATGTTTCAGAAATGGACAAGGCATCACCGCCTCTCTGTAAAGGGAGTTCCGCCAATCAACCTTATTTGTTTACTATCACACCTTTATTATAGCACATATGTTCGCATTTTAAAGGGTATAAGGTTGTATTTTATAGAATATGGAAAGATCTCCATTGAATAAAAGGATAAAAATAAACTGTAATTTCACTACTCCTAATGCCTTTTCAATTCTATTTGGCAAAGATTTTAACGCATACTTTCTTACATATTGAAAATAATAAGCGGAAAATAAATGAAAAGAAGGTAGAGCGATGCGAAAACGTTTGAATATAATTATCAGTTTAATTTGTATAGTTCTTTTTGTTGTAGCTTGTACAGATAACGGTGATGACACACCTGTAGAAGCAAAGGAAAATGTAAATAAAGTTAAAAATTCATCAAGTAGTAAAATTGATTCTTTATTAAGAGAAGTGTAGGTTAAAGCCCCATTAGTTCAAGTTTTTTACATGATATATTCCTTTTATTTCCTTTTCGAGTATACTTGATAGTAGAGAATATTATTATGAAGTAAAGAAAAGGGGATTTTTCATGTCTAAAATACCTATCATCATTGATACAGATCCAGGAATTGATGATGCAATGATGTTAACATTTGCCTTTGCAAATAATCATGCGCTAGATATTCGCTTAGTAACGACAAGCTCAGGGAATATCTCCCAAGGGAAGTCAAATCATAATGCACGAGTCTTTTTAAGTTATATCGGAGCGAATGTAGAAGTTGCCCGTGGTTTGGAAAGTCCTTTTCTCCGGGAATTGGAATTAGCAGAAGATATTCACGGGGAAAATGGTTTTGGCAATGTCCAATTCCTAACACCGCCGTTGCCAGTAAGCCATCGTCCAGCAGTGACAGCGATGTTGGAGACCATTTTAAATAGTAATGAAAAAATTACAATCGCTGCAACGGGTCCCTTAACGAATGTTGCTGCATTACTTGTTGCCCATCCTGAAGTAAAACCGAAAATTGAACGAATCACATGGATGGGTGGTGCAGCAGTTGGGGGCAATGTGACACCAACGGCGGAGTTTAATGCATTCGTTGATCCCCATGCTGTACAAATTGTGTTCAATTCAGGAATTCCCGTTGTGATGAGTGGTTTAGATGTAACTCACAAAGCCTATATTACAAAGGAAGAAATAAAAAAATTACAAGAGTTTGGTACAGAGTTTACTCAAAAACTGCATCAAATGGTGACATTTTATCTTGACCAAATTGAAAAAACACCATTCCATGCAGAAAATTATGATCAAGTTGTTCATTTCCATGATGTAGTACCATTGATGTATTTATTGCAACCTCACTTGTTTGAAGGAACCGACCACTATGTAGAGGTGGAGCTAGAAGGGAAAGCAGTAGGTGCTACTGTCGTCGATTATTATAATCGTACAAAAAAAGAGCCGAATGTCCACGTGCTACATAACGTTGAACGGGAGAAGTTTGTTGAAGAATTTATGAAGGCTGTGGAAAATATTTCGGAACGCCTCACAAAATTTTAATTGACCAATGCCCCTTCATCCTTTATTCTATTCAATGAATAGAATGCCCGGCGAACGGGAGAGGTTCATAGCTGATACCCTCTATAAAAAACTATGGAAACATGACGAATGATGCCATGTCCATAACTGGACATGGCTTTTATGTTTTTATAAGAGTTTTATAGATTATGAACTTCTCCTTGTTAACTGTTGGGAAACATTTGCAAGGAGGATTTTTTATGTCTGGCCGTAACCACGAAGAAGGTTTAAAAGATTTAACATTACTAGGAAACCAAAATACACAATATTCATTTGATTATGCACCGGAAGTATTAGAAGCGGTAGATAATCTTCATTCCAATCGGGATTATTTCGTGAAATTTAATTGTCCGGAGTTTACGAGTTTATGCCCATTAACGCATCAACCGGACTTTGCAACGATGTATATTTCTTACATTCCAGATAAAAAGATTGTAGAAAGTAAATCGTTAAAATTGTACTTATTTAGTTTTAGAAACCATGGTGATTTCCATGAAGACTGTGTCAACATTATCATGAACGATTTAATCAAATTACTAGATCCTCGTTACATTGAAGTATGGGGTAAATTTACGCCACGGGGAGGAATTTCGATTGACCCTTGGTGTAACTACGGGAAACCAGGAACGAAATATGAAGAGATGGCTCATCATCGTTTAATGAACCATGATTTAAATCCTGAAAAAATTGATAATCGTTAAGAATGAAATTAAATAAAGAGGTTATTAGCGACCCTCTATAAAAAACTAAGGAAAAACAGCATTTTTCTTAGAATGCTGTTTTTTCATTAATAAAGGAGTTTTTTTCACATGAAGCAAGGAAAAGCCGTTGTTGTATTTAGTGGAGGACAAGATAGTACGACTTGTTTGTTTTGGGCAAAAGAACGCTATGAAGAAGTGGTAGCTGTAACCTTTGATTACGGTCAAAGGCATCGGCTTGAAATTGACTGTGCAAAGGAAATAACGAAAGAATTAGGGATTGCTCATCACATGTTAGATATGTCGCTATTGAATCAGTTAGCACCGAACGCTTTAACAAGGGGAAATATCCCAGTGCAAGATGGTGAAAATGGGGAATTACCATCAACCTTTGTGCCTGGGCGTAATTTGTTGTTTCTATCCTTTGCTGGGGTGTTGGCAAAACAAATAGGGGCGAAACATATTGTTACAGGCGTTTGTGAAACAGATTTTAGCGGCTATCCCGATTGCCGGGATATTTTTATTAAGTCGCTAAACGTTACGTTAAATTTATCAATGGATGATACTTTCGTCATTGAAACACCGTTAATGTGGCTTAATAAAGCGCAAACGTGGGAATTGGCAGATCAGCTCGGTGCCCTTGAATTTGTCCGCGAAAAAACACTCACTTGTTATAACGGAATAAAGGCGGACGGTTGTGGGGAATGTCCAGCTTGTAAGTTGCGTAAAAGAGGTTTAGATGAGTACTTAAACTCGAAGGTAGAGTCTTAAAAGACCAAGTTTTTAATTGAAATTTAAGGAGTAGTAAAATGAGAATCATATTTTATTTATTATCAATTGTCGTTGCCAATGTGGTGACGGCTGCCTTTGCACCATTGCAATTTGGAATGTTTATCGTTCCGATGGGGACGTTGTTTGTTGGAGCGACGTTCATTTTCCGGGATTTAGTACAAAATAAATACGGTCGGAAAAAAACGTATTTATTTATTTTTACAGCATTAGTTTTGTCAGCAATTGTTTCCTCCTTACTAGGAGATACATTAATGATCGTAGCAGCATCAGCTATTTCCTTTATTTTAGCTGAAACGGCCGATACGGAAATTTATACTCGATTGAAATTACCTATCGCTTGGCGCGTTTTCTATAGTGGTCTAGTAGGAGGATTACTAGATTCTGCAGTGTTTGTCATCATTGGTTTAAGCCCTCTTGGCGCAGGTATGTTACCATGGGAAGCTGTACCAGCTGCTATTATCGGTCAAATTATCGTGAAAACCGTCATCCAAATGATTGGTGCTATAATTTTAAGCCAAGTGCATGGAAAGAAAAGTAACAGTTTTGCTTAATAAATCGTTTTCTAAAAAACTGGTGTAGCTTCAAAAAGTTTCCGCCAGTTTTTTTATAGGACAATATGTAAAGATATCTTTACATATTGTCCATTTTTATTTATATTAAATGTAAAGATATCTTTACATTTAATATGGGGTGAAAAGTTTTGTGAAAGTAATTAATCATATTAAAGAAGTTCGGTTAGCCAAAAAAATTACGCAAATTCAAATGGCGGAAGATTTGCAAATTACTCGTCAAACGATTAATGCCATTGAGAAAAATAAGTATAATCCAAGTCTGGAATTGGCTCTAAAATTAGCTAAATATTTGGATGTTCCTTTTGAACAATTATTTTACTTAGAGGAAAAGGAGTGAAGTTGGTGAGCGTTAAGAGGTTACAGTATTTGTTATGGACTGTGATTGTTCTATGTATGATAATAGGCGGTTTTTTAGGTATATATATCATTGGAAAAGAAACGGGTAATTATCCTGTTGAATTAATGTTGCCAATTATCATTGGAGTTATAGGAGGGTTAATGGTATTTTTGATGATTTCTAAATGGAGTCAGAAAAGAAGGGGAAATGTGCCTGAAATCGATGAACGAACTTTAAAAAATCTCCAAAAGTATTTTTTGGGGGCGCTATATTTTATTTTAATAGGCAGTGGGGCTGCTCTATTAATTGCGTATGCAATGGGAGTAAAAACAATCGAAACGGGACTGTTGATTTTATGTCTAGGCGGAGTGTTTTTAATGACGATTGCGGGGGCATTTATTGTTAAAAGAGTTTGAGGAAGTAAAGAGGGATAGGTCCATTGGGTATTCGTCTCTTACTCACTCAAGTAGTAGGGTAATTAAACTTTTGTCGAATTATACTTACTAACAATGGATAGAAGGAGGGGTTTTTTGAGTTCCAATCCAAAGTTACCGTTAACTGTTGAAGACAAAGGCAAACTTCGAAAAGCAAAAGTGAAATTAGGAGATATACATACACTAAGTACAAATCAAATAGTAGAAATACTGGAAATGTCGTTAGACGAAGCGAAGAAAATAAAAGCACTTGCAGATTTTCAACGAGTTCCATCCATTGGATATGAACTTGCTGAAAAGCTCGTTAACCATTTACATATTTTTTCTTTACAAGAGATACAGGAAAAAGACGGTGCGATATTGTTTAATGAATTAGAGAAGAAAATGGGCGTTTGGACGGATAGTTGTGTAGAAGATCAAATACGGTGTGTCATTCATTTCGCCAATAACCCGAATAGTAACAAGCAATGGTTTGAATTTACAAAGGAAAGAAAAAAGTATCGGAAAGTTTATGGGTATCCAGATGATCGACCTGAAACGGCTTGGTATGAATAGGGAGAAAGGATAATGAAAACACGATTAACCTACGTAAGAAGGATTACCCCCATGTTTGTTGAACTTAATTGATAGAGAAAGGGGTTTGAGTGTGATGATAAATGAATTAGATTTTAGAATAGCTGAAGAAACAGATTTAGATCAAATTGTTCAAATGCTTGCAGATGATGTGTTGGGAAGTCAGCGGGAACGATATGAACAGCCGCTGCCAGTAAGTTATATAGAAGCTTTTCAAGCGATATCGGCAGACCCAAACAATGAGTTAGTAGTAGCTTGTATAGGAGATGACGTGGTAGGTGTACTACAAATTACCTTTACTCCATATTTAACATATCAAGGTGGGTGGCGAGCTACGATTGAGGGGGTTCGAACAGCCTCTTCTATGCGAGGTAAAGGTCTTGGGACGGAGTTATTCAAATGGGCCATTGAAAGGGCAAAGGAACGAGGTTGTCATCTACTTCAATTAACAACTGATAAAAAAAGACCTGATGCACTGAGATTTTACGAAAAACTTGGATTTGAGGCAACCCACGAAGGAATGAAAATGAAACTTTAATGGTGCAAGTAGGGACGTTACCCAAAGTGGAACGTCCTTTTTTTAATGGAATAGAAATCGATTAGTATTTACATGAAATCATTTATAGTATACAGTTAGTTAGGGATACTAACTACTTTGGAGGTTTTTATGAATCTGTTTTCTACAATCTACCGCTTTAATAAATTGTACGTGAACCGACTGCAAGAAATATGTTCTTTAAACGGGATTACGCCAGTACAATGGCTAGTTTTACAACATGTGTATAAACATGAAGGATGTACAAGTATGGATATTGTGAAAGAATGGTCGGTTGAAAAACCAACCGTATCAACGTTAGTAAGTAAATTAAATGAACAAGGGCTAATTAAGTTCACAAGTGGTCAAGATAAACGACAAAAATATTTGTCTTTAACAGTTGAAGGGCAGATCCTTTGTAGAAAAGTAGAAGAAAAAGTAATGGAACTCCAATCATTTGTAACAGAGCCTTTGTCAAAGGAAATGGTCAATGAATGGACGGAACAGCTTATGATTTTAGAGGAGCGTTTGAAACACTATGAAGGATAAAATATGGACGAAAAACTTTATATCCGTTGCACTTATAAACTTTTTAGCGGTATTAATGTTTTATTTGTTAATTGTAACGATTGGTAGTTACACGATAAAAACATACGATGCATCGACTAGTATGGCTGGTCTTGTATCGAGTATTTATGTTATAGGTGCATTGGTAGGACGGCTAATGACAGGAAGACTTATCGAAAAAACAGGACCGTCCAAAATTTTAATAATAGGCGTAATTGGTTTCTTTATAACATCATGTTTTTATTTTATTGAAATACATATTGCCTTTTTATTAGTCGTACGTTTTATTCAAGGGGTTTTTGTTGGAATTATTGGGTCTGCTGCAGGAACAATTATTGCTTATATTTTACCAGCCAATCGAAAAGGGGAAGGGATTGGCTATTACAGTTTAAGTGCCATCTTAGCGACAGCAATTGGTCCATTTATCGGTTTACTCTTAATGAAATTTGAACATGGAAATACGATTATATTTGGATTCAATGTCTTTCTATCCCTTTGTATGATTGTAATGCTTGCTTTTATAAAAATAGAAATTACGTTTGTCTCAAAGAAAAACGAACAACAAAGTGAAAGCAAACAATCCTTTATATCAAAAGTGATGGAACCGAAATCAATTCCGATTTCCTTCGTTGCGTTACTCATTGGTTTTGCCTATTCAGGTGTCATGTCCTACATATCGCCTTATGCAGAAGAAATTGAATTAGTTACGGCTGCAAGTGTATTCTTTATTGTTTATGCCATCGCAACGATTGTGACAAGACCGATTACCGGAAAGCTGATGGATAAAAAGGGACCAAATATCGTTGTTTACCCGGCTTTAATTATTTTTGCGTTAGGTATGTATTTATTTAGTACAGCCCATAGTTCAACTGTGTTACTATTCGCTGCGGCATTCATTGGACTTGGCTTTGGTAATTTTAACTCGATTGCTCAAACGATCGCCGTAAAAGTTACTGAGCAGCACCGTTTCGGTTTTGCGACGTCGACCTATTATATTTTTTATGATTTAGGTTTAGGTTTCGGCCCTTATTTACTTGGCATTTTCGTACCATTGTTAGGTTTCCGTACGATGTTTCTGTGGATGGTACCGGTCATTATTATTTGTATTCCGCTTTACTATGTTTTACATGGAAGAAAAGCGAAACAATATATTTAAGATGTTGCTTACCAAAAATCTAATAACAGCGTATTAGAACTCATAAGGGCTACGAAAATGGAGGTGAAATTTTGAATTGCGAAGAATTATTGGATTGGGGGATATTATGAACTTTCAATCGAATTTCACCCTATTGAAGATAATAAAAGGTTGAATCAAGCATTAATTGCGATACAAAATCTTGATTTTTTCAACGGGTTTTGGAAAGAACGTCGAGACTTTCATATAACAATAGCTGAAACGATTTGTAACGATTCCCACTTTGAATTAGCTATGATTGGTGAAGAAGTTTCTGGCATTACGAATCAAAAAGAAATGACGCTAGAAGATATAGAAAAAATAACTTGCATTTTACCAGTTCATTTACAATAACGTCTTGGAATTGAAGGAAAAGGCGAAACATTGTCAAAACAACTAAGGTTGTTTAAACTTTGAGATTAAAAAAAGAGTTAACCATCTTTTGATAGGTTTAACTCTTTTTTTATATTAACCTTCTACCTTTTTAAAATCTCCATCGTTTCAAGAAGGATTCAACTACTTTTTGTTGAAATTATGGATAAATAGATTGATCACAAAGGGACTTATTAAAAGTGGAGGGGATGAGATGGAGGTTGTTACAAAAATTTTAGCAACAGAACGGCTTTATTTAAGGGAAATGGTTGAAAGTGATTGGGTAAATGTTCATAAATACGCATCACAAGAAATGGTTTGTCGCTACCAACCTTGGGGACCAAATACTTTAGAGGAATCGAAAGCGTTTGTGAATGAAGTGATAGCCGATGCTTCAAAAAATCCACGGAAAAGATATGTCTTTGCCATTATCAATAAAAGTGATCAAAAAATGGTTGGTGCTGGAGAGTTAAATCTTCGTGATTCTACTAATAAAACGGGAGAAATCGGCTATGTGGTGAATCCGGATTACTGGGGAAGAGGGATAGCAACAGAAGCAGCAATGCTTTTGATTGACTTTGGCTTTGAGCAATTCAACCTCCACCGAATATATGCTACTTGTGATCCAAGAAATATTGGCTCATATAAAGTATTAGAAAAGGTTGGCATGACAAAGGAAGGTAGAATTCGTGAAAACTTAAAAATGAAAGATGGTTGGAGAGATTCATTCCTTTATAGTATTTTGAAATACGAATGGGGGAAATCATGAAAATCTTGAAAAAAAGCAGAAAACCAAACTAAGAAGTTCTTCTCCAATTTGAATCAAGATTTAAAAGATGATTGGAAATGTTATTTTTCATATCATCTTTTATTCTTTTTAAAGGGCTTATTTTGCAAAGAGAAGTGTATTTTACAATTACAAATGATAGAATCAATCACATATTGGAAAATGAAAGAGGTAAAATTATGGTAACGAGTGCAGATGTTTTAATCGTCATTGATTTACAAAATGGCGTATGTTACAGCGGAGATCATTTATTTGAGTTGCAAAATTTACTGACTATAGTAAATAAAAGAATTGCCTTATATAGAAAATTACATAAACCGATTATTTTTGTTCAACACTGTGATGAGGAATTAGTACCTGGGGAAGAACTTTGGGCTATAAATTCTAGCTTAAACGTTGAAGAGGAAGATTTTTTTGTAAGGAAAACCCATGCCAATTCTTTTTACAAAACGAATTTAAAGAATCTGTTAGACGAATTAGCTGTTCAACGTATTGAATTTTGCGGTGCCCAAACAGAATACTGTATGGATGCTACCATTAAATTTGCCCATGGATTAGGATATAAAAACTATATGGTCCAAAAAGCAACTTCTACTTTGGATAACCCGTTTATGTCTGCAGAAAAGACAATCCATTTTTATGAAAATATATGGAACCATCGATTTTTAGAATGGATAGAAGATGAATCTTAGCTGCTAAAACACGAATAGTAAATTGAGATAGGGAAAAGGAGTAGCTATAGCTTCTCCTTTTTTAATGATTTGAAAATCCATAAGAATATAGTCAACACCAATAAGAAAATAGGGATAAACCCAATATATTTAAATGCATTATTTGCTTCCCAAAAATAGTACCCAATCGGTATGAAAGTAACGCTACTTACGAGCATAAAAGGCCAAGAAAGTACTACATCTACATTTTATCATCAATTTCCAATTAGTAGTTTAATACTTTTCAAATTTAATTACTTTATAAGAGAATAAAATTAGAAGATTATAAATAAAGGTAATCAATCTTTCTTATAGAATTTATAAAATATCACTCACGTACTAAACATGCTGGAATCATGAAGGGGGACGATTGAATGGACAATTCATTCGTAATGAGTTTAGATGAAAGCCATTCATTAAATTTTTTAATTTACTTGCAAAATATCTATCTCAATCAACATCGTAAGGGAGAGCATCTAAAGTATCCATACTTATCTACAACGGTCCCGTTTAAAGAAGATTTTGAGAAGCGATTTAAAGAACTATGGGATGATGTTTTTCAACAAATTCTTAAAGACAAAGTACACGATTTAAATATTTTTCATAAGGAGAAATATTTGTTTTATGAGAGATTATTCGTTACCAATGATAGTAGTTTAACGTTATTTGATGAAATTATCACAGCATTCGAGGTGTGGTGGATTAGTAATGTAGGGCACTTTGCTATTGAGAGATCTGTGGATGAGCTGGTTCATCCTGTTTATTTAGAATTGGCGAATTTTCTAAAGGAAAGTAAAAGGACACCTAAAAAGAATTTACATATTAGTTTAATTTACGATGATTGTTTATTCGTTCAGAATAAAATTTTTTCTTATTTTGCTGTTATATCCCTAAACGAGGTGATATTTAAACAGGAAGAATTAGCCTTAAAATTAAGAGCGTGTTTTGATTAAATCATTCAAAAGAATCCTCCTTTCAATAAAAAGAAGGGAGGAGGATTTGAGTAAAGAGGAGCTTTTAAAAAATATCTATCTATCGATTGATATTTTTTGTCATTCCAATAGCGAATTTTTTAAAACCTAAAGTTTCATAATAAGTCTCTAAATTTTCAACACACATGAGTTGAGGAATGACCTTATTTTGCTCACAATGGCTAATGATACGATTCATGATTTCTTTACCAATTCCTTTAGACTGATAGTTGGGCATGACACATACTCCACATATCATTGCGGTAATAACTCCATCGGAAATCACTCGCCCCATACCTACTAGTTGTTGATCATGATAAGCGTACATTGCGTACCAACTTTGTTTACACATTTTTTCTAACTCATCTACTGATAAATTGAGTGAGTTCCAACCTAACATTTCATATATGTTTAGTAGTTCTTTAAAATTTTCAGGGGGATGTATAGAATAACTTATCTTTTCCAAGGAAAGTACCTCCAATTTTTCTCAGTAATATTTTCGGGGGACCAAAAGAAAGTCGATAATCTACTAATATTTCAATTCGAAACTATTTACTTCCGTTATTGAAACGTATAGAAAGTTGTAACGTATAATAACTAAAGGAGGTAGTAAATGAAATATGTATCTATTGGTTTTATCTTTTCATTAGTAGGCATCATTGTATCTTTGGTATTTTGGGATATTCATATGATTCCTGTTATTACTAGTAGTATCGGTGTCGTTTTTTTAGTTGCTACACTGATTTTTTCGGGAACACTTGTAAGCGGAGATCGAATTAGGGCAAATTACGCCACTGAATCGGAAGAAGATCGGAAGAGCCGATATAAAATGTTTACTAACTCACTTTTACTTGCTATCCCTAATTTTATTGTGTCTATCGTTTTTTCCTTTTTATTGAATAACGGATAAGAAAAATCCTTACTTTTAACAAGTAGGGATTTTTCTATGAATTGATAAATAGCGTATCAGTTGAAATCGAGTGACCAAGTTCCTTTAAGTAATTGTGTAATTGCCCACGATGATGGTACAGGTGGGTGATGGCATCGAATGTAACTTTAGCTGGAGTCACTTTTTCTCCAAAGGGATGGCGAATTAGCTTCGTATTGAATTCATCATTTGGAATGGCGTTAACGAACGTTTCTAACTTTTTGAATCCATTTAGAAAGAAATGATATAAGCCAGGGGTATCAATATGTTGAACCATAAAGGGCTCGTCCAATGGGAAAATACATTCATCTGGTAGTTGTTCCAGAATAGCCGCAGTCATCATCGGAATACCGGAAATATGATTCACTAGTGAGAAAAGACTTCTCAAATTATTATGGGGAGTCCAATCAGCTAAATCTTCCTCGTACATCAAAATATAATGACTCATATTATCTTTTAAAAAATGTAGCTCTTTTAACAAAAGCTCTTTATTCATTCCGTATCCTCCAATAGATTTAATAATGTTTATCTAATAAAAGAAGGGTATAACTTACTGCCGCAGTAAAATAGGCAAGTCGTATGAGAATATACATAAAGTGTTCTGTTGAAGTGAGTTTTCTTGTACGTTTGGCTTTCTTTAATTGCAACAAATAAACAATGGTACTTAAAAATAGAATTGAAATTGAAATATCAAACAAATTTTCTAATAGATTGACCAATGTACCCATCTCCTTATTAAGAAGATACGGATATTACCTTCGAAATATGACAGTTGTTTACCAACCCTTTTAATCTTCTACGGTCCTCTGCTTATATTTCCAGAAGAAGAAATAACCTACTTCACCAAGGCAATAAAAGAAAAAGAGTCTAAATAGAATGGTAGGATTTAAATTCGAAAATAGAAAATAGGAAATTATAAAACCTATAATCCATCCAAATAATATGTAAGTAAAATGCTTTGCTCGCATTTTTAAATAGTTCAAATTTATACCTCCTAAATGTATGACCAATCCATGTGCCAAAGTTAAAGGACCAACAAAACCGCATCAAAAGCAAAAAGATTCTTGATTCTCCAAATAAGAGGGGGACTAGCACAAAAGGTAATAGGAGATAAATTGAGCGATTATATATTCTATGAAATATTATTTGTTACACATGACAGTAGTTTAAAGTTATTTAATGAAATTTACACAGCAGTTGAATTATGGTGGATTATTAAAATTGGGCATTTTACCCATACCTACAAGCTGTTGATCGTGGTAGGTGTATATTACTTACTATCTTTATTTAAACATTTTTTAACGTATTTAATGATCAATTGAGTGAGTCCCAAC
This sequence comes from Ureibacillus galli, assembly GCF_014836845.1. GTDB lineage: Bacteria > Bacillota > Bacilli > Bacillales_A > Planococcaceae > Ureibacillus > Ureibacillus galli. The sequence goes on from NZ_JACSQA010000004.1 coordinate 39,639, forward strand.
TTTTACTATTTTACATATGTTTAGTAATTATTAAAAATTTTCAGGAGGATTTATAGAATAATTTACCTTTTCAAAGTAGGTAACTCAATTTTTCAAAACACATTAATTAGCTAACTTTATAAAACAATCTACTTCGATAAAAAAGTGTGGAAAGCTATAAACTAAAAGAGTAGCAATTTGCTACTCTTTTTTATTATTTATTTATAAGATTACATCTGTCTTCTAATCCTACTTTTTTCTTTATAGTAACAGTTTTAGTTTTCCCTGTTTTCGATTTACGTCCATCAACACTTATCCATTCCTGCAATTTTACTTTATAATGATTGTAAACATCTCTTGTTTGATAAGCACCTTTTTTATTTTTTGGAATACTACATGACATAGAATCAGTTATCTTCTTTGTACTAGTAAAGCTAGATTTCAAACCACTTTTAATTTCATTATAACTAAGCTCAGCATAGCTCTCCACACTCCAAGATGTTGAAGTTTCATAGGGAATATGTCTTTGTAGCAGGACCATGCGTATATGCAGTTCTAGTAACCCAAGAACCGTATGTAGTTTTAATTAAAGAAGAAGATTGCATCCAATAAGTGTAAGTTGGCTCATTACCACTTAAAGCCTTAGCTTCTTGGCTTGAAGTAATACTGAAACCAAAGACCATTATTAAACAACTAAAAACCAAAAATAATTTTTTCACAAAAATACCTCCAATGTTGATATTTTACAATTTCTAGGATAACAATTTTTGTATAAATTTACCAATTATTTTTGGTTATTTTTGTAAAATATTACTTTTTAACTCTTTTTAATCCTATATATATTAAAATCAAACCTATTATAATAAATAAAATAGATGGTATGTATAAAAGGTTGCTTAAATGAATAGTATCATTCACAAAATTGCCTAAATGATGAACAGCTAGACTTACCAATCTATGCATAAATAACATAAAACTACCAGTTAAAAAGAATAAAGTACCTACAATATAATTTGTATTCATAAATTTACCTCCGAATATTACTTAACTATAATTCTTACACAAGTAATCTAACTATTTCTTCTCTATTAAAAATACATTTTACTATAAACAAGTAATAATTCCTTTTTCCATTTTAATTCATCTTTTTCTTTCAAACGCTTGTTTAATACTTAATCATTTTGGTAATTCTGGGAATACGCTGTCATATTTATAATTTCAAAGCGACTTCAACATATTGTATAAATGATTTTCTTCCATCCTTTTATTATTCCTATATAATCTTATAAAGAAAAGTGTGGTAACTTTAACTTACAACTTTTGGATAAAATGGACAACCCCTTATTTGATATAAAATTCTTAAAGGAACTTATTGAAACCTTAGAGATACAGTAGAACAGCTTAATTAATAATAGTAATTACTTAGTATACGTATTGGATATTTAGTTATATTCAATCCAAATGGTGAATATCCATTAATTCATTAAATTTGAAAAAAGTTCTTCTGCCTTTAGATGCGATAAAATATAGTTGGTTTACTATAGATTTTCTATATTCCGTGTCCTCTAATGCTTAACTAATTTATACCTCCAAAATAGCTAGTGTTTTTCCTTACCAGATGATTAATTTCTTCTCCAATGATTCGAATCCCTTCCTCGATTTTCCTGTTTTCTACTTGAGAGACGCTCAAACGGATGACGTTTTCTTTTTTATATGGAGGTAGGTACATGCCTGTCGCATCTTGAACAAGAACGTTTTTCTTTTTTAAAGAATTTACGAGATGGGATGCCTTCAATGGATAGGGCAATTGAATCGAAGAGTAAAATCCAGATTCGGCACCGGTGAAGGTTACTCCTTCAGGCAAATAAGTAAGGAAAGCCCTTTTTAACATCTCGCCTTTTTTCTTATAAATTGTTCTTAAATTTTGTATATGGGCATTATACATCCCGCTTTGCAAATAAATTTCCAAGGCACCTTGCGTTAAAACAGGAGAGTGGACATCGGCAGCAAACTTTGCTTTCGAAAAAAGCTCAATAAGCGACTCAGGTAAAACAGCAGCCCCAAGTCTTAAGCCAGGTAAAAGTACTTTTGAAAAACTTTTCGTATAAATGACTCTGCCAGAAGGAACGTAGGCAAACATCGGATCCGCTTTTTTCCGTGTATCAAGATCTCCCATATAATCATCCTCGATAATGAATACATCATATTTTTGGGCCAATTCAACGATCTTTTTCTTTTCTTTATTTGTATAACTATAGCCGGTAGGATTATGAAATCTGGAAACAGTATAAAAGAATTTAATAGGCCGTTCTTTAAAGATTTTTTCTAATTGTTTCAAGTCGATGCCTTCTTTTGTTATTTCAATCCCAACTGCATTCAGCCTTCTTGATGAAATTGACTCAATCATACTGAAATGGGTAGGCTGCTCGATACAGATTTCCTCTTTGCCATTAGGAAAGGGAAGGGCTACTAAAATATCAAGGGCTTGCTGGGAACCGGAAACGACACAAATTCTTTCTGCTGGAGCGAATACTTGAAGCGCTTGCAATTGCTTCGATAATTGGGATCTTAAAATAGATAAACCTAGGGGCTCGGCGTATTGAAACATGTCTTCTTTATACAATTCGATTGCCTGATTCATACAATGTTGATAATCACGGTAGGGCATATGCCATTTGTCAGGACCGGCAGAAACAAAATCAATCATTTCCTCTGCTTCGGAATCTAAATGACGACTGCCGACGAGATAATAACCGCTTTTTGGAACAGCATAAATTTTATGTTGCTTTTCCAATTCATTATAAGCTTTAATAATTGTATTTTTACTACATTTAAAGGCCTCTGAAAGGGCTCGGATAGACGGTAATTTCCCTCCGGGTTGAAGGCGGCCGTCAGCAATTTGTGCATGAATTTCATTCATAATTTCTTGATATTTCGTGTCCATATTTAAATTTCCACCCCTTATTTTGTATGGGTACAGATGGCGTTTTTACTATCTACCGGAAATGAATTTACCTCTTTAGTATAAAGGATGGAAGTTCCAAAAACTTCTAAAATAAGGAGGTTATTCAAATGGACAAGGTAAAGAAAGGTTCAATGAAAAAGGTTTCTAGTTTCATAGGGTTGTGTATACTCGCAATCGTCCTTGCTTTTACTACTTTTTCTTCAACTCCAGGCGCGGAAGGTAAAAAAACAAAGGAACTGCATATTGAACAATTATTTGATGGAAGAGATGGCACAATGGTTTTGAAAAATTTAAAAAATAATCAGATGTATGTCTATAACTGTGAGAGAAGTGAAGAACGATTCACACCCGAATCGACTTTTAAAGTGCCGAATTCGTTAATCGGTTTGGAGACAGGCGCAGTAAGAGATGAGTATGAAGTGAAAAGATGGGATGGAGTGATAAGAGAATTTGAAAGTTGGAATCGGGATCACACCCTAGCCTCCGCTATAAGGGAATCCGCTATTTGGTTTTATCAAGATATGGCGCTGGATATCGGGGTAACGAACATGGAAAAGTTTGTGAATCAAATAGGGTATGGAAATAGAGATATATCTGGTGGAATCGACGAATTTTGGCTCGACAGTACATTGGAAATTTCAGCAATAGAACAAGTAGAATTTATAGAAAGCTTAGTAGAAGAAGATCTTCCTTTTACGGAAAAGAACCAAAAAACTGTCAAAAGAATCATGATCCAAGACGAACAGGATGAATATACGCTCCACGGTAAAACGGGAACGAGACTTTCAGATATGGGATTAGGATGGTATGTCGGCTTTATTGAAACGGAGAAAGAAACATGGGTGTTTGCTGTTAACCTAGATGGCTCCGGAACGGTAGCAAAACAAATCACGATGGAAACATTAAAAGAAATGGGTATTATTGTGAGTTATAAATAATGCTGTCACAATTTATAATTATATTTGTCATAGAAATATAAGATATTATGACACTAAAATATAACCTTGATATAGCATAACCCTATGCTATACCAAGGTTTTTTATTTTTCTCAATAGGAGTATTTAATAATAAGAAACATAAATATAAGCTATATATTGGAGTGGGTTTCTTCTTTATATAAAGATAACGATTATCATATGTTCAATAGGGCGCTTTCTTTGAATAAGGGAAGGGTCTTTTTCAGTTAAAAGGCCATATTGTTGAATAAGTACTTATGCAGAGAAAAGGAAACTTGGTTTTAACTAAGATGCATCCTTCGCGGTGTTCTTACGCTTATAGTTAAACGAAACCTAGTGAAAGCACTAGACTAATTGCCCTTTTGGGCCTGTACGAAAGGACAGTTAATAAACTAATGTAATGGTGTAGTATAAACTAGTAGTAAGGTGGTGAAAGGATTTGGAGAAATTCAATCCATTATCTAAAACGCTCGATCACGAGTCAAATGAAGGAATAATATTTTCGCAGTTCTCTAATATTTTCTGGATTCTTTTAGTTTATATAGGAGCATTAATCCTGCAAAATATTCAACAACCTACATTTATATCTAGTTTAATCTTCAGTTTAATTTTAGCGGTCCACACAGTGTTATACTTTTCCCAAAGTTCCTCTAGATTGGGTAAGAGTTGGTACTACTTTTTTGTACAGGCGAGCATGTTGTTTATCTCTGCTTTTATATTACCAAAAGGGTCTCCAGTCGTATTAATTGGTTTACTGCCGGTATTAATAGCACAAAGCATCATTATTCTAAATAGCAAATTAAAAGCGATTTTGTTTTTTATAGTATCTTACGGCTTATATTGTATTGCTATGGTAATAAATTACGGAGCAAGTGAACTTCCAATTTTTATTCCAATCTTCTTCGTTATTTTGCTTATCGTCATTGTCTATACGGTTAGCTACAACCGTCAAGTTCGTGCAAAAGAGCGTATGGAGTTTTATTTGCAGCAGTTGGAGATAGCCTATCAAAAAGTTGAGGAACTTACTTTGTCAAACGAAAGACAGCGAATGGCCAGAGATTTACACGATACATTAGCACAAGGTCTAGCTGGTCTCATTATGCAATTAGAAGCTGTTAGTATCCATATCAACAATGGAAATGTCGCCAGATCGAATGAAATTATTCATAATTCAATGCAGCAGGCAAGAGAAACATTGAAGGATGCCCGAACTGTTATTGATAACTTGAGAACAGGGGCGTTGGAGGAGGCGGAATTCCATAGGGCCGTGCTAGAGGAAATAAAGAAATTTGAAGAAATAACAGGCGTCCATGTGGAAAAAGACATCAATCAGGTTTATTCTTTATCTAATTTATCAATGGAATATGGTATTTATATAATCCGTGAATCCCTGAACAATATTATGAAGCATTCACAGGCAGATCAGGTAAGGATAAAGATTAAATCAAAGGATGGCCAGTTATATATGGAAGTCACTGATAACGGAATTGGATTCTCTACCAAAAATATTGGGAAACAAACTGGGAAATATGGTCTTATAGGCTTACAAGAACGTGTAAGGTTAGTTGGAGGCAAAATAGCAATAGAGAGTATACCAGGAGAAGGAACGAAATTGGCCATAACAGTTCCTATAAATCAGGGGGTATAAGCATTGAAATACAAAGTACTGATTGTAGATGATCATTTAGTAGTAAGAGAAGGGCTAAAATTAATTTTGGAGACCAATGACTCGTTCCAAGTGATAGGTGAAGCCAATAATGGTAAAGTCGCATTGGATATGATTGATAAATCTAAGCCAGATATTATTTTGCTTGATTTGAATATGCCCGTAATGAGTGGACTGGAAACGTTAAAAACAATGAGCGAATTGAGTATCACGATTCCGGTTATTATATTAACTACTTACAATGAAAATGATTTGATGGTGAAAGGAATAGAGTTAGGAGCCAAAGGGTTTTTATTGAAAGATACAAGCAGGGAAAATCTGTTTAGGACGCTAGAATCCGCAATCAGAGGTGAAACTCTTTTACAGCCTGATGTCATGGAGAAAATTTTAAAATACAAGCAAGAAAAATCGAATAGTTATACTCAGCAATCAGCTTCTTTAACAGATAAAGAACTATTCATCCTACAGGCAGTTGCAAAAGGTTTTAAAAGTAGGGAAATCGCTTTTGATATGGGAATTGCTGAACGTACTGTAAAAGCGCACTTAACCAATATTTACAATAAACTCGGTGTTAATTCTAGAGCAGAAGCAGTTGCAATTGCAATCAATCAAGGTTTATTCCGCTTACTAGATAAATAAATTGCCCAAACGTACATAGGGGACTTACCCGTATGTACGATTTTTTATTTTGCTCACTCCTTTATGATTAGAACGTAAGGAAATAAAGAAGCTTTCGAAAGGAGTTAAGTATGGCAAAGTATTTATATAAACTTGGAAGATGGGTTGTAAATCATAACAAGAAAGTTATTGGAGGAACTTTAGGTATCCTCATTATTATAGCGATTGTTGCATTAAGTTTGGGTCCGGCTTTTAGTGATGAGATGTCTATTCCAGATACAGAATCTGCTGAGGCAGGTAAAATTCTAGAGAAAGAATTTCAGTCATCAAATGAGCCCGCACCTGGTACCGTAAATCTAGTACTAAAAGCACCTAAAGGCGAAACTTTAGAGTCTGGTGAAGTTGTGGATGCCATTAATGAGATAATTGATAAAATTAAAGAGGACAAATCCGTTGTCTCTGTTGCTGCACCTGCGGAACTAGATAATTACAATGAAAATAAAAATATTGGTTATGCAGTAGTGACTTATGATGTACCGGCATCTAAGGTAACAGAAAAATCAAAGGAAATCATTCTAGAGAGTATTGAAGATACAAGAGATGCAGGCATTCAAACGGAGTTGGCAGGGACAGTTGCCTTTTCTGAATTAGAAATTGGAGGGATATCAGAAGTAATCGGGGTAGTAATTGCTTATGTTATTCTTGCACTTACGTTTACATCCTTCTTGGCAGCTGGAATGCCGATTATTACAGCAGTCATAGGTTTAGGAATAGGGATTTTATCTATTTTAATCGGAACTAATTATTTTGATATCCCGTCATTCGCTCTTGCTTTAGCTGCCATGTTAGGTCTAGCAGTGGGAATTGACTATGCTCTATTTATTATGTCAAGATTCCGACAAGAGTTAGCAAAAGGGCATTGTGTGAAAGAAGCAATAGCAATTGCAAATGGAACTGCCGGAAGTGCGGTTGTATTTGCTGGAATAACTGTTATTATTGCATTGCTAGGTTTAGGGGTAGCAAAAATTCCATTTTTAACAATGATGGGAATCTCTGCAGCAGTTTGTGTATTGTTCGCGATTTTAATAGCGGTTATTTTTGTACCAGCAATTTTGGCGTTATTTGGCCATAAAATTGGCCCTTCAAGAAAAAATAAACTTTTAGCAAGATTCACTAGCAAAAAGAACGATAAAGAATCAAATGCTTGGGGGAATTTTGTTACTAAACGACCTTGGACAGTAACGATTTTAGGGATACTCTTTCTTGTAGTAGTTAGTATTCCATTCTTCCATATGCAACTGGGATTACCTGATAATGGAACAAAGTCAGATGAAACAACAGAAAGAAGAGCGTATGATTTACTAAGTGAAGCATATGGTCCAGGATATCATTCTTCATTAGTAGTCCTAGCTGAAGCAGATAAAAGTGGTGAAGATATTCAATCGAAGATTAATAAAGTAACAGAAGAATTAGGTGATTTACCGAATATAAAAAGTGTCAGTCCGCCGATTCCGGGTAAATCAGGAAATGTTTTCATGATTTCAATAACGCCAAAAACTGGGCCGAATGATATTAAAACAAACGATATAGTACACTCAATAAGAGAGTTGTCAGACAACAATAAAGAACAAGTAAAGTTGTACGTTACTGGTGCAACTGCAGTGAACATTGATATATCTGAAAAGTTGAATGATGCAGTACCTTTATTTGCTTCTCTTATTGTAGGTTTTGCGTTTATTCTATTAGTGTTGGTATTTAGATCGATCCTAGTCCCATTAAAAGCTGTTTTAGGTTTCTTGCTATCACTATTAGCGACATTAGGATTTGTTGTTTTCGTAATTCAAGATGGAAACTTCTATAGTCTATTTGGTTTCCCAATTGCAAGCCCTGTTTTGGCCTTTTTACCTGTTATCGTCATAGGCATCTTATTTGGTCTAGCAATGGATTATGAGGTTTTCTTGGTAAGTAGAATGCGTGAAGAATTTACACATTCCAAAGATGCCAAAAAAGCGATTCTTGCTGGGATAAAAGATAGCGGGGGAGTAGTGACGGCTGCAGGTCTTATTATGATCGCAGTATTCACTGGATTTATGCTTGCTCCGGACCCAATCATTAAATCAATGGGCTTCGCACTAACCTTTGGGATTATTTTTGATGCGTTTGTCGTGAGAATGGCAATCGTACCCGCGGTAATGACGTTAATGGGGAAAGCAGCATGGTACTTACCAAGCTGGTTAGACAAAGTCCTTCCAAATATTGATGTAGAAGGAACATCAATACAAAATGAGATTGCTGAAAGTAAGAATAGAAATAAAAAGAAAAAATCACCACGAATCAAAGAAGAAAGAGTTTCTGAATAAGTAAGCTAGAACCTTTCTAAATAACCATAAAACTGAGAAAGGAGTAGAAACCCGATATTTTAGATATCGGGTTATTTTATTAACAATTTACTTAATGAGCGAATTTATAAAGGAGAAAAATCCTTATATAACAATTAAAAGTATAAGTACTAATTTATTATTCAACAATCTGGTGCTTTCCTTGAATAAGGAAGGGGTCTTTTTCCGTTAGTGTTCATATATTTAATCGATATATGTTAATATTTGGAATATAATGTGTGATACATTATAGAACAATTATTGAGATTCTTTATCAAGTATATAAATAGCTGAGGTAAAAAAATGCTTAAGGTTTTTGGAGAAAAAATAGTAGGAATGGATTATCAATTAAGAAAAGGTGTATATGCTGTTATTTTTAACAATACAAGAGATAAAGTTTTAACGGTACAAAATTCTAAAGGACATTATTTTTTACCTGGTGGTGGAATTGTAGAAGGTGAAAGTTATGAAGAATGTCTACAAAGAGAAATGTTAGAAGAAACGGGATATAAAGTATCGATAGGTCCTTTTATAGGTACGGCAATGAGATATTTTCAATCAACTAAAAATGAGCCTTTATTAAATGAAGGTTATTTTTACTTAGCAGAAATATTAGAAAAGATTCAGGAACCTATTGAGGATGACAACTATAATCGGTGGATTGATATTGAGTGTGTTTCAAGGCTACTTGTACACGATCATCATTGTTGGGCTGTAAAAGAAATTATAAACAAACGATGAAGTGTTTAACAAGCTAAAGGGATTAAGAATAATTGATATTCCACAATAAGGGCACTTTCCTTAAGGAATGTAAAAATTTTTTCAGTCTGGAGTGTATTTATATGTTTTTAAGTGTGTATGATTTATCAATTTAACTTCAGTTCCAGAAGAAATTTCATATGTCATTCGGTCTTTTCCTATTGGTATTCAATGTCCTCCGTCAGTAGGTTCTATTTCAAATGTAATTTGCAAGTGGAAGCCGCGAAATCCATTAATTCTTTTTGTTTCTAAAACTTCAATTTTCCAAGGAGCGACAGCGGGTGAAAAATTCTCCACAATATTTGGGGTATAAAAGTTTTGCAAATCATTTTCAATATAAGGCGTTAGCATATTCATAAGCATATCCTGTAATCTAAGCTCTTCAGAGTCTTCTGATGGTATATCTGATGCAATTGTTGCTGAATAAAAAGAAGTAATCAGAGGTAATAGTAGTATAAAAACTAAAAACATCTTTTTCATTCTTCTTTCGATACACCTCTCTATATAAAAAAGGATTTAGTTGTATTATCACCTTTTACGAATAAAGTATGAGCCTTATTTATAGAGGCAATTGCTACCCAAAAATTCTATCAGCCTATATTTTTATTGTTCTAATAATCCAATTAAAGAGGCATCGTTGAAAAACGTTCTTCAACTATCGGGCGCGTTTACTTAATAAGAAATGCGTCTTTATTCATGAAAAGGGCCAGATTGTTGAATAATACTTTTAATAAAGAAGATGATAATTTCCTCGAGCAGATCATTGACAATAAAGAAGGATGGTTTTTTATGCTGACTTGCTTGAATGGCTATCTGGAATACAGAGTCCAAGGAATACGAGGAGGACTTGAAAATGAAAAATAAACCCGAGATTGATTCCCGGGTTTGTTTTTATTTATTGGCAACTATGACCAATTTACCTGTATCCAGTTCCTTCTCGAGTTGAGCAGCTTCCGATTCACTTAATCCGACGGAAGCTAACTCATTGCGCAGTTCATCTCCACGGGAATTTACCAGGTTTTTCATAGAAGTCAGGAACCCTTGCTCGCCAATCCCAACTTTATCTGTCCCCAGTGCTTCGTTAATATCATCTTCACGTTCTTCATAATGTGCAAAGATGTAAATGTTATCTCGAAGATATCCTTGCGCTTCTAATTTCTCCACTTCTTGTTTCGCCTGTACTACGTTTTCTACAATCAATTTGACTGTCATTATTGATCCCTCCTATATATGTCTACATTCATTCTATTCCACTAAATTAAATGAATTAAACATACGGAGAAAGTCACCTTCTATATGTGGAGAGGTATTATGCTTATTGATCTGCAACAATCGGGCACTTTCCTTGAATAAGGAGGTAGTGACCCCATAAAGTTAGAGTTTTTATTATGCAGCTAATTGGCTGGCATGTTTCCGGTAGTTTACTGGACTCATGCCGGCCAGTTTTTGTTTAATACGATCGTTATTATAATAATTGATATACTTTTCTATTTTCTTTTGTAATGCTTCATAAGAGATTAATTGTTCCCCATAATACATTTCCTGTTTTAGTAAGCTAAAGAAGTTCTCCATGGCCGCATTGTCTGCGCATGTTGCTTTACGAGACATGCTTTGGAAAATCTTGTTCTGGCTTAATGTTTTTACCCACGCATTGTGTTGATAGTGCCATCCTTGATCGGAATGAATTGTTGTCCGATATTCAGCACGCTTCTGAATGATTGAAAGTGCTTGTTTAAGCGACTCTAACACAAAATCAAGGCTCGGTCGTTTTGACATGCTAAACCCAATAATCTCACTATTATATAAGTCCATGATTGGGCTTAAATATAGTTTTTCATCATTTGTACATTTAAATTCGGTTACATCTGTTACCAATTTTTGAAGGGCATACGGCGTACTGAATCTACGATTCAAAAGGTTTTTAGCGACTTTCCCAACCGTTCCTTTGTAGGATTTATAGCGTGATTTACGTACAAATTTTACACATTTCAATCCTAGCTTTTTCATAATTCGTTGTACTTTTTTATGATTAATTATGTACCCCTGCGCTCTTAATTCCGCATGAATACGACGGTAGCCATATCGACCTTCATGCTTTTCAAAGGTCTCTAAAATCAATGTTTCCCATTTTTCGTTCGAATTTGCTTGTTTCATTTGTTTCATTTGATAATGATATGTTGCTTCTGGAATACCCACTTGTTTTAAGACATCTTTTAATCGAAATCCTTCTTGTTTAAGTTCGAAGGCGATGACTGCTTGTACTTTTCGAAGAGGGCATTCGGATTCTCTCGAAAAGCCTTCAACTTTTTTAAATAGGCAACCTCTAAACGAAGCAGTTCATTTTCACGTTCTAACTGCTCCTCACGTGACATTGTTTTTTCTTGTTTCTTCGCTGTTGATTTTGGTTTTCTAGACATAGACGGGCGCCCCTTTGATTTTTCTAGCAGGCCCTCTATCCCTTCTTTTAAGAATCGACGATTCCAACTAGTAATTAAAGTTGGATCATTTAAGTTAAAGTGAATCGCAGTATCTTGATAGGAAGCACCTGTTCGTTTCATAAAGTTTAATACATCTAATTTAAATTGAACAGAATAAAACTGCTTCTTTTTCTTAACGGTTAAGCCGCTACGCCCAAACTCTTGATATGCACGTACCCATCTCCTTAATGGTGAAGCACCGACACCATATTTCTTCGCTATCATTCTATATCCTAGTGAGCCACTTAAATAATCTTGAACCACCATCAATTTAAATTCTTCATTATATTTAGTCATAAAAAATCACCCCAAAAGTTAGTTTTTCACTCTAACTTTTGGGGTGCAGTACCGGAGAGGGTCTTTTTTCCGTTAAAGGGCCATTTAGTTGAATAAGGATAGTACGAATAGACTTGGTTAAAATAATTCAAATAATAAATAAAGGGTGATTTATCTGAACAAGTTACTCCTACTTTTTCTTATATCAACCGTAATTTGTGGAGCAATCAATATTGGAAAGGTAAATGCTAATTCTCACTTCCAACCTCAAACTATTGAAGAAAGTTATCTTGAAATTGGATATAAATCAGTCGGGGAAGCTTTAAGAGATTATGAACACCATTATAAAGAGAAATTACAGCTTCCATTAAGAGTTCCTCCTATTGTGTATACTCACGTATTTGCTCGCACTATTGAAGGAAACAAGGGTGATCTTTTTGAAATGCAGTTTATAAATGAGAAATCAAATGAGAATAATTTCCTAATAAGTGTAGCACCAAAGGATAGTATTGAGATACTGGATAAAGAAGTTATAAACAAATTTAAACTTAAGAGTGGAAACACTGCATATTTGTTGGATACAGGAAGGGCAGTTTTTTTGATTTTTGAAAAAGATAACTTGCAATATAGGTTCAGTATAGATAAAAGAGTCTCGAAAAAAATTACTCCTGAAATTTTAGTTCAGATAGCTAATTCTACTGATAATTGAAGTCAAAAAACTCTCTTGTTTAACCAACGGGGGCTTTAGTTGAATAAAGCTCTTCAACAATCGGGCGCTTTCCATGAAATTAAGGAGAGTGTCTTTCTTCATGTATAGGGCCAAATTGTTGAATAACATTATTTTATGCAATGTACAAAACTCTACGGATATGTAATATATATTAAACTTACTGATATGTTATAATTTACCAATAACATTAATTGAGGAGCGATTATCTTTTGAAAAAGCGGTTTTTACATAGAAATGATTGGACTAGAATTATACAACGCGACTATTCTATAGAGCAGATAAATGAAAAAGATTTTAATGGATTTATTGCTCTTATAAAAATGAATGAAGTAAAAGAACCGTTAATAACTGAATATTTAATTAAAAAGCTATGTATTGTTGATAACAATTACTTATGGTTACAGCAACTACCACTCAATGAAAATTTCGCTATTACATCAATGTTTAATGAAAATGGAGAAATTATTCAGTGGTACATAGATATCACATATGAAAATGGCGTTGAGAATGGAGAACCCTATATGATGGACTTATTTTTAGATATTGTTGTATTACCAACTGGAGAAATCATTGAAAAAGATAAAGATGAATTAGAAGAGGCTCTACACAATAATTGGATTACAAAATCACAATACGATTTTGCCTATCGAGTTTTTAATCAAGTGTTGAAACAAATACACGAAGGTACTTTTAATACATTGATCTAAGTTTGAAGCATCGAGACTATTTATTAGATAAGATTCGTGAATAAAATATGATTTAATATTTCATTACCAAATGAAAGTTTGAGTTTTACTTTAAGGGCAGTTAAAAAAGGATGTTCAACAATCGGGCGCGTTTCTTTAATAAGAAAATGCGTCTTTATTCTTGAAAAAGGAAATAATTGGAGGAGTAATTTTTAGAGTTATGGTTTTTTTTCAATGCTAAATCGGTTGGTAAGGAATTAATATTAATATCAGTAGAATAATACCTCTAAGAAGTTAAATTTTTGAGGTGAATTTATTGCGATTAATAATACTATTATTTTCACTAATGCTGCTTTATAACCATTCTGTAATAGCAGCACCGAAACAACTCACTCCTATAGAAAGTCAGTTAATGTCTTTTTTGAATGGTTTACATGTAGTGGAACCGAGACAAGCCGTTGAATTGTGGATATTAGGGGTAAATAATCGAAGTGGTTCTGTTCAATATGCGATGTTGTCTCCTTCGCTCCAAAAACAATCAAGGGAAAAATTTGAGCAAACTCACTGGGTAACTGGTCAATCAAGTCCTTGGGTTAGCAACTTACGTATTACAAAAGTAGAAAAGCTTAGCGAATCCAAAATGAAGTATACCGTTAAATACGATTTAGAGACATCATATGCACATTTTGGTAGCTGGCAGAAGGTTATAATCGTGGAAAAGAATCTAGAACCATTTAGAGAATATTGGTTTATTTCATCAATCACTACGAAATATAATCAATGGGAAGCATTTACCCCAGCAGAGACAGTATTAGAAAAATAAAGTAGTGTCTAATCACAGGTTACTAATTAAATGTTATTCAAAAACCGTGCGCTTTTCTTGAAAAAGGAAGAGTGCTTTTTTCATTAAGGGTAATATAATAATTAGTGAAATCAGGAAATACTAATACCTAAAAATCCAAATAGAGTCGAGGTAGAAAATTGGTATTTTTGATGCGGCTAGTAATTGTGCTAATCCTGCTAAACTGTTACCCAATTATAATTATGGCAAAGAAAATACAGTATAATCACGATAGTAAAACTATAGCTGAAATACAGAAAGATGTTGACTTTACTGTTTTAACTCCCACAAAGATTCCTGATGATTGGACATTAGATACCAAGACTTCTCCTTGGCTAAGTCTACATTACATGGACAGTAATGACACAAAGTTGATGGTCTCTATAGATTTGATAAAAGGAATTCGAGTACCTTATGATGGTTCACCACATAGTAAACAAGTTGATATAAACGGAAGCATTGGATATTTTTCAGAATGGGGTGATAGTGGCAAAGTAGATCAAGATGAAGAGCTCAACACTGGAGGATTACTTAGATGGGCTCAAGATGGTACCTCTGTAGAAATGCTGACTTACAGTTTATCAAAGAACCAAATGTTAGAAATTGCAAGGTCAATGAAATAACACTATTCCACAATCGGACGCTTTCCTTGAATAAGGAGAGGGTCTTTCTTCATGAATAGGACCATTTAATTAGTAAAACCCATTAGGATTCAGCTTATTTTCATTTGATATAATAGCGAATGAAAATTTGATCGCTTGCAATGGGGTAACCAAATTAAACTCTTTTTAAAAGGGAAAAATATATCTAAAGGAAAAATAATTATATTAGAAGTCATTTTGAAATTATTCAAATGGCTTCTTTTTATATAAATGCACTATTTTTCTAGCAAATTAAATTTTTTGAAAAAATATAAGTAAAAACATTTGACTAATCTCAAGCAAGTTTGTAGGATTTAATTAACTGATGAGTCAGTTAGGAGGTGGGAGTGGTGCAAGATCGAATGCGAAGGCAGGATAGAAAACAACAATTATTGGCGATTGCATTAGAATTATTTGCAACAAAAGGCTTTGAGAATACGAAAATTTCTGACATAGTAGCAAAGGCTGAAGTATCACAAGGGACTTTTTATTGGCATTTTGAAAGTAAAGAGGCTATTTGTTTAGAGATGTTAGAAGCTGGCCGTGTTCAAATTTTAAATGCAATCCAGATTGGATACCGTACAACGAAAGTAGATGTGCAAGATTCGGTAGTCTCTTCCATGAATATATTTGAACATATATTTCAATTTGCTGAAGAAAATCCATTTTTAATGCAAATCATACTAAAAGGGATTCATTCACAGCCTACATTACAATCAAAAGTTGATGCGATTAAAACGGATATGGAAGCCGCTTTTGCAAAGAATATAAGAAGGGCAAAAGAATTGCATATGACAAACGAGCGCATCAATCCGGAAATGCAAGCTGTTTTTGTCATGAGTCTCCTTGAAGGCGTTTTATCGCGATGGTTATTTAAAACATCTTCATCAAGCCAAGTATTACAGCATCATTCACTACAACAAATTATTGAAGAGACCGTTAAATTTGAGTTTTTCGGTATTTTCGGTGTCTAAAACAGGAGGGAAAAAACGTGAAAAAGGCAAAATGGTTACTATCACTTGTAGCAGTTACTTCATTAATACTTGCTGCATGTGGAACAGATACAACAAAAGATTCAAAAAAAGAAGAAGGAAATGCTCTTGAGCAAATCGAACAAGATGGCAAAATTACAGTAGGGATTATGGGGACTTATGCACCTTATAATTACCTGAACGAGAACAAAGAATACGATGGCTTTGATGTAGATATCGCTAAAGAATTAGCTAATCGCCTAGGTGTAGAAGCGGAGTTTGTCGCACAAGATTTCTCAGGTCTTATCCCAGGTTTACAAAAAGGTAAATTTGATATATTAGTGAGCCAAGTAACGATTACGGAAGAACGTCAAAAACAAATTGATTTTACAGAACCATATATTACAAACCAAGTAAAAGTGATTGTAAAAGAATCTAATACAGATATTCAATCAAAAGAAGACTTTAAAGGGAAAAAGATCGGTGTTGGACTAGGTACAAATGATGAAACGTATTTACGTACACAATTAATGCCTGAAGTTGGAGATTTTACAATTAATACGTATGACGATGTCATTACCACTTTAAAAGATTTAGATGCAGGTCGTATTGATGCAACAATTAACAACGTCTATGCTTTAAAACCTGTCATTGAAGAAAACGGATATGCAATTAAAGCTGTAGGGGAACCGATTAAATCGGATCAAGCTGCTGTTGCGGTGAAAAAAGGAAATACAGAACTTGTTGAAGCATTAAATAAAGCATTAGAAGAAATGAAACAAGATGGTACGTACGAAGAAATTTTCATGAAATGGTTTGAAGAAGCACCTCCAGCAGAATAAGAAAGTAGGTCACTACAATGGATTTGGTTATTGAAAATATCCCCTTTTTATTAAAAGGGGCATACTATACTTTACTTATCACAGTGGTGTCAATGTTCTTTGGTTTAATAATTGGTTTAATTACCGCGGTTGCCCGACTGAAGGGCAATCGCTTTCTACGTATGATTGCAAGAGTATACGTTTCAATTATCCGTGGAACACCGCCACTAGTTCAAATTTTCATTGTTTACTACGGTTTAGTAGACTACGGTATTGAATTTGGACCATTAACAGCTGCATGTATCGCGTTAAGTATAAATATTGGTGCTTATGTTTCAGAAGCTTTCCGTGGTGCGATTGAATCCGTACCAAAGGGGCAAATAGAAGCAGCGATTGCAACGGGGATGACTGACCGTCAAGCAATGCGCCGTATCGTGATTCCACAAGCTGTACGATATGCAATTCCCCCATTAGGAAACACTTTTGTCGGGATGTTAAAAGAAACATCACTCGTTTCAAGCATTGCAGTGACAGAATTAATGCGTTCTGCCCAACTGTTAGTATCTCAATATTATGTGTATATGCCATTTTATTTAGCAATTGCTGTCATGTATTGGATAATGAGTACGTTCTTCACATTTATACTGCATAAAATTGAAAAACGGTTGTCTGTTTACTAAAGGGGGCGCATCGCATGATTGAGATTAAACATCTACAAAAAAACTTCGGAGAAAACGAAGTACTAAAGGACATTTCTTTAACGATTCCATCACAACAAGTCGTAGCAGTTATTGGTCCTAGTGGTTCTGGAAAAAGTACGTTTTTAAGATGTATAAATGGTTTAGAGGCGATAACGGGCGGCACAGTCAAAGTGAATGGACATGTCATTGACCCACAAGCCCAAAGAAAAGTTTTACAAAAAGAAATACACGCCATCCGCCAAGAAACAGGGATGGTATTTCAACAATTTAACTTATACCCACATAAAACCGTTGTGGAAAATGTCATGGAAGCACTTCTCGTTGTGAAAAAAATGAATAAAGAGCAAGCCTATGTCATTGCTTCCGACTTATTATTAAAAGTCGGTCTTGCCGAGAAAGAGGAATCCTATCCTTCTCAGCTTTCAGGTGGTCAACAACAACGGGTTGCGATCGCAAGAGCCCTTGCTATGGAGCCAAAATTAATGTTATTTGATGAACCGACATCGGCGTTAGATCCAGAGCTAGTTGGGGAAGTTTTAAAAGTTATGAGAGATTTGGCGGAAGATGGGATGACGATGGTTATTGTAACCCATGAAATGAAGTTCGCAAAAGAGGTAGCAGATCGGATTTTATTTATGGCGGATGGTGTCATTGTGGAAGATGCTAATCCAGTTGAATTTTTTGAACATCCAGAAACAGAACGAGCACAAAAATTTTTACGGCAAGTTTCAGAATTTTAACTTGGAACATGAAAGGAATGAGCAAAATGCAAATTAAAGCAAAATGGCAAGGTGGACGTGCCTTTACAGCAGTTGGACCGACTGGCTATCCCATGACGATGGATGCAACAGCTAACTATGGTGGAGAAGGGAACGCGGCAACACCAACCGAAATGTTACTTGCTTCATTAGCCGGTTGTATCGGAATAGATGTGACAATGATTTTAAAACCACATTTAGATGATATTGAAAACATAGAAATAACAGTAGATGGTGAACGTCGTGAAGAATTACCAACAGCCTTCACTGCTGCTACACTTACTTTCGTAGTAGATGGTAACATTACACCTAAAAAAGTATGGCGCGCCATTCATTTAGGGGAAGAAAAATATTGTGCCGTGTCTGCATCTTTAAAAGCTGAAATCAATTACAAATTAATTTTAAATGGCGAAGAAGTAACTGCTGAGCAAGTATAATGAAAAATGATTGAAAGAGTTGTATCGTACATCTCTTTCAATCATTTTTTGTTTTAGAGCATTTCACCTGAATAGAACGAACTAGCTAATTTATCAAAGTCATATTCTTTCAGTTCCTCTAAAGTAATATTAGCGTGTGCACCTTCATGGACCATCAAGTTACTGTTTTCACCAACATGAACTAAAATAACCGGCTTATCCGTAGCATAAGCATATCCGAGTTCCCAAGCGGTTCCGCTGTCGGAATAATTTCCATGATAGATGCCTACAACGATTTCAGCCCACTTAATATGTTTAATATCATCCATAAATGTTTCAATGGACCATTGGCGTGAACCCACTTCAGCGTTTGGGGATGCCGACTTTCTCATTGGAGAGAATACTTTTAATTGTTTCTCTGCTAAAATCTCCTCAACTTGTTCTAAATAACCGATCTCTTTATCGTTAAAAAAAGGACTAGCTAAATAAACTCTTTTCATTTCCTTTGACCTCCTGAGTGATTTTTGGAAATCACTTCATTATTAACAAATACTAAGGTTAATCATAATCAAGTCTATCCATCCCTTCAATAACAATTACTTAAATAAGTTTGTTGGACGTTTTTTTAAGTTGAAGGGATCATTTATTCCTAACGAAACGTTAATCATTTCTTTAAATAAATAACGAGTCCCTTGATTGAAATTAATAGTGCAAATGTAGGGGAGTAAAGTTGTAGAAGGAGAAAGTCAATTTTTATTGAAGTAATAAAAATGACCGAATATATTCAAATTTTAAAAGTTTAGAAAGGAGACAGGGCAATGAAAGTAAAATTGATATTATACTTATTTCTAATCTTCTGTTTCTTACCTACTTTAGTAAGTTGTGAGAATTCTAGTAGTCAGGAACCTGATATTGTTACAGATAACGCGAGTGTAGAAGGGATCATAATATTTGATAAAAAGTCAGGGAAAAAAATTCTAATTCAAGATACAAATTTTAACTACGATGATATGGAACTACCTTTAAATACTTTATTAGATAAATATTATAATAAGGTACTATTTCTGAGTTTTAAAGATGAATCAATTTTAGAACATATACAAACCGGGCAAAAAGTAAAGATTTGGTATAGTGAAATTCTAGAATCTAATCCTCCTACTTACAAAGTTAATAAATTGGAAGTTTCAGAAAATTGAAATTAATAAATTTACATATTATACAAATAATGGTATTATTTAATTGAAAATTCTATCAATAGGAGGTTAGGAAATGAGAAGGATAATTTCTGCAGTATTATTTGGATTGATGGCTTTCGCTATTACAGTTAGTCCAAGTTTTGCAAATACTATTTCAGCAAATAGTGATAGCCCCTATGATTTAATTAATTCTAAAGGTCAAATTATTAAGTATTCAGATTTAAAAAACAAAGTACAGAGTTTTAATGTTAATGAATCAAGTGGTGAAGTTGGAAGCGGTATCGTTTTGCCGGAAAGAGAAATACCTAAAGATCCTAATAAACCTACGATAAACTTGGGTACAGGTCAGATAATTGGTGAAGATAAAGAGTCTAAAAATATTTCTCCTTTTGCAGTCATTGGTACAGATCAACGTACAAAGGTTACAGATACTACTAAAACTCCACATAAGCAAATAGCTTACGTTGAATTAGAATATGATAATTTTTATGCTGCATGTACAGGTACTTTAATTGGTAAGGATTTAGTTTTAACAAATGCTCATTGTGTGCATGATTTAGATACAGGTGAAAGTGCAGTAGGAGGTGTGGTAATTCCAGCATTAAAGGACAACCATTACTCATACGGTGCATATTTTATCCAAGATTATTACCATCCAGTCGGGTATTCAAACTCAGGAGATAGTCAATACGATTTTGCCATTCTAAAACTTGAAAAGTATGGGTCATATGATGCTGGTGATATTGTAGGATACCTTCCATATAAACAAGTAACAAACCTATCAGGAACTACGATTAAAATATATGGTTATCCAGCAGATTTAATAGAGGAAACTGGATTATACAATCAATGGGGAATGTCAGGAACTGTTAGTCAAGAGTCTACTAACTTAGCATATTATACGATTGACACTTTTAATGGACAATCTGGGTCCGCAATGCTTAATACTTCAAATCAAGTTGTCGGAGTTCATAATGCTTCATATAGATTACAGAATGGAAATGTTATAAATGGAGGCCCAAAAATGACGAAACCAATGGTAGACTTTATAACTTGGGCTTCATTACAATAAAAACGAATTTTTATATAAAAGAGCCAATAAAGGCTCTTTTTTCTTGTCTCTCACTTTTAGTCAAATTCTCAGAATTATACAATATAGAAAGTGTCAGTCCGTTCATTTTAAAAAAGAAAAGCGAGGCGAATAAATATGAATCATTTAGAATGGGTAAAATTTGCAGAAGAAGACTTTGATTACTACTTTCAATTAGTTTCCAATGAAAAGGTGATGGAGCAAATTACTGAACGGGCCATTCCTTTCACTGAAGCCCAAGAGAACTTCCAAAAAATATTAGAACGGAATCGAAAATATGATATTTTTGGGACTTACAAAGTGTGCGAGGGTGGAAAGTTTATTGGTCTAGGGCATTTAACGTTGAATGCAACCAATGAGGAAGAAGCTGAAATCGGTTATATGATAGTGCCTGAGCATTGGGGGAAGGGTTACGGAAAGACGATTGGAAGACAATTGGTGGAACTTGCCAAAGGAACAAAAGTCACAACGTTAAAAGCCATTATCGATCCGAATAATATAGCGTCTAGAAAAATTTTAATCAATCTCGGTTTTGAATCGGAAAAAGTTTGTGAAATAGACGGGTTACCGGGAGAAATTTTAAGCCGGGCAATTTAAATTGAGGAAAAGACTTCAAAATTAGGCGGTGTTTTATGAAAAAAGTATTCGTGACAATTGGATTCATTATCATTATTGCTGGAGCACTTGTATTTTACAATAAGCTCTACTATCCATCGCTACCAATAGAAACTATAAGCAAAAGGGAAGTTTTAGAGAAACTAAATACTTCTGATCAACCAATCGTTTTTTTATCAAAAGAAAATGATCAAGAATGGTATATCGTAAACGAACGAAATCAATCCGCATCTGATGAAATCATTAAAGAAATGGTTAGTCAAAGTGGGTGGGCTTTCACAGACAAAGATGGAAGTGGACTTTTCTTTGAAAAACAAGGTGAAAGGCTAATTGTTACGACACAAAAGTGGACTGGTGAGTATGTGTTAGTGGATATTCCGACCAATTGGAAGGAATAAAAATGTTCGTTCTATTAATCATCACTAACATTGAATGATTTCCAAATGCGTAATTTATACGTTGACAATATTTTGAAAATTGAATACTATAATGTTAGTCAGTACTGACATTCTCCATAGGGGGTTAATGAATTTTTATGGCTTCGAATCGTAAACAGGAAACAAGTGAAAAAATTATAACAACTGCAATTGATCTTTTTTCAAAAGATGGATATAACGGAGTAACAACAGAACAAATAGCTAAAGAAGCCGGATTTAGTGAAAAAACGCTTTTTAGACACTTTCAAAGTAAACAAAACTTATTGGAAAAAGCGATCGATCGGTACCATTACGGTGAGGAAATGCGGTCGATTTTTGAAAGTAAAGTCGTTTGGAACCTTCAAGAAGATTTAACGCTAATTAGTCAAAATTATCATCGAATTATGTATCAAAATAGAAAGCTTCTTAAAATGCTTATGAAAATCGGGGAGAATGTACCTGGATTGCATCAATATTCCCATAGACACCCAGAATTATTAAAGGAGTTTTTAACCAACTACTTTGAAGAGATGAAGAACCGTGAGAAAATTATTCCGGTGGATGCAGAAAAAATAGCTATAACTTTCCTTTATATGAATTTCGGATTTGCCAATGGAAGGATGAATGGATCTTGTGACTTCAGGGACGGGGAATTTGAAAAGCTTTTAAAAGATAGTGTCGCCTTATTTACTAGGGGATTAACACCCTAGTATATTTTTTCTTTAAAATGTCAGTCAGTACAGACATTCATTTTATGAAAAGGAGAAATAAAAGATGAATCAGGAGTTAAGAAAACAAGGTAATGAAAAGTTATTAATTGTAATGATGTTAACGGTTATGCTTTCGTCTATGAGTATATTGCTGTTCAATTTTGTTCTTCCGCAAATTAGTACTGAATTTCAACTAACGAATTCACAAGTTAGTTGGGTTACTTCCGGGTATACACTTTTATATGGGATTGGTACGGCGATTTATGGAAAACTAGCGGATCGCTATAAGTTAAAAACATTATTAATCTTTGGTTTATCACTATTTGCCATGGCATCCTTGCTAGGATTTTTCTCCAATTCTTACTGGCTTTTAATCGTTGCAAGATGTTTACAAGCGACTGGAGCAGCCACAATTCCAGCCATATCTACTTTAGTTCCTATTCGCTATTTTCCCGTTGAGAGAAGGGGAACGGCTATAGGTACAGTATTTATAGGGACAGCTTTAGGCAGCGCTATAGGGCCGATTGTTTCCGCATTAGTAGTGAGTGTAGTAGATTGGCGATGGCTATTTTGCATCCCGTTATTACTTCTTTTCACATTGCCATTTTATCTGAAATATTTAGGAGATGAAAAAGGTACTCAAACAAGTATCGACTGGCTAGGAGGCGGATTGCTCGCTCTAACTGTAGCTCAAGTCTTACTAGGTGTAACAAACAATGTAACATGGTTTGTAGGGGGAGTCGTTGCGTTCATTTTATTTATTTACCGCATTCGATTAGCTAAAAATCCCTTTGTTCAACCCGGGTTATTTAAAAATAAAATATACACATCTTATTTAGTATTAGCTTTTGTCATTACCGGAATTGGTTTTTCCCTTTTCTTTTTAACACCACTCTTTTTAGCTGAGGTTCAAAACCTTCCTGTTAATTTAATCGGTTTGGCCATGGTGCCGGCAGCTATAGCCACTGCGCTCTTCAATAGACATGGTGGAAAGATTGCTGATTCTAAAGGAACATCTACATTATTTATATTTGCTTCCAGTTTATTAATCCTTTGTTTCTTCTTACTTTCGACGTTTATTCATACGAATGCACTGTTGATTTCATTATTTTTAATCATCGGAAATGTAGGGCAATCCTTTATGATGATTGTGATGTCGAAATCGATTTCGTTAACATTACCTATGGAACATTCTGGGGTAGGGATGGGAATGGTAATGATGCAAAACTTCATTGCAGGATCAATCGCTGTAGGGGTATATGGAAAAGCTGTTGATATGGAAGGAAACAGCCCATGGAATCCATTGAACCAACTAGCTACAGGTGCAACTTTCAGTAACATATTTTTCGTTTTATTATTGTTACATGTGATCATATTAACTGTTTATATAGTAATGTTTAAACGGAAGAAAGGTATAGAAGCGTAAAAAATAAGGGAATAGAATCCTATTTTAGAATAAGTAAAATATGAAAATAGTCTTATGGTCTAATTTGATAAATAAAGATACTGTTAATAATATACAATTCCAACAAATATTATTGCATTAAAGCAACTGAAAAGAAGGGTAATTAATATGAAAAAATTTTTAGCATTAACGAGTTTGGCGTTTTTATTAACAGGTTGTAGTCAATTTGTAGAAGGCGTTAAGGAAGGTGTCAATGAAGCGGCAGAGGCACAAGATTCAGAGCAAAAAATAAATGATTTAAAAGAACAGTTAAATAAGGAAATTCAAGTAGAGCCAGTCACTCTTCAAGAAAGTGAATACAATGAGTATATAACAGGAAAAATCGATACTTTGAAAAAAAATCAAGAAGTGATACTTGATGTGTTTAATAATAGTTCTACTATAGAAGATCCAATGTTAAAAATGGGTAATGCAGCGATTGAGAATATGAAAATTTCAAAGGAAATTCAAACTGCAACAGTGCCTGAAAAATATAAAGAAACTCATCAATACTTTGTGGATGCTACGAATAGTTATTTAGTTTATTTAGAAAAGTTAAAAGAAGGATTACTTGTAAACGAAGTAGATGTAAGTAGCGTACTTGATAAATATGAAGAAATGAATGATTTCTTAATGAAAGGTTTAACGATGCTAAACGATTTAGATCCAGAAGCGGTTGGGGATGGAACAATTACAACCGAAGATTTAGATGAATTGGATAGTTTAGCTGGTATTGACCATGATAGTGTGACACTAAATGTATCAAAGGATGGGAAAGAATTAATTGGGAAATGGTTATATGACGACAAGTCTGTAGCCATTGTATTAAATGCTGATGGTTCTTATGAAGGATATGGTAGAGGACTATATCCTAGTAAAGATAATGTAATGTTAGGAACATGGGAATATGATTTCAGAACACATCAATTACTCATCGAAAACAATGAAGTATATAAGGATGGAAAAAGTGTATCCGCAGGTAACAGAGCCAAACAGGAAATGGTTTTAACCTATTTTAAAGATGGTATTCTTCGCATGATGGATGCCCAGACGTTAGCGGAATTTAGTTTTGAAAAGCAAAAAGAGGAAAAAGAATAAATAAATCCAAATAAATGACAGTTAGACGTTTATCCAAAATGGATGAACGTCTTTTTTGTCTAATTTAAACGAAACCAATAAAGGACAAATCTATTATTTACCGAATGTTATATTTAATCACTTAATGTAAGGAGTGGTGATAGATGGTGAAATCACTTTTAAAAGGAATGGAAGGGGTTTTTATTCCCGTTAAGGATCCGAAATTTTCAGCGGCATGGTATAAAGAGATATTAGGTTTTGAGCTTGTGTATCTCGAAGAAGAGGCGGCGGTGATGAAGATTAGCGAACATTCACCTACTGTTGTTTGTCTAGTTAAAACTGCTAACCACAAGCCAATGAAGTTTCCAGAAAATCAATTTGGTGTAGGAAAATACTACAACTTCATTCCCCAAGATATCGAAGAAATGTACACATATTTAGTTGAAAAGAACGTCAAAGTAAATGAAATGGGTGGGGAAGGAACGACGAAATTTTTTACTTTCTATGATCCAGATCATAATCCTTTAGGTGTTTGCCAATAAGGAAGTTACTACATTACAGAAGGAAGGCCAAGATTTGATGACAACAATCATTAACCGTTTAAACCAAGTTCAGGAAGACGGTCATTTTTCCGGAACAGTTCTAGTAAAAAAAGAAGAAGAAATTTTAGTAATGGAAAGTTACGGATTTGCCAGTCGTTCTGAACAAATTGAAAATAAACCAGATACTCGATTCGGGATTGCATCGGGCTGTAAACTGTTTACTGCGGTCGCGATTTGTCAACTAGTGGAGGCAGGAAAACTTTCCTTTGAAACGAAGCTGCAGGAATGTTTAAAGTATTCTTTTATTCACTTCGATCAAGATATTACGGTTCATCATTTATTAACCCATAAGGCTGGAATACCCGACTATTTTGATGAGGAGGTAATGGATGATTTTGAAGAGTTATGGATTAAAAATCCGATGTACTTAATAAGGAATTTGGAAAATTTCTTACCGTTATTTCAAAATGAACCGATGAAATCGGGAGTAGGGGAAAAGTTCCACTATAACAACGCAGGATATATCTTACTGGGGCTTATTGTAGAACAAGTAAGCCAGCGTCCATTCTCAGAATATGTAAAGGAGAATATATTCAAAAGAGCGAATATGAAAGACGCTGGTTATTTTGAAATGGATTCGCTACCAGGAAGAACGGCTCTTGGGTATATTGATTTTCCAGATGGTACTTGGAAGACGAATGTCTATTCATTACCAGTCAAAGGGGGGTCCGATGGAGGGGCCTTTGTGAGCGTAAAGGATATGTCAAATTTCTGGCATGCCCTGATGGATCATCAATTATTAAGGGATGAATACACTCGTAAACTACTTACACCTCACATTCAAGTAAATGAAAATAGTTATTACGGTTATGGTGTTTGGATTCAAAAAAAGGGAAATGAAATGTTCAAGTATCACATAATGGGATACGATCCGGGAGTAAGTTTTCACTCTGCCTTTTATCCTTCATTCTCCATCCAAACTGTCATTTGCTCGAACAAATCTGAAGGTGCTTTTGCCATGATGAAGGCAATTGAAGAGGAAATAGTTGCGCAAAGATTAATTAAATAAGGCAATAAATAGGCGTTTGTTCGAGGAGGATAAATGCCTTTATTTGTTGAAACTTTAATAATATTAAATAAAAATTGAATTTTATTAAAAATAATGTTTGAATAAAATTAAATAATGATAAAAGGGGCGGTGTGATGGATAAGCACGATATTCCAAGTTGGTTATTATCTTTAGAGAAAGAAGACGTTGAATTTATTAAAAATTTCATATTAAATTCAGGTTCTTTAAAAGATATAGCGAAATACTACGAAGTTTCTTATCCGACGGTTAGAATTCGCCTGGATAAATTGATTGAAAAAATTAAAGTCAATGAAAGTACGGAAAATGAAGAATTCATTCGTTTTATTAAAAAACTTTCCATCGATGATCGGATTAGTTTAGAAGATGCAAAATTGATTATTGAAAAATATAAAAAGGAGGTACAAAATAAATGAATGATTGGTATAGACTTGGCATCATTGTATTAGTTTTCGCCGTCCAACATTTTTTATCAACTAGAAATGAAAGGTATTTAGGTTCTATTATACCGATTGCCTATTTCGTATTTTTACTCTATATCCAAACAACCGGAATGGTTGACTGGTCTATTCTGAAACTCATTTTACTGATTATTGTAGGGGAAGCATTTTTAATCGGCTATTGGATTAGTGGAAGAAAGGTTTTATTAAATAAAACCGAAAAAGAACTAAAAAAAATGAAAGCTCGTGAAATTTAATCGTGGAAAAATAAGCTCTAGATGTTGTTAATCGGGGGCTTATTTTATTATTTGAGATTCATTCTGAAATAACGCCAAAAAGAAAAGGACTATCTTAAAAAAGAATAGTCCTAATTACGATTTTCGTTTTCGCTTAATTGGGCAAGTTTTGCAAAAGTGCCCTTTGTTTTCTGTTAAATAAGATAAACAGCAAGTTTTTCTATCTTGAGCAGGGCCCTCTAGGTTGCTTAGAGCATCATCCGTACTTTTAAACTTTAGAAATGGATTATCTTTATAGCTACCGAATAAAATCCCTTTCCCACGAGCAGCAATCCATTCAAAATCCTCTTTCATATCGAGATACCTAGCCGAATATTGATGGTCATCTAACAAGTTTTTATACATCCAAACAATGTATATATATATGTTTTCCCACATGATGATTTTTGATAGTTTTGTTGTTTGATGAAGTTGGTTAAATAAAACTTCGATATGGTTCGCAAATATGTCGGTTAAAATCTCATTTCTCCAATTTTCCCTGTCTTGTTGGGGTGCCGGACTTAAATTTATCTTGTTAAATTTAATCGAAGGCAGCCATAACGGATCCGATTCATCTAACGTTTGAATGGAAACGTTTTGAAGGGAAAAGTTGATTCGTTTATTTAACACGCTCATTGAATATAGCGCGGCTAGGATTGCAAAACTATATCGTTTTACAAAAAGGGATGCAGCGACACCAAGGTTAGCAGCCTTTGTTTTTTCTTTGATCGCCGTTAAATAAAGATGAATTTGTGCTTCATCTAATAAATCACTTATTTGAATTGATAAAGGAGACGAATTCGTTAAGGAAGTGAAACGAAATTTTTCCTCAAGTATTTTTAATTCATCGGGAGAGAACGTGTTCAATCGAGTTTTTCACCCCATTCATATGTCGACCTTTCCCATATGGGACACACATAGGGGTACCGAATATAGGATCTGGCACTACTTCACAATCTAAATGAAATACACTTTTCACTAATTCCCGATCTACGATTTCTTCCGGCTTCCCTTGGGCAAATACCGCTTTATCTTTTACCGCAATGATGTTATGGGCATAGCGACAAGCTAAATTTAAGTCGTGTAATACCATGACAATCGTTCGTTTTTCTTTTTCGTTCAGTTCAAAAAGAAGATCTAAAACTTCAATTTGATGAGTTAAATCGAGATACGTTGTCGGTTCATCTAATAAAATTGTATTTGTATCTTGGGCAAGGGTCATAGCAATCCAAGCTCTTTGTCTTTGTCCACCAGATAAAGAATCCACTAAACGATCGGAAAGCTCTGTCATCCCTGTAGAATGTAGGGCATGACGGACAATTTCTTCATCCTTTGATGACCATTGTTGGTACCATTTTTGATATGGATAGCGTCCTTGTTTCACTAATTGTAAGACCGTTAACCCTTCTGGAGATACAGGTCCTTGGGGTAGCATCGCTAACTTTTTCGCTACTTCCTTTGTAGGCAGCTTCATCATCGCTTCTCCATCTAACAAAATAGCGCCACTTTGAGGCTTTAGTAATCTAGCCATTGAGCGAAGAAGAGTAGACTTACCGCAACCATTGCTTCCGATCAGTACAGTAATTTCCCCATGTGGGATCGTAACGTTTAATTGGTCTAAAATAATTTGTTCCCCGTAACTTAACGTTAAATCTTTTGTTTCTAATACATGCATCATCGTTACTCCTTTTTAAGCATTTCGCTGTCTATATAAAAGATAGATAAAGTAAGGCGCCCCTATTGTAGCAGTAAATACGCCAGCGGGAACTTCAATCGGTAAAAAGAGTGTTCGTCCGATTGTATCAGCAAGTAAAACTAAAATAGCTCCTATTATTGCTGATAGTGGTAAAAGATTTCCAAAGGATGAACCGACTAACTTTCGAGCAATATGTGGTGCCATTAAACCAACAAACCCAATACCACCCGCAAAGGCTACAGCACTACCAATCAACGCTGTACTGAGTAAAAGTAATCCAAAACGTTGTCTTTCAATTTTTGTCCCTAGTCCTAAAGCGATATCCTCTCCAAGTTCCTGGATATTTAAATGTCTCGTCATTATAAATGCAATAATTAATAAGCCAATCGTGATGGGGGTTAAAATTTGAACATTGTTCCAATTCGATCCATAAACGGAGCCGGTTATCCAGACATTCGCCTGACTTGCCTGAACAATCGGACCTAAAATCATAAATAAATTCGTTAACGCTTTTGTTAATGCCCATAAACCAATTCCGATTAGTACTAAACGGAAAGGGGATAGGCCGTTTTTCCATGCAAGGATATAAAGGAGAAAGGCAATAATCGTTGCTCCTATAAAGGCGGCAAGGGGCATCCAATGGATACTTACCGTTAAAACATTACTATCATTACTAAAAAGTGCTAAAAATAACACGACCGCGACTGATGCTCCTCCGGTAATGCCCGTTACATCCGGTGATGCTAATGGATTTCGAAGAATGGATTGTAAAATGGCTCCGGCTACTGCCAGACTAATCCCAACCAAAATGGATATTAA
This sequence comes from Ureibacillus galli, assembly GCF_014836845.1. Classification (GTDB taxonomy): domain Bacteria; phylum Bacillota; class Bacilli; order Bacillales_A; family Planococcaceae; genus Ureibacillus; species Ureibacillus galli. Next base: position 69,686 of record NZ_JACSQA010000004.1, read on the forward strand.
AATTCTTGGCATTCGAAAAGATTCAACGACCATCGATTCAAAACTATCACTATTCCCCAGAAGTATATTGAATACTTTCCAAGGAGAAAAATATTGCTCTCCCATACCAGCGCTTAAAAGGAAAAGAAAGCAAAGAAAAAGAAGGAAAGAGACATTATATTTAAATGCTTTATGATCCACTAAAAAAGAGAATTTCTCCCGAAAAGCTCTTACTGAAGTATATTTTTTCATGTTACTTTCCACCTTTTCTTGCAATGTAAATAAAGAATGGTATACCGACGAGTGCCGTCATAATACCAACGGGTACTTCTTCCGGCATCAGTACATATCGTGCACCGATATCCGCTATCACAAGGAAAATTCCTCCGACGATTGCGCAGTAAGGGATAATCCAACGATAATCATTTCCTACAACCGTTCTTACAATATGTGGTACGACAATACCGATAAATCCGATGGGACCAGCAATCGCAACAGAACCACCAGCAAGTAAAATAATCGCTATTCCCGTTACTAACTTTACAAATCCTGTCCGTTGTCCTAATCCTTTCGCCACATCATCGCCCATCGTTAAAATATTTATTTTCGTCGCTATCGTTAAAGCAATTACAACCCCAATGACAATATAGGGGAGTACAGATAGTAAAATGTCCAGTTTTCTTCCTTGGACAGAGCCAGACATCCAAAATAACATTTGGTCTAAAGCGGATTCATCCATGACAAGCAGCCCTTGAGTTAACGAACCGAAGAGCGCTGCAATGGCTGCCCCCGAAAGCGTCATTTTAATAGGTGTCATGCCATCCCGACCAACGGAGCCTAAAAAGTACACTAAAAGCCCTGCAATCATTGCGCCTAAAAAAGCAATCCAAGTTGTTGCTTGTAAAGAAGAGATAGAAAATAACATGAGTGCAACGACAATAAAAAAGCTCGCACCCGCGTTAAATCCTAAAATGTCTGGAGAAGCTAGAGGGTTTCTTGTTAAAGCTTGTAATAATGCGCCCGCTATCGCCAAACTTGCTCCTACAACTGTCCCGATCAAAGCCCGTGGCAATCGAACATCTTGAATAATAATGTGTTCATTAGAACCATCAAATTGGGTAAAGGCGTCAATTACTGTATGTATCGTTAAATCCGTATAACCAAGAACAAGGCTTAGAAAATTTACGATTAGAAGTAAAATAACTCCTAATACTAATCCAGCTACTTTTCCATTTTTGCTATGAAGTTGCATATCGTTTTCTCCCTATGTATCTATTTATAATTTGAGAAATGGTCGAAAAAATAATAGTGATTATCATTTTCAATTTCATATTGACAGAGATTATTTTATCCAATATGATTCAGAATGTAAATGAAAATCATTCTCAAAAGGGGATAGAAAAATGATAAACTTTTTTAAGCATAGTAAACTTTTACTTTTTACTGCTTTACTATTTGTTGTCGTACTAAGTGGGTGCGGAAACAAGGCAGAAACTTCGAAGGAAGAGAGTACATCTGATAAAGCATCAAGTACAGAAAGTTATACAGTTGAACACGCAATGGAGTCAACGGAAATAAAGAAAACACCTGAACGTGTGGTTATTTTAACAAACGAAGGAACAGAGGCTTTATTAGCTTTAGGCGTGAAACCAGTAGGAGCTGTAGAGTCTTGGACTGGCGATCCTTGGTATGACCATATTAAAGCGGATATGGAAGGGGTCACGAGTGTTGGTACGGAAGGTGAACCAAGTTTAGAAACGATTGCATCATTAAAGCCAGATTTAATTATCGGGAACAAAATGCGTCATGAGAAAATTTATGAACAGTTAAAATCGATTGCCCCAACAGTATTTGCTGAAGATCTTCGTGGAGATTGGAAGAAAAACTTTGAGCTTTACGCTAAAGCGGTAAATAAAGAAGAAGAAGGAAAAAAAGTAATTGGCGATTTTGATAACCGTATTGCGGACTTAAAAAGCAAGTTAGGTGACCAATTACAAAAAGAAATATCGATTGTACGCTTTATGGCAGGGGATGTTCGAATCTATCATAAAGATACATTCTCTGGTGTGATATTAGATCAATTAGGATTTGCCCGTCCAGAATCACAAAATGTGGATGATTTTGCGGAAAAAAATGTAACAAAAGAACGTATACCTGCAATGGATGGAGATATAATTTTCTACTTCTCTTATGAAACAGGTGATGGTGAAGCTTCTAAACTAGAAGAAGAATGGGTGAATGATCCTTTATTTAAAAACTTAAGTGCCGTTAAAGAAGGGAACATTCATAAAGTAAGTGATGAAATTTGGAATACTGCTGGTGGCGTCAGGGCTGCTAACTTAATGTTAGACGATATCGAAAAATTTTTCCTTGAAGGCAAATAAACCTTAAAATCAAGTAAGGTATTTAGAACAAGTTCGTTCTAAATACCTTTTTGTTTTCTCAAATAACAAGGATAATTTATGTTGAAGTCGAATCCTTAACATTTAGGTCATATTAGTTTAGGAGAATCATATGGATTATAAAATAATATTTTTTGATGTGGACGGGACATTGACTAACAATGAAGATGGCAGTATTCACCCGACTACGAAGAAAGCGATTGAATCTTTAATAAGAAAAGGAATCAAGATTGTCGTTGCAACCGGTAGGCCGTTATCGATGTGTAAGGAATTAGAGGAACTGGGAATCGAAACGTTTATCACAGCGAATGGCGGATATGTGAAACATAAACAAGAAGTGATACATAAAGTACCAATGGATAAAACGGTCATACAAGAAGTAGTGGAATTTGCGAAAATCGAAAAGAATGGTTTGTCCTTCTATACGGAAGGATTTTATATGAATGGTGTCATGGAAAATAAAATATTCACCGCATTGCAAGAAACGTTGTCTTTAAATGATTACCCTGCAACAATGAATGGGTTGACAGATCAAGAAGTATTTCTAATGTGTCTGTTTGCAAATGATGAAACGGTTGAAAAGTATAAAAATCATTTTCCCCATCTGACTTTTAAAAGGTGGCATCCATACGTATTAAACGTTCTGCAGGAGGATGTATCAAAATCGTTAGCGATGAAGAAAACATTAGCATACTTTGGAATAAATCCATCGGAAGCAATTGCCTTTGGGGATGGTGAAAATGATATCGATATGTTGGAGTTTGTAGGACTTGGTATTGCAATGGGAAATGGAAGTGAACAATTAAAACGGGTTGCCAATTTTGTGACAAAACAATCGAAAGATGGCGGGATAGATTATGCTTTAAAAAAGTTTGGGATCATTTAGGAACTACTATTCTTTTAAATTCGTTCTTTTATTAATAGTGATTTACATAGTGGGTAAATTAAAAGGGAGTAAAGATGAAGTTTTCATAACTGAATTTTCCCTATTCGTGATATGGTTAAGATTATATAGAGGGGTGACATGTATTGGAAATGTACATTATGACTTTTTTTGGGCTTGTCCTTTTGTTTCTCATCGTCACATACGGAGTTCAAATGGGTATTGATAGCTCGAAGCAAGTGAAAGCATTAAAGATGGAATTGAAAAATATAAAAAAACAAATAAAAGAGTTAGAGGAAAAGCAAAAATAGATTGAGAAATAAAAAGTATTATTCCGCTAGAATGGAGCAGAATTCGTTTTTATAAATGCGAAAAGTAAAAGGAGCTTTTTTCATGGAAAGTCATATAATCGACCAAACAGAACGCATCAAGAAGGCATTGCGAAAATCGTGGTCTTTACAATCTAGTTCAAAATGGAGCGCGGATAATCCTGCAAAGGGCCAATGTGGAGTAACGGCATTAGTTGTACACGACATTTTAGGTGGGGAAATCAGAAAGACGAAACTACCAGATGGATGGCACTTTTATAATGTAATTAGCGGGGAACGTTTTGATTTTACAGCTTCACAATTTGAAGAAGACATCGTTTATACGGATGTTCTCTCGAACCGAGAGGAAGCCTATGCTGATACGAACGAATCACAGTACAGCTATTTAAAACAAACAGTATTCATGAACTTAAAGAATGAATCATAACCTAGGTGCTTTGCTTGAAACAGCAAGGCATTTTTTGTTCTCTTGTAATGAAAGGAAAAATGAAACAGTTAGAAGAAATAGTTATAAAGAGGAGGGAGATTAAATGGCTAATATTCAAATGATTGAGGTCAATACTGAAATGCTAGAAGGTATAGGAAGCTATTGTCTTAGAAGTAAGAAAAAATCACAAGGATACATAAATAAAAATAAATGGCTAAACAAACGATTTGAAGAAGGTTTGAAGTATATTCAATTACTAAAAAACAATAAACAAGTAGGGTTTATTGAATATACGGATGCAGAATTTTCTTCTCGAGTCGTTCACGCTGATGATTATTTAGTTATTCATTGTCTTTGGGTAAGTGAAACAGGTAAAGGTCACGGGGCTAAACTTATTAACAAATGCATTCAAGATGCAAAGAGTCGTTTGAAAAAAGGTGTCATAGTTGTAACAAACTCGGAAACTTCTTGGACACCAAGTAAAGAGATTTTTTTGAAAAACAACTTTAAGTTGATAGATACAGCACCTTATCAATTTGAGTTGCTCGTCTATCGGTTTGAAAATAACACTTCTTTACCTACCTTTCCTACTAATTGGGAGAATCGCATACAACGATTTCAAGACCTTACAATACTCCGTTCTTTTCAATGTCCATATGTAGAAGTAGCAACAGAAAATCTAATTACCGCTGCAAATGAACTAGGATTGGATGTAAACGTAATTGATTTGAAAAATAGAGGTGAGTTAATGGAGTTATCCCCAACGCCATATGGTATTTTTTCCGTTGTCTTTAAGGGAACTCTTATTTCCTTTCATCGATTGACGATTCATTCGGTAATGAAGCGGTTAAAAGAGCTTATGGATTAAATTCATCTCATATACACTGGGACATTTGTATGGAACTTTATTTCTTATGGAAAACGAAACTGTGATGAGCATATATCAAAGGATGTATGCTCTTTTTTGTTGAAAGGATTAGTAGAGTAACAATTCTACAAAACGGGGAGGAAATGTGATGAATATTAGACTCGCAGAAACAAAAGACATTGATCAACTAATCAAAATGAGATGGAATTTTACGATTGAGCACGATGAAAGTAAAAAGAATGCATCTTTCGAGGATTTCGAAAAGGAGTGTCATGCTTTTTTAGAAGATGCCATTCAAAATGATAGATGGTTCATTTGGGTTGCTGAGGAAAATGGAAAAGTGGCTTCCCATATATACATAGAGGTAATTCAAAAAGTACCAAGACCAGGTAGAGTAACCCGTCCATTTGCGTATATGACAAATGTTTATACCGTTCCAGAGTATCGAAATAAGGGGATAGGAAGTACATTACTTCGTTCAATTAATAAATGGGTGAAAGAAAATGAGTATGAATTTGTTATTGTTTGGCCAAGTTATGAAGCGATTCATTATTATGAGAAAAATGGTTACGTTCAATGTAAAGAGCCGATGGAGTTCTTCCCAAAATAAGATGGATTTGCTTTTGGAAATAAGAAGAGGGAGAAAATTAAAAAGTACATGAAGGTTTGTGAATAGAATCAATGATTCTAGTTATTTATACCTAAAATAATACCTAAAAATGGTCCTTTTTTATATTGAATCCAACGTTTATAATAGGTTAAACGAAGTGGTTTAGATAAGAAAAAGTACCTATTTTTTAAGTCTTTCCACTCCTTATCATTCACAACTCTGTCAGCGTTATCAGAGAAATAGAAAAAGAAAGTTGAGGGTTCATTTTGAAGTGGTTTAAAGACTTAAAAACAGCTACTAAATTGATTAGTACATTCATTATCATGAGTGTCGTTTTAGGTGCGGTAGGAATTTACAGTTTGATCAATTTAAGTAGCATGGATGAGAAAATAGGTTTTATGTATAACGAGCGGGTTATACCAATCAGCGATTTAGGTAGAGCAGAGACAGATTTCCAACGACTGCGAGTACTCATTCGCGACATGATGTTTACATCAACGACGCAAGAGAGAAAAGACGAAATCAATGAACAAGGTGTTCAAGCTATTGAAGAAATAGAAAGTAAGTTAGAGAAGTACAGTAATACCATTATTACCCCGGAAGAGCAGGCAATTCTTGACGAAATTTATCCTGCATTCGACGATTATTTATCCATTTATGATACAGCGTTAGAGTTTGCTTATGCTGGTGATGTTGAAAGTTATTTAGAAAAAGCACCTGAGTTTGCGGAAGCAGGAGATAAAGTACAAGGATATCTTAAAGATCTTATTGATTTAAATATTCATTTAGCTGATACAACAAATATGGAGTCGAAAGAACTGTATAATTCTGCTACCATCATTACGTTTATTGTGCTAATTCTTTCAGTCCTATTCGCAATTGGTTTAGGCATTGTTATAGCAAGACTAATTTCGAAACCTTTAAAAGATGTCTCCGATTTAGTTGCAGATGTTTCACAAGGGGACTTGACGAAAACAATCTCTATTAATACGAAGGATGAAGTAGGTGACTTAGCTCGTTCCATTAATAACATGGTTATAAGCCTGCGTTCAACAGTAGAAGAAATTCTTTTATCAGCCGAAAATGTATCAGCATCTGCTCAAGAAATTTCGGCAACAACAGAAGAAGTTGCAAGCAGTGCGACAACTCAAGCAAATGACGCCCAAAAAATTACCGAATTATTTAAGGAGATTGCTAAAGGTGCTGACAGTCAAGCATACGATGCTCAAACAATAAAAGAACTGTTCGGAGAATTGAATAAAGCGATTGATTTGGTTGCGAATAATGCGAATGAAACAGCTACTTTAAGCGATCATTTATCGAAAGTAGCGTTCGATGGAACAAAAGTTGTGGAGGCATCGATTATAGGCATGGAGGATATTAGCCATCAAATGACATTGCTTGAAAAAGAGGCAAATCATATTGGCGATATTATTCAGGTGATTGATGATATTGCAAGCCAAACAAACTTGTTAGCCTTAAATGCAGCAATTGAAGCGGCTCGAGCAGGCGAGCACGGAAAAGGGTTTGCGGTTGTAGCTGAAGAAGTTCGTAAACTAGCAGAACAGTCTAGCGGTGCGACGAAAGAAATTACCACAATTATTAAAGGGATTCAAAACAACACGACTCAAAGTGTGCACGCTGTAGTTGAGGGAGTCAAATCAACAAAACGTACTGGACAAGCCTTTAATGAAATTACAGAGATGATGGCTAAAGCAAACGAAAAGACAATAGAGATTGCTTCAGCAAGTGTTCAACAATCTACACAATCTAACCATGTTATGAAGGCGATTGAGAGTATAGCATCAGCAAGTGCTCAACAATCTTCACAATCAGCGAGTGTTATGCAAGCGGTAGAGAGTATTGCGGCGACAAGTGAAGAAGCCGCTGCAGCAAGTGAACAAACAGCAGCAACATCCCAGTCATTAGCTAACTTAGCTGAAAAATTAAATGAATCTGTCTCCATCTTTAAAATTCATAAATAGAAAAGGTTAATTATCAACCTATTAAACGAAATCGATAAAATGCTAAGGAAACAGAAAATTTCCTTAGCATTTTTTATTGACAGAAAAGTGGTATACTGATATGGTTATACACATAAGTATATAACCATAAAACTTAAGGTGTCCATAAAAGGGTTTGAAATGATATTAAAATGTCGGAATTTAAAATGAAAAGTGGTGATAAGATTGGGCAGTTTATTAGATCAAGATAAACCAATTTATGTACAAATACGTGAAAAAATTGAAGATCAAATCGTGGACGAACAACTGAAAGAAGGAGAGCAAGCACCTTCTACAAACCAGCTTGTAAGTTTTTATAAGATCAATCATGCAACGGTATCGAAAGGGGTTAATCAACTAGTGGAAGAAGGCATTTTATTTAAAAAGAGAGGAATCGGCATGTTCGTAGCAGAAGGTGCAAGAGAAAAACTCATTCAAAAAAGAAAAGATGCTTTTTTAGATAATTTTGTTGTAGGTCTCGTTCAAGAAGCAAATAAGTTAGGCATCAGCGATCAGGAACTATTTGATTTAATTAAAAAATGTAAAGGAAGTGATGGGGAATGACCATGCAAATTGATGTGAAAAATCTTTCTCTCCAATTTGGCAACCATTATGCGTTAAAAGATGTTAGCTTTCAGTTAAGTGACAATAAAATATACGGATTAATCGGTAGAAATGGTGCAGGTAAAACATCGCTATTATCCTTACTAGCATCCTTTCGTGAACCGACGAATGGCACGTTAAAAATAAATGGGGAAATTCCTTTTGAAAATGCGAAAATCATGCAACAAGTGAATTTCATCTTTAATAAAGACAATCAAGATGAAACAGAGAAATTGGAACGAGTATTGGGAGATGTTCAGCGCTATCGACCAAATTTTGATATGGAATATGCCAATTACTTAGTGAAGAAATTCAACTTACCTATTGATAAGCCGATTCGTAAGCTTTCTAAGGGAATGCAATCTGCTGTCAATGCCGTAATCGGTTTAGCTAGTCGTACACCGATTACGATTTTTGATGAAGTTTATAACGGGATGGATGCTCCAACTAGAGAAGTCTTTTACCAAGAGTTGTTGGAAGACCAATCTGAGCATCCCCGTATCATCATCCTTTCGACACACCTTGTATCTGAAATGGATTATTTATTTGACGAAGTTTTGATTTTAAATAAAGGGCAACTTGTACTCCATGAAGATTATGAAACGGTTGTGACAAAAGGGGCTTCCATTACAGGGGCAAGTGAAGCTGTTGATGCCTTTACGCAATCGATGAACATATTAAATACGAAACAATTAGGGAATACAAAATCCGTTATGGTTTATGGGGAATTAAGAGATGTAGATCGCAAGCTCGCCCATCAAAATGGTTTGGAAGTTGGACCGATCTCACTACAAGACCTATTTATTCATTTAACAGAGGGGGAAGAATAAGATGCCACGAATTTATCCTAAAGTAGCAAAGGATATGTTTTTAGTCCAAGGATCGTGGGCATTTGGCTTTATGGAGGTCATGCTCATTATTCAATTCGTGAAAATCATGTCATCGATATTGAGTGATGTTAAAATCGTATCTTCACTATTTAAAGAGAGTGGTGGCGTAAATACGTATTTCGATTCATTATTCATTGCTTCTAATATTTTTATGCTTGTCATTGGGATTATTTCCGCGGTGAGCGTACTATCCCATTATGTGAGCAATGGTGTTACAAGAAAAGATTATTTCAAGGGGACATTAATTGGCACGTTAGGCCTTGCGATTACGATTCCAGTTGCTGGTGCGATTATTTCCGCAGTAATAACTTTCATCGTGAACCTTTTGAACATTCCGGTAAATATGAATCCACTAGATGGATCGATGAACGAGACGGAAGGGCACCTTATTGCAGACTTAATTTTATCCATCATTTTCACACCGTATGAAGATCCTAGCTCTAGTTGGCTATTAGCTATCTTCATTTTCGCAATAAATATTTTCACTTATTATGTAGCGGGTTGGTTAATTGGCGCGGCCTTTAGTCGATTCGGTATATTCGGTATCGTATCAATTGTGCTAGCCTTTGTTTTAATTTATATTGAGGATATTTTAATATCCATTAGCTTAGGTTTACCAGTTCCAAGTTTTATAACAATAACAGAATTACCCCTCGCTTTTTCTGTAATCGGAACTTTCGTGTTAATTGCCATTTACTGTTGGTTAATTCGTCTAATGACGAAAAAAATAATTGTGAAATATTAGTTTAGTAGAGTTAATCCGGGAGGGTTAGCTCTTTTTTATTAGTCCTTATTTATCCAGCGGTTATGTAATGTTATTGAGGGGAGGAGTACTAAATTTAATTTACATCTGATTATTTTTTTCTGCTCTTTCAAGTATTTCAAAAAGGTCTTTTACATTGTGCTCTCCTTGGATTTCATATTTTTTATCAAAGTTATGTGAAGTTACATGCTATGAAACTTTTTTCGAATATTAACAACAAATTGTAAAAGGAGGGGTAAATATGAAGATGAGAAATAGTTTATTTGCTTTATTAAGTTTGATTTTTATATCAGGTTGTCAAAGTCCACAAAATAATACAGATGATATACCTAAATTGATTTCTTCTCCAGATGATGTAGTAAATAAGCCTAATGGAATACAAAATATCGAGCGCTTTGAACAATTTCTTAGCAACATAAAAAAAGGGAAAGCAGATGAAGTTCGAATCGTTCATTATACAATAGAAGGAGATCCCATTTTGCATGTTCTAGAGTATGATGGAGACATTATTAATTCAACCTACGATACTCGGAGAGATAAGTATGGTCAAGGAAGCGTTAGCCATACAACATGTAGTTCCATTGAGGAAGTACAAACAGGAGAAGATACAGAATATATTTTGGAAGGCTGCGGCAATTCAGAGGAAACCCATATATTCACCGTAGCGAAATAGTTAGAATGGATTTTCCCCCTTAATAAACGGAATAAAAACAATATAACTGGACCCGATAAAAAGAAGCCAAAACATAGTGGATGACAGTCGTTGTTTAAACATACTTTTCTTAGAAACAAATACTCCTGCTAATCGTATATAGGACAAATAAAAGATAAGAAACACCGAACCAATTTACCCATACGTTTCCTATAAATTCAATACCAAATCGTTTATAAATCGGTTTCAAAATATAAATAGTAAAAAGCAAGCCAACTGCTAGTAATGTAATAATTTCAGTTAATCTCCAAATAGCTTCTTTTATTAGTTTCAATGTCATCACGCTCCTAAGCTTAATTATATAGGAATTTTTTAACAATTATAAAGTACTTTTCTAAATTATCGCTTCCCAAAATTTGAAGTGTATGGTAATATAAACGCGAACGTATGTTCTTTTGAAAATGGAAAAGGGGTGCTTTTGATGATTTTAGGTGTTCATGCATATTTAAAAATGAATGGGAACGGAAAAGAAGCAGTGAAATTTTATGAGGAAGTATTGGAAGCGGAAGTATTAAGCATTCAAACTTATGGGGAATTACCTGAAAACCCTGAATTTACACTTCCTGAAGAAGGGAAAAATCGTATAGTCCACGCAAATTTAAGAATCGGGAATACATTCTTGATGTTATCGGACATTTTCCCAGGTGAATCTTATGAAATGGGATCTCAAGTAGATGTTGCCATCCTTTTAAATGATGTAGAAAAATCAAAAGAAGTGTTTGGTAAACTTGCGAAAGAGGGTAAAACGGTTATGCCGATTCAAGAAACATTTTGGAGTCCTTCATACGGACAAGTAAAAGATAAATATGGCATCACATGGCAAATTTCAACGATTGTAGAGTAGTTCGTTTTAGTCGAATATAACTGCAGCCCCAATGCCAGTAGGGATGCAATTCCTTTTAAATTAATTGATGATAAAACTTTTATATTTCTTCTTGAACTTCTTCAACAACGTTTTTCTTTAAGACCCACGATTTAGTTAAGTGAACAATGGCGCTCACAATGGCTACCCAAATTAAAATGGTTGTAGCGCTGTTCCAAATTTCCCCATTAAAGAAAAGAATGTCACGTAATCCATCAAACATAAAACGCATCGGTAACCATGGGTAAATCCAATCTTTATAAAATTCCGGAAGCATTTCTGGAGCTAATTGGAGCAAAGGTAGGCCAAAGAACATAAGCAGAACAAATAAAGCAACGCCCCCTAAGCCAATCCAAGAAATAACAGCAGATATTAAAAGAATAAAGCTAATACACGTAATGGATAAAAACAATGCAACAGTTAAAAAACTATCATACTCAAAATCTAACATAAACGTTGTGTACCAAGTTAAAGCAAAGCCTACTACGAATCCTAGAGCAATGGCGACAAGTACTTGAATCCCTTTGAATTTGAATTGATCGTTAACCGATTTGAACATGTTTTTTCTACCCGCGAATGCCAACATAACGGCACTTGCAATACTTGCAATCCATAGTGGTTGAAATAATGATAATGGTGCATTCCCTAATTTCCCCGTTTCGTTTAGCATAGTCGTATTATTACTAATAGGGGCTGTGTAAATACGAGCCTGCTCAACATTAAGTGAAACATTATTTTGCTCCATCGTTGTAAGGAGTTGAGTACTCATCATTTCGTTCATTTGTGCAACTATACCGGATAATGTTTGGCTAACGACATTTGCTACATTCATATTCTTCCCTTGGTTTACATAAAGTTGTAATTTCGGCGAAGTCGGTGTTGCTGTTTGTAAAGACATATAGTTCTCAGTGAAATCGGAAGGAATGACGATTGCACCATAGAAATTTTGCTCTGCCATTTCTTCTTTCATTTGCTGTTCATTCTCCAGAACATCAAATTTCATCATCGGTTCATCATTCGTTTTCATAGCTTTCCCATTTTCTTGAATGGTATCGATCAGTGTTTGCCCCATTTGCCCGGCATCTTCATTAACAAGCGCTATTGGTAGATTTTTGATTGATTGATGGGCAGCGGGAATTTGAGTCGAAATAAAAACAAAGGATAAAACGAGTACAGCTATAAAGGCTAATCCAAAATATTTTTTGCCTTCCATTTTCATACCTCCAATCAAAATTCAACATCGTGTTCATTTAAAAGCAGTTTTATTATATGATTTAAAATAATAAGAATCGATAAGCAAAAATGATCGATGTGTTGAAAATTCATCACTTTTGATGAAAATGTCCAGTGAAAATAGGGTGATGGAAATTGGAAAAGAAGAAATATGAACGAAAAACGATGCAAACAAAGAAGGAAATTAAAGATGCATTTATTTCGTTAATAGAAGAAAAGGGATTTAATGCGGTCACCGTAAGGGATATCGCCACACGTGCCAAAATTAATCGAGGAACGTTTTATCTTCATTATTTAGATAAATTTGATTTACTAGAGAAGTGTGAACAGGAGATATTTCAAAAGATTGAAGGGATTGCGAGGGAGTTGAATTCGTCTAATATGAAGGAGTTATTTTCATCAGGAAGGCCGCTACCTTTTATAGTCAACTTATTTCACTATTTCCAAAAGGATGCTTCTTTCTTAAAGGTGATCTTAAGTCCAAAGGGAGATCCATTATTTGAAGAAAAATTAAGAAACACCATTATAGACAATATGTTTCGAAATATCTCCAATATACCGAATATGTCAAACCTTAACATTCCGTTAGAGGTAATGACACAATTCATTTCTTCAGCTCATTTAGGGGTTATACGATATTGGTTAAATACAGATATGAAGCAAACCCCAGAAGAGATCTCCTCGATGTTAGTTCAAATGATATTAAAAGGACCTTTGGAAGCGAGTGGGCTAATCAAGATTATAATGGAGCAAAAATGAAGTTTTTAGAGAAGACAAGCCTACTCTTTAATGGTTGAGTAGGCTTGCTAATGGTTATTTTAACAATTGCAGTTCAAATCTTTCTTTTATACTTTTCCACTCTTCTTGAATAATGCTGTACATGACCGTATGGCGAATCGTTGCTTCTTTACGAATCATATGATTGCGTAAAATACCTTCTTTTACAGCTCCTAACCGTTCAATCGCTTTTTGGGAACGAACATTTTCGTGTCCTGTTTTAATTTGAATACGTTGCATGCCCAATTGTTCGAAGCCGTATTGTAGTAATAAATATTTACAGTTTGTGTTGATGTTTGTTCGCCACACGTTCGGATTTAGCCAGGTAGAACCTATTTCTAAACGCTTATGTTGAAAAGAAATGTCCATATAAGACGTTGCGCCGACAATTTGTTGAGAGCTTTGGTCGATAATGACGAATACATAATCGGTTTCGGCCTCCCGTTTTTTCAAGCCGTCTTCCACGTATTGGATGACACTTTCTTTACTAAATAATTCCACCGACATATGCTCCCAAATACGGGGGTCTGATGCGGCAGAAAGAATCCCGTCCATATGTGAAGGATTAATAGGTTCTAGTTTGACGATGTCATTTTGTAATATTTCCATTTTTCATCACTCCTTGTATTTATTAAATACTAGCTTTGATATGATAGAAATAACCAAAAAACGTTTATTAAACAATACCAAGGAGCGTCAAAATGGAACTGCAAATTATCTTTTCAACCGATGAACCGAAATATATGGCCATTTATAAGCAAGTTAAAAAACAAGTCTTAACGAACGTCATCCATGCCCACGAACAGTTGCCACCAAAACGACTGTTGGCAACTCAACTAAATGTCAGTATACAAACAGTTCAAACGGCTTATGAACAACTTATTAGTGAGGGCTTTATTTATACAATTGAACGGAATGGTTATTATGTCTCGGAAGTGGAATTTCCTTATTCCTTTGAAGATTCCTTTGAGCCTATAGTAGAAATTGAAGAGAATGAAAATCCGACGATTAGTTTTCGGAACGGCCAAGTGGATGCTGACTATTTTCCATTTTCCGTATGGATGAAGTATGTGAAAGAATATATTCATGCCGATATCATGCCAAATGCAAAATGGCAAGGGGAAGCGATTTTACGAAATCAAATTGCGCGGTACATACGAAAGGCAAAGGGCATTCACTGTCAGCCTAAGCAAATTTTTATTTTTAACGGTACCCAACAACAATTAAAAGTGCTAAGTCAATTTTTAAAACCAACTGCTGTCGGAATTGAAAATCCTGGTTTCCATCGAGTTTACTATACGTGGAAACAGTCCCGGCTTGAACCAACCCTTGTCCCGGTAGATGAACAAGGTTGTACGGTCCCGACTGTTCCGCTAGATTTGCTTTATACAACACCTGCTCATCAATTTCCAAAAGGAACAATCATGTCCATCACAAGAAAGGGAGAATTGTTACAGTGGGCCGCTGCTCATCAAAGTTATATTATTGAAGATGACTATGATGCAGAATTTCGTTATAAAGGAAATCCGATTCCACCATTAGCCCAATTAGATTATGAAGAACGGGTCATTTATTTCGGTTCCTTTTCTAAAACAACGATTCCTTCCATACGGATGAGTTATATGATTTTACCTATGCATTTAGTAGATTCCTTCGAACAGTTTATGCAATTTGAAAAGTCAATGATATCTCGATTAGATCAAGTAGTGCTGGCGCATTTTATGAAAGATGGGCATTTTGAAAAGCATATCGCGAAAATGCGAAAACTTTACAGTGAGAAACGACAACATTTAATCGATGAAATTAAAACCCGATTAGGCGATGAGTTTATAATTACAGGTGATGATGCGGGGTTACATATTGTTTTACACTTACCCGATTATTTAACGGAGCAACAAGCTTTACAAAAGGCAAATTTAGTAGGGGTAACCGTTGATGCCTATTCCCAATTTGATCAAGCAGGGGAAAGTTCGAACAAAGTTGTCATAGGGTACGGGGCTTTATCATTGGAAGAAATCTCGCAAGGAATTACGGCGATTGCAAAAGTTTGGAAATCAAAATAGGTGAAAAAATCTCATCTGTATGAAGCAGGTGAGATTTTTCATGTTATTCTTTCGTTGGTCTTTGAAATAAGTACATTTGTCGGGCAATATATTCTGAACTAAAATGAATCCCATCCTTTAACCACCACATAATGATTCCTGTCATTGAGGCTACTTTAATATCAATGTCGACATATTCTTTTATTACTGCTTTTTCGGCATTTTCTCTCCTCGTTGCTACTAATTTTTTCAATAAATGAAATAGTTCATTTTCAAACTTTCGCATCTCAAACAATACCCCGATGAATTTTCGATGATCATATAAAAAATCTAATAAAATAACGAATTGTTCATGATTCGATAGGTCCTTCATATGAATTAAATCATCCACTTTATTCGACAGTTCGTCGATAATTTCATCGGTGATTTGTTTTAATAAATCGTTTATATCTTGGTAATGTAAATAGAACGTTGTGCGATTCAGTTCAGCACGATTTGAAATTTTTTGAACCGTTAAATCGGCGATGGATGGGTTTTCGGCTAAAAGGGAGAAAACCGCATGTTTGAACATTTTTTTCGACCGGATGGAACGGGGATCTTCCTTTTTTGTCATCAACATTTCGTCCTCCTTTTATCTATTTTTTTCAACTTCCTCAACAACAGTTATATCGCATGTTGAGTAGTGAACGTTTTCGAGGAAATTGTGGTTAGGAAACATCTAATTCCTTTGTTATTATAAATTTTATCGACATTGTGTTGATTAAGCAATAGAAGAGAAGGAGAAACAAATGGTGAACGAGGAACTAAATATAAATAAAAAAATACTATTAATGGTACTAGTAACGGGCTGTTTTTTATCAACGTTGAATCAAACATTATTAAATGTTGCTCTTAGTGATTTAATGGACATCTTTCATGTAGGTCCGACAACAGTTCAATGGTTATCAACCGGATTTATGCTCGTAAACGGGGTATTAGTGCCGATTACGGCATTTTTAATGAAACGATTTACGACGAGACAGTTGTTTATTAGTTCAATGATTTTTTTATTCATCGGCTCGGTTCTTTGTGGTTGTGCGATGAATTTTAGCATGTTATTGTCAGGACGAATGATTCAAGCCATTGGCGCAGGAATTATTATGCCGTTAATGATGAGCGTGATTTTATTTATTTACCCAGTAGAAAAACGGGGAAGTGTCATGGGCATTGTCGGGTTTGCAATGATTTTTGCGCCGGCAATTGCACCAACTTTATCTGGTTTTATTATTGAATTTGTCTCATGGAGATGGTTATTCATAGGATTAGCTCCATTGGCATTTATCGTTATCGTTCTTGCGTACAAATTTTTAGTCAATGTTTCGGAAACAGTGAAAGCGAAATTAGATGTTCCGAGCGTTTTATTATCAACGATAGGATTCGGTGGTATTTTATATGGATTTAGTAGTGCCGGTAGTAAAGGATGGGATGATTTAGTTGTCCTTATGTCGATTTGTTTAGGCATCGTGATTACATTCCTTTTCTGTTTAAGACAAATCAAGTCGGTCGATCCATTATTAAATTTATCTGTCTTTAAAAATAAAATGTTTACGCTCACATCCATCATTAATGTGTTCGTCACGATGGTGATGTACGCAGATTTAATTTTGCTCCCGATATACCTGCAAACGGGTCGGGGATTTACAGCCTTTGAAGCGGGATTATTGTTACTGCCAGGGGCTGTAATCAATGCCTTTTTATCACCTGTAACGGGGAAAATATACGATAAATACGGGGCAAAGCCGTTGTTTATCACAGGATTACTTTTCGTCATTGCTTCCATGTGGGCGGTGACGGATTTATCGGAATCAACGACGTATCTATATGTCATGATGCGTACGATAGTTTTACGAATTGGTTTAAGCTGCATCACGATGCCATTAAATACAGCAGGTTTGAATGCATTGCCAAAACATTTAGGAACACACGGTTCAGCAGTGAATAATACCGTTCGTCAACTAGCAGGGGCTATAGGAACAGCGGTAGTTGTAACGGTTTATACGGTCCAAGCGACAGCTCACGCAACAAAGATAGGGAGTGAAAATCCTAAACTTTCTACTGATGAAATGACAAGTCTATCTTCAATATTAAGTTCGGGAGATGCCTATCAATTTATGCTGATTTTAGCCGTAGTTGCTCTTTTATTAACATTCTTTATGCCAAATAAAGCTAAAGTGAAGTTAGAAACAACCAAACAAGAAGGATAAACAATAACAAGTCTTACTCTTTATGGGTAAGTCTTTTTTTAATGAGAAAATACTTAATTTAATTTCTAAGATATGGTATTTTTAATTAAAAGTGATTCGGAAGGAGTGTGAATAACCTGATAGATTCAATCTTTAGAGAACTGATAGTAAGTGCATAAAGTTTTCTGCTCTATTTCTAAAAATACAAAAGCGGTCTATGCCCATGTTGAAAAGAATAAATTAACATGGATTGTGTATTTTGATGAAGAAGCGTTAGAAAAAGAAAGACTAAAAGTAACTGTAACCGAAATATAATGTGGCTTCCCAGAAATATCCACTGTGAATGAGCAATATATATGTATCAATAGTTGAGATCTCGTTTACTAGAGGAAAGTGGAGTCCATACAGTGGGATGTTTACTATTATTACACCGTTCCCTTTTTTTGAGAAGTTTTTCGTTTTTAAAGGAAAAAATGGCACTTTGTCGTTGGAAGAAAATAATACAAGGTATAAGTGCAATTGATGTAAAGTCGAAATTAATGAAATATTGACCTTCAGCACTTTCTTTGAAAAAATATACCTTAGCAGTTGAGTAGTAATTTAATGGTTAACCACTAAAATTGCTTTCAAAACCACTAAGAATACTTATGTCTAATTAGGAAAGTCTATATTTATAGAGATTTTTTCCTATCATAATACTTACAGATTGGGGTCTTGTAAAATGGAGTCATTATGGTTAGAGTATGCCTGGACATTGTTGATTTTAATCGGATTGGAAGGATTATTATCAGCAGACAATGCTCTAGTCCTTGCAGTAATTGCCAAGCATTTACCTGAAGAAAATAAAAAAAGAGCTATAAATTACGGAATCCTATTGGCCTTTGTATTTAGATTTGCTGCACTTTTTGCCATTTCTTTTATTGCCAATGTGTGGCAAATACAGGCGATAGGGGCTGCCTATCTTCTATATCTAGGATTAAAGCATGTCATTCAAGCACGGTTTGGTAAAGATAATAAGAATATTCATAAGGACGATGAAAAGGAATCAGCAGGTAAAAGTTTTGGTGCTACTGTAGGGAAGATTGCATTAGCGGATCTTGCTTTTGCAATTGATTCTATTCTAGCCGCAGTTGCTCTTGCCCTCGGTCTTCCAGATTCCCCACTAGGCGACTTTGGTGGTATGGATGCAGGTAAATTTATCGTTGTCTTACTTGGAGGTATTGCTGGACTTGTTTTAATTAAGTTTGCAGCAACTTGGTTCGTACAACTTCTTGATAAACGTCCAGCTTTGGAAACTACAGCATATGCAATTGTTGCTTGGGTTGGTGTTAAATTAGCTGTAATCACGCTTGCCCATGAGGATATCGGTGTGTTGGATCATCACTTCCCTCACAGCACTACTTGGACACTAATCTTCTATGGAGTATTAGTAGCTATTGCCCTACTCGGTTGGTTTGCGCCTAGTAACAAGCCAAAAGGAAAAGATGTATCGTTATAAATAAAAAATAATCTATAAAAGCATTTACCTTATCACTATCTACCTATAGTACCTTCGGATTAAATTGTACCTTCTTGGAAAAATTTGAATTGACTTTTAAAATAATCGGATGTAGAGTGAAAATTAAATTAATAGGAAAGACCACTAGGGGAGCCGTTTTGGCTGAGACAGAGTAATCTGGACCCTTTGAACCTGATCTAGTTCATACTAGCGTAGGAAAGTGGAGTCCGTGCATGGGTATGTTTAAAATTATTCTGCCGCTCCATTTTTTGGAGCGGTTTTTTCGTTGTTGAAGGAAAAATGGCTCCAATGAACGTCTTCCGATTATAACCAATAAGGAGGAATTAACATGAATTTTTCAGCAGAACTTAGGAGGGAAGCAACTCCTATCTTTAACGCAATTTTTGAACATCCTTTCGTACAAGGAATCGCAAAGGGAGATTTAAAAAGGGAACAATTAATCCATTACGTCAAACAAGATTTTGAGTATTTAAGTTCCTTTATACGAATCTATGGAATTGCCATTTCAAAGTGCGAGAATCGTGAAGATATGGCCATGTTTAACCAGCAAATAGCATTTATTTTAAACAGTGAAACCCATCCGCACCAAAACTTTTGCCAAATCGCAGGTGTACTATACGAAGATTTACAAGGATATCCGTTATCGCCATCTGCTCATCAATATATTCGTCATATGCTGACCGTTGCCCATGAAGGAACGTTAGGCGAAATTTTAGCTGTTTTATTGCCTTGTCCATGGACGTATTGGGAGATAGGGAAGAAATTATTAAATGACGTTAAACCAGATCGATTCCATCCATTTTACGAATGGATTCATTTCTACGGTAGCCGTACGGATTCTATTACGACAAAATTCTGTGAACGTCTAGATACATGGGCGTTAAATGCAACAGAGAAAGAAAAGGAAAAGATGCGAAGTCACTTTTTACTCAGTTGCCAGCTTGAATATATGTTTTGGGATATGGCTTATCAACTGGAAGAATGGCCTGTGAAAATGGAGGCTGTGAAAGAATGAAGTGGAAGATGAAAGAAGTCGTCCTTGCGGTTATTTTATCAGTAGCTTGTGGTGTCATTTATTTAGGCTGGTCGACCCTTTGGATTCCGATTTCCGCTCTAGTCGGACCAGTAGGAGCAGGGTTTATGTTTGGGATTTGGGTTATTGCTAGCCCCATCGTTGCTTATATCATTCGTAAACCGGGTGCAGCCTTTATCGCAGAGGTTGCTGCAGCTGCTGTTGAATTACTGACGGGTAGTCACTTTGGTTTATCGGCTCTATTAGTAGGGGTTTTTCAAGGGATTGGTTCCGAAATCGCCTTTGCCCTATTTCGATATAAACGTTACAACCTCTTCACTTTAATGCTTTCGGGTGCTTTAGCAGGAGTTTTAGGAATAGTTTATAACTTAGTGGCTAACGGTTTTGGCTACTATACGACGGGCGTATTTTTTGCAACATTAGCGATTCATATTATTAGCGGAGCGATTCTCGGTGGATGGTTAGGGAAAGTAGTAGTCGACGCCCTAGCCAAAACAGGGGTACTAGAACAATATGAAATTATGAAACAAACTAGAAAAAAGGGCGAGATCAATGGAAACATTTCTAGGATGTAAAAATTTATTTATTCGCTTCTATAATCGCTCTGAACAATCGCTTCAAAATATAACCTTATCCATAAATAAAGGGGAAAAAGTATTAATCCTCGGACCTAGTGGGAGTGGCAAATCAACTTTGATTTCCGCCCTCGCTGGTATTATTCCGGAGCATGTTGAGGCCGAAGTAAGTGGTGAAGTATTTTCTAGAAAAAATGGTGGCGTGATGTTCCAAGATCCCGATTCCCAATTTTGCATGTTGCATGTAGATGAAGAGATTGCCTTTAGTCTGGAAAATCGATCTATTCCTCGAAATGAGATGGACAAAATGATTGCCGACTTAATGTTGCAAGTCGGTTTGAACGTAGATAGGAGAACACCGATTGAAACATTATCAGGTGGAATGAAGCAACGATTAGCGTTGGCCTGTCTGTTAGCCTTACAACCTGAAGTGTTGTTTTTTGATGAACCAACAGCCCAACTCGATCCGAAAGGTAGACAGGAAATATTTGATTTATTGCACCAACTTTCGAAACAAACAAACCAAACGATGGTCTTTGTGGAACATGTATTAGATGGTTGTATCGAGTGGATGGATCGAGCCATTTTGTTAAATGATTGTGGAACTGTGATTGCCGACGGAAAACCAAAGGACATTCTTCAAAACTTCCAAAAAGAAATGGAAGCAGCGGGGATTTGGCGACCAAAGGTTTTTCCTGAAAAGTGGTCGGAAGTAGTGGAGAATACGTCCCATCCTATATCGATGAAACTATCTGAAAAACTTGAAACGAAGCTAGTTAATAAAGAAAAGGGAAATAATGACGTAGTGATTCGTACAGAAAATATGGAAATAGGCTATGGGAAAAAGACGATTGTTAGCGACATTAATGTAGAAATCCGTAAGGGGCAATGGGTATCTATTATAGGGCAAAACGGAAGTGGAAAAAGTACGTTCTTAAAAAGTGTGATTGGTTTAGAGCCTATAAAAAAAGGACAACTTTACTTTCAACATAAGGAATTAAAAAAATGGTCCGATCGGTAATTATTTGAAAAGGCTGGCTTTGTTTTTCAAAATCCAGAACATCAATTTATAACAGATACGGTATTTGACGAAATTGCCTTTGGTGGCCGACAAAGAAATTGGCCAAAGGATTTAATTGAAACAAAAACAATGCAATTATTAAAGGAATTTGGATTGGAAAGATATTGCGACGCTCACCCTTTTACATTAAGTTTAGGGCAAAAACGTCGATTAAGTGTGGCGACAATGTTATTGTTCGATCAAGTTTTACTATCACTCGATGAGCCTACTTTTGGCCAAGATGAAAAAACGGCGAATGAACTGATTCGTTGTCTAAAAGAAAGGCAGGACCAGGGAACAACCATTATAATGGTGACCCACGATATGGATTTAGTTGATCGCTATTCGGATCAAGTTATTCTCTTTAACGATGGAAAAGTGATGTATCAAGGCCAACCGTATGGATTATTTTCTGATGTAAAGATGGTGCGGGAATGTGGATTAATCCCACCACTCCATTACCAGTTGATGCATGAAAGAAGGGGGCTTGTTTTTGTATGAAGGCAAACGATTCATTCCTCGCTTCTTTAAATCCGAGTTGTAAGTTATTTACGCACATATTTGTCATGTTTTTATTAATGACAATCTCAAATCCAAAAGTAACCTTATTCATATGGATTCTCGGTGTATTCGTGGGAATTTTGTTAGGAGGTTGGCGGATTTCGTACCTTTTCAAACGGCTTGTGCCATACCTTGGGTTTTCCATTCTTGTCTTTTGGATGATGGCGGCCTTTGGCGAAGGGGAAACAACGATTTGGAAATGGGCTTGGTTCCATGTGACGGAGGAAAGTATCACAAATGGCTTAACGGTTGCATTAAGAATGTTAGGCTTTGTCACGTATGGCTTATTATTTACTTCTACAACCGATTTAACCTTGTTCATTATGAGTTTAATTCATCAATGTAAGCTTTCACCAAAATGGGCTTACGGATTACTAGCCGGGTTTCGATTTATCCCGCTCTTTCAATCGGAATTAAGGCAAATGAAGACGGCCCATAAAGTAAGAGGGTACAAACAAAAAAATAGTTGGAAAGCATTTATGCGATATTCCATCCCACTGTTTAGCCAGGGAATACGAAAGGCAGAGCGAATTGCCATTGCAATGGAAGCCCGTGGATTTACAGGGACAAAAGAGAGAACGTATTATCAAACGACACAAGTCGTGACAAAAGACTGGGCTTATGCATTTTTATTATTAATCGTTGTAATCGCGTTGATGATGGTGGAGGGATGATTTCGATTAATGGTCGCATTCTAATTCGGATGTGCATATCTTACTGAAAAACAGTAGGGTGTGTGACGTAAGTTGATGAAAAACTTTTCTAATGAAGTTTCCCTTCCGAAAGATACAGCTCCCCATTTATTTTCAAATGTGGAATGGTGGTACTATTTTGCTTATCTTACGGGGGAGAAAGGAGGCCGATATGCGACAATGGCTTCCTTTTTTCGAATTGGGGAAACCGAGTTAAATAAAGGCCATTATTTAATTTTTTCTCTCATTGATTTGAATAAAGAAATTCAGTATAACTATTCCCAAATCGACTCAACATTAAAGTGGAATTTAAAGGCCTTCTATCTTCCGCTGTATTTACTACTTCGTCCCGCAGATAAGCGCATTTGGAGATTGCAAAAAAGCTTGTTGAAGGGAAAAATTCCTTCTCCCCATACGCAAATGAAAGAAGTGACAATCAAACATAATCCAACCGAGCTTATTTATGGGGATCATCATGTATCATTTTTCGGTGAGAAGGAAGATCGTTTTAACGTACAACTAGCCGACGAAAAATTGGAAATCGATTTACAATTTACACCGCTTAAATCCATTGCTCTTATTGGTGAAGATGCTAAACCAGATGAGTTATACTATTACTCCTTTACGAAAAACGAAGTTCAAGGACAGATTCGTACGGAACAAGGAACACAAAAAGTAACAGGTCAAGGTTGGTTTGATCATCAATGGGGATGGGATTATGCATTATTAAAAGGAAACGAAGGATGGAATTGGTTTGGTCTTCAATTAAGTGATGGCCGAGAGTTGTTATTAAATGAGATGCATTCCAGAGGGGAGAAAACCTTTTCTCCGATGGCCAATTTAATTGAACGGGACGGATCATTGCGTTTTTCAAGAAATGTGGATTTTCAACAATTGAAACATTGGCAAAGTGTGCAAACGAAAGGGAATTATCCAATCGAATGGAAGATTGTTATTCCTGATTTTTCAATGGAAATAAACGTGAAGGCTGCTTTCCCTAATCAAGAAATGCCGATTATCGGACCGCTTCAAGCTATATGGGAAGGAGCTTGTATTGTAACGGGTCAGGAAATTTTAGCGAATGGAAAGAGAAAAAATATTTATGGGAAAGGCTTTATGGAATTAGTCGGATATGCGAATTAAATATTTTTCGTTGTATTGTTAGTATTGCTCCATCACAAAAAGATATGTCCAACATTTGTAGCTTTCCTTCGTACATATTTTGTAGCCAAATTTCAATACTAAAGTGGAAACGAAAATTGGCGTAGGAAGGGAAGAGACATATGGCGAAGCATTCAGATACAAGTTGGAAACAGGATCATCCAAGTACGTTGTTCGGCAACTCGGTTCAAAAGGCTGATCGCGCGGTAAAGCAAGCGATGTCCCACCCAGAGGAAATAGCAGTGGAGCATGCTTTCAATTCCATCGCCCACGCAGAAAACGCATTTTCCAATGCAGTCCAACATGAAGAACATATGGATATGATTGAAGCAAATAAACAGCATTTAGACAAAGTGAAACAACAATTACGTGAAGTGGAAGAGATTGTGGAAGAGCAAAAATAAATTGGTATTACAAACATGACAGCTAATTGGCAAATAAAATGCCAATTAGCTGATTTTCGTGAAAAACTCATTATTTTCAGTGAAAACTTCGATTTTCTATTTAATAAACCCACTATGTTTTGTTGGCATACAATCAAAGCCAACCTTTAACATAGGTTAATAAACCGATAAATGCACCAATACTAGCTGCTGGAAAAACAAAAAGAGCTAGGTGTAAGTCTTTCTTTTCCTTTTTATCTTCTGTAACCAAATTTTACACCTCCTATGTAATTATTCCATAAATTAATTAAATGTTACCATAAATATCCATAGTATTTAAACAATACTCCTCAACTAACCTTCACATGTAGTTCTAATTGGACTTTTGGTAAGCAAAATCTCATAAACATATATCCAGAATGCCTTTGAAACTTTTAAAGAGGTGGATTTTCCACTCCAAATTGAAACCAATCTTCCTTTGGTGGGCCGTACACGCCGAACGGTTTTATGCCAGCTTGACGCATGAGAACAGTCATTTGGCCGCGATGATGGATAATATGTTTAATTAATCCCATTAAAATTTGAGCATTGGATTCTTCTCTGCCAAAGGCAATTTGTCGTTTCTTCAAATCTTCGTCTGTCCATTGTTCCTCAATCACTCTCGCAGCATCTGCACTAGTTTTTTGAAACGTTTTAACGATAACACTTGCGGAGCTTGGAATCTGTTCTTTATTTTCTACTTCATTGATTTTCAATCCAAAATCGGATAAGTATTCCGGTATTGTCGTCGTTAAATGCCATGCAATCCTTCCTAATGTACGACCTTCCGCATACACTTGTTGGTTCAACGATGAATCGGTTAAACCTTCCAACACTTTTTGCGTTAACAACGCTTCCTTATTCCATTCCTTTATAAAATCTGCAACGGTACCATACATGTTTCATTCCTCCGATATCATATATTTTTTGTATCTATTGTCGATTATAAACTACAATGGTGACAACGAATGTCACTGTTTATTATTTGGAGGTATCCATGTCTAAAGCGAAAAGGTTAAATGAACTCATTATGATGGTGAATCGAAAGAAAAGATTTACGGTCGGGGAGTTAGCGCAAGAATTTGGCGTATCTAAAAGAACGATTTTACGAGATATGCAAGAATTAAGTGAAATGGGGGTTCCACTGTATTCTGAGCCAGGTCCCCATGGGGGCTATCAAGTATTAAATGAAAGAATTCTTCCTCCGATTGCTTTTAGTGAAAATGAAGCGATTTCTATTTTTTATGCTATTCATGCATTAAGACATTACATTTCCCTTCCTTTTGATACAGAGTATGAATCAATCAAAAAGAAATTTTATTTAACTCTTTCTGGAGATGTGCGGGATAAAATTGACCAAATGAAAGACCGGGTTGATTTTTATGCCATTACCCAACAAGAAGAGGTGCCGTTTTTAAAACAACTATTGGAGGCAGCTATCGAACAGAAAGTCATCAACATCGACTATGAAACAATCGAAAAAAGCAGTAACCGAAGTATTCAACCGATTGGTATTTACGCGAAAGATGGAAAATGGTACTGCCCGGCTTATTGCTTTTTAAGAAATCATTATCGTGTTTTCAGGTGTGATCGGATTAAACAGGTAAAAGAGGATGAACAAACGCCACCGATTAATCTATCGGAAATACACTTGAAAAATCGTTTTAATTTAATCGATAAAAATAAAGTCACTTATCCATTACATGTGGAGTTGACGGACAAAGGGATAGAAAAATTTAAAAAGGCGAGCTATCCGGGCGTGTTTTTACACGTGAGAGAAGATGGTTCGGGGTATTTAATAGGTGAGATTTCGGAAGAAGATTTGTCCTTTTTTGCAAACTATTTTATCGATTATGGGAAAGAAGCATTGATCAATGGCCCTATAGAATTAATTGACTGTATGAAAGAAAAGTTACATGAAATTTTAAAACTGTATTGTCACTAAGTTTTTATGATGGAGTGTCCCCAAAAGTCTAGGTACTAGCAAAGATTCACCATATACTAATTTTAAAGTTTAACCCTGATAGGGGGTGAATTGATGCCATTTTATCCGCCCAATCCTAGACGAAGGCAACAGCAAATGATGTATAGATCTGGTTTTGGACCTTCCAATCCAGCTAGAGGGCAACAACAATCCTATGAGTCCAATCAAGGTAGACAAGAGACGCCTTATTTCAATCCGTATGAAGGAGCAGAACAGCCCTTCTATCCGTATCAGGAAGAGCAGGCGTTCTTTAACCCGTTTCAAGGAAGAGGAGAGGAAGCGTATTTCGATCCATATCAAAATTTGGAGGAACAACCATACTTCAACCCTTATGATGTAGAGCCTCCGTTTTTCAATCCTTTTCAAGGAGGGGGGCAACCTTTTCCTCATCAAGGACGGGGAGGGCAACCGCTGTTTAACCAAGCTCAAGGAAGACCACAGCCGGGTGCCTTTAACCGCAATCCAGGGAGGCCACAGCAACCGCCTTTTAACGGAAACCAACAACCCCGACCTGGTTTTTTCACAAGATTACCTGATAATATAAATAAAATTTACGGTCATGTCGGAACGATTCGGAACGGGGTTGATATGGTAAGGCAATTGGGAGCCTTTCTGAATGCCTTTAGAGGACCTAGATAGCACGTATACATCACTGCACATCAATATCGTTGATGTGCTTTTTGCGTTTTATCCCTTCGTACAAGTGAAAATACGGTAATCTAAAATCCCTTGATATTTTAAAACTTTTTCAAAATGCTGCTCCATTACTTCGAACGTTTCAGGTTCAATCGACTCGGAGAAATGATAATCTTCTAAAACGGCATTGTCTTGTTGTTGGGAAGGCTGAGGATGAATGTGAATATGTTGAAAACCAGTTTGCTCGAATAAATGAATCCAATCTTTTTCTGTTAAAAGGGATTGAAACTCGTAAAATTGTTGAAGATCCGTTTCCTCCGTTTTATCAAGAGGGCGGTTTATCGTCATCTCAATCGCAATGAAACGACCACCAGACTTTAATAGACGGTAAATCTCTTTAAGGGCAACGGATGCATTGGCAAAGGATAGTACGGATTCAGAGAGGACAAGGTCAAATTGAGCGTCCTGTAATGGGACATTCTCGATGGAACTTTGGAGAATCTCTACCGGTAACTGATCCTTCTTCATTCTTTTTTTCGCCTTTTCTACCATTATTGGATGGATGTCAATGCCGGTTACTTTTGCGTCATATCGAGAGGTAAGATAAGCTGCCGTTTGCCCCGTACCACAACCGACATCTAATACATGGGATGTTTCGTCAATCGACTCATTTTTTAACACTTCCATCGTTAAACTAAGTCCTCCAGGATGGGCCCCTCCGACTCCGAACTGGGAAAGAAAATCTAAATACTTAGAACTTTTTATTTGAACCACCTACTTCCTTTATCTTTAGTTGTAGTTTATGTTGGGTATAATTGATGGTTCCTTCAAAGGTGTATTGTTCATACGCAATATTTCCTCCAAATTCAATAGGCGTAAATCCGATTTATTTCCTATTTCCTTCCAAGTTTGTAAGCACTACAATAGTAAAGGTTCATTCGATTTTTAGCATAAATAGGATGGGGAAATCGTATGGTATGACGACCCTTGAGAGAAGTTGAATCTTTTTACAAAATTGCTCGTAAATGTAAAAGAAAAGAGGTGAAGAGATTGGGGAAAACGAGAAAGGTCATGGTAGGTGTTACGTCGACTGCACTGACGCTAGGATTAGCTGGATGTGGTTCAAATACTGCTGAAGGATCTCCTCCTGATGATCAATATTGTAATGATTGGGAATGGGATAACGATGATGGTGTATGGGAATGTGATGACAGACATTCTAGCTATTATGGTCATTATTATTATGGCGGCTCTTATTATAAAGATAAAAACTCCCTGTTAAAGAATTCAAGTTTTAAGAGCTCGAAAAGTAGTTCTTCTGTGAACAAGAGCTCTGGCTTTGGCAGTGGATCAAAAAGCTACGGGGGATAAGAACCCCCTTTATGAAAAATAGAAGTTAAAAAGGGAGGTACACAATGAATTTATATCTTAATTTTGCATCGTATGTAGGGGTTTCTTTACTGCTTCTTATCGTAGGAGTTGTTTTATTTACGATCAGTACACCGAAATTAAAGGAATTTCGTTTAATCGCTGAAAAAAATGTCACGGCAGCAATGTCCCTTGGAGGGAAAATTTTTGGTTTAGCAATTGTATTAGGTGCGGCAGCACAATATTCGGTTTCTCTTCTTGACATGTTACTTTGGGGAGCAATCGGAATTGTCGCTCAAATTATCGTCTTTATTTTAGCGGAAGTGTTAACGATTCGCTTTAGTATCCATCAAGCAATCGAAGAGGATAATCGAGCAGTAGGAACGATGTTATTATCTTTATCGTTAGCCGTTGGTTGGATTATTGCCAACTGTTTATCTTACTAGTTAGGGTGGGGAAGGACAATGAAAGCATTAACTTACTATCTCGATAAAGGAAATGGCCATTATGAGCCATTTTATGAATATACAACAGCCAATGTTGGAATCGATGAATTTTACGCGAGGCAGTTATGTACGTACTTCATCTTAAGAGGAACCCAATACGAACTCACTTCCAATGAAATGCTTGGGGAAGAAGAGATTTTAGTGATTAAAGAAATCGGCAGAAACTACCCAGGAGAAGATGAAAAAAGTTTTCGTGGTATGGGCGTCCATATCGAGTTTCGTAGCCCTGATGAACGGAATAATTTCCCGTTATTATCTCGCATTCCTTGTCCTTCCCACTTCGATGTCCTTCGCTACCTTGTAAAGGATGTCGTCGATGTACCGGGCATCGGACAAAAACTCGTAACTTCAACGGAAATCGATGAGGACCGGGGAGTTTATGTCCTATATGTCAAGGATGTAGGAGAGGGAACAGCGTGAAGGAGTCAGTTGATTATCATACAAAACGCCAACAATTTTACCGAAATATAGAAGGATTTTGGGCTGACCTGTATGGGGAGGAATATGCCCTATATGATATAAAGCTTTTAAAAGAAGAAGAAGTAACCCGCATTCGCCAAATTAGTGAACGTATCGGAACAATCTTTTTTAAAAGTGCTTCCTTACTTCGAAATGCGCCCGACGAAACATTACTCGAAATGGGCTTCCCAAAGGAGACGATTTCTTTTCTAAGATTAAAAACCATTCCAGCTGAGAGTGTCATTTCTCGGCTGGATTTAATTCCTTATGGAGACAGTTATAAATGTATCGAAATTAATGCGGATACACCGACATTCATTAAAGAGTTATTTTCGATTAATGGGTTCGTTTGTAGCGACTTTGGCGTGGCCAATCCGAATGAAGGAATGGAAGTTCTTTTAAGAAAAGCGGTTCGACATAGTATTAATGAAAGTATTGCCCATCCATCCCCTCATATTGTATTTACAGCCCACGAGGACAACATTGAGGATAGGGAAACGGTACTGTTTCTTCAAAGGGGAGTGCCATCTAAATTCACGCCCCTTCATCAGCTACAAATTCAAAGGGGAGTCGGTCTCTTTGATGAGGATGGCGTGAAAATCGATCTTCTTTACCGCCAAACTTTCCCGATTGAAAGTTTAATAACGGACGAAGACGATGAAGGAAACCCGATTGGCCAATGGTTGTTGGAGTTGGTGGAGGAAGGGAAACTGATGATCATGAATCCTCCATCTGCCTTTTTACTACAAAATAAAGCAGTTCAAGCAATTATTTGGGGTCTGCATGAAGAGCGCCATCCTTTCTATACAGATGAAGAACACGAATGGATAGAAGAATACTTTCTTCCAACTTATTTGGAGTCGGATCCATTATTAGAAAAGGGAGTTCCCTTCGTGAAAAAGCCGTCCTTTGGAAGGGAAGGTGACACGGTAGAAATTTTTAATGGGGATGGTCAACTTGTACATCAAGATGCCCAAAAATCTTATTCGGAATTTTTACCGGTCTATCAGCAATTTGTTGAACACCCAACGGTAACTTTTCAAAGTGAAAAGGGTGTCCAACAAGGTCAGCTTTTACTTGGAAGCTTTTTATTAAATGGAAAACCATCTGCAATAGGCTATAGAGTAGGGGGAACGATTACAAATAATCTTTCCTATTACTTACCTGTTGGACTTTTAAAGGGAGAAGGGTAAGGAGTATGTGGATTTTACATAAAATTTTCTCGAAAATATCAAAGATTTCACTCCTACAGGCTGCCCTTTTAACAGTTGCTCTCATTTTAATAAGTAGTATTACGATGAGACTGGTTGAGCCGGAAACGTTCCCACGATTCATCGATGCCCTATGGTGGACGATGACGACCCTTGTAACGGTTGGATATGGCGATTATTTTCCGCAAAGTGACGTTGGAAGACTGTTTACGATGATTCTCCTTTATACGGTCGGTATCGGTGGAATGGGGATTATTATCGGGAAAGTATTCGAGAGCTTTAGCACATATCGAAGAATGAAGGAGGAGGGGCGATTGAGCTATTCAGGAAAGGACCATTATATTTTAATCGGGTCATCAAAAGAAAAACTGGAAAATGTCGTAGAGGAAATTGTAAGTGGTGGCTATAAAGGGGATGTGGTCATTATTGATCACGGGGAGCGCTGCCCGATTGAATACGACAAAGTTCATTTTATAAGTGGCAATCCGGCTGAAGAAGAGGTCCTGATGAAGGCAAATATTCTGGAAGCAAAATCCGTCGCTATCTTTTCCGATGATCAACAAAATTTTGCCGAATATGCCGATGGAAAAACGTTACTTACTGCTTCCAGGGTGGAGCATATCTCGAAAAAATACGATCAAAATATTTATACGATAGTCGAAATAAAGAAAGATAAACATATTGCTTTATTTGAACATGCCAATGTGGATGAATTCATTCTGTCCAACGATTCGGTTTCCCGACTGATGGCGCAAGCAGCCCTCCATCACGGTTCGAGTAAGTTATTTAAGCAAATTTTAAGCAACACCGACGGGGAGAATCTTTATGAGATTAACGCCAAACCCGAATGGAAAACATACCGGGATGCTTCAATCGAGTTGTTTGATATGGGCGCCATTTTAATTTCAGAAGGGAGCTCTTTAGACATTGCCCGCCGTCATCATGAGCAAATTCCTGACGGAGCGAAATTATTTATCATCTGTGATGAGGGAACTTATCAAAAGATTGTTGGGTAATTGTGTCAATTATTGGTATATTAAAGGAAAGCCTCATTTTGGCGGGGCTTTGATTTTTATTTAGGGAAACGATTTTGAATACATAAATGCATTCCAATTGATATATGGGGAGGTTAAAATGTTATCGAGAGCTGAAAGGATTAAAAGGGAGAAAGTAGAAAATCGTAAACATTTGTTAAGTCTTCCAAAAGTATTTTTATTCTTAATAGTCAGTATCGTAATTTATTTATCATCGCTATTTTTATGGGTGAAAGCCCTTGAAGGAACAACGTATAGTGAGCTTTTGGAATCGGTCATCCAAATGAATATTATAGCGGTTGGTTTATTTATCGCTTTAGGTTGTTTAAATTGGGAGTTGATTACGGTCATCATCAGGTCACTGCTCAAAATAGTATTCATGGTATGGGTTGTTTTGATGGTGCTGTTCTTCCCGATGAGTTCTATGGGTGAAAGCGTTTGGTTAATCGGACTTCCGTTTTTCTTTGTTTATCTGGAAGTGTTATTAGACATAAATGATGTTTTAAACCAAGTAAAAAAGGATTTCGCTATCCCGAAAATGAAGTTTGTGAATGGGGATATGTTAAAAAATCATTCGATTGCCATTTCAATCATCTTTTTAGCTGTCCTAAATGTAGTTATATCATATTTTATCGGTGATCTTTTAGAGGCAATAACCGTGTTCGGATAGAGAATATTGACATATGGATACAAAATCTAACGACAATGCGTAACGCGTTTGTTGTTAGGTTTTTTTATGTTTTCAGGCGTATTAAAAGGGAGTTATTTGTTGCAAATTTGTTAAAGTTCAACATTAATTCACAAAATTTATCACCTATCCCTAATGATTAAATCTATAATGGTGTAGAAGAATCGTGTCATTACAATAAAAGTAGGTGTTGGAGATAAATGTTACCTATCAAAAGACAACAACAAATTTTAACATGGTTAGAACAAGAAGGGACATTGCGAGTTTCTGAAATTAGTGAAAGATTAGGAGTTTCAGAAATGACAGTTTATCGGGATATTAAACCTTTAATCGATGAACAAAAGGTTTCTAAAACATCCAAGGGGATTACCCTTGTTGTACAAACTCCAAATTTATTAAATCGATGTGCGTACTGTTTAAAAGAACCGACTTCAAGAATGGCAGTGCAATTAATCAAAAAGAACCAACAAATTGAGCAAGCTTGTTGTCCCCATTGCGCGCTTTTGCGATATAAGGATATTGAGCAGGACGTCTCTCAAATGATTTGCCGAGACTTTTTAAAAGATACAACAATCAGTGCAAAAACGGCTATCTATCTTTTGAATGCGGATATCCAACTGAATTGTTGCCAACCACAGGTCATTGTTTTTGAATCAAAGAAACAAGCAAAACAATTCCGAAAAGGGTTTGGTGGGACCATTTATAGTTTTGATGAAGCCATTCAAGCAATCGTTGATGAAATGCATCCGAAAAATGGTTGTTGTTAAAGGTGAAATTTTCTTCCATCAGCATTAAAAAGTAAGGAGGGCTAGGCATGGATGAAACAACGAATCGTCTAGAAGAAAAAAGTAAAAAAACAACGAAAGCGGCCCTATATAAATCGGTATGGCGATGGCATTTTTACGCAGGGATTATTTTTGCTCCTTTCCTAATCATTCTCGCCGTTACAGGTTCCATTTATTTATTTAAGCCACAAATTGAACAAGTCATTTATAAAGATTATTATGAGGTAAACCCACAAGGGGAGAAAATCTCCGCTTCTGCGCAAATAGAAGAAGTGAAAAAACTGTACCCGGATGCCGTCGTAACCCAATATCGTCCAGGAGAAAATGACGAACGTTCAAGTGAAGTGGGCATCATTTCCAATGATGAGTCGTTAACGGTTTTTATAGATCCGTATACAGGGGAGTCCCTTGGTGAATTAAATAATAATGATCGAATCATGGATCGAATTGAAGAATTTCACGGAGAATTAATGGCGGGAACAATCGGAGACCGAATCGTAGAATTAGCTGCTTGCTGGGCGATTGTACTCATTGTGACAGGCCTTTTCTTATGGTTTCCGAGGAAGAAAAAGGACCTGTCGGGAGTGCTGTTTCCAAGGCTATCGAAAGGAAAAAAGGTTTTCAGAAGAGACATGCATGCAGTACCTGCCTTTTGGATCACAGCAGGAATGTTATTTCTTATTATGACCGGATTGCCTTGGTCCGGATTATGGGGAAATCAATTTCAGACAATCGTTACGAATACAGGAGAAGGGTATCCACCATCTGTTTGGATTGGTAATGCCCCAACGTCCAATGTAAAAACAAAGGAAATTGCCGATGTCCCTTGGGCGGCGGAAAATTTAGAAGTACCGAAGTCTGAAGTGGAAGGGTATGTACCCATTTCCATTGACGATGTAGTAGAGGTCGCCAATCGAGTAGGGATGCATCCGAGTTATACGGTCATTTTCCCAAATGGTAAAGAAGGGGTATTCACATTATCTGCCTTTCCTCCAAAAGCACAGGATGAAGCAACGATTCATATCGACCAATATTCTGGTGCGGTGCTTGCTGATTATCGTTATGATAACTACGGCGTAATGGGGAAAATCATCGCTTGGGGAATCACATTACATAAAGGAACACAATTTGGTCTCATCAACCAACTTATTAGTCTTGTCATTTGTTTAGGGATTATTTTTGTTGTCGTAAGTGGATTTTACCTTTGGTGGAAACGGAAGCCGACACATAGTTTAGGGGCTCCGAAGGCCATTAGTATAAAGAAAATGAAGCTCTTCCTATTATTGATGATTGCGCTCGGTATACTGTTTCCTTTAGTTGGATTGTCTCTTATTATTGTTTTCTTAATAGATTGGCTGATTATTAAAAGAATCTCGAAAGTTAGGATGTTTTTCAATGCATAAGAAAAAAATGATATGGATGTTTCTTTTCATTGTGATGCTTAGTGGATGTTCCCTGAAACCGGACGTTGCCAAGCTCTATAAAGAAGAATCGCCCCTTCAATCAGAAATTATTATTCCTGACACATTTTCAGCCAATGAAAAAGAGACAATTAAAGTCATTCTGACACAACACGGGGAAAGAGTAGAAGATGCAGATTTTGTCCATTTTGAAATTTGGAAACAAGATGGAACGGTCACATATTATATGGAAGAAGCCTTTGATTTAGGCAACGGTGTGTATGGAATTAGTAAAGATTTTAATAGTGACGGTCTCTATTTTGTAAAAGTACATGCTGGCAATAATGGATCGATTATCGTTCCACAAAAACAATTTGTTGTGGGCAGTCTTTCTAAAAGTGAATTGGACTTTTTACAAAAAGGACAACAAAGTCAAATCGAAGGGCATGAACATCATCATTAATAGAAGTAGAGACAACTTTCACATATAGAAAGTTGTCTCTTTTCATTTATTTTTTCAAATGGTACGGTACCGTCGAAACGACGACGTTTCTTCGGAACAATAAGGAAGAACGGATAAGTATCCCCGATTGGTTGTGAAGAATATTGTGCCATGTTTTCTTCGGAATAAATTGAGGAATGATTACCGTGACTTGGTAATTGGATTCACTTGCTTTATGTTCAACGATATCAATAAATTTCATCAGTGGATGAATGACACTTCGATATTGAGAATGCAAGGTTACTAATCTTACATCAGGCTGCCACTTCTTCCACTTTTCCTCAAAGGCTTTTTCATCCTCTCGATCAAAAGAAACATAGACGGCATACAGTTGGTCAGGCGAAAAAGCTTTCGCATAATTTAAGGAATTCTCGACCACTCGAGTCATACCAGCGACCGGAACGATCATTACATTTCCATTAATGGCCTTTAGTTCATGATGGTTGGTAAATCTAAGTTGGTCACCGACATCACGATAATGTTTTCTAATGCGATGGAAAGCAAAAATGATAATAGGTAAAAATATAAAGATTGACCAGACTTGTTCGAATTTAGTGATAAAGAACATCATTGTCACAATAAAACTAATGATAGCGCCTATGGAGTTAATGATTAATTTCGGAACCCATCCTTGCGGTTTTTCTTTAATCCATTTTACAATCATCCCGGTTTGAGAAAGGGTAAATGGAATGAACACACCTACTGCATACAGTGGGATAAGATGTTCCGTTTGTGCTTGAAAAGCAAAAATTAAAATAATCGAAGCAGCCCCAAGTATGATAATGCCATTTGAATAACCTAATCGGTCTCCTCTTGCAAGAAACATTCTTGGAATGAACTTATCTTTTGCAAGGTTAACGGCAAGTAATGGGAAAGCAGAATAACCCGTATTTGCAGCTAAGATTAATATTAAAGCTGTAGTTCCTTGAATAAAGAAGTACATGAAATTACGTCCAAATGTTTCTTCTGCAATTTGTGAGACGACGGTTACTTCGGCACTTGGAGAGATTCCGTAAAAGTAAGCTAAAAATACAATCCCTGTAAATAATACCGCTAGTAAGCCACCCATCATTAATAAGGTTTTCGCCGCGTTCTTTGGTGCTGGATCTTTAAAATTAGGGATGGCGTTCGAAATCGCTTCAACTCCTGTAAGAGCAGAACAACCAGAGGCAAACGCCTTTAAAAGGATAAACAAACTAACCCCCGCAACAGGAGTACCCATTTCAGTATGCAATGCTGGTGTAGCTTGACCTGTTACAATATGATAAATACTCACAGCGATTAAAATAAATAAAGCAAGCACAAATAAGTAGACGGGGTATGCCAATATAGAGGCAGACTCTGTGACTCCCCTTAAATTTAAAATGGTAAGTAGAACTACAAAAATAACCGCAATTTCTACATTAAAAGGGTGTAACGCTGGGAATGCAGATGTAATCGCATCGGTACCAGCAGAGACACTTACGGCTACCGTTAATATATAGTCTACTAAAAGGGAACCCCCTGCAATTAAACCTGAATTTATGCCTAAGTTGCTTTTTGATACGACATACGCTCCACCTCCATGAGGATAAGCGAAAATAATTTGTCTATAAGACAAGATAAGCGCTACTAAAAGAATTAAAACACCCAATGCAATAGGGAGAGAGTACCAATATGCCAATACGCCTAATGTTGCCAAAACAATTAGGATTTGTTCTGGACCATATGCTACGGATGATAGGGCATCCGAAGATAAGATAGCTAATGCTTTCGCTTTGTTTAGTTTTTGTTCACCAAGTTCAGTTGATTTCAGCGGTTTTCCAATTAAAACCCTTTTGATAGATGAAATCATTTTGATTGCTCCTCTTCATAATATTTTCTTCTACATGTCAAAATGGATTGAATTTTAAAGCGATGAATATCGTTTTTTAAGTAATGTGATGTAACCAACTATAGGCGGCATCACCTTGACTTGTTGTCACGACAATTTTGGCTCCCAACATTTTATAAATGGGTATATACCGACTTTGATGGGTGACGGCAACGATCACTTTTGTTCCCATTTCAGAAAAGAATAAAGTTAAATTAAAACCCTCATTTTCAGAACGAGGAATGATATAGACGTTTTCGTAATCGATTAATTTATCAACTAAATTGATAAAGTCCATTTTGCTAGAATCACTTTTTTGAATATGGCTTAATAGGGATTGCTCATAGGACATTACTTCTACAGGAGACTCGGAATCGGTTAGTGACACGATTGCATCGTAAAACGCTTCGCTACATACAATTAAATTGTTTGTCATGTGTATCCCTTCTTTAAATGATCTTGAAAAGCTTTTGCAAAATAAAAAGACCAATAACACTCTTTCTCCGGCATGTAGCAGCACAAAACAATCAAGCTCAAAAGTGAATAAAATTCACGATTATCCCTTTGAATGATTTGTAAGTTGCTCATGTAATGGAGAAAAAGCATCATTGGTCTACTTAACACCTAGCAAGCAATCAGCCGTCTCTGTGTTCTGTCTTCCATGGTACTTTTTCAATTAATAGGCATAATAAAAAGACCTACGTACAATCAAGCTGCCTTTTTGCTGTTAAATCCAACAAAAAAAGCCCCCTGAAATAAGGCGGTCTTTATGACCTCCTTCGCTTTAGCCGACGAAGTTAGCTGACGGGTAGGATGGCGAAAGAGTTTCTCATCCCTTCTACTAACTGTAGAATTAACCCCAAAAGATTGGTTCCTCCGTTCCTGGTACCAGGATTAGGCCGATAATTAATTTATGAAAGAAATATACTTCTAGATTGATAATCTGTAAATAGTCGAAAAGTGCTATTTATTACATAAAACGATGTTTATAATGAGGATGGAAAGTACATGTTTTATCCAATAAATGTTCTTTACAACCATTTTTTCTAATAGTATTATAAAGTCAATTTTAACCTCATTCGCTGAATTCAAATTTTGAATCGGGGGAACCAATGTTTAGGGGTGAATCCTCATAAGAGGTAGGGTGACTCTAACCATCCAAACCCGACAGCTAACCTCGTAAGCGTTGTTTGGAGAGAGCAGGTGAAGAGATGATGATATTGGAAGTTTTCTTTTGATAGATTTGGGAAATCAAGATAGTAGTTGTTGCTTAGAAAAAGAATGATCGGGATATATTAAGCTCAACTAGAAAAGGAAAGTCAATTTATCAATTGGAGGCAGTATGTTAAGTTCAAAAAAGAAACTAGAAGCTGAAATTAGTGAGGCATTTATTAAATTTCAGCGGGAATTGATCGGAAAAGGCCCACAAGAGGCTAAAACCTATATTATAAAAGACATGCTCATTACTCGATTCAAAGGTGTTCTGACGGTGGAAGAGAAGCACCTTGTTCGTAACGATACGGGTAAAAAACTCGTTAAGCAAATGAGAACGTTACTTCGTGAACTTTATAGTGCAGAGCACGAAAGAATTGTAGAAGAAAGTACAGGATGTAAAGTTCTTTCCTCCCATTCTGACATAAGTACGAATACAGGAGAAAGAATCGAAGTATTTATTTTGGAGAAAGACTTAGAACAAATTTTAACTAGTCAATCTGAAAAAGAATTAAGAAAATAAAACCTCTAAAAAACAACTCATATCTATGAAAAAAACTCGTTCATTATAACGGGTTTTTTTCAATAGCTCACTTTCTGATAGACAGATTTGATAGAGAATCGCCTTAAAATGAGCCTCCTTTAATTATTTTTTTCGATTAAGATATTAGCCTATTTGTTTAAGTAAATCGTGATAAAATTTAACGTATAGAGCGATGCAGTTTATGAAAATAAAGGGGGTAAGAGATGAATGGAAGAATTAAAGGATTGGAAAAAGAGTGTTCACGGTCATCAATTTATAGCATCTTATAGTGGAGGGAAGGATAGTACGTTAGCTTTATTTAAAGCAATGAAAGCGGGGAAAGCAATTGGACTGATTGTCATGATGGAGGAGGAGGGAAAACGTTCCAGATCCCATGGAATGCCTCCAGAAATCATCCGTGCACAAGCGAGTTCTATCGGTTTACCTATTTACG
This sequence comes from Ureibacillus galli, assembly GCF_014836845.1. GTDB lineage: Bacteria > Bacillota > Bacilli > Bacillales_A > Planococcaceae > Ureibacillus > Ureibacillus galli. The sequence goes on from NZ_JACSQA010000004.1 coordinate 108,928, forward strand.
CAGCTGCTGCAAGTTGGGCAGATTATGAAAAAGTCTTTATAAGCCTTTTAGAAAAGGCGAAAAAACAAGGAGCAGAAGTGTTAGTAACGGGAGATATTGATATACCTGAACATGGCTGTTGGCATGAAAAGGTTACGAATGAAGTTGGCTTAAAGCTTAGGATGCCGTTATGGGAAATGGACCATCGTGCAGTTGTCGAAGAATTCATCGATTTAGGATTTGTAACGGTTATTGTAACGGTTAATTTATCACTTGGCATGCGAGAGGACGATTTAGGGCGAACATTTACGCATGAATATGTGAAAGAGCTTGAAGCTCGTGGTATTGACCCTTGCGGAGAAGGTGGAGAATTCCATACTACAGTAATGGATGGACCTATTTTTAAACATCCGATTTCTGTTCGTTATTGCGATATCGTAAAGGACGGAGATTATGCATTTTTACCTTTGGAGCTAGATCAGTAACAAAATAAAGGTGTAAAGCTTTTGGTAGTTAGCCGCAACTATTGAAGTGTTTGGGGGATTGAGGATGAAAGGGAGAAAAAGAAATAAAGCAAAGAAAGAACGTTTTTACAGTGATATTCAATTCGAACTCCTATTTGAAGTAGTTTGGAACATTGTAATGTTTTTACCAAGAATGGTGGCTCGTCTTATTTCGAATATATGGTGAAGGGAAATTTAACAAGGTGGGTGCGTTTATCCGAGTAAAGGATAAGCGCTTTTTTTATTGGAGTACTTGCAGGGTTGAGAAGAATATATATTTAAGATAGGAAAAACTGAAGGTTAGCTAGAAGGGTACATAAATAAATTAAAACTTTAAACGAAATAATTGTAACTTTTTAATGGGCTTAAACGAATAATACGTGAATTCATAATAAGGGGGGAAAAGATTGGTCGATTTAAAAAACTTAGAGTCTTCTATTGTTATTATTTACAACGATCATTATTTAGACGTGTTTAGATTCCTTGTCTATTTTTCAGGTAATCAAAATGATGCCGAGGACTTAACACAAGAAGTGTTTATTCGTGTTTTAAAAAACTTACCCCATTTTAAAAACGGAAACAATTTAAAAACTTGGATTTTTTCCATAGCAAAACATGTAGCAGTGGATCATTACAGGAAAAAGAAATTTATTTCGGTTTTTAAAGAAGGATTTTTCTCACAGTTGGAATCAAAGGAGAAGAGACCTGATGAAGAATTTGAAATTACTGAAATGGAACAATTAATTCATGAGGCGATTTCGAAACTGAAACCTAATTATCGAGCAGTTGTAATACTTCGTGGTATTCATGAATTCTCCATAAAGGAGACTTCCGAAATTCTGCATTGTAGTGAATCCAAAGTGAAAGTAGATTATCATCGAGCCTTGAGAGAGCTAAAGCGGAAACTACATTTTGATGCAAGGGAGGTTTTGACAAATGCAAAATGACAAAGAATTATTGGATATGATTAAAGAAAGTTACCCGCAGCATCCAAGTAAAGACTTTATTTTTTTAACTGAAGCCAAACTTAGACAAAAGGCGAGAAGAATGAATCGAAATGGAAAGGTAAAAAGGTTATCCGCCGTAACAAGTAGTATTTTATTTTTCACACTATCTTTCTCATGGTTCTTTTTATTTAACGGAAAAGAGGTAATGACAAATATCCTCACGAATACTGGGGGTGAAGCGTTGTCAACGGCAATTGATGAAAAGGATCCGTTAGTATACATTTATCACACACATAATACCGAGACCTATAACGTAAAGGAACCTAAAAGTGCTGCAGATACTTATAGCGAAACGAAGAATGTTACATTAGTTGGAAAAGAGTTAAGTAAAGCATTGAAGGAAAATAATATTAGTAATATACACGATGATACCGATGTTTTAGGAATATTAGAAGACCAAAATTTATCCTTTTCCAACGCTTATAACGTTTCAAGGCTAAAGTTGCAAGAAACATTAAATGAATATAAAAGCATAAAAATGGTTTTGGACATACACAGAGATTCCCAAAAAAGATCCTATACAACGGTAAACATTGACGGAAAGGATTACGCAAAGATTTCTTTTTTTGTATCAAAAATTAATGATAATTATGAAGCGAACAAAGCATTTGCCGAACGTCTCCATGAAAAGCTAGAAAAATTATATCCCGGTTTATCTAAAGGCGTATTTGAAAAAGGGGAGAATCCTCGGAACACATACAACCAAGATCTTCATGATCATTCTTTATCGTTAAACATAGGGGGGCATGAAAATACATTTGAAGAGGCTTATAGAACTGCAGATGCGTTGGCTGAAGTGATTGAAGAAATAATGAACGAGTAATGAGAAAATAATCTTCGGTGGTTTTCTTGGTAGAAAGGAAACCATCTATTTTTATGTCTATCCCATTACGAAATAGACCTATTTACTATTTTGGGAGAAATAAATTTAAGAATAATCAGATTTTTGACTAAGTATTATAATAGAAAGAATGGTATAATAAGGTTAGCGATTTAATAGGGTTTTGTGGGCGGTCAGCACTCGTTTTTCCTCTACTCTTTGAGGAGAGGGGGTGTTGCTATGACGATGACTGAAACATAATCTACATCATTTCCGAAAGAGTAATCGATTAGGAGGTGATATAGATTGATGAGTATAGAAGCGTTGTCTCTTACGATTGATGTGGCTGTTCTTGTAGTGATGATTCTTACATTGTCCTACACGTTCACACAAAAAAAGTAAACCGCCCGCCTACCAAGCATACGGTTTACTCTTTACTGTGTTGCTGATTGCCCTTGAAGCAATCTGTTAAATTGCTAGGACTACTTGATGGCACACATCGAGTAGTCTTTTTTAATGTACTCTTAATTTAATTAGATTATAACATGGGAAATTTAATTTGGAAAATAAAAGCATAATTCTTTATACATAATTTTCAAAAAATATATGGTTCAATGGCAACGGAAAGAAGAAGGGAATTCCTATGTAAGCGCACAGTTCAAAATTTCTTGATAAAGAATGTTCCATTCGTGATGATATGAGGAAATGTCTTGAGGCCTCACGAATATACGCCTCGAAGATTCAAATCGCCCTTCGAAAGGGTGCAATTTTGTAATATTCATTTTGTAAAATAGTTGAAAACCAATTTTAGGGTATGAGCTGTCCTCGTTCCAAAGAGGATTCTCGTGATGGTCAACAATGATGTGTCCTAACAATTGACATTCGCCTTCTGCATAACCTTCTTCCAGTACTTCTCGTTTAAGGCAAAGGGCAGGTGTTTCACCAGGCTCGATATGTCCTCCAGGAAAATCCCATCCTCTTTTGTTTAAATGAACCAATAATAATTTCCCATCTTGAAAACAAAAACCGTGGACACTTGTGATTAGATTTTTTTGCGGAAGTACGTCACTTTTCTTCCATGTTAATTTAACCGTTGATTCTCCCCAATGGACATAAGTAGTTGTCATGTTTCCCCTCCAAATTGATATGGGATAATGGTTTGGTTTAATCTAGAAAATCAGTTTTGCATATGTATCATGAGCGCGGATAAAAAAATGATCTTGTTCAAACTAATGCTTTGCTTGCTTTTGTATTCGATAGGTTGAATAGATGGAAAAACCCATTAAAAGACCTGATATTATAGGAATCCCTGTTTTTAATTCCACATGCGCAGAAAAACTATAAACCATTAAATAAACCCCTATACCAAACAAAATAATGAAATTCAAAACGAGAAAGCCATTAGTTTTCATAATAATCACTCTTTTTCCCATTTATTAATAATTTAACCTATTCTCATCTTAAGTAATTTCTTTTATTTTTTCATCTATTAGGCATTAACTTTTCAATTGGATTCTAAATGGTATTATCTTCAACCACCTTTTCCTATAAAATACATATGTACATAGTGCATATCCTTAAAGAGCAAAAAGACCAAACAGTTACAGTTAGGGAATATAAGCAGAACGTGCAAAAAACAATGTCCCTAGAGGAATTTTTACATGAAATATTAAAAGAAATAGATGAAAAATCTCTACCAATGAATATGCGTTAAAAATAGTAAACCTAATGATCAAATTAAGAACGCTTTAAACCCTCTTTCATTTTTTGAAAGAGGGTTATTGCATTTAAATGAAGATGTTTAGTGCTTGAAAGAAAGGTGCGGAATACTTAATAAAGTTTTAGTAAAGAATAGTGTCTAAAGAGGTGATTCTATTTAGTTATGATCGGACTTATTATTGCGGTTATCCTACTTAACACAGTTGCTTTTATGACTGTTAAACGACTAACTAAAAATCAAATCGTACATATGTGGATGTTTACCGTCGTGTTTCAATTATTTGTCGACCTCTATTTAGGTTCTAGATATAATGCTTACTGGTATTTTGACAGTAGTGAAATTGAATGGTCAGATTTACCGGTACGAACATTTTTGACTCCGCCTGTTATTCTGTTGTTTTTGAATCGTTTCCCGTTTCACGCTTCTTTTTTTAAGCGTTTCCTTTATCTCATCTTATGGTCCATCGGGTGTACAATTTATGAAGCACTTGCCTTGCTTCCGGAACCTTGGGGCTACTTTCATTATGGCTGGTGGAAATTAGCTTATTCAGCACCTTGTTACCCGATTCTCCTTGTTGTTGTGTTGGCATTTTATAAATGGATATGTAGATTAGAGAAAGCAATATAAGCAATACATTTTTTTAAGGGGGTGTAGTAGTATGAGGAATTTTACTAATGATAATACAGTCAGACGTTATAAAGCCCATGTAAGTTTAGTTGGAACAACCCAACTTCATTTACGAAACCCTTATATTATTGCTTGGTGGTCAGCTGCCTTTCCTGGTTTTGGCCATCTCCTATTATCGAAATATTTAAGAGGTTATGCCCTTATTTTATGGGAACTTCTTGTGAACAATATGGCTCATTTAAATTACGGAATCATTTATACGTTTACCGGAAACTTTAAAATGGCGAAGGAAGTGTTAGAACCAAGGTGGCTCCTTTTGTATCTCCCAGTTTATATTTTCGGTATTTGGGACAGTTATCGGACTGCTGTGGATATGAACAAAGTTTTCATATTAGCGGAAAGGGAAAATGCTAATTTTAATTCTTACGTTATTGGAGCTGTAGAAGTGAATTATTTAGATAAAAGAAGACCGACCATGGCAGTATTTTGGTCTTTTTTAACACCAGGATTAGGTCAATTGTATATTCACCGAGTTATTACAGCCATTTTTATGGTGTCTTCTATGATTGTTTTTGTCTACTTTTCTAATGTTCTTGTCGCAGTTCAGTTCCTATTCATGGGTGAGATTAGCAAAGCGACTGAAGTCCTGAACCCACAATGGTTTTTATTTATTCCGTCACAGATTGGCTTTGGCGTTTATGATGCTTACATCAATACAGTGGAAAACAATAAATTATATGATAGCGAACAACGAACATTTTTGAGAAAGAACTACAACCAATATCGAATAAAAATACCAACATCTGATGAGGTGTAATCCATTGCAAATAATTTCTACCTTTGAGCATTCAACATATCTTGAGTTAGCGATTACCGCAATAGAACAATTAGGGGTACAAAAAAGTGATATTCTCGCTGTCCCGCTTGTGAACCGAGCCCAGGAGAGAAGATTATTTGATTCACTTCATCGGGCTGACGGTATAAGTTTGTTTGATAAGGGAGCTGCCATTGGAACGGCGTTTGCGGTTATTGGAGCAAGTATCGGCTTTCAATTAGAGTGGGGTCCGATTTATTGGGGGTTGATCGGTGGAGCGGTTGGGTTTGTGATTGGTTTTTTGATTGATTACTTTATTAATAAAGTTATCCATAGAAGACAAAGAGTGTTAAAGGGAAAGCATTCAGAGGTCGTTTTAGTTATCAACTGTTCCAATGAACTTGCGGAAAAAGTAGAACAGTTACTTTGGGAGCACCTTGCATTAGGGGTAGCAAAATTAGAGGATTAACGAAAGGGGGTATAAAGTTGAATAAAAGTATATAAGAAAGTGCACGAACCCTTCATCGAGTTGTGCACTTTTTTATTACCTTTAAAATGAGTAAGATTCACCGTCGTATGGCACTAAAACATTGGATGAGAGACCTTTTTCTTCAATGTAATGTTTTAATTCTTCCCGAGACAATGTCCAATGATTGACGGCTTCCATATGAACCGAAATGATTTTTGCTTCAGGAGCAGCCTTATACACTTCATAAATGTCATCTTTCCCCATAACGAGGGAACCGCCTTGTAGAAATTGATTATCTCCAGCGTTGACGACAATAATGGCCGGTTTGTGGGTTTCGATTACTTCGTGAACTCCTTCATACCACACTGTATCTCCTGCAACATATAACGTTTTTTCCGTTGCATGTTTGAAGACAACGCCACACACTTGGCCTGCAAGTTTTAAAATTTCTCCTCTTCCATGCTCGCCTTTTGTTTTTATTAATTGGATATTTTCAAAGGCTGTATCCTTTTGTAAAACCTCGACATTATGGAAATCGGCGTTCCGAATTTCTGTAGCATCCTCTTCATTTTGAGCGAAAATTTTCATATCCTTTGGCAAAGCTTCTTTAGCAACATCATCCCAATGGTCTAAATGCAAATGGGTAACAATAACCGCATCGATATTTTGAACGATCTTGTCAATGGAAGTGGGCAACTCAACGATCGGATTATTTTGATCTTGTCTTGGTGAATTAGGGAAAGGAGGATAAGTTCCTTTTTGCGCTAACATTGGGTCGATTAAAAACCTTTTCCCTCCATATTCAACAACAATCGTTGCATTTCGAATTTGATGTATCTTCATATTCATTCACTCCTTTTTTGAGATATTCGTTGATTCATGTATATTCTATATTAAGACCTATTTGTGGATACATAGAATAAATAAAGTCTTTTGCTTGTTTGACTTTATTAATGAAAGGAGTTTGTGAAATGTTAGATCATACGGACATGCTGATTTTAGATGAACTATCCAAAAACAGCCGGCTCACTATGAAAGAGTTAGGGGAGAAAGTGCATTTAACGGGGCCCGCTGTTTCGACAAGGGTGGCGAAACTAGAGGATAGTGGCGTCATTGAAGGGTATACCGTTAAAGTGAATCAAGTAAAATTAGGATGTCCCATTCATGCTTTTATTACAATCTTTACGCAAAGCACCTATCACCAGCCTTATTTGGCGTTTATTAAAACCGAAGAACAACACATCATCCATAATTATAAAATTAGTGGGGAAGGCTGTTACCTTCTTGAATGTCGATTTCCTTCCAACGAAGTGTTGAATCATTTTTTGACCGCGTTAAACGAACATGCGAACTATAAATTATCCATTGTGATTGATAAATAACGAAAACAGAAGGGGGCATGATTTCGAAAAGGGATTATACCCCCTTCCTTTGGGGAAGGAAAGTTGGATGTACAGCGAGAACTAGTATAGGGAAAGGGGGATGTAGCGATGGGACGTTATATTAGTATGTTTTTTCTAACGGTATTTACAGGGTTACTACTCATGTTTTTAATTCCGTTGGTATTCGGTAATTTAGTCGAAGGTGATGTAGTTCTATGTATTCTATTCATTATTTTTGGTTCCTTTATCATCACCCAAATTTTTTACATAATCGAATTAATGAAGAAGGGCAGGAAATAAGGGGGACTCATAATGAGGGAAGAACAATTATTTGAACAAATGAAATTGTGGCGTAAATGGACTGTTGATTTTCTTCGGACAATACCTGAAGAGATAGCGGACCAAATTCCAAATGGCCATCATAATAATATCCGCTGGAATGCCGGTCATATTTTAGTAGGGTGGGATAATACAATGTTTCCCGCAGTTCACCTGGAAAGACAAATGCCTCTATCTTATCATTTGATGTTTCCGAGCGGGAGTAAACCTGATAATTGGACAGAGCAACCTCCGTCAATGGAAGTACTAATAAAACAGTTGGAACAACAAGTACATGCGATTGAACAAGCTTGTAAAGGACACCTAGACGAACGACTAAAAGAATCCTTTTTAGGTATGAAAACATTAGGGGACATGGTCGTTTTCCATATGAACCATGAAAGTTTGCACATGGGGATTGTTAAAAGTATGAAGCAGATGCTAATAAGCGTTGAACAAACGTAGCCCAACGCTCGGTTAAAGTCTTATTAATTCAAGTATTTTAAATCAATTGCTGATTCATAGGGTTTTAGAGGACGTCCTTCTTTTATTTTTTGAACGAAATCCGGATTTGCAAGTAGAGGACGTCCAAAGGCAGCAAGGTCAATAGTACCTTCCGCAATCGCTTTAGATGCAGTGTCTGGATTTAAATTTCCGACCCCAATGATCATACCATCCCAATATTTTCTCACGAGTTGATGAAAAGTCATATCATTCGCCATTTTTTCGGTAAAGTCATTTGTGGAAGGGTGTATAATTTGGAGCCCTACTTCGTGAAATACTTGAATAAAAGCCTTTATATTCTCTTCAGGCTTAGCCCATCTATAACCTGGGATATCATCTTTTATTTCGGAAAATCGTATAATGGTTTTATCTTTACCAACTTCATTAATAACCGCCATTAATACTTCCTTCATAAAGGTTAAGCGATTTTGTAAATTGCTCCCGTACTCATCCGTCCGTTTATTCGTCACTTCAGAATTAAATTGATCAATTAAGTAACCATGGGCTCCATGGATTTCAACTCCGTCAAAACCGGCCTTAATGGCGTTTCGAGCAGCTGAAGCATAGTCTTGAATAACTTCCTTGATATCCATTAAAGTCATTTCTTCAGGAATGTCATATGGTTTCCGCAATCGATGAACAAGTCCATCAGCCTTTATAGGAGAGGGTGCTTGTGGTGGCAATCCTCCAGTCAGTTCTCGATGTGTCAACCTTCCTACGTGCCAAAGTTGGGCAACAATCGTCCCACCTTCTTCATGAACAGCTTCCGTTACTTTCCGCCATGCCTCTACTTGGCTGTTCGTATATAGCCCAGGAACACCAAAAGTACCTTTGCCTCTAGGAGAAGGATTAATGCCTTCTGTAATAATTAGCCCAATCCCGTCTTTTGCTCTTTTCCGGTAGTAGTGGACAATATCTTCACCAACAGTACCTGTTTCGTTATTAGCAAAGCTCCGTGTCATTGGTGCCATTACAATTTTTGTTTTCAAGTGCCAGTTACCAATCTGAGTTGAACTTAATAATTCATTGATCCCCATGTTGTCCTAACTCCTTTATAAAAGTATTAACTTCTAGGGTTATTTTATATAATGAAAAGAAGGAGTTATATAGGAAAATCCAGTTTATAAAGTGCTATTAGTTTTAAATTAATTTTATTTTAAGTAATTTACTTAAAAAATAAAGGTGGTCGTTATTGTGGATGAATTGGATAAAGAAATCCTTTTGATTTTACAGGAGAAAGGTCGAATTTCCATGACTGAACTTGGAAAAGAAGTAGCTCTCTCTCAGCCTGCAGTTACAGAGCGAGTGCGCAGAATGGAGGGAAAGGGAATTATTGATCATTATCGGGCGATTGTAAGAGCAGAAAAAATAAACAAACCGATATCAGCCTTCCTGTTATTCCATACGAAAAGCTGTGAAAACTTTGTAGAATTCTGCAATCAATCAAAGGATGTAGTGGAATTACATAGAATTAGTGGCCAATATAACTTTTTAGTAAAAGTAGTGACGGAAACCCTTCAATCCCTTGAAGCTGCCATAAACGAGATGGGGATTTACGGAGATTCAACAACATTAATCGTACTGTCTTCACCAATCGAAAATGATAAATTAATTCCAATAATTAAGAACAAATAATAAACTGATTTTGTATCCGCTATTTATGTTAAGTAGTAAAATTTAGTTAACGTAGTTGATCTACTAAATCAAGTACAGGTCCGATGTCTTTTTAACTTCAAAACTGCTTATAGAATTATAGGTTTATCTTTCGAAATAGGGGGTGATCTATTGAAAATTATTAAAGTAATATTGTTTATATCAGTTATAGCGATTTCATTATACGGTTTAACTACAGACGACTTTTCATATAGTCCTTTATCGGCCCTATTACTTGGGTGTGCTTTTTTAATTATCGGAATAGAAGAAATGGAGAAAAAAGGTAAAAAGAGTTGGGGTTATTATTTCATCACATTTTCGGTGTTATTTATAGTAATCGCTCTTGTCACGTACATTATATGATTAAAAGATAAGAGTCACAGATAGGTGTGAACTAAGTAATTGCTCAACTAGTGGTAATTCCTATTTCAGTGAGGAAGGGATTTGTGATGAAATTTCAACAAACGGATTTCACGGAAGAACTAATGGAAAAGATCAAAAATACGGAATTGGCATTAAAAGGATACACCGAGAGTCTGTTAAAAGAGTATAAACCTACTTTTGCTAAAAAAGGTTTCGTTTTTGATGCGGGATTCCATCAAGAGGGCAACGACCCATTTATGCCTGGATACAGTTCCTCGGTTTCAATTGCAATCGCCGAGAAAAATAAAGAACTTATTGACATACATACTATCAAAATATGGGAATGTGAACGTACTTTTCTAGGAATGCCCATTTCAAAAAAAATTCCCGGAAGTAACATTATCGGTGAATTACTTGATGAACCATTAGAAGAGGTAAAGGAAGAATTGAAGGGATATATACTTGATGAATTTTTAAATGATTAGAGTGCGTTTGCACAACAACTATAAAAATTCTTGGGAATGTAGAAAAAGGATAGAAAGGACATTATTATTCTCTCCATCTATCCTTTTTAATCTATTTCATAAATATTTCAGAAAACCAAGTATTCAAGAAAACGATTCTTAAGATGGATAATACTATCTACTATATACAAACCAAATGCATATAGTATAAAACCTATTATAAGAATTACTAACGATTTAAAAGAGCTTTTCCAGCCCCCGATATTTTTCCGGCGTAAAATGTAGTCCGTTATAAAAAATAAAACAGAGGCTAATAAACTAGCCCAAAGTAAAATTAAACCGAAAAGTAAGTGGAAAGCGAACGATATATAAATTTCGAATTTTTTGTTTGTATAGTTTGAAAGAAAACGTGCTATGTAATCACTTATAGTAGAAGTAATCGCGCCATAGATGAAAATCATCGGAAAGCTGAATGCCATATATACTGGAGTGGCTTGCAAAAACCAAAACAAATATTCCCCAACAGTATCCAATTCATCATTAACCAAATGAATGATTGTGAAAATCAATCCTAATAGCACGCCGAATAAGGAACTTGAAATAATTGCAGCTATCGTTTTTCTAGACAATATAAAACTAATTTCATGTTTTAAACTCATATCTCTCTCCCCTTAGAGCCAATTCTTAACCGAGCTGATAAAAAGTCCTTTTCCATATTGTAACAGTTTGAATTGTTGTATGAAAATGCTCCATTTTAGAGGTGATTTCTCCCCTTATATCGAAACAAGTATTATCGGAAATTAATTTGGGGGATATGAAATGTACATAACAACAGAGAGACTAATTATACGTAAGTTTGAAGTCGAGGATTGGCAAGATGTCTACGAATATATTTCGGATCATAATGTGATGAAATATATTCCTGAAGGTGTCTTTACAGAAGAAGAAACAAAAGAGTTCATTCAACAAAACATAGGGGAAAAAGCTGAGAAATTTGCGGTTGTATTAAGAAATGAGAATGTGGTTATTGGACACATCGCATTTTTTAAATATTTTGGGGAGCATACATATGAAATTGGGTGGGTGTTTAATCCGAAGTATTACAATAAAGGGTATGCCTCAGAAGCAGCCCAAGCCGTTTTAAATTTTGGATTTGAAAAAATGAAGTTGCATCGAATTATTGCAACGTGTCAGCCAGAAAATATTCCATCCTATCGAATCATGGAGAAGATAGGAATGAGAAGGGAAGGCTATTTTAAAAAATGCATTCCATCAGGAAATGAATGGTGGGACGAATATTATTACGCGATATTAGGCGAAGAATGGGAAAGTAATAAGTAGTCTATATGAGAAAAAGAGTTGACGATCATATATGGGTCGTTAACTCTTTTTTATTGTGTTTTATATCTTAACGCAAGTTGCCAAAAGCTCCGGTTGTTAGGTTTTTTTATTCGCAAAAAAATTTTTTAAGACAATTTGTCTCCTTTTAAGGTTGATGACGGTATTTATATAAGTGAAGACAATTTTACCTCAAGCCAAAGGAGAGAATTAAAAATGACAATGAATCTGGAATATCACAAAGAACCCGTTTTTTTAACAAAAGAAGTGGCCGAGATGTACAAAACCACTCCAAGGCATATTGAGAATAACTTCTTGCAACATGAAGAGCGATTTGAAGAGGGAGAACATTATTATTTAATTGAAAATGAAGAATTCAACATTTTCAAAACGGTGTATCCAAAAGCTGTAAACGAATGGGAAAATCACGTTTATTTATGGACGGAAGAGGGATTGCTTAAACATGCCCAATTAATGAAAGGTATTCAAGCATGGGAAGTGTTTAACTACTATATTTCCTATTATTTTAAAAATTCGAAGGAAGTAAAAGATGCCCTCAGCACTATTCAAAAAGCAGCTGATCAAATATTAAAAGAACGATTCCTTTATTGTTTAGCGAAGGAATTGTATAGCTATGACGTTCCATTTGAGTAAATCGAGATTCATATAAATAAAAACAATTTCACTCAAGCTAAAGGAGAGAAGAAATCATGATGATGAATATTCGATATCACGAACAACCCGTCTTACTAACAAAGGAAGTAGCAAAATTATATAGCGTTCTTCCAAAGGAAATAGGGAGAAATTTTCTGAAACACCTTGAGCGATTTGAAGAAGGGGAACATTTCTATTTACTAGAAGATGAGGAGCTGGAGATGTTTAAAAAAGAATATCCTAAAGCGGTGAGTAAACAAGAGGATTATGTGTTTTTATGGACGGATAAAGGGCTCTATGAACATGCACGATTATTAAATGGAAAAAATGTATGGAGAGCTTATTGTGAATATATCTATCACAATTTTGAATATTGGGAGAAAGTACAACGGATTATTCGTATTGTTCAAAACGCAGCAAGTTTTATAGAAACCCATCCATTTAGCAATGAATTAATGAGGGGGTGTAATAGGTAGTGAAGCTACTTTTAAATGAGTCACCACTTCTCGTATTACCGACTCTCGCAGTTAAACTTGGCCTGAATGAAGCCATTGTATTGCAACAACTGCACTTTCGGTTGTTGCAATCCCCTTTAAAATATGACGGATTTACTTGGTACCATCATACGTATACGAAATGGCGGGAGCAATTTCCTTTTTGGTCCGAAAAGACGATTAGTAGAGCATTTTTGAGTCTTGAAAGAAAGGGGATAATCGTTTCATCTCAGGCTTACAATGCCATGAAAGTTAATAAAACAAAATGGTATCGCATTGACTATGATGTCCTTTCCCGTATTTTAGAAAGACAAATTGACCTTCCCACTGAGACAGATTGTGAGGAACAAACGGAACAATTTGAGTTTAACGAAGAAAGCAAAATGGCTGATTCAGTTAAAAAAGAAAGAAATAAGGAGAAACAACAAAATACTAATCTCGAAATCATGACTGAAATTATCCATTATTTAAATAACAAAGCCTATAAGGAGTTTCGTATAAATAATCAAGCAACAAAAAGATTAATTAATGCTAGATTACAAGAAGGTTATACCGTTGAAGACTTTAAAAAAGTGATCGATGTGAAGGTCAGTCAATGGTTAAACAATAAAGAAATGAGGTCTTATTTGAGGCCAAGCACATTATTTAGTCCTACAAACTTTGAAAATTACTTAAATGAAGCAAGGGATATGAAGCCAAGTCCAGTTAAGCGAACGATTCAACCGATAGTACTTGATTATAATGCCGGTGAAGAAGACGAATAGGACAAGCTAAAGACGGCTTGTCCTATTAAGAAAGGGGGATCCCAATGGCATCGGAAATAAGTACAGAGCTTATGGAAAAAAGTTTACTTGGTACGATGCTAAAGGAAAATTACTTAATATTAGATGGCGATATCCAACCAGAACTATTTCAATCCCAAATTCATCGTTCCATTTATATGTCTATGCAGCAATTAGCTAGAAAGCATCAACCTGTTGACTATATTACGTTATTAACAACGGTTAATCCGGAAGAAGTAGGGGGAGCTAACTTCTTAGCCAGTTTACAAACCTATGCCGATTTAGAAAAGTTCGATGTTTATTTAGATTTATTAAAAAAAGAGTGGAGGGAAAAGGAAAAACACAATCTTTTACTGCAAGCATCGATTCACAATTGGTCCGTCGAAGAAATTCAAAAGTCCTTTGATAATCTTCAAATGGAGACAGTGACAGTCGACACAGATATAAACAATGTAATCGCTAAAATGGCAGAACGCCCATACATACCAATGAAAGAATCCCGTGTAGTTCCTACAAATTTAAAGGAATTAGAAAAATTAATTGTAGGTTTTAGACAAGGGGAACTAACGATTATTGCTGGCAGACCTTCTATGGGAAAAACAGATGTCATGAATTATTTTGCTTTAACTGCAGGTTTTACGGGTTTTCTACCGATTATCTTCTCCTTAGAAATGAGTAAAGCGATGCTGATTGACCGACTTATCGCGGCTTGTGGAAAAATTAGTCGACTGAAAATGAGGGACCCATATCAATATTTTTCTGAAAAACAACGGGAACGATGGATTTCGATCTTAACGGATTTAAGTCAAACGAATATTCAAATCGATGATCGGGCGGGCCTAACCGTAAACCAAATGCGGGCACAAGTAAGAAGACTCATTCATACCCACCCAGAAAGAAAGCCGATCATTTTTATTGATTACTTACAAATCATTCATTCAAGTAATCCAAATGGAAACCCTACAACGATTATTGGACAAATTAGTTGGGAACTTAAGCAAATGGCAAAAGAATTTGATTGTCCGGTTGTTTGTTTAGCCCAGTTGAACCGAAGTGTTGAGTCCCGCCAAAATAAACGCCCCTTTATGAGCGATTTGCGAGATTCGGGAAATATCGAACAGGATGCGGATGTGGTGATCTTGTTATATCGGGATTCCTATTATGAGCAAATGACGGAAATCTTAGGTGCAGAAACAGGGGATGAAGGGACAGGAGCACTCAATAGTGGGAATGAAAGATTAGAACTTATTGTCGCGAAAAATCGTAATGGCCCGACAGGAACGGTTTTTGTGAATTACAACAAAATGACAGGTCAAATAAAGGAGTAATGCAAGTTGTTGGAGAAGGAGAGAACGATTCAAATGTTATTTGATGAAGCCATTCAATTCGATGAACCATACACAGCCCATTACATTTATTTTGCCGTGTTGAAAGGCAAGGTGACGATGCAAGACAAAGCAGCAAAACTATTTAACCTTTCTTTCACCAAATCGGAAATGGAAGACTTCAAAGTATTGAGAGATTCCGACACCCTTAACATGCGTCCCATCAAAATATTTGCAATTCAAAATAATACAAATACGTATGCATTCTACTTTGCCAAATGCTTAGGGGACGCGCGGAAACTCCATCACCAACTGTACGGTGTATGGGAGAATAAAATAACCATCGCCTACAACCAAATGATCGACAAATCCATTTACTTTCCCCATTCAAACGAAACAAAAACTTTTCGACAGTTGTTGAAGGAGACCGTGCTGTTTCCTAGGTGGGTGTGTGAGATGGAGAGACTTTGCTAATTAATTACTAGTTTTATAAAATATGTTAAAATATTACTGTTAGAAGATATTCAAATATATTGTTATAGAAGTAAATGCGGTTTATAAAAAAGAATCGTAGATAAATGAACTATATATTTATCTACATAATATTGCCTTTATAAAAAGGGCAAATTCTTAAAATTTCTTCTAAATCTATATTCTTCAATCACAGATTTGGGAGATAATAGGGAGGAATCTGGTTTTTATTTAAAAATAAGTCTATTCTATTCGCTATGGAATTGCTTTTAGTAGATGCCTCATTTTAAAGAATAACTAATACATTGGTCATAATTGATTATATTTAGAAATAAAACTAAAACTTTATTAATCCATTGAATTTTTAGTTGTAAAATTAGATGCTCAATTTATAATAAAAGTGTCATTTCAAGAAAAAGGTGATAATCGATGAAAGAATTATATCGAACAGGTTTAATATTTTTTTCACTAGGAAGTTTAATGTTATTTTTACATAGACTTATTGCAGAAGCTGTAAGATTTGATTCAGGAATAAGTGAAACTCTACATTTTAATTTATTTTTATATATACCATCATTATTCTTTATAATAATAGGTTTAATTTTAATGGTAATATTTATCTCTATAGAAGTAAAAAAGAAAAGGCCAGGAAATAACTAAAATTTATGAGGAAATCTAAAATTCTTAATGATTTATTAATTCGATTGCTCTTTTATATTGCAAAAAATGTTAGACCATTTACAATTTTGGTCTAACATTTTTCTTTTGCCCTAGCTTCTTTATATTTTAAGATAATGTGTGACGCTAAATCATTTTTTCTTTTAATGGTTACATATTTGACTTCTTTAGTTTTGTTCACATAGGGTGACTAAAGAGTCTGAGAAATAATTGGTAAGCATACGATACAAAAAAACATTGGAATTATCCAACTTCAAATAGGATGATTATTTAATCGTTTTTTGATGATCGTAGCAATAAATTTTCCCATCAAACTTTTTATTTGATAGACAATAGGTCTTTACTTTATCTGACACGGTTTTTTGACAGACAACACATATACTTTCCTTGTCCGTTTTATCGTTCTCGTTTTTAGACGTTTTAATATTTTCAACGTGCTGTTTTCGAATCGTAGGGTCCGTAATATTAGCTTCCATTAGTTGTTGGTAGAGTAATTCAATTTCATTATCCGATAAAAACGGTTCTTTATGTTGTAACTTAAGGATGGCAATTTTACGGTTAATAAATTCCGTTAGCTCAATATCATAAACAACGAGTTCGTTTGATTGTATTTTACGGAGTTCCTCATCTAGCTTAAAGGTACATCTTTTTGTAAAAGAAACCATTGAGATGAAGTAGTCATGATAGTGGGATTCTACTAAATTTTTTATTGCCTGAATATGACCATAGTTCTGTACTAAAGGACTCATCATTTTAAACTTCCCATTAACGAGCCACGTTTTTCGATCCTTCCCACCATAAATCGTCCCTTGATAGTTTTTGGTTTCAATTACAAATAAGCCGTATGGTGTCATAATGATATGATCGATTTGGGAATAGCCAGTAGATGACTTTGAATTGATAATCATCAAGTCAATAATATGCTTATAATTCTTAGGAAACTGATCTAACTGAATATTAATTTTATACTCCCCAAGCTCTCCTTTTCTCTTTGCCCAATGTTCATTATTTTTATTTGAAACGGCTGTTTTCAAAGGGGAAGGTATCTCTTTTTGCTCTGTTTGACTTTGTTTCTTTTTGAAGAAGGAAAAAACCATGACGTTACCTCTTTTCTTAGAGTCAGTAAATTTGAATAGTAGTAGTTACATCGGAAAAAATGTATGAATATTTAATGAGGTAATGCTTTCATTTGGTTTACCTAATCTAAAAAATAGATATAAATAACGCTAATAGTACTTAATAATACTCTAATTACCATATAAACCTTGTTTTCACATAATTACTAAGCAACCTTAATTTGTTATAATATTACAATAGTTATAGTAATTTAGTCAGAGAAACATGAATTATAATTTGATAGATTTACCAATATAAGTGTATATTCAAATGTATTTTCAATTATCAAGTTTAGTAATTATTAATTAAATAGAAATGAGGTTTAGTATGAGTTCTTTGAACAGAAGGTTGTGGCAGTTTTCTCCTATACCAAATATTGAAGAGTCAAACTTTAATAAAATACTTGAAAGATTCTATGATATGAAGGTAACAGGTTTAACACGTGAAAATACACAAAATGCTTTAGATGGACGTTTGCGTGATAATAATGATCCAGTAATTTTAACAATTGAAACTGGTTCTATAAAAAAAGAAGAGGTTCCAGGGATAGACGAAGTTATTGAGCGAATTAAAAGCCTAAGAGGTCGAAACAGTTATACAAAAGAAACAATAGAACATATGCTCAATAAAATAAATCAGGATGAAGTGAGATACATTTCCTTTGAAGATTTCAATACTCGTGGTTTAACAGGAGCTAAAAATGGGCAAAGTGATTCGCCATCTGATACATGGGCTATCTATGCATATAACAAAGGGGTTCATTCTGAAGAAGAGGACACAGAAATAGAAACTTCCAGAGGGGGTTCACATGGTGTAGGGAAAATTGCATCAAATGCTGCTTCAGACATTCACGTAATGTATTTTGCTAATTGTGATGCTGAAGGAAATCAACATCTTGGAGGTACAGTTCAACTAATTGAACATACATATAAAAATCAAAGTTATCGATCTACGGGTTACTTTACGGATATAAAAGAAGTTGAAAATAACAAAACAAAGTTTTATCCATTTGAAAATAACTTTCATAAAATTTTTGAGAAGAAAACTCGTGGTTTAAAAATTATTATTCCTTATTTAAGAGAAGAGTACGATAATGAAAATGAAATTATTAAAAGTATTTGTGATAGTTTTTTCGTTTCAATCTTAAAGGGAAAATTAATAGTTATAGTAAATGGTAAAAAAATTACTGACAAAACTTTAATGGACTATGTAAAAGATTCTAAATATTATGTTCAAAATATTGCGGAAATGAAAGAAAATTTTACTCCTTTATATGTTGAAACGTATTCAAGGGAGGAGCCTAAAATACTAAATGTTTCAGATGGTATAAATGACTATCGGTTTAAACTATATTTCAACTATAATGAGGAAATTTCAAAAGGAAGAGTAGCGATAGTAAGAACTATAGGTATGAAAATTGAGGATATGAAAGTGAAAAATAACGCTTCTAAACCATTTAATGCAGTATTAATTGGAGGACCTAATGAGGACTTATATTTAAAATCGTTAGAAAACGAATCCCATACTCAATTATCATACGAACATATTAAAAATCCATTACTTCAAAAACGGGCAAGAAAATTTATTAATAACCTTTCTCGTGAAATATCTAAAATAATTGAAGAAGCAATTAAAACTAATAATCCAACAGATGGAACAATGAATACCAAAGATATCCTTTATATAATTGAAACGCAATTTAAAAAGGACTTAGCTGACGCAATGGGAACTGTAAATATCAATAAAGGTAAATCTCTAGTGAAAATGACAACAGATATACCAAAAAAGAAGAAAAAAAGCACTTCTACAAGTGACGGAAGAAAAAAAACCACTTCCACAAAAACAGTTAAGCTTGTAAAACCTAAACCAGTTCCAAGTAATGTTGAAGAAGAACCAAGTATAAAATATAGTGCGCATCCGGACATTGTTGAACGGGTTATTTTAGGTAATAACGAAATTATTAAATTTGATTTTACTCAAACTAGCGAGCTTATAAATGAAGAGTTATGTAATATTTCATTATCCATTATTGATGGGATGGGTGTGGAGTATGAAGATGATTTTAATATTAAGAAAAACTATATCAATGTGATTGATTTAGAGTCTGGTAGAAAGTGTGAAGTTAATAATAATTTAATAAAAGATGTGACTATTAAAAATGGTGTTTCAAAACTTAAACTTGAATTAAATAGTAATTATAATAAAGCACTAAAATTTATTTATTATATAGAGGTGTAACATGATCTATAAAAAGGACGCAAATTTCCCATACCCGATATTAACTAATACGTCATCTAGTTATAAAAATAGTAATTTTATATTAGATGTTCAGCTCCAAGAAAATGTTCACCACTATAGGTTTGATATAGACTATGAGATTGATTCAGAATTTATAAATCAATTGATCGAAAAGGGGAATGCGGAACTTTTTTTAATAATTCAATCTAAAGATAATAAGTTCTATAGATTAGATAATAAAATGAAGTATATCGAAGTCCCAAAAACAAGAATATCCCTAAGCAATAGATCATCAATACAATTGCATATTCAAGCAAAAGTAGATGTGGAATTTAAAAATAATAATGATTTAAACGACTTTTATAATGAATTTAAAGAAGAGATAATTGTACCGGAAAACTCTCTATTAGGTTTTTCAAATGTTGTATTATTTGAAGGAAGTAGTACAAAGCCATTAGATTTATTTGAAAAGAAGTTAAATCCCCATTTATCTTCAGATATTAAGATTGAATTAGGTAGTGAAACGATTATTATTCATTATAAAAATGAAGAATCACAATTTAATACATTACCAATGAATAACACATTAAATAATCCATATATATACATGGGTCTTCAAAAAGCTTTGCAACGGTTTATTAGTAATCAACCAGATGAAGATGACTCAGTGGATATTGAACAGATGGAACCACCTAATGATTTATTAGATTTAAAATTATATAATTTGATGAAGAAAAAAATGATTCAAGAATTAAGTATGGATACAATTGATGAAGTAATCTACGCAATTTCCGATAGAATTATAGAAAAGTATGTAGCAGCAGTAAAGGGGCTAAGTTCAAATGGAAGTTAGATTATTAAAAAAAGGTTATAAAAATGATGAGCAGTTTTATAAAGATTTTATAGATGATCAAATTAAATATAAAGATGAGTACTTTTCTGATGAGATTGTATACATTTCTGAAGCCCCTGATTTTCCGATTTATATGGGTAAGGGTAGTGAGAGTGAAAAGAAAAGTCTATTTTTAAAAGCATTTAATGTCCTTTCGGAATATTATTTGTATACAGCTCGTGATATACATTTTGAAGAAGTATTTTGGCATACGCTGCTTGTAGTACATAAACGCGATTTTTTACTTCAAGAATACCCCATAATTAAAGAATCTTTTAAAGAATTTAAAAATATTGTTGTTAAAGACTTTAATTGGGAAAATTACATTTACAAATGTGTCCTAGGTGCTCAATATGTTAATGATTTAGTTTTAGATGATTCTAAAAGAAATTATTATTATGAACTAATTTTTGATAATCTCGATATGTATAACTACATTATTAAATATGAGATTTTCCGTAATGACAAATTTTTGCTGAACATTTTAGATTTAATCGATGAATTAAATTTATCTAAAGTAATGAAAGCAAAAATTAAAGATCGTGAAGATCTTGGGAAGGATCCACGAGTAGGAAGGTTTGTTATTTTTGAGTTTAATAAAAGTTACCCTATTATTATGTCTCCAATGTTAGATAAAGATGAGTTAAAGCGGTATTTTTTAGAGTATTTAAGTTATTACTACGATATTACACAAATACAAACTTTAGTAGAAATCTAAAGTAATATAGCTAAACTATTAATAATATTTTTAATATACCTTTTATTTAGATACTTATAATGGATGGTGAATATTTTGACGATAAAAAAATTTAATTTTTATACAATAGAACAGTATTTAGTAAGTGACAAATTTTACATACCAGAATATCAACGTGAGTACTCTTGGGAAAAAGATGCGCAGGTAAAAGATTTTTGGCTTGATTTAGTTGATTTAGTCGAAAATAATCGAGAAAGCCACTTTTTTGGTCAAGTTGTAATACACGATGATATAGAAGAAAAAAAGAAGTATGTTATAGATGGACAACAAAGAAGCTCAACTTCTATTATTTTTTTGGCAGTTGTTAGACAGTTATTTGATGAGTTGTATACTCAAACGAAAAAAGAAGGAGCATTAAATAAATTTGAAGATATTCGCTTGAAAATAATGGGTAGATGGAGCGAAGAAGAAAATGAATTGAGATTCCATTTAGGGAAAATTGACAACCTCTTTTTTAGAGATTTTATTCAAAGAGGAATACCTCTAGTAGAAGAACCAACTGAAGCATCTCACATAAGAATAAAGGAAGCGTATGATTTCTTATATGAGCAACTTTCATTTGAATTGGAAAATTTAGATAATACTCAAAAATATGAAAGACTAGTGGAATTTTATAATGGTTTTAAAGATAAATTTAATGTAATGTGTGTTGAAACTGATGATATGAATGAAGCGTTTATTATTTTTGAAACTTTAAATGCAAGAGGGAAAAAGCTAGAGACCTCCGATTTACTAAAAAATCATTTATTTAGAACATCAGCGAATTTAATAGAGGAAGTTAAAAATGAATGGCTTAAAATGCAGGAAAAGGCTGAAGGTTTAGATTTAACAAAATATATTAGAACTTTTTGGAATTCTAGGCATGATTTTGTCCGAGAAAGGGATTTATATAAAAATTTAAAAGATACTATTAAAACACCAAGTGATTGTTTAAGCTTTACAAAAGATTTGGTTGAAAGTATTGAAATCTATAAAATGCTTATAGATCCAGAAAATGAAAATTACTTTAATGACAAAGATATTGAAATAATTATTTCAAACTTAAAAACGTTAAATGCAAGTACATATTATCCAATAATGCTCGCCATGAATGTTAAGTTCCAAGAAAGTGAAATTAAAAAAGTTATTACTTCAATTGAGAGTTTTATAGTCCGAAATTGTGTAATCGCGGGAAGAGTCGCAAATAGGTATGAGATGTTATTTGCTAAAATTGCTAAGAATATTTTTATAAATAATTCGAGTTATGAAGATATTATTAAATCTCTAAAAACTGAGTTGGTAACAGATGATGAGTTTGAAAATTACTTTTCTGTTGCAACAATTAAGAGTGTTCCCGTTGCAAAATTTATATTAAGAAGAATCTGTAATTATCAACAAAGAGAAATGATAGTGAATCCAAGTAATATGGAGATTCATTTAGAGCATATTATGCCTAAAAAGATTGGAGATTGGAAAGTACATGAGGATGTACATCAAAAATATTTAAATAGACTAGGTAACTTAACATTACTTGCTGATGAATATAATAAGTCTATAAAGAATAAAGTATTTGAAAAGAAGAAAGAGGTTTATAAAAACTCTAAAATTGAAATGACTAAAAAATTATGTTCATATAGAGAATGGACAATTACAACAATTGAGGAACGACAAAAAGAATTGTTTGATGTAGCAAAAGTTGTCTGGCCAGATTTAAAAACTACTTGAAAAATTAGCTAAATTAGGTATTATTAAATTGTTAGAAGATATTCAAGTAAATGATAACTTATAATTATAGACATGCTCGTGTTATAACGAGTTTGTCTATTTTTTTCATTATTTAACTTATATAAGGAGACCTTTGTTTATTTTAAGAGTAGCCCTTTTTAATTGTTGTAAATTAATATAAGACTAAAACAATGTCATTACAGCGGTGTTATCTAAAATAATAGAATATCATTTAATTAATAACGGGACTACATTATTAGGCAATGAAACTTATTACGCTAAAAGTTTTGTTATAAAACGGTAATTTTTGAAGTTTTTAAAATCTATTAGAACAAATTATAATCAATAAGTTTATTTTTCGTACCAGGTATAGCTTTTAATCAGAGGAATAGAGTGATAACATTGAACTATGTCTTATTTCATAGGGAAGGAGTCGAGTATGAGCCAATTTAAATTAAATGAGGATGAATTAAAACAGATTATTAAAAAGGCAAAAGATTTTTTTAAAGAAGAAATAGTCCCAAGCCATAAAGCCAATACTCTTAAACTTACTAGGCTAAAAGAATTTAATCTTAATCCTTTTTTGGATAAGTACAAAGCCAGTTTTTTAACAGGAAATGATGATTCTGAGAGTATTGCTAGAGCTTTAGTTTACCCAAGGGTATTGGGTACTTCTATTAATACAATTTTTGGAGACAAATTACAGAAATTTTGTAGTGAGGTATTAGAGGGATTTGCGTCCACTACATCGGGTATTGATATTGAATTTTTTGATAAAATAGATGGTAGGAAAAAATACTGTCAAATTAAGGCAGGTCCAAATACTATTAATAAGGATGATATTGAAACAATTAAAGGTCATTTTCAAGGTATAAAAAACCTTGCAAGAACTAACAAATTAAATATTAGTTTTGATGATTTAATTGTAGGGGTTTTTTATGGAACTCCGGAAAATTTAAGTAATCATTATAAAAAAATTAATGAAGAGTATCCAGTTATTATTGGTCAAGAATTTTGGTACAGACTAACAGGAGAAATAGATTTTTATCAAAAGCTAACCGATGCTATTGGGGATGTTGCCTCAGAGGTTGATGGATCAGAAATGATTGAAACTGTAATTAAAGAACTAGCTAAAGAAATTGAGGAAAGTTTAAAACCTAAAAAAGTCTTTGAACAGCTTGATTAGGTGATGTATAATAGGGTTAATGGGGGATGCATTTATAGCATCCATCCCTTTTTTATTTTTTAGTTATAAAATTCTTTTATTCCTCATCTTCAATTAATTTATCTTATTTAATATATTAACAATTGATAACCCCACTGCCTTAGCCATATTTACAGGAACTGCATTCCCTATTTGTTTATAAGCATTAAGCATTGAACAATCAAATTCCCAACTATCAGGGAAACTTTGTATTCTGGCATACTCTCTTACAGTAAAAGGTCTAGTTTCATCAGGATGACATCTTTCAGTCTGTTTCTGAGCAGGTGAGGTAGTTAAAGTTAACGAAGGCTCATCCCATGATAACCTTCTCGCCATTCCTGTTCTACCTCCCCCTGAATAATAACTAGCTCCCATGTACTCCTTAGCTATCTCATTAGGAAGGTCTCTCCAATACCCTCCTGGAGGTACAAGATCTAAAACTCTCTTTTTAGATTCAGGATATTTAGCCCCCTCTGATTTAGGTACATCTTTCAAGATATCTCTAAGAGTCAGCTCATACCCATAAGGCTGAGGGAAACAGTAGTTAAAATTGTGTTTATCAACTAAATCATTTCTAATCCCTATGATAACAATTCTCTCTCTCTTTTGAGCTACATCATAATCTAATGCTTTTAATACTTTCCACTTAACTGAATATCCAATATCGGAAAATACTTTTAGCATAAGGGATAATGTCCTACCATTATCATGATTTACTAAGCCTCTAACATTTTCAGCTAAGAACATTTTAGGTAGTAACTGTTTTAGTATCTCAGCATAGTAGTAAAACATTGTACCCCTAGCATCAGATAAGCCCATTTTTTTTCCTGCATAGCTAAAAGCTTGGCAAGGATATCCTCCTGATAAAAGGTCAAGTTCACCGATACCTAAATCTACAAAGTTTCTAATTCCTTGTTCAGCTACATCTATAATATCCTTTTCAATTATATTCCAATTAGGTCTATTTTTTCTAAGAGTTTGACAAGCGTATCTATCAAGCTCTACAAGTCCTTTAGAATGAAAACCTGCTTTCTCAAGTCCAAGAGCTAGACCTCCTGCTCCAGCGAATAGCTCAACAACTGAATATTCTTTGTTAGCTCTTATTTCTTTTACGTCCACATAATCATGACCCTCAAAATCTGTTACATCTATTTCTTCATCCTGAGATTGATCTACTAATGTAGCTGTATCTAATGGTAATGCAAATTGCTCTGTCTCAATGATGTCTTCAAAGTTTACATCCAAAACTTCACATAGTTTCATAGCATTAGATTTAATTGGATTAAAATTTGGAGAGAGTAGCATAGAGAGTTGATTTTTGCTTATCCCTAATTGTTCAGCTAACTGCTTTTGAGTAGATATGCCATGTCTTTTCATATGTACTCTTACTTTTTCTTTGCTGATAGTATACAAAATCATAACCCTCCATTTAGTTAAAATAATATTTAACTTTTATAGGGTTATTATGCTGGATTGTTCAGAGAGAGTCAATAAAAAAAGTTCCGTTTTTAGACGAATTTCTATTATATCTTGTTTAATTTGATTACAATTGATTGGTTTATGTTTATAATAATGCTTTCTGCATAAAGGGGAAAATAAGAATTATTTTATTATTTTTTATGTAAGAATTTCATGTTAGCAATGGACAAGGTAGAATAATAAAATAAGTTATTACAAATGATTTGTAGACGTTCAGGAAACAGATATAAAAAATGTTTATAAACATAAACACTAACTGAACTACAGTTAAACTAGAGTTGCTAGTTTTTATTTTCGGTTACAATTTTCTCCACCGCCGGAATATCTGCTGGTGCAAAGTTGAGGGAACGAATTTCTTCACGTGTAACCCATTTTGTATCAGCGTGTTCCGATACGGTAGGTTGTCCATCAACGAGTTTTGCCTTGTAAGTTTCGAGTCTAACAACCATTTTATCGTACTCATAAGTGGTATCTTCCACTTTTTCTCCAACTGAAATCGTACAGTTGAACTCTTCTTGGATTTCACGAGCCAATGCTTCTTCAGGAGTTTCCCCATCTTCAATTTTTCCAGCAGGAAATTCCCAATAGTTCGGTAGGGATATTTTTGGACTTCTTAAAGCACAAAAGATTTCATTCTTTTCATTTTCGATAATCGCTCCGACTACATGAACTTGTTTTTTCATTGATTCCTCCATGCTTTTAACATTGGGTTTCCTGTATTTTATCATTAATAAAATAGAATTGTTTATAAATCAGCATATTCTCATAAATGACAAATAGCTCGTTTGTGTAAAAATATAGAGGGAACCCAAGTCTTATTGGTTTCCCATCATAAATATCTCTTTAAATCATTTAATTGCAATAAAAACCTCAATTTTTCCATTAGGATAATATTTCTCAAAATCGTAAGTGTACGCTCTGTTCAGTGTACCTGATTCCTCACGTTCCCAGATGGTTTTCCAAGTGTTTAAAGTGCCTTGTTCATCTGCTGTGTCTACATTAAAGATCTCATATTTTGCGTTATTCGGTATTTCGAGGGAAGGTTGGTTTTGGCTATCTTCTAGTGCAATACTTAATGTGTAATCACCTTTATAGTTACTCTCGTAGTTATGATAGACACCGTAGACAATACTATCTTGCCCCGTTAGACGACTAGATGCGTCCTTCCACAATCCTGAAATCTTTTGTAGCAAAAGATCATCATTAAAATTATTCGTTCGCACACTATTGATTACTGTTAATTTCATTAGGTTTTTCACTCCAAATTAAGTTTTTCAAATCTAATTTACACAAATAAAATAAGAACATATGTTTCCTTTTTATTATAATTGAAAATATCACTGGTATCAATACCAAAATTTACCTCGAGCAAATCTTTTATTTTCATCTTCCCAAAGGTATTTCCAGACCATTTGTTTAACTATTACTATAGCTGAATTGAAATTAACGGAGGGGAGGAACTGTCTATGAAATGGGATACGCCGGAGAAGTTAAAAGGTTTATTATGTGAACTTGTGAGCTGGGAGAGCCAGACGTTGACAAAAGGAGAACAAGAATTTTCTAAAAAACTATACGCCAAGTTTCAACTACTTCCGTACTTCCAAGTAAATCGTGACTATTTACAAACGGTAGAGGTGGAAGGGGGAAGACAGGTAGTATCTGCGTTGTATAGGCATCCAAAGGCCAAAAAGACTGTGGTACTCATTAGCCATTTTGATACAGTTCAAATCGAAGAGTATGGTGCACTTATGCCCCTGGCTACTTTGCCAGTAGAGTTAACTCAAGCATTTAAAGAGGCAAAGGGGATGTTAAATGAACAGGCGCAAAAGGATTTGGATACAGGGGATTACTTATTTGGTCGCGGTGTCATGGATATGAAAATGGGACTTGCCCTTCATATGCAAGTGCTGGAGCGTGCCATTGAAGAACAATGGAATATGAACTTGCTTTTAATAACGGTGCCCGATGAAGAGGTAAACTCAGCTGGAATGCGTCAAGCCGCAAAGCATATTGCAAAAGTATCCAATCATTATGATCTTGAAATTAGCCTCTTTTTAAATAGTGAACCTTCTTTTTCCCAAGACCCTTATGACTTGCAGGAATATATTTATACCGGGTCCATCGGTAAGGTGATGCCAGCTGCGTTATTTTACGGAAAGGAAACCCATGTGGGAGAGCCTTTAAAAGGTCTAAGTGCCCCTTTTATGAGCGCCTTTTTAGCAACTGAAATGGAATGGAACGACGCCTTTGTTGAAACCGTTTATAGTGAGCAAACACCATTACCTGTTGCATTAAAACTACGTGATTTGAAGGAGCAGTATTCTACCCAAACGCCTTACCGGGCAGTGGCGATGTACAATGTTTTTTTAATGAAGCGAAGTGCTGCCGAAATTTTAGATTTATTTGAACAAGTGACAGTCCGGGCAATGGAGAAGTGTCAAGCCCGCTATGATGAAGTGTGTGCAAAAATGAACGTCCATCCGATCGGTCAAATACGTACGATTCGCTATAGTGAACTACTAAACTATGCAAAGCAAAAGCTTGGTGACGATGAAGTAGAACAATTAATAGAAGACATAATGGCGAAAGCAGATTTAGATGAGCGGGACCAATCATTTTTCATTGCAGATAAACTAATGATTCATTGCCAGGAATTAGCGCCGGCAGTTGTTGTGCTATTCGTTCCACCATTTTATCCGGCGGTTAATTCGAGCGATCATCCGTTAGCGAAAAAAGCGATTGATTTCGTATTACAGGCATCGAAGCCTTATGAAATTCCATTACAGCAAGTACATTATTTTAATGGTATTAGTGATTTAAGCTATTGCCAATTAAGCAAGGACACTGGTTGGCAAGCATATGAAGTGAATACGCCCGTTTGGAAACGCACATACGATATTCCTTTTGACCACATTGCAACATTCAATGCCCCTGTGCTAAATGTGGGGCCATATGGGAAGGACGCCCATCAAATTTCAGAGCGGCTCCATATGAAAAGCGCCTTCGATGAAATGCCAAACTTAATCTATCAGCTTTTGCGTTTTGTTGAGAAAGAAACAGCAAATGGAACGGACGAAACTTAAACTATAAAAACTTCAAAGTTATACGATGTTACTGCGCTTTAAAAATACCTTAAAAAGAGGGATGGCTATGAACGATTGTTTTATTTGCAAAAAGCATGCGGGGCATATTCAAACTTCCGGAATTCCAATTTATGAAGATGAATATGTTTATGTTGGTCATATTGACCAAAGTGGTAATCCTACTTATCTAGGTCATCTTATGATTGATTTAAAACGGCACGTTCCCACATTGGGGGACATGAATATGGAAGAAGCGAAAGCCTTTGGAGTGATAATGGCTCGAGTGAGTAAAGCATTAATGGAATGCGAAGAGGCGGAACATATTTATTCCCTTGTATCTGGAAATCCTGTCCCTCATTTACATATGCACTTAGTGCCTCGTTATCCAAATACCCCTAAACAATATTGGGGACCAAACGCTGTATATGATTGGGAAAAGGCACCGATGGGGAACGATGAAGAGGTTATTCAACTTTGTACAAGAATTAAAACTTATCTCGAGAGTCATCCCAATGAGTAATATGACAAAACATTTTAGCTGGGTCGGTAGTGAAGAATCTTTTGTTGACAAACCGAGCGTGATTCAACTTGATCATATAGAAGTAGGTCGATACGGTGGTAATTCCGATGCTGGTCAATATAAAAACGAGGACGGCTGCCTCATTTGGTTGAATAATGAGGAAGATTGGGAATTCACGATGATTTTAGATGCCCACAATAGTGCGGAAAGTGCCGAATTGGTTTTAGCGTACCTCAATAAGGAGAAATCCCATATCGAAACGATTTTATCCCTCCCAACGAACGAATCATTTAAAAGTTTAGAAGACAAGATTGTCGGTCTATTTCAATCAAAGGAGTTTTTAGCTGCTTGCCAAAACGTTACTGGAGAGACGGCTTGTTTAATTGTAGCGAGGAAGGATCGATATATTTGGTGGTTTTCCGTTGGGGATTGTGTCCTCTATTTATTTCACCCTGAATTAGTGGCACTAGGACAATTACAAGTAAACCAAAGACATTTTTATGAATGGATCGGGCAAGTCAATACGTTTGAACGACCAGTGTCTTGTTATACGATTGGAACAAAGGAGTTAAGAAAAGGGGACAATCATCTGTTTCTTACGACGGACGGTCTAATCGAATGTCCGAACGAACCCTATTCCAATCCAGCAGATATCTATGAGACTTTATTAAAAGAGGAAAGTACAGTATCGTTGTTGAAAGGTATTCAACATAACAATGTTAGAGATAGCACGACAATGGTTTCTTGGAAGGTGACCATCTCTAAGGAAGCAACTAAAGCAAGGAACCAGTAAAAACGAGTTATATAAAGTGGAGGGTCAACGATGAACATTCGTATATTAAAAGAAGAAGATGCACAAGTCTATCAATCTTTGCGCTTAAGGGCATTGCAAACAAATCCGGAAGCCTTTGGGTCGACTTATGAGCGGGAAGTGGCCTTTACACAGGAGATGGTGGAAGAACGTATTCGGACTACAGAGGATAGTTACGGACTAGGAGCATTTGATGAAAAGGGTGAGTTGCTCGGCGTTGTACGATTTGTGCGAGAGACGGGTATGAAAGAAAAGCATAAAGGAACGATTTACGGGATGTATGTAGCACCTGAGACGCGTGGTCAAGGAGTCGGTAGGGCGCTATTACAGGAAGTCATTTCACGAGCGAAGGATTTTGAAGGGTTGGAACAAATTCGTCTACAAGTTGTCTCAACCAATGAATCCGCCAAAAAACTTTATCGGTCCCTCGGATTTGAAACGTACGGAGTAGAACCAAGGGCACTGCTCCATAACGGTCAATATCTCGATGAGGATATGATGGTGTTGTTTCTAAATAAATAACCCTCTCATAAACCCTAGCGAAACTTATGTTTCCTAGGGGATTTTTTGTTCCATCAAAGATGTTTGTTATTTATTGTTAAAATAGCCAATTTTCGAAACTTCCTATCTTTCGATAACGTCTTTATACGCAAATAGGACTAATACTTTTTCTTCACATACTACTCCCTTTTTCATGCCCAAAAATATGCCTACTGCATAAACTACATAACGAAAGGTGATAGGCGTGGCAGCAAACAAGAACGCAAACCAAACAAAAAAACGAATCTTAAAACGGGTGCTCCTCGTATTACTTACTATCTGTTTGTTGATGGCAGGGGTAATCGGATATGGGGTTTACTGGCTTTTCTTTGATTGGAGCCGTTTTAAACAAGATTTCATCACAGCATCCACATCTCCTCAAGGCACTTATACCATTCATGCTTATCGATCAGACTCGGGGCAACGACTTCCTATGCCGTTCTTGGAGAACTCATCTTTAATAAAGAAAATCGGAAATCGAAAAAAATTTATTGGCAATATCGTGAAGAAAACGCAGAAATCGAATGGATCGATGATGATACAGTTCGCATAAATGACGTGACGTTAGAAATCCCAGAACAATCTTATGATGACCGAAAAGGAATCAACTAGTCGAAAAAAAATGATAGGAATGAATTCATATGGAAAAGATAACTGTACATAAGTGGATGGAATACGATTCAAAATTCAACTTTGTAGGTGGTCAAATCGCCCATGATGGAACATTATTGCTCATTGAAAGTAGTTTGGAAGAATTGGATTTTTTCAATCGCCCGGTCCCTAAAAATGATTGGACGATTCGCATTATAAACGGAGAAACGATTGAAACGGTGATATTACCTCATGTGCCACTTATGCCGACGGAGGTTGATCTATTTTCCGATGGAACGCTCCTCCTCGTTCAAGGTCGTTGTTTAAAAGATGGGACTACTATTGAAAGGAATGCTCGGCGATACAATCGAAACGGTCAATTAATCAGTGCCTTTACATTAGGAGATGGCATTAATCAAGTTCAAATCGATGAAACGGACACGATTTGGGTCAGCTATTTTGATGAAGGGGTATTTGGTAATTTTGGCTGGGATGAACCGATGGGAAGCGATGGACTCATTGCTTATTCCATGGACGGGCAAAAACTTTGGGGTGCCCAAAACTATGACATTTGTGATTGTTATGCGATGAATGTCGTGAGCTCCAAGGAAATTTACTTCTATTATTATGATGATTTTTGGTTCGTTCAGCTTTCCGATATGAAAGAAGTTCAACGTAACCGTGTCGAAGGCAACCCGATGATGCATCAATTTTTAGTCGATGAAGAAGGAATCATCGGCCAATTAGATTTGTCTACGATTATCCGTTATCGATTAAAAGGAAAGACCTTTGCTTCCAAAAATAAAATTCAATTTGTCGATGAAACGGGCAAACGAGTATTAGGTCATGTATTCATGCGCGGAAAATATTTGTACGTTTGTGGGAAAGATGGAATCTATCGAAAATAAATGGTCCTAGCTAAAAAAATTTTTTTCATCTTCTAAAAAAAATTTTAACCTCCTCCTAAATAAAACGCTTTCAATGAGGAATGAATCTATACGAGAAATTCAATTACGTTAAGTAGCATATAAGGGTAATTGTGATGTGACCCCTCTCGTAAAACCTGTCTAAATCTTTGGTTTTTAAGCGTTCTTTGGGGATAGTGGAAGGAATTTTCTCTTACTTATTTGACATAAAAGGAGTATTATTATTGTTAGATAATAGTAGATATTTTAACCATAATATTTATAATAGACTATGGTATGATTATAATAAATACAGAAAAGGTGAGTCTCTAGGTTTCCTAGGAATTGTAACACCAAAGCGAAAGCGCCTACATCTTTTTTGCAAATATAGGGGAGATAAGGAAGGTTATTATGAGTACTAGATATGAAAAAACAGACGTTATCTTAATTGGTGCCGGAGTCATGAGCGCGACTTTGGGAGCTTTACTTAAAGAGTTAGCACCAGATTGGGAAATTAAAGTATTCGAAGCACTGGATAAACCAGGTGAAGAAAGCTCGAACGAATGGAATAATGCGGGAACAGGGCACTCTGCATTATGTGAGCTTAACTACACGACGGAAAAACCAGATGGTTCTATCGATATTGCAAAAGCGATTAAAATTAATGAGCAGTTCCAACTTTCTAGACAATTTTGGTCTTACCTTGTAAAAAGTAACTTAATTAGTAATCCTGAAGACTTCATTATGCCAATCCCACATATGAGTTTAGTAATGGGAGATAAAAATGTAGAGTTCTTGAAAAAACGTTTTGAAGCACTTTCAAACAATCCATTATTCCAAGGAATGGAATACTCTGAAGATCCAGAAAAACTAAAACAATGGATTCCACTTATTATGGAAGGTCGTACGACAGAAGAACCGATTGCTGCAACGAAAATTGACTCTGGTACGGACGTAAACTTCGGTAATTTAACACGTATGTTATTTGATCACTTACAAAACCAAAACGTAGAAGTAAACTACAGACATTCGGTTTCAGATCTTAAACGTACAAAAGATGGTATGTGGGAAGTAAAAGTACACGATCTTGACGGTTGCCGTATGGAATACCATAAAGCAAAATTCGTCTTCATCGGTGCTGGTGGCGGAAGCTTACCATTATTACAAATGACGGGTATTCCTGAGTCAAAACATATCGGTGGTTTCCCTGTAAGTGGATTATTCATGGTATGTAACAACCAAGAAATCGTAGAGCAACACCATGCGAAAGTTTACGGTAAAGCAAAAGTGGGTGCACCACCAATGTCTGTACCGCATCTTGATACTCGTTATATCGATAACAAAAAATCTTTATTATTCGGACCATTTGCAGGCTTCTCACCGAAGTTCTTGAAAACAGGTTCTTATATGGATTTAATCGCATCTGTAAAACCGAACAATGTATTTACAATGCTAGCAGCAGGTATGAAAGAAATGTCGTTAACTAAATACTTGATTCAGCAAGTATTGTTATCAAACGAACAACGTTTAGAAGAGTTACGCGAGTTTATTCCAAATGCGAAACTGGAAGATTGGGATATCGTAGTAGCGGGTCAACGTGTTCAAGTAATTAAAGATACAGAATCTGGCGGTAAAGGTACACTTCAATTCGGTACAGAAGTTGTAACAGCTGCCGACGGTTCAGTAGCTGCATTACTAGGAGCTTCTCCTGGTGCATCAACAGCTGTTCACGTAATGCTTGAAGTAATCGAAAAATGCTTCCCTCAACACGTGAAACAATGGGAGCCGAAAATTAAAGAAATGATTCCGACTTATGGCGTTTCTTTAACAGACAAACCAGAGTTAATCCAAGAAGTTCAATCATCTACTGCAGAAGTACTTGGTTTAAACGGAAAAGAATTATCTCATAGCTAATTAGATTGAGAATATACAAATCACCTCAACTCTATCATTTCGATAGGGATGGGGTGATTTTTTATTTTTTAATAGGATGACAAAAGAACTACTCAATCCTTATAGGATAGACCTAAATGCCAATCATTTTTTTCCTGTTTTGGTAAAGTATTTTCTCTTTTCGTCGATATTGTTATTGATAATGAAATTCATTCGGGAGGTTTTAACATGGACATTCAAAATCTTGGAAAGCAATTTATAGCAGGTGAATGGAAAGACGGACAAAGTAGTAGAACGTTACACAATACGAATCCTTACAATGATGAAATTATTACAACTTACAAGTTAGCAAATGTTGCCGATATCGATGAAGCATACCAAGCTGCTGCAAAAGCAAAGCTTGAATGGGATAAAGTAAATCCGTATAAAAAACGGGATATTCTTGAAAAGGCGGTTCAGTATATTGAGGACCATGAAGAAGAAATTACGGCCATTATTATGGACGAATTAGGTGGAACAAGACTGAAAGCAGCCTTTGAAATTGGTCTTGTCAAAAACATCATTAAAGAAGCGGCTACATTTCCATTAAGAATGGAAGGGAAAATTTTACCCTCTACAATTGATGATGTAGAAAATCGCTTATATCGAATTCCTGCTGGCGTAGTAGGCGTCATTAGTCCATTTAATTTTCCATTTTTCCTATCAATGAAATCAGTTGCCCCAGCCCTTGGTGCAGGTAACGGTGTCGTGTTAAAACCCCATGAAGATACACCGATTATGGGTGGAACGTTAATTGGGAAAATTTTCGAAGAAGCGGGTGTCCCTAAAGGGTTAATTAACGTCGTGGTGACGGATATTAACGAAATTGGTGATGCATTTGTGGAACATCCAATCCCTCGAATTATTTCCTTCACTGGTTCAACCCAAGTCGGAAGTTATATTGGACAACTGGCTGTGAAAAACTTTAAAAAGCCTTTACTCGAATTAGGCGGGAACAGTGCCTTTATTATATTAGAAGATGCTGATCTAGAATATGCGGTGAATGCGGCTACATTCAGCCGATTTACGCATCAAGGGCAAATTTGTATGTCTGCTAACCGAATTCTAGTTCAAACATCTATTTATCACGAGTTCATTGAAAAGTATGTGAAAAAAGTTGCTTCGTTGAAAGTAGGCGATCCAAAAGATCCGGAAACAATTATCGGACCAATTATTAACGACCGCCAAGTGAACAGTCTCGTTGCTTTAGTAGAAAAAGGAATAGAAGAAGGGGCAACCCCACTTCTAAAAGGAAATGTGAATGGCAGATTGCTAGAGCCAACGATTTTAACGGATGTAACGCCGGATATGACGGTAGCGCAAGAAGAGTTATTTGGACCAGTCGTTTGTGTTATTCCATTTGAAACGGAAGAAGAGGCAATCGAAATTGCCAACAATACCCGTTTCGGTTTAAGTGGCGCGATCCACACTTCGAACGTTGAACGTGGAGTGGAAATGGCGAAGAAAGTACACACAGGAATGATCCACGTTAATGATTTAACAATCAATGACGAACCAAATGTTGCCTTTGGTGGAGAGAAACAATCCGGTTTAGGCCGTTTAAACGGTGAATGGAGTCTGGAAGAATTTACGACTTTAAAATGGATTTCGGTGAACTACGGTCAAAGAGTTTTACCATATTAAGAGGAAAAGAGTGAGATTTATATGTCAGAACATGAAATAATTAATGCCTTTCTTAAAGTAGCTCCTTTATTAAATGACCTAATCCAAGACGATATTACGGTAGGGATTTATGATACTGAAAAACTTCTTTTAAATATCCCTGGAAAAACATTCTCGTTAAATGTAACCCCTGGTGATCCATTAGTAGAAGGGGATATTGTAACAGATGCAATTCGAAAAAACACGAGTTTATCGGCCATTGTCCCGAAAGAGTTATTCGGGTTCCCATTAGTTGCTCGTGCGATTCCATTGCGGGATCGGAACGGGAAAGTCATCGGTGGAGTAGGTATCGGTACAAGTTTAGAAAAAGCGAACAAGCTATTTGAAATGGCCGAAAGCTTCTCTGCCATTGTTGAACAAACGGCTGCATCGATTGAAGGCATTAGCGATTCCGTTAGCCAACTATCCGGTCGTGTAACAGACATTACGGGACAAATGAAAGACGTTAGCTCAAGTGCCGTACAAATAAGTGAAATCTCTTCCGTTGTAAAAGGAATTTCTGACCAAAGTAACTTGTTAGGATTAAATGCGGCCATTGAAGCAGCGAGAGCAGGGGAAGTCGGTAAAGGCTTTTCCGTTGTAGCCGACGAAATTCGTAAACTTGCTACCTATTCAAAGGAAAATGTAAATCAAATTAACGTCATTACAAAAGATATCCACGAACTTTTAACAACGTTGAATCAAGCCTTTTCCGAGATTAATTCATTAACAGATACTCAATCAGGCTCAATTCAAGAATTTTCCGCTACGATTCAAGAAATTAATAGAAAAGCGCTAGAACTAGCCCAATTAGCAGAAGAATCTCTATATGGAGATAGTAAGAAGTAAATGCAAATATTAGCCCATAAACATTCATGCGATGGAATGTTTATGGGTTTTTGAAAAACCTATTTGTTATTCTTTTACATAAAAATAAAAGTATTAAAAAAATCACTGAACTAATTAAGGAATAATTAGTTCAGTCATGATAGTTTTATTAAAATGTCAACTTTATATTAAAGCTAGGTTATATCATATTTTTTGATTAGGCTTCCTTATTAGTTATTTTAAAATACTACATACCAAATTTAAAAGAAGAAGGTGGGGAACAGGGAATACTCGTAGGTACCCATTGGTCACATTCTAAGCATTCATAATAAATCCCATTAGGAAAGCATGACACTCCTCCGATTGGATATGGTCTTCCGTATGGATCAACACAATAGTCACAAACATTAGAATTGTATTGACCGAAATTTATTAATCTACTACATGTACTAGGATTACAAATATAGCCTGAGTATGACTTACAATCACCCGCTTCACAGATATAATCTACATGATCTTCAAAGAATTTCATACTGATGCCTAAGTAACCAAACAGTTTACGAAATTGTTCAAATGACAATGAATTTCCAATAACTTGATAGTTTGCACTGACAAAACCACCATCTGCATGGAAAAGAAGTTCTTTCCCAAAATGATTTAATAATTCTAAGTCTATATGTAGAGGATTTTCCTTTACAAAATTTCTCCAATCAGTAAAAGTACGGATTAACTTTTTAGAACCACTCGCTAATAAAGTAAGATACTGAAATGGCGTATCTGCTGGGATGAAATCTAACTCTACAATGGGTTTCCTTTGATTATTATTGGGAAACTTATATGCACAGGGCAACACGGAATTATTGTATGGAAAGTTAGAAGCAAAGTTATAATACATTTGAAAATGAACCTCCATAAAAGATATTCTAGTAAACTGTTTTACTTTAAAAATGTATTTATTGATGAATAATATAATTATAAATATTCCTCATAGGTATATATCTATATTGTAAGAACCATTGATCTATATAAATCCACACACATCCGTAAACATTCGATTCGTCAACACTTTTAACGTACATCCAACCTTCTCCAGTATTTTCTGTCCAGAAATATGTCCATTTTCCTATACATGCACTTAAGGTTTGTGGATTAATTATTTGGTCGTTGATAGGTGGTGTAGGAGTATAAGACGGTGGAAACCCGACTCCTTGACAAGGATTATATTGATATCTGATAGGAATATCTACAGTATGGTAATTGCTATCAACCCCCTGAGGCGAGGATGTTCGATAAGAAGAGTAATAAACCATTATCTTACCTCCTTTTATTAACAATCCGTAGTATTGTATTCATGATATTTTTAAGTGAAACTTGTCTTGATTAAAAAGACTAACTAAGTCCTTTTGAATTTATTTCAAAGAAAATCAATAATAACTTAAACAAGAAAAAACCCCGTCCTAAATTTAGAACGGGGTACCATCATTTTACTTTCCATCTTCCGAGCGATTTTCAATACGCTCTTCAATTTCTTTCCTTTCATCGTGCCACCATAATGCTTCTTCCGGTTCTTGTAAAATTTCTTTTATTTCCTTTTTTTCTTCCACTGCAGGCGGTGAACCTCGGAGCGCTTTTCCCGCAGTTTCTTTTAGAAAGATCGTTACAACAATAATTCCGACAATCGATGCAAAAATAAGATAATAAGCAGGGATCATTTCATTCATCGTTTTACTAATTAACCAAGATACAAGTAAAGGGGTCGTCCCACCGAACAAGGATGCAGAAATATTAAATGTAATCGCCAGTGCCCCGTTTCGCACATTCGTAAAAAATAGGGAAGGTAATAGCGAAGGCATTGTTCCCTGAAAAGAAGCGGAAAATATTCCAAGAATCATTAATCCTAAAAATACAAGTATCGTGTTATCACTAGCGATCAAATGAAAAGCAGGTATACTTAAAACGATTAACCCAATTAAACCGCCTTGAATGATTTTCTTTGCTCCAATTCGGTCACTAAAATAACCCATTAACAGAACAATTGGAATCATAATGACCATTACAATAACAATTAATAAAAGTCCTTCCGTTTCTCCATAGCCAAGAACAGCGGTTAAGTGGGATGGCATATAAGATAAAACGGTGTAATTTACTACAATGTAAAAGAAGACAACAAACATACCGATTAGGATTGCTCTCCAATGGTACTTTAAAATATCCTTTACGGAAACATCATCATCTTCTTCTGATTTTTCTTCCTTCATTGCCTCGAAAGCAGGCGTTTCTTCTAAATTATTTCGTAAATAAAAACCAATTAACCCAATTGGGGCCGATAAGAAAAAGGGAATACGCCAACCCCAATCTAACATCGTTTCCTGTCCTAAAATATAGGTTAGTAAAGTAACTAGACCAGCTCCGGCGATATAGCCAACTAATGTACCAACCTCAAGAGCACTAGACATAAATCCTCTTTTTTTATCGGGAGTGGATTCGGCAATGAACGTCATCGCACCCGAATATTCTCCCCCTGACGAAAAGCCTTGAACTAAACGAGCAATGAGTAGGAGCACAGTGGCAGTGTAGCCAATCGATGCATGGCTCGGGATTAAACCAATACTTAACGTGGCTAGAGCCATCATGATTAAGGTGATTGCTAATACTTTTTTACGGCCTAACCGATCCCCAAGCATCCCAAAGAAAATGCCACCAAGTGGGCGGGCAATAAAGGCAACCGCAAATGTTGCAAAAGAAAATACTAATTGCATAGGACCACTGACATTAGGGAAAAATACTTGTCCAATTGTAGCAGCTAGATAAGAGTAAATTCCAAAATCAAACCATTCCATCCCATTACCAACAGCAGTTGCCACTACCGCCTTACGAGCGGAACCTGTGTCAACAATGGTGATTTCTTCTTTCTTCAACTTTGGTTTCGATTTTTGGCTATGTTCGTTTTTGTTATCAGCCAATCGAAAAGCCTCCTTGTTGATTAATTGTTGCTATGTCTTAAATTGTCCAAAATTTATTTATTTATATCTTTTTAATGTTTTTTTGGGCTAACAACATTAGATTTTTAACCGAGAAGTCATTTTCTTTAAAGTAAAAACTTTTGAAAACCTCAGTTTACATAAAAAAAGACGCTTTCCTTATTTTGATGTGACCCCTAAAAGTTAGACACGTTAAAGTCGATTAGGCAGCTTGGATAAAACGAGTTCGGTATTGCAC
>NZ_JACSQA010000050.1 GCF_014836845.1 Ureibacillus galli
CAGAAACTATTACTTTTATTTTAAAAGAAAAAAGACTGTAGGCAAACTCGAAATTTCGAGTTTGTCTACAGTCTGGCCTTTCTATTTCATAAATAGAAAGGTTTTTTACTTTTTACCTTCTACCCCTATCATTTAAATAACCATTCATACTTTCAAAAATGGTAAAATGAAAACTAACTATTTTTATAACTGAAGGAGGTAGGAAGTTTCACATGATAACAGATGAAAAACAATTGAAAACCCAACTTAATCAATTAATAAGTGACCCGGACTTCTTACAATTACAAGAGATCTTCGAAAAAGAAAGTTTATTTCAATTACTCGGTTTTGGACATCGAGAAACGATGCATAGCGCCTTTATTAGCTGGCTCATTTCGCCAACCTCTTCATTAAATTTAGGCACATTTCCATTAAAACGTTTTCTTTATTTCATTAGTGAGGAAAACATCTCCAACATGAAAACTTGCCTTCATTTAGATTTAATTGAATCAGGGGCACTGGATTTGGAATCAATGGAAGTAGCAACAGAGGTTACTGCTACAGCTGTGGATCCCGAAACAGAAATGAAATTAAATGCTCGATTTGATTTATACATAACAAATCCATTAGTTCGCATTATAGTAGAAAATAAAGTGCTCTCAAGGGAGAATAAAGACCAAACGGAAACCTATACGAAGATTTTAGATAACCTTGATGATACTTACCTTTATGAGTTAAAAGTATTTTTATCTCCAGACAAAACGGTAAAACCAAAATGTCCCGAATTTATTCAAGTAGATTATCAAGGATTTTATGATTTTGTAATTGTTCCTTGTTTAAACCATCCAAAATTATCAATGGAAAATAAACATCTGTTACAACAATATATTCATAATTTACGAATGGTATATAAAGGAGTGAATAAACCAATGGCAAAAGTAAACGATGAGTTGTGTATTGCTATTTATAATAAATATAAAGATGTTTTAGATGAAATATTCGATGCTGTTAAAAATGAAACCCCTGAAAAAAGAAAGGTGAAAACATCTACTACTGAACGTGCAACAAAGCTTACATGGGAAGAGATTTATAGTCGTCTAAATGAAGAGGAAAAAGTGCTAGAAGGATCTGTTGATCAACAAACTGTTCGTGCAGAAATTGACTTGACCAATGGCCACATTTTATTCCAAGGTAAGGAATATAGTAGTCTTTCCAGTTCGGCAGTTGCCGCCATTAATTCGGTTAAAGGGGAAGGCTCTCAAGATCGATATAATGGATATCAATTTTGGAGTCTAGTTTATCCAAATGGAGAAAAGAAAAAACTAATTGATGTCCGAGCAGAGATGGAATTAACCATCGCCCAAGAAGAGGAAGTATAAAAAGTAATAAAAAACAGTTGGAGATTGTACCCCTCCAACTGTTTTCATTTTATTCAGGAATATATGGTAATTCTAAACTTTTCGGTATATTAATGACATGCGTTTCCGTATAAGATTTTAATCCTTCTTCGCCATACTCCCTTCCTACACCGGATTGCTTTACACCTCCAAATGGGAAACGAACATCTAACCCTTGAACAGCTGCCGTATTGATCATTGTTGTTCCAGCTTCAATACGACGGGCTACTCTAATAGCATGTTCTTCCTCGCCCCATACAGAACTTGTTAAACCATATATACTTTCATTGTGTAATTCGATTACTTGTTCTTCGTCATCAAAAGGTAATATAGGTACAGTAGGACCAAATTGTTCTTCAACGACAATTGGATCATGGTAATCTGCCCCTAAGACGAGTGTCGGTTGCAAGAAATAACCGTTATCCATTAACTCTGGATGGAGTACTTTCCCTAAAGGAATCACTTTAGCCCCTTTATTTTTTGCATCCTCAATTAAACTTTTTACATATTCTACTTGGTTTTTATTATTAACTGGACCTATCGTTACATCAGGATGGAATGGATCCCCTACTCGAATCCATTTATTTGCGGCTTCAATATATTTTTCAACAAACGCATCATAAATAGAGCGATGTACGTAAACTCTTTTTGCAATCATACAAATTTGACCAGCAGTTAAAAAGTTCGAAATCACCATTCGACGTAATGCACGTTCATCGTTTACATCAAAATCTTCCAATACAATGGCAGCGTCGTTACCACCTAATTCTAGTGTCATTTTTTTAATTGTTTCGGATGCAGCTTTCATTATATGTTTAGCAGTGTTTGTCCCACCTGTAAAGGCGATTTTCGCTACTTTCGGATTAGAAGTAAGTTCAATTCCTACTTCCGCACCACCGTTGACCAAATTTAACACACCTGGTGGAAATTCATCCGCAATTAATTCCGTAACACGACTAACAGCTAACGGAGCAAAAGGACTTGGTTTTAACACCATTGTATTCCCTGTTAAAAGAGCCGGTGCAATTTTAATCGTCGATAAGGAAATTGGGTAATTCCACGGCGTTATGGCTGATACAACTCCGATTGGATCGAAGGTAATAATGGTTTTACCATTTTCATGTTCCTTCATTTCAGGTGTTACAACCTTTTTCACATGGTCACATGCAAATTCCATCCACATGATGGATATTGCAATTTCTCCTTTCGCATCATACAGAGCTTTACCGTGTTCTCGGGATAATAATTCAGCAATTTCATCAGTGGCATCTTTTAATTTTTGAATAGCACGTTTCATACGATCTATGCGCTCATTGACATCACTCCAAGCCCCACTTTTAAAAGCGTTAAATGCTGCATCAATCGCTTGAATCGTTTCTTCTTTTGTATTATTTGGAGCATATCCTACAATTTCCTCTGGATGAGTTGGGTTTTCCCGTTGAATTGTCTTTTCTGTTTTGATTTTTTCCCCATTTATTATTGCATGGACTGTTATTGGTTCAGTAGCCATTTTAAATTACCTCCATCATCTGTTACTACCTTAAGTAATTGTCATCGATTGAAGCAGTTATACGTATTTCTATTTAGTAGATTGTTCCACTAATTCCACTAACCATTCTTTTATATCTACAAGGCGATGACTTTTTGGTTTTGAATCTGTTCCAACAATGATCATCGGAACAATTGAATCAATTTGATGAAGAGAACCATGGGCTCCTCCTCCTGCATGATCATGACTATGTTCTTCAATAAATTCATAGTGTGGTTTCGCATCTACAATAATAAAACGACCTGCATTCGAATGGAGAGCACCATGAAGTCGAGCGAGTGCGTCTGGATAATTATTAAATTGAATGTCTCCTGCATTATTAAAATTTAAATCTAAGACGGATAGATCCCCTTCCAAACGCCAACTTTGTCCATAACTATCTTTGAATGGACCTTCCGGGTAAAAGGATAGCAAATCATTATTACGAGGATTTGTTACATAATTTCGATCCGATTCCTTCCACGCGATAAATCCAATCCTCTCATCTTTCTGTAACTTTTCTATAATTTCTTTAAATGATAGTTTGTCATCATTTAAATAGATATAAGCCATTCGCTCATTTACGGCAATCGCAATTTGACCTTCCCGTTTCTTCCCATCCCAAAAGCTATAGTCTTTTAGTGATTTATTTAAATCAATTAACCCTCTATCTTTATCTTTTTCCACTAAAGATTGTGCGCTATCCCCTATTATAATCCACGTTACTTCCCTAATTGCTTCATGCCATGATGGGAAGTTGTTTAAAAGTTTTTGAAGGGATTGATCCGCCTTTTCAATCGCGGCTATATCATTCGGGCCATTGCGATGCAATGCCGCATCGGCATCTGGGAGATAAGCAAGGGTAAAGGGAGGCAATTTATTTTGTTCGATTAAATAGTTCAACTCGTTTACAGTAAAGTCATTATTTACCCCCATTCGATTCCAAAGAAATTTTTGTCGATCATTTTGTGGATTGAATTGAGATAAAGTTCCTAAAGAAAGGATTGTAGGGGCATTTACCTCAATATTTTTTGGTAATAAATCTAGCCACGATATCATTTTTGGTACATTTAAGTGTTGTCGATTACTCCCACGAAAAAGGAGTCCATTAATAGAAGCACTTTGTAAATTTCTATCAGCCAATTCTTCATGAATAGTTAAAACTTCTTTATTCAAATGTTCATTGTTTAAATGAACGATACTATCTTTCGTGACATTTTTCACACCATTATTCCAAATTTCACCTAAACCACTTCCGTAACTTATCATGCGCTTTTCCTTTTGGTTAAACCAAATTAAACCAGGTATATGATGTTGGTTAGCATAAGTACCTGTCAAAATGGTACTATCAATCGTCACGGACATCGTCGGATAGGAACTAACAATATCCGAATACAGATTTCCGTTTTTTATTAGAAAATCAAAAGCCGGAGCTTGTCCTTGCTCAATTGCTTTTTGTATCGATTCGGTCATGAGAGAGTCTACTGTGATAAAAATAACCGGTTTATTAGTAGATTGAATCCCAATAGCGTTTAAATCCTTTGTTTTTGACATGGAAAGTGATAAAACAAATATCCCCAAAATAACAATTAATCCAACAATA
Source organism: Ureibacillus galli (assembly GCF_014836845.1). GTDB lineage: Bacteria > Bacillota > Bacilli > Bacillales_A > Planococcaceae > Ureibacillus > Ureibacillus galli. The sequence continues at coordinate 4,508 of NZ_JACSQA010000050.1, forward strand.
GAAAATAAGATTTTACGTAGCATAAAAACACCTTTTATCGATTTTCTTTTTATTATGGTTTTAATGTTCCTTTCCATGCTCTAAAAAAAGAAAAAACTATACTCCGTAATGTTAGATTTCTTCTAGCAATTATGGAGTACAGTTTTTAAGTTAAAATGTCCCGTTATTTAAGGCTCTTTGCATTGCTTTTACAACTTGAGATGGTCTGCTAATGATTCCGTCTTCAGTTGTACCAAGTTTTTTTTGTAAAGCTCTTATCATTTGAGATGGATAGCTTATATAGCCATCAACCGTTGTTCCTAAATCTTTCTGCATCGCACGAATTAATTGACTACCACCAGATCCAAACCTTGCAGATGGTATATTTTCAGTCGATGGATTTCTTGGCTGACCGCTAATAATCCCATCTACTGTTGTTCCATAATGACGTTGTAGAGCTCTTGTTGTTGCTGGTCCCCATGAACCATCTTCCACAAGTTTTGAAGATGACATAGGAGGTTTATTTGGCGTTGGAGTCGGTGCCTGAGTTGGTGGGATTTTTGGAGGTTGATTTGGTGTTTGAACAGGTGTGTCTTGTACTGATCCGACCGCTTTTTTCAATCCTAAAAATTTTGCAAGGCTTTGGGCAACAGATTTTCCGACATTCGCTAATACTTGATCATTTTTTAATTTTACTATATCAATTGTACTGTCCATAAAACCGCCTTCGATTAAAATGGCAGGCATTTCTGTTTCACGTACAATGTGTAAATTCCCTCGCTTTATTCCTCTATCTGCTAAACCATAAGCATTCACGACTGCTGGATGAATCGCATTTGCTAGTTCTACACTTTGAGGCAACGGGTTTGTGTAAATGTATGTCTCTACACCTGTATGATTCCCCCATTGTCCGGCAAGGGCGTTGTGATGAAATGAAATATAATAATCTGCTCCCCAACTATTTGCACCATTTGTACGTACAAGTAAAGGAACATCTGATTCTCCGGTTGGATCATCAAATCTTTTTGCAATAACGCCTTTATATAAAGCTATTTCTTTCGCAAAAGCACGGGCAACTTTATTGTTAAAAGACCACTCTCTTTCTCCAGCTGGTGTCCGTTTGCCTGGTGTATGATATCCATGACCAGCACCATATCCTATTTTTATCATTTTTCATCACCCTCGGAAATAGTATATGCATTAAAAAAATAGTTGTTAGAACAGTTGCCTCAGGTTCGAAAAGTTTTCTATATTGTATTAAATACGATTCAATAGAAGAAAAAGAGACTTCGGTTATGTAAAAAATAGAAAAATATTCGATAATTTTTTGAGTACTTTAAATACTACTTTAGTTTCAATCCATTTGATGATTAAAATTCACCACAAAAGGTCTGGATATAAAACTAACTCTTTTTACTGACCTTTATCTCATCTATTTTCTATGTAAAAAATCAATTTTAACGGTTCAAAAATATCCTTTTTTAAAAAGCACATGAATTTTTATAACAATCCCATAATTATAAATACTTTTTTCTGTTAATATGAGATTAAAATAGTTTAGGGGGATAACTGATGGGTGGCTTAGATCACAAACGTGTTGCTTTATTAGGCACACGTAAAATAGAAGAACAAGTGAATATAATTAAGCAACTTGGGGGTTCTGCTGTTCACCGACCAGCTCAAGGAACAGTATTTTTTGATTCTCAATTTATTGGGAAGGAAATTAAAGATATTATTCAAGGTAAATTTCAATGGATAATTTTCACAACAGGTATAGGAATTGACAAGTTATTTGAAGTAGCTAATGAGATGAAAGAAGAAGAAAATCTCCAACAAGCTTTAGCGAAAATGAAAATAGCTGTACGCGGTTATAAGGGAGCAAATTCTTTAAAGAAAAGTGGATTAGTCCCTGTTGTTAGAGATGATGACGGAAGTATTGCAGGGCTAATTCGTTCCTTTTCATGCCATCATATTCACAACCAATCCGTTGCTGTCCAATTATACGGATCCCCTTCTATCGAATTAATGAATTGGTTAAAAGAACAACAAGTAAACTATCGGGAAATTATCCCATATCAACATATCCCACCCCAAGAGGAAATATTGGAACAATTACTTAACGAAATACTAACAAACCAACTAGATGCAGTCAGTTTTACAAGCGTTCAACAGGTTCACTACGTATTCAACTATGCACAACAACGTAATCTCCATTTTGAACTTCTCAACGCATTAGAAGATCAAGTTTTAGCGCTGCCCATAGGAAAAGTAACTGGTAATGCACTAAAAGAACAAGGTGTAAAAAGAATGCTGATTCCTCAAGACGAAAGAATCGGAAGTGCGCTAATGACTTTAAGTAAATATTATAAAGACACCATTTCTTGACCTAATTAATTTTTTAAAACTAAATGGCTAATTCAATTGAATCAGCCATTCTTTCATCATTGGATAAAATATTTTCTTCTTACTCCTTTTAAGTCATTCTATATTTTATTTCCCTTCATAGAATGGAAGTAGATTTCTTAAAAGGAGATGTGCTTATGTTTGCTGTTCATTTTTTTGAAAAAAACAATCTATTTATTAGTCAATTATTAAATCAAATTCCGACAGAAGGTGCTGAAATTAAACTGAAAGGACGAAAAGGAAAAGTACTGAGCGTAACTGAAATAGAACCGAATAAATTCAATGTACAGATTGAATTGGAAACATTAAAAAAACCTTCTTTGGTTAGTAGCGTAGATAAAAAGAAAAAAAGATAAACGCCCAATAATCATTACCACTTTTTTGCTCCTGTAGCATTTTAAAGTGGTATTTTTTTAACTTATTTTGTTGCGTCTTGTATAATCCATTGGGCAGCTGATTTTAAATCCGAAAAAACTGCATCAGCTAATGGATCCTTTTCGCCAAGAAAAACCGTTTTCGTCCCTGCCTTATAACCAGCTTGTATATCCGTATCAGTATCCCCGACCATATAGCTATCCGCTAAACTTACATCATATTTTCTACTCAAGTCGATAATCATTTTACTACCCGGTTTTCTGCATTCGCATCCTGCCTTCGGTTTATGAGGACAAAAGGCAACTTCATGTACAATGGCACCATATTTAGCCAATTCCTTTATCATATGCTCATGTATATTAATGAGCTGTGATTCTTTCATATAACCAAGTCCTACTCCTCCTTGGTTCGTCACTACAAAAATATAATCAAAATGGTTATTTAATTGCTTAATGGCTTCAGGAACGCCTGGTAAAAAGTAAAAATCTTTTGGTCGGTTTACAAATTTCACTCGATTTGTTAACACCTCATTAATGACACCATCCCGATCTAAAAACACAGCTTTTTTCATTTTTTCACACCTTTTTATTTACTATTCTCTTTTTCATTAATCCAAAAACTAATTTTAACTTTTTGAGCTGCTCAATAGTTTGAGGTAATTGGGATTTCCATTTCAACACAATTTTATTTTGAACATGATTAAATTTTACCGGAATCGTTTTAATCGTTTCCAGGTCGAATGTTCTTATTTTATTAGCAAACGATTGAAGATTTCTTTTTATCTCTTTCCCATTTTCCATTACTTCAATGACAAGGGTTTCAACTAATGAAACAAAGAAGACTATTATCAGGAACATTGTTATCACAATATCCACAATTTGCTCTATTTTTCCAGCTACTTCAGTAGTTAAAATCATTTTCACAATGAAAAAAATGACGCCACTCCCAAAGGTAATTGATGCATTATAAAGTATGTAATTATAAGATATTTTTCTACCTAAATAAAACATCGTAGCCGATATGACACCCATCATGAAGAAACAAAGGAATAAAACGAATACATAATTCATCTTCAACACCTGCCTTCTGAATAATTATAAACGAATTATTCCATAAATCAGGTAATATTATTCAAAATTTGGAAATTTTTAAAAGAATTAATAATTCTTTAATCTTCCAAGATTGTAGATATGTAAATTTCAAAATTCTATAAATGGTTACATTATTCTATTCTTTTTACACAAAATATAATTTGTACGAAATTCAAAAACAATAGGAGTGACGACTTTGAATCAAATATTAAAATATTGGATTTATGTATTATCAACATTCTTCGTAGTAGGAATTACTTTTAGCTCTGTTTCGTCTGTTTATGCAAATAGCGGTCATCATAAATTTCATGAAGAATATGAACAACTCGATGCGAAAACGAAAGAAAAAGTAGACAGTATTTTAAGTTCTTTAAAAACTGATTTGAAAGAACTTGGTCTGAAAGTTCCTGACCATCCAAAAAAACACGAATCATCTCAAAAACTAGACGATAAAACGAAAACAAAGGTAAAAGAAATTTTCAAACAGTTAAAATCAGGTAAAATAACAAAAAAAGAGGCAGATGAAAAGTTTGCTGCCCTTGGGATAAGTCCTCCAAAAAAGGATCAACATTGCCAAGCATTCGAAAATTTAGATGAAAAGACGAAAACAAAGGTAAAAGAAATTTTTAAACAAAAGAGAGAGGGAACAATGACGAAGGAAGAAGCAGAAATCCAATTAGCTGAGCTTGGAGTTCAAATGCCGAAACATCCAATGCATGAAAGTTATGAAAAATTAGATGAAGAAACAAAGAAAAAAGTAAAAATTCGGATTGAGGAAGCAAAAGCTGAATTTAAAAAACTTAATGTAACTTTCCCTAAGAAATTTGATTCTTTAACAAAGTAATTTATAACAAAAAAAGCGTGTGAAATATCACACGCTTCAGACTGTAGACAAACTCGAAATTTCGAGTTTGCCTACAGTCTTTTTTCTTTTAAAATAAAAGTAATAGTTTC
>NZ_JACSQA010000051.1 GCF_014836845.1 Ureibacillus galli
TAGAGAAAGGTGAATTTGAGTTTCATCAAATTCACCTTTCTCACTATTTGAAGCTAGTTATGTCCCAGCCTCTTTTTCTTTTTTCATTCGTCTAACAACATGTTTAATCGAATTTCGGGACATGATAAAAACAAAGGAGGGAATGGAATGGCACGAAGGAATCGGAATAAAATATTAGTTCCTGAAGCTCGACAAGGACTTGACCAACTTAAAGCAAAGGTAGCTGGAACGAGTGATCCGGAACGAGCGAAGTTTGAAATCGCCGAAGAAGTGGGCGTACCTTTAAAAGAAGGGTATAACGGAAAACTGACATCGGAAGAAGCCGGGAAAGTAGGCGGTAGATTAGGTGGTAATATGGTTAAAGAATTAGTGAAAATGGCACAAGAAAATTTAAGTAAAAAACAACAATAACAATATACAATGAAAAGGCAGTTTCCACATAAGGAAACGAGCCTTTTCTTTAACTATTTTCAAATCCTTTTAAACGGATTTTTCCACTCCATTAATACACCATAATGGAGAGATTCTTCATCATCTAAGTAGTTATCTACGACTGCAATAGGGACACGTCCGCAACGTAGCAAAAAGGAAATAACCGGATCATATATTTCTCCGCTTACTATTCGTTCCACATATTCGTTAGCAGAAAATTGATCCGCATATTGATGATAGTTAGGCATGCGACCCCCACCTAGAAGTCGATTGAGTCCTTTTTCTACTACTACTTGATACATCGCTTGCATCATTATTTTTCCTAATCCGAGAGAGCGAAATGAAGGACGAACACTAATATCTACTATATAAAGAGTATTTCCCTTTTGGTCATGATTTCTAATATACCCGTTATCAGTCGCTTCTGCCCATGTGTGGGATGGATGGGAAGGGTCGAAGTTGATGCAAACACCTGTTATCGAGCTAACAACTTTCCCTTTCATTTCAATACATAATGCTCCATCTGGGAATAACGAAATATGATTTGATAACTGCTCCTTATTCCACCATAACTCCGATGGAAAAGGGGGTGGAAAACATTCTGCTTGAATATCGATTAATTCATCAAAATCTTCTTTAGTATAATTTCGAACGGTTATTTTTATAGGTTTTCCGTTATCGAAAAGCCATTGTTCGTTTCGATACATTCACCTTTCCCCCTATACACGAAATTATTTTTCCCAATCCGGATATAAGTCTACTCGTCGGTCACGCCAAGTTGTCACAGATCCCTTTTCTCGAACTTGATAAAGAAGTTCTAAATCCAAATCCGCTGTAACCAGCATGTCATGATTGATTTCTCCTTCTGCTAACAGTCCTTTTGGAGGGAAAGGAACATCGTTTGGCGTAATGATAGCCGCTTGCCCGAAATTTGCCCTCATAAAATCAACAGTAGGCAGTGCACCGACTGTACCAGTAAGTACGACATACACTTGGTTTTCAATAGCGCGTGCATGGCTTGTATAACGAACACGGTGGAAACCATGGCGGTCATCCGTACAGGAAGGACAGAAAATAACATCTGCTCCTTTTGCCTTTGCCATACGCACAATTTCAGGAAACTCGATATCGTAACAAGTTAAAATTGCAATTGTACCCTTTTCCGTTTCAAATACTTCGAGACCTTCCCCTGGTGACATATTCCATTCATCGACTTCTGTAGGGGTAATATGAAGTTTAGCTTGAGTTCCGATTGTTCCGTCTGGATAAAACAAATGGGCGGTATTACGTAACTTACCATCAACATCGATGACGTGTGTTCCTGCGATAATATGAATGTTGTATTTTTTTGCAAATTGAGAGAATAACGTACGGTATTGTTCTGTAAAGGAAGGTAGGTCATTAATCGTTAACGGTTTCCCATTTTCTCCTTTAATAGAGAGCAGTTGTGTTGTGAAAAATTCTGGGAATAAAATAAATTCCGTTTCAAATTCTAATGCCGCTTTAATATAGTGTTCACTTTGATGGGCGAAATCTTCAAAGGACTCAATTGTATGTAGATGATATTGAACGGCAGACACTCGTAACTTCATAAAATACCTCCAATTTTTCTTTTATTTCTATAGTAGCATATGACTAGAAAGACGTGAAAAAGTTAGATTGCTTTCTTCAGCTTTTTATTGCACCCCCATCAATTTAGAAGTAGTATGACAAATAGAATGTAATGGAAAGAAGGCGCATACGTAGATGCAGTCAGTGTTTAAGCTAACAAAATACATAAAGCCTTATTTATTATTTGCCATTATAGCACCCATCATGATGGTAATTGAGGTATCAATGGATTTAATCCAACCAACGATTATGCAACATATAATAGATAGTGGTATTGCAGAAAATGATAAACCGTATGTCATTAAAATGTTTATATTCATGGTGTTATCCGCGGTCGTAGGTTTATTAGGCGGAGTCGGTTGTGGAATTTATGCATCTAAGACAGCGATTAATTTTGCAACGGATATTCGACAAGATTTATATGAAACAATTACATATTTTTCGAATAGTAATAAAGACCGTTTTACATTAGGGAAATTAATCACGAATATTACAAGTGATGTAGAAATGCTCCAAAGGGCTTTATTAATGCTATTAAAAATCTTTGTTCGTGGACCGTTAACCTTTATCGGTGCAATCGTCATAGTGTTTATCACTGCACGAGAGCTTTTCCCTATTTTATTATTTGTTGTGCCGATATTAGCCCTAGCTATTTTCTTTTTCACGAAGTTATCCGGGAAGTTGTTTTTAAAAGTTCAAGAAGCAGTCGATGGAGTTAATACGAAGGTACAGGAAAACTTGGCGGGTATACGTGTAATTAAAGCTTATAATCGTAAAAAACATCAAATCGACCAGTTTACAGCGGTAAATGGAACATTGATGAAACGGAATATTCATGCGGACCAAATGATTGGAATTTTAATGCCTTTAACAGCTTTTGTCGTAAACATAGGAATTATTCTCGCATTATGGTTAGGTGCCATTAAAGTGGAAAACGACACGATTGAAGTAGGGATGATTTTAGCATTCATTAACTATTTAATGATGATTATGGGTGGGCTTATGAGCTCGTCCAATGTGTTAATGCAAATTGCCCGGGCAATTCCAAGTGCCAATCGTATCGTTGAAGTGTTAGAAGAAAAGCCTGAAATTAATAATATACACAACCCAGTCATCGCTCCAATAAAAGGAGAAGTGGCGTTTGAAAATGTTAGTTTTGCCTATAACAAAAACAATGAACCTGTGTTAAAAAATATTTCGTTCCGAGCAGAGCCCGGTGACACAATTGGGATTATTGGGATGACGGGTAGTGGGAAATCAACGATTGTTCAGTTAATACCGAGATTATTTGATGCGGATCAAGGTGTAGTGAAAATAGATGGTAAACCAATCGCCGAATATGATTTGTCAACGTTACGTAAAGCAATTGGATTTGCTCCCCAAAAGGCAACATTATTTTCAAAAACAATTGAAGAGAATGTAAAATATGGGCGAGATGAGGCATCCATAGAACAGTTAATAGAAGCATTAGAGTCCTCTTGTGCATTGGAATTTGTTGAAAAGTTCGAGGATAAGGAACAACACTTTGTCACGCAAGGCGCAACCAACTTATCAGGTGGACAAAAGCAACGTTTAGCAATGGCTAGGGCCTTTATTCGAAAGCCAGCTATTTTAATTCTTGATGATACAACTTCTGCTGTAGATAGTATTTCAGAAAAGAGAATTCAACAGGCGATTGCCAATCGTTTTAAAGAGAGTACAAAGTTTATTGTCTCTTCTAAAATTTCCTCTATACGCCATGCCGATACGATTTTAGTGTTGGATGATGGTTGTATAGTTGGAAAAGGAACACACGAACAATTGATTGCAACAAATGAAGCCTATCAAGAAATTGTGTCGACTCAAGTTGTAAGAGGAGGGACGTTCAATGAATAAATCATCTGAAAGACAAGCTGGACCACCTCCAATTGGAAGACATCCGGGACCGAGATTTAATGGACCTGCAGAAAAACCAAAGGATCAAAAAGGAACGATTAGACGAATATGGTCCTACTTGAAAAATCAACGAATTGGAATGATAAGCGCGGTTATATTTGTTATTTTTTCAACATTATTAGGGTTGTTAGGACCGCTTTTAATTGGCTTCATCATTGATGAGTATATTTTAAAAGAAGATCTTAGCGGTACAGTTCGAATGACCTTGTTACTTGCTGGGATTTATATTGTCGGCGCCCTATTTACTTGGTTGCAAACCTTTATTATGATTCGAGTTTCCCAAAAAACAATTCGCCAACTTCGTCAACATTTGTTCGAGAAGTTCCAATCATTACCGCTATCCTTTTTTGACAAACGTCAACAAGGAGATTTAATGAGTCGAATGACCAATGATATTGAGAATTTAAACGCGGCTTTATCCCAAAGTGTCATTCAAATTATTTCTACGGTTTTAAATGTAGTCGGAACAGCGATTGCGATGTTTTTCTTAAACTGGGTATTGGCAATAGTTACGTTAATGGTTATCCCATTTATTTTATGGTCGACGAAAAAAATTATTAAAAGCAGTAGCAAAAATTATAAGGAACGACAAAGAGATTTAGGAAATTTAAATGGGTTTATTGAAGAGACGATTTCCAATTCCAATATTACAACAATATTTGGAAAGGAAGAGCAAACGATTGCCCAATTTAAAGCAGCGAATGAAAGACTTCGAACGTCGGCTTTAAAAGCAGAGATGATATCTGGATTGCTCGGACCAACGAATAACTTTATTAATAACTTAGGCATCGGATTAGTCATCGGTGTTGGAGCGATATTGGCATTAAGTAATAGTCTTGTAACGGTTGGGATCATTGCATCTTTTGTGACGTATACAAGGCAATTTTTCCGACCTATCAACCAATTATCGAACTTATTCAATACATTCCAGTCAGCTATTGCTGGGGCAGAGCGGGTATTTGAAATTTTAGAAGAACAGGGTGAAGTAGAGGATCAATCTGATGCGATTGCTAAAAGTAAATTGGAAGGGGATGTAGAGTTCCGCCAAGTTCAATTTTACTATCAAAAGGACAAGCCTGTACTTGATCAAATTTCATTCCATGCAAAGGCGGGGGAAACCATCGCTTTAGTTGGCCCTACAGGTTCGGGGAAAACGACAATTATACAATTATTGAATCGTTTCTATGAAGTAAATAGCGGAGAAATTTTAATAGACGGTCAAAACATCCAACGATATCAAATGGAAAACTTACGTGACCATATCGGTGTTGTTTTACAAGATACGTATTTATTTTCAGGTACCGTTCGAGAAAATATCCGTTTTGGAAAACTTAACGCTACTGATGAAGAAGTAGAGCAAGCTGCAAAAATTGCCTACGCCCACAATTTTATTAAATATTTACCGATGGGTTATGAGACAATGTTAGTTTCTGGTGGGATGAACTTAAGTCAAGGACAACGCCAATTAATCGCAATTGCTCGTGCCATTTTAGAAGATCCAGATATTTTAATTTTGGATGAAGCAACATCTAGCGTTGATACGATGACGGAAGTTCAAATACAAAAAGGGTTAACTAATTTAATGCAAGGTCGTACTAGCTTTGTTATTGCTCACCGTTTAAAAACGATTGAAAACGCGGATCAAATTTTAGTCATTAAAGATGGATCCATTCTTGAACAAGGGAACCATGATTCGTTAATGAATCAAAACGGTTTTTACGCAACTTTACAACATCAATTACAAGTCCAATCTTAATAAACAATTGAACTGTCCAACTTTTTATGAAGTTGGGCAGTTTTTATATTTAGGAAAAGGTTCATTTTTATAGTGCGGTTTCGTTACTTTTCAAAACCGATTTGAAACTTTAAGCATACATGTCCAAATTTCAGCGTATAGTAGTGCAAAAGGTTGCAAAAGGCGGTGTCAGAGTTTGAAACGATGGATTGCACTAGGTGTTATTTTATTAGGTTGTTTAGGTCTGGTCGTGTATGAGACAAGCGCATCAGACCGAAGTTTCTTTTTACCAGAACCATTAGGTGGGGTGAAGATTGTTCTCGATGCTGGGCATGGAGGGATTGATGGAGGTGCTTCATCAGGTGAAGTAGTTGAAAAGGATGTAACGCTTGCCATTACTCAAAAAGTGGCGAAGCAACTAAAGCGTTTAGGAGCTGAGGTGGTTTTAACACGTTCGACAGATGGAGATGCTTTGGAAGAACATGCACCAAGTGAAGAGTTTTCAACATTGCGGGAAAGAAAAAAGCAAGATATTTTTTTACGGTCTAATTTAGTAAAGTCTAATCAACCCGATATTTTTGTAACGATTCATGCTAATGCGATTCCTGAGGAAAAGTGGCGAGGAGCTCAAGTTTTTTATCATAAAGATGGACATCCTAATAGCGAGCTATTAGCTAAATCGATTCAAACAACAATCAAAGATTCACTACAAAATACAGAACGTGAAGCATTAGCGATTAAACAAATTTATCTTTTGAAAAAGGCGGAAGTACCAGCCGTATTAGTAGAAACTGGTTTCTTGAGCAATAGTGAGGAGCGCGAGCTATTAGCGAGTGAAGATTATCAAGATAAGATGGCCAATGCTATTGTAGATGGAATTGAAAGTTACGTTAATTTAGAATTCGAATAATGAAAATGCCAATCACTATAAATAAATAAGCTGTGTGATATACTAACATTGGAAGCAAATATAGGGGAGTGTTTCAAGTGATAAATGAACAACAAGTCCGTGAAATATTAGGACAATTACAAGATCCTTTTTTACATAGAACGTTTGCAGAAACAAATGGTATTACAAACGTATCCATTAAAGAAGAGAAAAATCATGTAAGTGTGAAAGTAGCAATTGCTAAAACAAACACACCAGAACAAATGCAACTACAAATGAAAATTGTAGAAGTGCTAAAAGAGGCTGGAGCAAGTTCTGTAGGTATCCGTTTTGAAGAGTTATCACCGGAAGTTTTAGATAGTTTCCGTGGTCAAGCTACTGAAGCTGAAGTCCACGATTTATTGTCACCGCTATCAACAGTTCAATTTATTGCCATCGCATCTGGTAAAGGTGGGGTTGGGAAATCTACAGTATCTGTAAACTTAGCTGTAGCGTTAGCTCGACTTGGCAAAAAAGTTGGTTTAATCGATGCGGATATTTATGGTTTTAGTGTCCCTGATATGATGGGAATTCAAGATATGCCTGTAGTGAAAGAAGACCGTATTTACCCTGTTGAGCGTAAAGGGGTAAAAGTAATTTCAATGGGATTCTTCGTTGAAAATAATGCTCCTATTGTATGGCGTGGGCCAATGCTTGGAAAAGTATTAGATCAATTCTTCCGTGATGTAGAATGGGGAGACATTGACTACTTATTATTAGACTTACCACCTGGAACTGGTGATGTGGCATTAGATATTCACCAAATGTTACCGTCATCGAAAGAAATTATTGTAACAACGCCACACCCAACAGCTGCCTTTGTAGCAGCACGTGCAGGAGCTATGGCATTACAAACGAACCATGATATTTTAGGGGTTATTGAAAATATGGCTTGGTTTGAATCAAAAACAACTGGGGAACGCGAATATGTTTTTGGAAAAGGTGGAGGTCCTAAACTCGCTGATGAATTAAGAACAGATTTATTAGGACAAATTCCGCTTGGACAACCAGATTGGTCAAATGAAGACTTTGCACCTTCCGTTTATGAAGAAGATCATCCAACAGGTAAGATCTATTTAGATGCTGCTCAAAAAATTATCGATAAATTATCTAAATAAAAATGCTTAAAAAAAGCGGATTGCTTTCATGCAATCCGCTCAGACTGTAGACAAACTCGAAATTTCGAGTTTGCCTACAGTCTTTTTTCTTTTAAAATAAAAGTAATAGTTTCTG
>NZ_JACSQA010000052.1 GCF_014836845.1 Ureibacillus galli
GCCATCTAATCGCCGCTTAAAATAGGTGGCGAACTCCCTTTTAATTAAACTGTCTACTTTATAGGGTTCAGTTCAATTCACGGTGCAGTCGCTTTTCTCTATTTCAAGGAATGAACACCCCAACGAATCGTGAAAAATTGAATACTCCCATAGTACAGTCCTTGTAAAGAGATTATAAAATAAGTTTGAAGTGATTTAATTTTATTTAACAATCGGGCTAGATTGTTGAATAAGACCTTTATAGAAATCTGGTTATTTTGTAACACAAAATGATAGTGTGTAATAAACAAAGCTACTTATTTGAATAAGTAATGAAAGTAGGAAATGGAAAAATCCATTTCTTTTTTTATTTTCATTCAAACGTTCGTTTGAATATTCCTTTGAAATGGGGTATATTTCATTCAAATGAACATTTGAATGAAATAGGTACTCTTAATGAGTACAAAAGATACTTGTGAAATTTATTGTTATAACGAAGATAAAGTCAATCGAATTCAAAGTGAAATACAAAAAGAAGATGTAAAAGAATAAATCTAGATTAAAAGGGATAGATAAACTATCCATTTTGATCAACAAAAAATAACATCTAGAATTTACAAACATGTCTATTATAAAAATTAAGGAGCTAAAAATTTATGTATGACACGATTGTAATTGGAGCTGGACAAGCTGGTCTTGCTACTGCCTTTTATTTAAAAAAAATTAAACACAACTTTTTAATCTTAGATAAAGGAAAAGAAGTTGGAGAAAGTTGGAAGAATCGATATGATTCTTTAGTTTTGTTTACTCCACGAATGTATAATGCTTTACCTGGCTTAACACTTGAAGGTGAAAGCCATGGGTTCCCGACGAAAGATGAAGTAGTTAAGTATTTGAAACAATATGTAAAAGAATTTGAGCTTCCTATACAGTTTCTAACTGAAGTAGTTAAAATGCATCATCAAGAAGGTATATTTACTGTAGAAACTAATCAAGGTATATTTCAATCCAAACAAGTAATAATTGCATCTGGGGCATTTCAATCTCCAAGAATTCCATCCTTTGCAAGTAACATATCAAAGGATGTTTATCAGATTCATTCTACACAATATAAAAATCCTAGTCAGTTAAAAGAGGGAAATGTGCTTGTTGTAGGTGGTGGTAATAGTGGCGCTCAAATTGCAGTTGAATTATCGAAGGAAAGAGAAACACTTTTTGCAATAAGTAAAAAGATAACCTATTTGCCTTTAGTTATAAAGAAAAAAAGTATCTTCTGGTGGTTTGATAAGTTTGGAATACTTAAAGTAAATTCAAATTCTTTTTTTGGAAAAGCAATTCAGAAAAAAGGTGATCCAATCTTTGGGTATGAATTGAAAGAAGCACTTTAGAGAAAAGAGATTACACTAAAACCAAGGGTGATTAATGGAATACATAACGAAATAACCTTTGAAGATGACACAACGATAAAGGTGCAGAATATCATCTGGGCAACTGGTTTCCAATCGAATTATCCTTGGTTAGAAATTGACGATTTGTTTACTGCAGATGGGAAAATCATTCATCATCGTGGTGTAACGAATGTAAAAGGACTTTATTTTATTGGTTTACCATGGCAGCATCGTCGTGGTTCAGCTCTTTTACAAGGTGTTGGGTTTGATGCAGAATTTATAATCAATCATCTCAATGAATTAACGGTGCTAGGTAAGTGATATTATATTACACACAACCTCACCTGAATTTCAACAAGATATCCAGAATATTTAATGGTGTTGTTCAATTATAAAGCCAAAGAGGAACAATTATATCGAACTACATTCATTTTCAGAACTATATAAAAGGATTAGAATTGATACAATATAAAGTTATGGAAATATCCTGATACTTATTGAGCATAGCAGTAACCATGGAAAAACTATTAACATTTTATTTTGTAAAGTTCCACAGCGCCCTCCAAAAATTTTACATATTTTGTAATAAAACTTTTTGGCTTTATAATCTTAACTTTATTACCAAATCCGGCTAAAAATTGATAGGCATATTGATTCTCAGGTAATTCAATTGTTGTAAGGTAACTTCTTGCAGATTCTTTTATAACGGCATTTTTTCCGTATCTTTCGATAAATTGATCTCTTACAGCAATATCTATCGATAGCTGTACATTAACCAAATTCTTTTTTTCAATTTGTTGTTTTTCATCTTTAAATTTCTGATCAGTCCTTGGAACAAAAAAACCGTCTTTTTGAATATTTAACATCCTCGACAACTTAAATGTTCGATAGTCTTTCCGTTCTAAACTGTAACCAAAAAGATACCAATGCATCTCCCTAAAATGTACCTTATATGGTTCTACGAGTCTGTATGTTTTGTTTCCTATTTGATCCACATATTCAAATTTTAATAACCAATTGTTCTCAATTGCTTGCCTGATAAATAAAATTTCTTCATTGATTTGTCTTCTCCCCGGCCAATCATAGAAAGTTAAATCAAGTGTTGGAGAAATATCTGCACTGGTCATTCCTTTGATTTTTTGAATAGTCGTTCGAATCTCTTGATCGGTAATGAGTCCCTCAAAGCCACCTAAAGCTATAAGTATATTTTCAATATCATTGTGATTTAGTAATCGTTTATCGAATTTATACTCTTCCATTAGAGCATATCCCCCTTCAGCACCATATACCGCATAAATAGGGATGTTTGTATAACTTAATGTCTCCATATCACGTTGAATCGTTCGTTTCGTTACATGAAAAAGTTGGCTAAATTCTGATGCCGAAACAACTTCTTTTTGTAACAAATTCATCACTATGAGATAAGTCGCTCAATTTTTTTCATATTTCCCTCCAATATACGACATACATATGTCGCCTATGTCCCATTATACTTCAAATATGAAAAGGAGGAATAAAATATGAAAGCAATAACTTATCTACAATTTGAAGGAAGAGCAGAAGAAGCATTGTCCTTTTATGAAAAGGCATTATCAGCAACTAGCGTAAAAATGGTGAGATTTGGTGCCATTGGTCAAGATCCAAATGTCCCATTAACGGAAGAAGAACAAAACATGATTATGGAATCTCGTATTGAATTTTCAGGGAATATTTTAATGATCTCTGATGTTCCGCCTTTTATGGAAGCTGTGACAGGTAAAGTCACAAAAGGGAATACGGTCTTAATCAGTATTATTGATGCTGATTCAAAAATGAATAAGCAAATTTTCGAAGGGCTTTCAGAAGATGGGACTGTGATTATGCCGATATCCTCTACGCCATGGTCAGAAAGTTTTGGAATGTTAGTCGATAAATTCGGGATAATGTGGAAGTTTAATAGTGAGGCAAGTAAATTTCTAGATGGTTTTGTAGATTAATCTTGTATTATTATGAGGGGTCTTTTCAACATTTTGACGGAACATCCTGACTAAAAATATAGATTGTATTAGACTCTGAGATTTCTATATGATTGGACTTTCAGGCCATGTTTTATTTTTAAGATTGTATGGACGACATTCATTTAGAAAGAGTGATCTACATAGTTAAGGATTTAGTAGGAAGTACAGTAATTCTTGTACCTTTGACTTACGTGCATTTTTTCAGTAGAAGTATAATAGTTTATAGTTATTCAACAATAGAGCGCGCTTTCCTTGATTAAGGAAAGTGCTTTATTAAATTAAAGGGCCAGATAATTGAGTAAGCTTCCCCTTACTTTTACAATATGATAGAGGGAAATAAAATAAGTCTCTGGAGGTAATATGGATAGAAACAGATTTTCTGCAATAGCACATCAAAACCATACATTTTATAATCCGATTAATCCAACAAAGATAGACAAAGTTATTGAGTTACTTGAATTAACAGGTAATGATAAAGTAATTGATATAGGTGCTGGGAAAGGTGAAATTCTTCTTCGGATTATTGAAAGGTACAGATCTAAATGTATTGCTATCGAGAAATATAGTGATTTCACAGAACAACTTCAAGTAAATGCTAAAAATAGAGGGCTCTTAAAAAATATTGAAATCATTACAGAAGATGCTAAAGTAGCAATTAATACAATAAATGAGCAGTTTGATGTAGCGATTTGTATTGGTTCAACTCACGCATTAGGCGGACTGCATGAAACGTTGGGTATGCTTAGGAAGTGTGTAAAAAAGGGTGGATATATACTCATTGGTGAAGGCTACTGGAAGCAGCAGCCAAGTAAAGAATATTTAGAGGCGCTCGGAGGAGCGGAAGAATCCGAATTACGAAGCCACTTTGAGAATGTGATGGTTGGCGAAAAACTTGGCCTAATTCCACTCTGGTCTTATACTACTAACGACGATGAATGGGATGAATATGAGTGGCTTTATGCTATGTCCATTGAGAATTATTGCTACGAACATCCTGATGATCCAGATCGCGATGCGATGTTGCAAAAGATTCGGAAGTGGAGAAGTACATATCTGAAATGGGGCAGAGATACCCTTGGATTTGGGATATATCTTTTTAGGAATATGTAAACTTCAATTAAACCATGGGCGCTTTCCTTGAATTAATCTGCACCACAAATGATAGACACAAATCTAAAATTTTAATGGTGCAGATTAGAGTAAGGCATGCGTCTTTCTCAAGTAGCAATTAAGTCGCTTAAAATCCTCCTTTAACTAACGGGGCAGGTTGATTAAAGAAGAAATTTGCTTTTATTTCTTGAATTTCTAATTTAATCGTAAAATTAGAGAAGGGAGCGAGATTATTGTGATGATAAAATAAGGTAGCCAGAAGATTACTGTATATCTTCTGCAAATTGTAATTTTTTATCTATCCTTTTTCCCTTTTTTCATAAACCATTTGATTAAAAAGTTTGGTTCTTTAATCCGACAATTGTGAAAGGAAGTAATCTTCCATTCCCCATTTTGTTTGACTAATACATTCGTATTAATGGACTCTCTTTTCTCCGAATATTTTTTTGGCTTGGCATTTTCGTATTTCCTATACAGTGAACAATAGCTAGTTCAGCATTGAGGAAACGAATACTCGTAATCCGTCCTTGCATTTGCGAACCTTTTAATACACCATTAAATAAATCTTGATGTGAATTCTCCACTTCTTTCTTGCCTTTTAGATGCTGTCCGAAAAAAGTGATATAGTCTACATCTTCTGTAAAGCAATTCGCGAATGCTCTTCCATCTCCATGGCTCCATGCAGAAAACAATTCATTAAACAAGATGTTTATATCTTCTTTATCTTTTTCCCATTCTTGTGTCATTTGAATGATCCTTTCTCTTATCATTTTTTATACTCATCACAATCTGTTCCTTAAGATGAGTTGCCCATTGTCTTTCCAGACTCCACTGCTCTGTATTTAGACGCATCAAACTCTCGATGGCCGAATAAAATGGGGTACCTTGTATGGACTTCACTTGCTCAGGATTTTCATCAAATTCTAATTGCTGCGTCTTGATATGCTCAATTGCTGATTGGCAATATTTTATATAGTGATTGACCAAATAGAGTTGATTTTCTTCGCTTAAGAACTCTAGGTAGATAGCCTTTATGTGGAAAATTTTCTGGTAATTCCCAATATTTTTTTTAGTATCCATCATCAACTCAAAAAAACGATCTTTACCCTTATCAGTTATTTCGAAAGTACGAGATGGTCGTTCAGTCGGAAAAGGGACGGTGGCTGGATCAGCCTCTTGAATGAAACCAGCTTTATCCAATTTATTTAACAAAGTTGAAAGCGTTCCTCTGCTCACTTGTTCCCACGGGCCAATAGTGTCATTAGATATTTTTGAGATAAGATAAGCATGTAATGGAAATTTCATTAATAACGAAAGGACAAGAAGTTCATACATCCATCATCATTCTCCTTTTTATTAGTTTTATTAAAATGGTTTTTTTAAAACTATATGTTGTTTTTTATTTTTTGTCAATAAATAATTTTTGAAATATTCAACAATCGGGAGCGCTTGTTGAACAACACTCTGAGGAAATGATTAACCTTTTTTATAAAATTCTTATACTTAACTAAAATGAAAACCTCCATTTTGATCAACTTTTTCAAAATGGAGGCTTATGCTTTATTGTAAAATTTTTTGATCAATACAAGGTGGTTCATTCGTGAATTTACTTTTTTAGGTGGAACTGGAGAGTTGGAGGTCAAACAGTTTCTGATGGTCTACATGATAGACATCATGTTACTGTACTAGCGCGCACTCGAGAGAAGATTCCAATTATGCCTTTCTTTCTGAATAGGAACAGTTTGTTGAAGATCAACAAAGTTTTCTAAAAATACATGCGTGTTCATAAAGGAATAGATTTAATCCTATGGGGAAAACCTAAAAAAAAATAAGGAGCTTCTAAAATGTTAAATACATTTATACTGTGGTTTGTATTGATTGTCCCATGGGTTTCTCTATTCTTTTTAGAAAAAGTAGTGGTTAAACGATATATGCCTGTTGCTATTTTTGCTTCGCTGTTGGTCACGTTACAAAACGAACTTTCTTATACATTTAATTTGGTGGATTGTAAAAGAAACGATAGTTCCATGGGTAATAACCTATGTTCCTTTTGTTTATGGACCATTTCTAGTCGGTACTATTTGGATTTTTCATTTTACGTTCGGACACTTTTGGCGCTATCTTCTTGTCAACATAATAGTCGATTTTGTTTTTGCTTTTCCATTGAATAATTTATTTAATCGATTAGATCTTTACGAACTAGTTAATTATACAAGTTGGGATATCCTTTTCACCTTTGTTGCTCTTTCAGTAGTTATTTATTTGTACCAATTATGGCAACAAGACATGTTTAAACATGATAAGGAGAAATGAAAATTTCTATCCGACAGCTTCATATTGAAACAGGATCACTTTTATTAGTTTAGGAGTGAAGTGGTTTTAGACAAAAATAATAACAGAGGATTTTTAATACACCTAGCTTCAATAAAGTCAAAAATATTATTTAATGAACATTCCATAACGGGTACAATTCTGCAACAAGAATTGTGCTTTTTTCTTGATTAATAGAGCAATATTATTGAATAACATTCATAAATGAAATTTGACTAAAGGAGGGTTTGGGGGGTGTATTTTGCCACAAATTGGATATATAACCATAATATCTTTATAATTCTTAGGGTGGACATTTCTGCTAAATATGGATAAATTAATTCGTAATATCTACGTTACTTCAATGTTAAGGAGAATATTTAAATGAAATATTTTATTGATGATGACCATTGGGATGTAATTGGTTATGCAGAGCAATTAAAAAAACTATTACCTCGATTCAATCAAGAAACGGCAAATTTTTTAAAAAAGTACTCATTTCATGATGGCAAAGTAGTTTCGGTAAGAATTTTAAATCAAGAAAATGGAAAAACTAAAGATCCTACAACAATTAATATGGTTATTGAGCAATATGCTGAAAATGGCGGTACATACGAAATACAATGGTTAAATGTTCGTAAGTTTTTCATGGATTATGATATTACTAGAAATGTTTATGGTAACAAACCAAATGAAATTGTCTTTGGTGGCAGACATGGACTTGATCAGTGGGGATACGATGAAATTATTCCTTTAAGTAAAAAGAAATTACAACATGAAATCTTTTTATTTTCGCAGACCAAAATAATTATCCATTGCTCAAATATTAAAATCAGAAAGTTGAAGGCTTAGAAAAAAGTAAAATAATATAAAGGGGGATTCTATTCTTCCACAAAACCAGCTAATAGTTGTCAAGATTTTTCAATAAAAATATTAAAACCTACATGCTATACTAAAAAAAGGG
>NZ_JACSQA010000053.1 GCF_014836845.1 Ureibacillus galli
AAAAAGGTGAATTTGAGTTTCCTCAAATTCACCTTTCTCACTATTTGAAGCTAGTTATGTCCCAGCCTCTTTTTCTTTTCCCATCCTCCTTCTTTCATCAATCTTTTTCATTAGCAAAATAAATATGTTTTACAATTCCAACAGCCTATATTATAATAATTACAAATTAATAAGAATTATTAAAAACTCATAAACTAATTGAAAACTATTATCAATGTTGAATTATATGAGTTTTGATATTGATATTCATTATCATAAGGAGGCTAATATGAATACTTCTAATCGAGAAAATAGTAATCTAATTGAGAATATAAAAGAACATAAAGAACTAATTGCTGCTTTACTATCAGGTTTGATTACATTACTAGCTTGGCGTATGGAGACAAACGGACTTTTAACAGCAGCGGTTATTGCTTATTTAAGTGCTTTTGTTATTGGTGGTTACGCAAAGGCAAAGGAAGGATTACTCGACACAGTTGAGAACAAAACATTAAATGTCGAGTTATTAATGGTGTTAGCTGCTATCGGTTCATCGCTTATTGGATATTGGACTGAAGGGGCAATTCTAATCTTTATTTTTGCTTTAAGCGGTGCTTTAGAATCTTACGCAATGAATAAAAGTCATCGTGAAATTTCAGCACTTATGAATTTACAACCGGAAGAAGCATGGTTAGTTCGCGGTGCCTTTGAACCAATGAAAGTTCCCGTTTCTACATTAAAGGTTGGGGATCACCTACTAATTAAACCAGGTGAACGTATCCCTGCAGACGGGCAAATCATTAAAGGTACTTCATCGATTGATGAATCGGCTATTAGTGGAGAATCTATGCCTGTCACAAAACAAGTTGGGGAAAATGTATATGCAGGTACGGTAAACTTAAACGGTACACTAACAATCAATATGACAAGACCCAATTCTGAAACGTTATTCCAAAAAATTATTACCCTTGTACAATCTGCCCAAAGTGAAAAGTCTCCATCCCAACAATTTATCGAACGATTTGAAGGGACTTACGTAAAATTTGTATTGCTAGCTGTTGGGCTTATGTTATTCCTCCCCCACTACTTACTCGGCTGGGATTGGACAACAACATTTTATCGTGCCATGGTTTTACTAGTAGTTGCATCACCATGTGCCCTTGTAGCATCGATTATGCCTGCAACCCTTGCTGCAATTTCAAATGGTGCGAGAAATGGTATTCTTTTTAAAGGTGGCGTCCATTTAGAACTACTAAGTTCCCTTAATCTTTTAGCAGTAGATAAAACAGGTACTTTAACGGTTGGAACTCCGACTGTTACAGATATTATCGTGAGAGAAGACTTAAACGAAAAAGATACAATGGCTACTTTAGCTTCGATTGAATCTCAAGCAAACCATCCACTCGCACAAGCGATTGTAAAATATGCTAAAAAAGAAAATATCGATACAATACAAGGTATTGAAATAGAAGATGTTCCTGGCTGGGGTTTAAAAGCGAATTACAATCATCATTCTTATCTCGTTGGGAAATCGGACTTTGTCGGTAGCGAAGAGGCAACAAACTTTGCAAACAATGCCGCAGAAAAGTTGGCTGAAGAAGGTAAAACCGTCATTTTTATGAAAGATGAACAAGGTATTGCTGCTTTAGTAGCGATGAAAGATACAGTCCGTGATGAAGCAAAAGAAGCTGTTAAGTTGTTAAAAGAGTTAGGAATCGAAGTTGCGATGCTTACGGGTGATAATGAAAAAACTGCTAGAACAATAGCAAAAGAAGCTGGTGTTAATGAATTTATCGCTGAATGTTTACCTGAAACGAAAGTAAATCATATAAAAAATTATTTACAAACACATCGAAATGTTGGAATGGTAGGAGACGGCATTAACGATGCTCCTGCACTAGCAACGGCTACTGTTGGTATTGCTATGGGAGGCGGAACTGATGTCGCGTTAGAAACGGCAGATGTTGTACTAATGAAAAATGACTTATCAAAAATTGCATATGCAATTCGTTTATCAAGAAAAATGCAGAAGATTGTTAAGCAGAATATTCTCTTCTCCATCTCTGTTATTTGTTTACTCATCATTTCGAACTTTATACAAGTAGTAGATCTACCCTTCGGTGTAATTGGGCATGAAGGCAGTACGATTTTAGTTATTTTAAATGGTTTGAGAATGTTAAAATCATAAACAATAAAAAGCTTTCGCAAAATTCTAGCGAAAGCTTTTATTCATTAAATCCTTTTTTAACTAATCTTCTTTTATGCATTGTAGCATTTAACAATCCGCCAAATATGAGAATCATCCCGGTGAAATATAACCAAAGCATTAAAATAATAATCCCTGCAATACTTCCGTAAGTTGAAGTATAGTTTCCAAAATGATTAACATAGTAAGAAAATCCATAAATTAGGACGACCCACGACACTGTTGAAAAAAAGGCACCAGGTAAAACACTAATCATATGCAATCTCGGTTCCGTATTCGGAATAATCCAATACATTAAATTTAAAACAATAAATATTAAAATAGGCGGTATAATCCACCGAACAAATCGCCAAAATTCTGAGAAGGTTTCTTCTACACCTAAATAATTGAATAATGAGAACGCAAATTGATGCCCTAAAATGGGAATTAATAAGGCTAGTAGAATGAGAAAGACTAGGGCGATAGTAAAGACGAGAGACCACGCCCGATTAATAAATCCAGGATTCCTTTTTGTTTCATAAGCGTCATTTAGTGTTTTAATTAACGCATTAACCCCTCGGGATGCTGACCAAATTGTACCAATAATCCCGATTGATAACAATCCACCACCTTGATGAGTCGTTAAAATTTCCGTTATCGTTCCTTGGGTGAGCAAAAATACTTCCGTTGGTACGATACTTTGAATGAAATCAAAAACATGTTCCTCTTCCAAATCAAGATAAGGTAGTAAAGTAACCATAAAAATGAGTAATGGAAAAAAGGACAATAGGAAGAAGTAAGCTAATTGAGCTCCCATTCCGGATATGTCTACATCTCTCATTCGAACAATTAAGTCTTGTATAAACCCTTTACCCGTTGTGATATCAATTTTAGATTTATCAGGGTCAATAAAGGTTTTTACTAAAGAAAACGTCTCCGATACTGATGACTTTTGCTCTTCGCCCATTTACGCTCACTTCCCTTCGAATTTATTTTATCATTCCTTTGAAGATGGGTTGGAAATGACATCCTTCGTATCCTTTACCATGCTTTGAATTGTATTTGGTATTTCCTTTACTTCGTTTAATTTACTTACAATCGTATTAATATTCCCCGAAAGATCATCATATAATTCTTGTGCCTCTTCTACTTTTTGTTCAATAAATTGTTGTAGTTCTTCTCGATTTTTTGCATAATAGACGAATGTATTTTTAACTTTTTTTGTTGTTTCGATTGCATGTTCTCTTGTTTTACGGTCAAACATACTTATAATAGCACCTGATACTGCTCCTACAACTATTGACTTTAATAATTTACTTTCACTCATTATGTTTTCCTCCTAAACAAGATTAAAACATTTTTCATGTATAATGGTAATTTCTTCTTCATAGTACCATTCTATAAAAAAATAATAGTTTTTTAAAGCAAGTACCAAATGTTATTGACAGGAAGGGCTAGTAATGAAATGATAAATTGGATACTTTGAAAGGTGGGGTCACAATGGATTTAACTAAACCATCGCGCGACAATGTCATCTATATGATCGAGCAGATTAAAGAAAAGCTTCGAATGGTCAATGTGGACGCTATGAAATCAGAGCATTTTACAGATGAAAAATACGAAGACATACTGTATCTTTACGAAATGGTAATGAAAAGAAATACTTTTAGCCCAAGTGAGATGCAAGCGATCGTTTCTGAATTAGGTGCATTACGTAAATAAAAGAAGTTTCCAACAAGGACAACATCCTCGTTGGAAACTTCCTTTTTTATTATTTATTTTTATTAGTGTTTAAGGCAATTGCAATACCCGCACCAATTCTAGCGTTATTTTTTACAAGGGCAATATTCGCTTTTAATGATTCACCTTCCGTTAATTCTTTCACTTTTCCAAGTAGGAATGGTGTCACATCTTTCCCTTTAATCCCCTTTTCTTCCGCTTCCTGTAGAGCTTCTCCGATAATGTTATTAATGAAGTTTGCATCAAGGGCATCTTCTTCAGGAATAGGGTTGGCAATGACTGCACCGCCGTTCAAACCGATTTCCCATTTTGCTCTCATCATATCTGCCACTTCTTCCACTGAATCTAGTCGGAAGTTAACGTTAAACTCACTTTCTCTTGTGTAGAAAGCAGGTAAAATATCTGTACCGTAACCAACAACCGGAACACCTTTTGTTTCAAGATATTCTAGTGTTAATCCGATATCTAATATCGATTTTGCACCTGCACATACTACAGCCACATTCGTTTGAGCTAGTTCTTCTAAGTCAGCGGAAATATCCATTGTGTTTTCTGCACCTCTGTGCACACCACCAATACCGCCTGTTACGAACAGTTCAATCCCTGCTAATTCGGCGGCAATCATTGTTGCTGCTACTGTTGTTGCCCCAATTTTCTTCGTAGCTAATAAATAACCTAAGTCACGGCGAGAAGCTTTTGCAACATTTTTTGCATTCCCGAACATTTCTAATTCTTCATCTGTTAAACCGATTTTAATTTTACCGTCAATAATTGCAATCGTTGCTGGCACAGCACCTAGATCACGGATAATTTGTTCAACTTCTCTTGCAGTTTGTACATTTTGTGGATATGGCATGCCGTGAGATATTATTGTTGATTCCAGGGCAACGATTGGTAATCCTTTTTCTTTTGCCTCTAATACTTCTTGTGAGAATGATAAATAATTTTTCAAAATTGTTCCCTCCAATGATTAATTTCATCTGCATTTAGTTCTTGTCTTACCGTTTTATCCGATTGTAAAGTTTTGGCAGCATTATATAGACCAAACTTTACCGCATCAGAAAATGATTCTCCATACAATACACCATGTACGAGCGCACTAACGAAAGCATCACCTGCACCCGTTACATCGACGACTTCCTCTATATTCACTGCGTCAAAAAGGTGAATACCATTCACATTACCAACGATAACCCCTCGGTCTCCTAACGTTAGAACAACATTATTTGCACCTTTTTCGAGTAACTTTTTCACACCATTTGTATAGTCGTGGTCACTCATCATTCGAATATTTAAATACGTCTCGGCTTCTTCTTTGTTGCATATAAAGTATGTAACACCGACTAAATCATCTGGCATGTTTTTCATTTTCGGTGCTGAAACCGGAACAATAACAAATGGGATATCTCTTAAACAGGCTAGATTTTGCAAATAAACTACCGTCTCTTTTGGGCAATTCAAATCGACAATAATACATTTAGCATTACTCAATATTGCTTCATGTTTTTGTAAAATGGACGGTTGAAGCTGATCATAAATCGACATATCTGCCATTGCCAATACAAGCTCTCCTGATTGATCTAACACCGCACTATAGGAACCAGTTTTTAAATGGGAAAAGATTTCGATATAACTTAGATCCATAAATGCCTTACTTTCTTGCTCAATAACTTTCGCATCTTGATCTTGCCCGAGTAGTGTAATCAGTTTCACGTCATTGCCGAGCCTACCTAAATTTTCTGCAATGTTCCTTGCTACACCACCAACACTCTCCGTTACACTTGAAGGGTTGGACGTCTCGTATTGAACACGACCTTCAATATGAAATTTTCGGTCAATGTTGGCACCACCAATAGCAACGACTGAATTTTTTTCCGGTAACACATAAGCTCGTCCGACTATTTCCCCTTTTTTAATAAGGCCAGAAATGATGTTGGCTAAAGCAGGCCTGGACATATTTAACTGTTCAGCCATTTCCTGTTGTGATAAAAAAGGATTGTTCTTTATCGTCTGAAGAACGAGTAGCTCTTTTTCATTCACTGACATACCACCTTATATGTACGATTGTTTTTATAATTAAACATTTGTTTAAAATTATAAACTTTTGTTTAAAAATAGTCAAAATAATTTTTAAAATAAAAAAACCCGAAAGTAATTTGTTTACTTTCAGGTTACTTACTATTGTTCCTTTACTTTTGTACCGTCCTCTAGAACAAGTTGTTGGATTAACACTTCTACACGACGGTTTTTCGCCCTTCCTTCTTCCGTATCATTCGAGGCAATCGGCGTATATTCACCATAACCTTTCGCACTAAAATACTTTGGATCTAGCTCAGGATTATGATCAATAATTAGTTTCATTAAATTAACAGCCCGCATCACTGATAATTCCCAGTTGGATTTAAATTCCTCTGTATTTTGAGGAACATTGTCCGTATGTCCCGTAACGACAATATAGCGGGCTGGATCCATTTGTAATAGTTTTGATAACTCATCCGCAATGTCTACATAATCTTGCTTCACATCTGCCTTACCTGGATCAAATAATATACTATCTCGAATCGTAATTAGCAATCCTTCGTCCGTCATTTTCGTAGCAAAAGTACTTTCTAATTCATTGACTGCAATAAAATTATCCACCCGCTCTTGGATTTCTTGTAATTCTCTTTGGTCTTGAACATAGGCACTTTCCGATATACTATCTGTGACAGTATCTGGAGACTCAACAACAGAAGAGTGTTCCATAAAACTATAACCACCATCAAATATTTCGCTAAACACTGCAGACATTTGTTCTAATTTTTCTTGGTCAACGGTACTAGAAGCAAATAACACGATAAACAATGCCAATAATAACGTTAATAAATCCGAGTAGGGTAAAAGCCATGACTCATCAACATGTTCTTCATGCTTTTTTCTTTTAGCTTTCTTTGCCAAGGCCACCCGCCCCGCTTTCATTCATAATTTTTTGGCGTTCTTCCATTGTTAAGTAGGAAGCTAATTTTTGTTCAATTACGCGTGGAGCTTCCCCTTCTAAAACGGATAAGATCCCTTCAATCATTAAATACTTTTGCTTTACTTCTTCTGCAGACTTACGTTTCAACTTATTAGCAAAAGGAGTCCATAAAACATAACCCGTAAAAATACCAAGTAATGTTGCAACGAAGGCAGCAGAAATGGCATGACCTAATTTATCAATATCACTCATATCTTTTAAAGCTGCAATTAAACCAACAACTGCTCCTAATACCCCTAAAGTTGGAGCATATGTACCTGCTTGAGAAAAGATTTGTGCGCCGCTAGCATGACGATCTTCCAAAGCTTCAACCTCTTCCGTTAGCACATCGCGAATATAATCCGCATTTTGACCATCAATTGCTAGCGTAAGGCCATTTTTTAAAAATGGGTCTTCTACTTCAGAAGCTTTCACTTCCAAAGCAAGTAAACCTTCTCTTCTTGCTAAGTCGGCCCATTCCGAAAACATTTTTATAATTTCTATATCACTCTTCAGTTTTGTTTCAGTAAATAAAATTTTAAATAATTTTGGTATTCGCTTTAATTCTTTTGTCGGGAAAGCAATTGTTACCGATGCAATTGTTCCTACAATAATGATTAAAAAAGCAGCAGGGTTAATTAAAACTGAACTGAACCCTATAAAGTAGACAGTTTAATTAAAAGGGAGTTCGCCACCTATTTTAAGCGGCGATTAGATGGCTT
>NZ_JACSQA010000054.1 GCF_014836845.1 Ureibacillus galli
AAGAAAAAGGTGAATTTGAGTTTCCTCAAATTCACCTTTCTCACTATTTGAAGCTAGTTATGTCCCAGCCTCTTTTTCTTGTATGTTCAAAAAGTAATAAAATTGGTAGGAACTCATGAAGTAACATGAGTAAATAGGCTACTGAAATTAAATTAAATCGATGTAATGAAAGGAAAAATATTATTTTAAAATATTTTATTGAGTCATTAAAATTTGAATTTTTAAATATTATTCATCCTTGTAAAGGATGGGGTTATTGAGAGAAAGTTCCTATGTAGTAGTAAATAGGATGCTTACTATTCTGAAAATTAATTAAACGTTGGAAGTATATAAATAATAGTTGCATCGTGTATAAAATTATAATAATATAGAAAATGTTTTCTATGCTTTTATTCATCATGCGATATATGGGTTTTTAAGGAAGTTATGTTCAAAAAGATAGTTTGGTAAATTCATGTTGGTTATCAATCAGTGTATAACACAATCAACTTACGGAAATAGCTGAAATTATTATTATGATTTCTTGCATTAAATTTCGCAAAAAGTGGTAGCGGTTTCATCATTTTTTTTAAAATAAAGAATTATTTTGAGTCATTATAAGACCACTTCTGTGATTTGGAGGAAAAAAATTGACAATTATTATAGGAATTTTAGGCATCCTTGTCTTAATCGGTATTTCGTGGGTTATGTCTAATGATAAAAAAAATATAAATTATCGTGCAGTTGGTATCATGTTGGCTGTACAGCTTTTTTTAGCTTGGTTTATGCTGAATACTACGATTGGAAAAACGATCATACAAAAAATTGTAGATGTATTTAACAAAATCCTATCATTTGGACATGAGGGCATTTCATTTGTATTTGGTGACTTGTCAGCAAAAGGTTATTTTTTCCTTGATGTTCTTATGATGATTATTTTTGTCTCTGCTTTACTTTCAATATTAACTTATACAAGAATTTTACCATTAGCGATTAAATATATTGGTGGTTTGGTTGCAAAAATTACTGGACTTCCAAAGGTTGAATCATTCGTAGCGGTAAATTCAATGGTTTTTGGTGATACGACAGCCATTCTTTCTGTACAGTCTCAAATACACAGACTTAGTCCTAATCGTCTGTTTATCGTTGCAACCTCCTCACTTGTGGCGGTATCATGCTCGACACTTGGAGCTTACTTACAAATGATTCCTGCAGAGTATGTATTAGTCGCGCTACCGATAAATGTATTTTCAGGTTTAATTTTATCTTCTATCGTATGTCCAGTTACAAAAGAAGAAGATTATGATATTGACGTAAAAGAAATGATTCCTGAAAAGTCATTATTTGAAGCGATTGGTAATGGTACGATTATAGGTGGTAGAACAGCTCTTATTGTAGGTGCAATGTTAATAACGTATATGGCATTATTGGCATTGATCAACTTTGTTTTAAATGGCATTGTAGGAATGACTTTCCAAGAAATTGTAGGTTATATTTTCGCACCGATTGCCTTTATTATGGGTATACCTACCTCTGAAATTGTTGAAGCAGGTTCTATTATGGGTACTAAAGTAGCTGCCAACGAATTTGTCGCAATGCTTGACTTTGTGAAGATATTCCCAGACATGTCTACAAAAACAGTAGGGATTGTATCCGCTTACTTAATTTCATTTGCTAACTTTTCTTCTATTGGTATTATTTTAGGAACTGTTCAAGCAATAAATCATGATCAAGCTAGCCAATTATCCAAAGTTGGACTAAAAGTTTTATTAGTGGCGACAATGGGATCTATTTTAACTGGAACAATTGTTGGACTATTTCTTTAAAGATTCATTTTGCATGTTGATTTTGAAAATGAATTGGAACAAAAAACTTTCGTCTTTGCATATTGATGAGTTGATACAAATTGGTAAAGGCAACCGTAGGAAAAATGAATTTCCTAAAGTAGGGAATATTAATTTTTATTTAACCTCGAGGTGAGATTTAGAATTCCTATCTCATCATTTCTGTTATTTACCATTACTATAGATCGTTATAAATTTCTTCTAAATAAGTGAAGAATGAAAAAATAGAAAGGGACAGGCAGGTTATCGTCTGTTCCTTTTGCATGTGTATGGTGTTTAGCTATGAAGAACATTAAGAAGGAATTAAAAAATAGGACCAGCTTAGAAATAACCTAAGCTGGTCCTCCATTAGCGTTATATCACTTTTGCCTTTTTAGCGTTCTTTGGCCATAAAAGACCGATAACGACACCGACTACAGCTGGTAAGATCCAGCCTAGCCCAATATCGTAAAATGGTAAATTATCCATGTAGAATAATTTAATCGATTCAAATAAAGGGATTGATGCTTTTGGTAAACTGTCGATTAACGCAGTGTAGCCGTCGAAGAAGCTTACACAAAAAGTAAAGAACATTGCGGTTGCGTAAACACTTTGCTTATTCCCGAATAAAGAGGAACAAAGGGTTAATAAAATAAGAACAATTGCTAAAGGATACAGTAACATTAATACGGGAATCGCATATTGAATAATATTATTTAGACCGAAGTTGGCAATTATAAATGACATGAGACATAAGATTAGAACAAATAGTTTATAACTTACTTTCGGACAAATCTGATTAAAAAATTCGCTGCAAGATGTGATTAATCCAATACTTGTTTTTAAACAAGCGAGTACAATAATAATAGCTAATAATATAGAGCCCCATGATCCAAAATAATGCTGAGCCACTGCAGAAAATATTAACCCTCCATTATCATAGGTTCCGATAGCAGATACGCTTGATGCCCCCATATAGGTAATGAGTCCGTAAATAAGCACCATTAGCAACATGGCGAAAATCCCTGATTTCCAAGTTGCTTTCGCAATCTCCTTTGAATTGGTGATGCCTTGTCCCTTAATTGCTGTAATAACAACTATACCGAATGCTAGTGACGCAAGAGCATCCATCGTGTTATACCCTTCCTTAAAGCCCGTTATAAAAGCTAAATCACTATAGTTACCAGTTGGATTATTAAAGTGACCCATTGGTTTGACGATAGCTATGACAATTAACATAAATAAAAATAATAAAAATGCAGGAGTTAAATATTTACCGATATAATCGAGAATTTTTGCTGGATTTAGAGAGAAATAATAGACAATTGCAAAAAATACAAAGCTAAATACCCCAAGGTATAAACTACTGTGAACTGGATTAATATACGGTTCAAACCCGACCACGAAAGGTACTGTTGCTGTTCGCGGAATTGCAAAAAACGGCCCAATCGTTAAGTAAAGTGCCACGGAGAACACAACTCCAAATAACGGATGTACCCGACTCGCTATATCTCGTAATCCATTACTCCCAGATAACCCAATGGCTAATATCCCCATAAAAGGTAACCCGATTGCGGTTATAAGAAAGCCAATTAGTGCTGGCCAAAAATTCGTGCCAGCTAATTGGCCCATTTGGATTGGAAAAATTAAATTTCCCGCACCAAAGAACATACCGAACAACATTGTGCCGATAATAGCGTATGTAGAAAATGATAATTTTTGTTGCATATTTGTGCTCCTTCTAGATGAATTGATTTTTTATTCTAACACCTTTTTTAGGGATTAGCTATAGCAATAAAATAAACTTAAAGAGAATTTTGATTTTTGAAGAATTTGGAGAGGAATTCAGATTTAAATGGTACATGTAGATATTACAGCTGGTAGAGCTCTTATTAAAGAAAAAATTAGTAAAAAATAGTACAAGCCAAATAATGGTTTGTACTATTTTTTATTATATTTCCCAACTGAATGAGCAAATTAATTAAAAGTAAATGAGGTTCGGAAATTTTCTGTTTTCACTGTATAGACAACATTTTAACTTCGGATGTAATTCTTTGATAGCAATCTCAATCACCATTAGTTAAACCCAATTGATAGGAGTAAACATGAATGAAATTAAAACATTTAATCAATGCTCTTGAAGTTGACATAGAACCTGAAATAGCAGATTTCTTCATAAAGGGAGTGGCAGATAATTCTTCGGATGTATCGGAAGATTATCTATTTGTTGCTATAAAAGGTTATAAATCGAATGGGCATGATTATATTGACGATGCAGTTAAGCGGGGGGCTTCTGTAGTTGTTGGTGAAATGGATCTGGATTATTTACCGGTACCTTATATTAAAGTCACTAATAGTCGAAGGCGTTAGGAATTATTGCAAATAATTTTTATCATAATCCATCTAAAGAAAAAATAATGATTGGCATAACAGGTACAAATGGGAAAACAACTACCAGTTTTATGATTAAACATATATTAGAAAGTAATGGTTATACTTGTTCTTTATTTGGTACGATTCAAAATATGATTAACGGTGAAGTGTGTGATAGTAAAAATACCACTCCAGGTTCTTTAGTGTTGCAAAGACTTTTATCAGAAAGTAAAGATGAAATCGTTATTATGGAAGTTTCTTCCCATGGATTATCCCAATTTCGAATTGAAGGCATTACTTTTGATATTTGTCTATTTACAAATCTAGATCATGAGCATTTAGATTATCATGATACGATGGAAGATTACTTTCAAACAAAGTTGTTGTTATTCGATTATTTAAGAGAAAATGGACATGCCATTGTGAACACTGATAATCAATGGGGAAAAAAATTAGTTGGCAAATTACATGATAAAAAAATCGTTGTGCATACGTTAGGACAATCGGAAAGCAATCAATTTCAAATACTCGATTTAAATATAAAATGTGCCACCCTTGTCCATGTAGCAGAGGAAGAGGAAATGGTTGAACTTTCATCACCAATGATAGGTGTACACAATATGTATAACACGATTATGGCGTACATTACAGCAAAATTGCTAGGAATTAAAAAGGAGTTCATTAGTCAAGCTGTTAAGCGATTTAAAGGAGTAAAAGGGAGGTTTGAAATGGTATCCTTACATAATCAAGCTACTGTAATAGTGGATTATGCTCATACAGCGGATGCAATCTATCATTGTTTAACGACTGCAAAAAAATTTGGTGCAAAACGGATCATCCATATTTTTGGCTTTCGCGGAGATCGGGATGAAAGTAAGAGACAAGGGATTATTAAAGTTTCTACTGAACTAAGTGACCAATTTATATTAACTGTAGATGATTTGAATACAGTTCCTTTAAATGAAATGATGGGCATATTAAATAAATTAAATAACGATTATGGGAACAATAAAGGAATTGTACTACCCGATCGAACTGAAGCAATTAAGTGGGCCATTGAAAATAGTGAACAAGGTGATTGGATTATCATTACTGGTAAAGGACATGAACTGTACAAACAATCATTTCGTGTACCTTCCCATAC
Source organism: Ureibacillus galli (assembly GCF_014836845.1). Lineage (GTDB taxonomy): Bacteria > Bacillota > Bacilli > Bacillales_A > Planococcaceae > Ureibacillus > Ureibacillus galli. Next base: position 5,320 of record NZ_JACSQA010000054.1, read on the forward strand.
AGATAAAGAAACGGTTTTATATATTGAAAATGAAGAAAAAAGAAGTAGTATGTAAGAGGGAGGCAATTGAGCTTTCCTCTTTTTTTGCCATCCACGTTGTTCATAATGGGGAATTTGAACTTTTTCATCTATTGGAACGTCATAGTACAAAATTTAATATTTCCATAATTTGAAAACAAAGAGGAGGGATTATTTAGTTTGAAAAAATTAATCATCACGATCTCTATATTGATGGTTTTGATCATTTGCATCGCCATAGTTGCTTATCAAGACGACAGTCAAACTACTTTATCGACACCCGAACAAATTTTTGAAGAACAAAAGGAGACAAAAAATCAAACAGCTGAATTAGGGTTGAATCCATTACATCCCGTCTCTGTTGAAGATTCAATTGGTTATTCTTTACAAAACAATCAGCTAAACATTACTTATGATAATGGAAAGAGTTGGACTACGGTCCCTGTTGGAATTAGCGAATTATTTTCAGGAGAATATAATGGCAATCAACAAGAACTAATCGTGAATAGTTTTGTTTTGAACAAAAAAAGAGCAGCTTTCTTATATGCGGATGGACAAGATTTGGCGAGCCAACGGGTTTTATTGAAATATTCCTTCGATCAGGGAAATACATGGAAAGAAAGTGTCATTTCAGAACAGTTTCCAGTAATTCGTTTTCGGAAATTAGCATTTTTGAATGATCAATTTGGATATGTCATTTTATCAGGAGACCGTACAATGTCACAAGAATATTCCGTCGTTTTTATAACGAATGATGGAGGGATTACGTGGAAAGAAACAAATAATTCAGGTGTGACGCGCTTAATTTCAGATGGTGGATTTATTGATAAAACAACTGGTTTTTTATCCTTTGGAACGATTAATCCAGAAGAACCAGACTTTTATGTTACACAAGACGGTGGTGTGTCGTGGACGAAATCAAACATTCAAATTCCAATAGAATTCAATAAAATTTTCGTAACCGCTGAAATTCCGTTTAAAGAAAATGATCAATTAGCCGTACTTGTCAATCAAGGACCGAATGGTGATTATCAGGGTGGGAAAGTAAAAGGAAAATTTATTTCATCAGATAATGGGTTAAATTGGACATTTCAAAAGGAGGTAGTACCTAATGAATAACAAAGGAAAAATCATGAACGTTATTGCTTGGGTACTTTTCCTTCTGGCAATAGGTTTCTTTTGCTTGCAAGTAGGTTACTTTTTAGCCCATGAAAAATTTCAAATTGAATATATGGATAATCGTATCTTTTACATCATTAACATCTGTTTTGTTCTATGCTTATTTTTCGGTGTTGTATTACTACTACGACTTAATAAAAAATCACTTTTTTTTACTTTCATTATCGGGAGTGCGTTGATTGTTGTGAATGTCATCTTATGTATTTCGAATAACCAACAAGTTCGGAATATAGTCAGCATATCACCAGATTTTCAACATGTACTATCCATTAAAGAAGATCGAAAAGAAGGGGAGTCGATTTACTATCGCTCATCTTTTCTTATTTTTGCGCGGCCGATGGATAAGTTACCGTATGAAATGAATGGGGAATATAAAGTGGAATGGTTGACTAATGATATTGCAGCTTTTACATACAAAGCGAAAAATCAAACAGTTCATCAATTTATTGCTACTTATGGCGATCGAGGTAGTGGTATATCTTATTATAATGTAGGTCCGGAAATTCAAGGGAAATGGCAAAGTGGAGACGTAGAAGTGATAAGTGATATGGATGGTATAATGGTTACAGAAAAGGGTATTACAGAGCGGTATGATTGGGATCATATTATACAATTTGGCACTTTAGCTATCGTGTTAATGAAAAATGATGAAGCTGTTTGGACAATTGCTTTAGATGAAAATTTTAAAGTGGAATCCGATTCATCTATATCATTAACAAATGAAATAATTTTATATAAAGCAAGTATGGAAGAAAATCAACCGATTCAAATGCACTATAAAGGCTTGAATTAAATTAGGAGCATCAATTTAAAAAAATTGATGTTCTTTATTATTGAAGCGAAAAGTTTAAATAGTTCTTATGGATTCCTAAAAAAGAAAAAGGGAAGGGGTATATCCCTTCCCGCAGACTGTAGACAAACTCGAAATTTCGAGTTTGCCTACAGTCTTTTTTCTTTTAAAATAAAAGTAATAGTTTCTGA
>NZ_JACSQA010000055.1 GCF_014836845.1 Ureibacillus galli
TTCAGAAACTATTACTTTTATTTTAAAAGAAAAAAGACTGTAGGCAAACTCGAAATTTCGAGTTTGTCTACAGTCTGTAAGCATCATTCAATGATTTGAATGATGCTTTGTTATGTTCGAATAACTCTTTAAAAAAGTTTTTTAAAACTCTTCATCAATTGGAGAAGAGGTACGGAAAAAACGGAAATTTCCCGTTGCGATTCGGGCATCCGTATTTTTCGCTATCCGCTCATAGCATTCGTTACACATATAAGTATGAATAGGACGATTACGTAATTTCTTCGCTAAAGGTGCGTCATCATCAAGTTCGTTAATCGTATCACAAATGACACATTGGACTCGCATATGATTAATCCCCCTACTATTCAACTCGGATTGCTGCAATGTTTTTAATCGGGTTGTCAACATTTGACCCATCTCCAAAAATGAGATGTACAGGTCCACCATCACTAATAGGCTTGCCATCTTGACTATATTTAAAAATAATTGTAGAAGCTTCTTCAATGGAGAAGGCATGTTCAGAACCATCTTGAAGTTCAAACACGACACGTTCCGCATTTTCATCAATTTCCGCATTTTTTAAGAAATGTTTAATTTCCATTCCGAACGTTCCAGTTTTCATTCCTTGTCGATCAAACTTTCGCTCTGTTTTTAAAGTTGGAGGGTAAGTTGCTCCTTCCATAATTTCTCTAGACCAGTGAGCACCTGCATTTTTTAAATACATTAAGTCTTCATCGTCTTCTGCTTTATGTTCTGTAAAATATGTCGTTAAGTCTAATCGTCGATCATCAAAAATCCAAACAGTAGGATCTAAAGTAATTTTATATTTAACGGCACCTTTAATTGGTATAATCGTTTCCATTTTTATAGTCCCCCTAATCTATATATCATTTTTTAGTATAACGCTACTCATAGTAATTAATAAAGAAATATAAATCAAAAGTTCTCTTTTCTAATGTATGGACTTGCATTTTTATCAGCTTAAAGATAAACTTTAATAAGATAGAATAGAAGAAATATCACAATGATGGGGGCGTCCTCATGGATACAAAACGTCAGTCTTCCTTCCAGGAAGAGGCTTTGGAATTACTGCTTAAGGATGCAGATAAAATTGCACGTTTAATAAAAGTTCAAATGGATCATTTAACAATGCCATCATGTCCTTTATACGAAGAAGTATTAGATACACAAATGTTTGGCTTATCACGGGAAATTGATTTTGCAGTTAAGCTTGGATTAATTGAACGTGAACGAGGAAAGGAAATTCTCGACACGTTAGAGAAAGAACTTTCATTGTTACATGAAGCATACACAAACAAATAATTAGAAACTCAAACGCAATTTGGCGCTTTGAGTTTTTTTTCTAAAATGGGGAAGTTGAAAATGAGAAAATATCTTGCTTATTATGTGAGGAATTTTGATTATCCATTATTCTTTACTTATGTATTTTTATGTTTATTCGGACTAGTTATGATTTATAGTGCAGGTATGTGGGTTGGTATTGTGCACAAAAATCAAGGACCGGACTTTTACTACAATAAACAATTATTAAATTTATGTGTAGCCAGTGTCGCCTTTATTGTGGGTGCTTTTTTCCCATACAAACATTATAGTAATAAAAAATTTATGGTGGCACTCTTAGGGATCATGTTAGTTCTGTTATTTTGGGTATGGAATTTCGGGGTTGGTGCTGAACAATCAGGTTCCCAAAGTTGGATTGATTTAGGCATTATGAATTTCCAACCTTCTGAGTTTGCAAAACTATTTATTATTTTATATTTTGCTGGTGCCTTCTATAGAAAAAGTTTAAATAATTCGATGGAAAACTTAGGACCAAATAATATTATTTATCCGATTTTAGTATGGTTATTAGTGATTTTCTGTGTCGCGAACGAAACCGATTTAGGTGCCGTTATGATCATATCCGGAATTGCCATTGCGGTTGTTGCAGCAAGCGGGATTCAATTTAAAAAGTTTATGAAATTTTTTGCTGTATTAGGTGGGTTTGGTTCAGCATTAATAGGCCTTATTTTATTAATTAAAGGTGATGAAATTCTTACTCAAAATCGGGTTGGCCGTATTAAAGCCTTTCTAAATCCGTTTGAATATGAAACAGGCTCTAGTTATCAGGTCATTAATGGGTATATTGCGATTGGTTCAGGAGGATTGGAAGGGGTTGGCTTAGGTCAGTCTATTCAAAAATTAGGTTATTTGCCAGAACCGCAAACCGATTTTATTATGGCAATCATTGCTGAGGAACTTGGAATTTTAGGGGTCATCATAGTACTTGGTGGTCTTGGATTCATTGTGCTTAGAGCTTTAACAATTGCCTTAAAAACGAAGGATCCACTTGCTAGAATGATTGCAGCAGGTATAGGCAGTTGGATTGCCGTTCAAACATTTATTAATCTTGGGGGATTATCGGGACTTATTCCGTTAACCGGTGTAACGCTACCATTCATTAGTTATGGCGGGACATCTATATTGTTATTATCATTTGCTATGGGAATATTAGTAAATGTTTCCATGTATGTCAAACTGGAAAAAAGAAGGTCTAAGGGGGAATCATTGTGAAGAAAATTAACAAAATTTTAGTAGCAAACCGTGGAGAAATTGCAATTCGTATTTTTCGCGCCTGTAATGATTTAAACTTAAAAACAGTTGCAATTTATTCAAGGGAAGATAGTGGTTCTTATCATCGTTACAAATCGGATGAATCCTATTTAGTTGGTGCAGGGAAGAAACCGATTGATGCTTATTTAGATATTGAAGGAATTATTGAAATTGCCAAACAGGCGGAAGTGGATGCAATCCATCCTGGTTACGGTTTTTTATCGGAAAATGTTGAATTTGCTAGACGTTGTGAAGAAGAAGGAATTATCTTTATTGGACCAACATCTGAACATTTGGATATGTTCGGAGATAAAGTAAAGGCAAGAGAACAAGCAGTGGCTGCAAAAATTCCAGTGATTCCTGGTAGTGACGGTCCAGTTGATACAGTTGAAGATGTGATAGCATTTGGAGAAAAATACGGTTATCCTCTAATGATTAAAGCTGCCCTTGGAGGTGGCGGACGTGGGATGCGTTTAGTTCAAACGAAAGAAGAACTGGCTTCCGCATTTGAACGTGCAAAGTCAGAAGCAAAAGCAGCATTCGGTTCTGATGAAGTTTATGTTGAGAAAGCAATCATTAAACCAAAACATATTGAGGTTCAAATATTAGGAGATGTTACGGGGAATATTGTTCATTTATATGAACGGGATTGTTCTATCCAAAGACGTCACCAAAAAGTAGTGGAAATCGCTCCTTCCAATTCGATATCCAATGAACTACGTAATCGAATTTGTGAAGCAGCTGTTCAATTAATGAAAAATGTTCAGTACATAAACGCAGGTACTGTGGAGTTTTTAGTATCAGGAAATGACTTTTATTTCATCGAAGTCAATCCACGTATTCAAGTAGAACATACGATAACAGAAATGATTACAGGAATTGATATCGTTCGGGCACAAATTAAAATTGCAGAAGGACATGCAATCCATTCGCAAGAAATCGGAATTCCTGCTCAAGATCAAATTCCATTGTTCGGTTATGCAATTCAATCGAGGGTTACAACAGAAGATCCTGCAAACGATTTCATGCCAGATACTGGTAAGTTAATGGTGTATCGTTCAAGTGGTGGCTTTGGAGTACGATTGGATGCGGGGAACGGTTTCCAAGGTGCAGTCGTCACACCTTATTATGATTCATTACTCGTGAAAATTTCGACTTGGGGTATGACGTTTAAAGAAGCAGCGGCTAAAATGCATCGTAACTTAAGAGAATTCCGTATTCGCGGTGTGAAAACGAACATTCCGTTTTTAGAAAATGTTGTACAGCATGATAAATTCATCACGGGTGTATTTGATACAAGTTTTATCGATACAACACCTGAATTATTTAACTTCCCGGTACGCAAAGATAGAGGGACAAAGTTATTAAACTACATTGGAAACGTCACTTTAAATGGTTTTCCAGGGATTGAAAAGCGTACGAAACCAATTTTCGTACAGCCAAACAAACCTAAAATCGATTTAAAAACAGAAATACCGGCAGGTACGAAACAAATTTTAGATGAGCGCGGTGCTGAAGGACTTGTTTCTTGGGTAAAAGAACAAAAGGATGTATTACTAACTGATACTACTTTCCGTGATGCTCACCAATCTTTGCTTGCAACTAGAGTAAGGTCTCAAGATATGTTCCAAATCGCCGATTATAATGCGCGTATGTTACATGATTTCTTCTCCTTTGAATTATGGGGTGGAGCAACATTTGATGTAGCTTATAGATTTTTAAAGGAAGATCCATGGGTTCGATTAGAAAGACTTCGTAAACAAATGCCGAATGTGTTATTCCAAATGCTTTTCCGTGGAGCTAATGCCGTTGGATATAAAAATTATCCTGATAATTTAATACGAGAATTTATTCGTGAATCAGCATCTTCTGGAGTGGATGTTTTCAGAATTTTCGATAGTTTGAACTGGATCAAAGGCATGGAAGTAGCAATTGATGAAGTTCGTCAAACGGGTAAAATTGCTGAAGCGGCAATTTGTTATACAGGAGATATTTTCGATGAATCTCGAGCAAAATATTCCGTGCAATATTATAAAGAGATGGCGAAGGAATTAGAGGCAGCAGGAGCTCATATTTTAGCGATTAAAGATATGGCAGGGTTACTAAAACCAGAGGCAGCATATCGTTTAATTTCAGAGTTGAAAGATTCAACAGATTTACCAATTCACCTTCATACGCATGATACGAGCGGAAATGGTATTTATACTTATGCAAAGGCAATTGAAGCGGGTGTTGATATTATTGATACTGCCCTTGGTTCCATGTCCGGCTTAACTTCTCAACCGAGTGCCAATTCATTGTATTATGCAATGAAAGGCGGCGAACGGGAACTGCGCGCAGATATTGAAGCTTTAGAACAACTTTCTTATTATTGGCAAGATGTTCGTGCTTACTATAGTGATTTTGAAAGTGGAATGAATAGTCCCCATTCTGAAATTTATGTCCACGAAATGCCAGGTGGTCAATATAGTAACTTACAACAGCAAGCAAAGGCAGTTGGTTTAGGAGATCGCTGGGATGAAGTGAAAAAGATGTATTCCCGGGTGAATTTACTATTTGGAGATATTGTTAAAGTGACACCTTCTTCTAAAGTAGTAGGAGATATGGCATTGTTCATGGTTCAAAATGATTTGGACGAAGAAAATATTTTCGAAAGAGGACTAACGATTGATTTCCCAGATTCTGTTGTGGAGTTATTCCAAGGTTATTTAGGCCAAGTTCATGGTGGTTTCCCGAAAGAATTGCAAAAGGTTATTTTAAAAGATAGAGAAGCAATTACAGTTAGACCAGGTGAATTATTAGAGCCGATAAACTTTGAAGAACTTGAAAGAAACCTTACCGAAAAATTTGGACGTTCTGTAACTAAACAAGATGTTTTAGCTTATGCATTATATCCGAAAGTATTTGAAGACTATGTAGCAGCGACTGACATGTTCGGTGATATTTCGGTTTTAGATACACCAACTTTCCTTTACGGATTAAAACTAGGAGAAGAAATCGAAGTTGAAATCGAAAAGGGGAAAACGTTAATTATAAAGTTAATCGAAATCGGGGAGCCTCAACCGAATGGTACGCGTATTATCTACTTTGAATTAAACGGTCAGTCCCGTGAATTAGTAATCCAAGACTTAACGGTCGAAGTGGAAGGGACAAATGCATTAAAGGCAGATCCAAGCAACCCAAATCAAATCGGTGCAACAATGCCGGGTACAGTATTAAAAGTGGTTGTTTCAAAAGGTAGTCCTGTAAAACGTGGTGATCATTTATTAATTACTGAGGCTATGAAGATGGAGACAACGGTTCAGGCACCGAAGGACGGTGTAGTAAAAGAAGTCTATATTTCTAGCGGCGATGCGATTTCCACAGGAGATTTATTAATCGAATTAGAATAAAAGATAAAGGGCAGTGGAAATTTAAAGTGTACCCTTTGTAAAGGACATTTTTAAAAAAGGCTTTTAAGCAACTTGAAGAAGATGGTGACTGTATTGT
>NZ_JACSQA010000056.1 GCF_014836845.1 Ureibacillus galli
CCGACTACCGTTATAATAAGACCTAAACGAAAAAGGTCAACCAGAAAAATCTGGCTAACCTCATATTACGATCGGGCTATATTGTGGAATAACATTGAGAAAACAATCGAATATTTATGATGAAAATTTTAATGAATGTATTTTTGCAGGTGGATAGGGATAATTAAATTGTTTAATTTACAATAAGGTAACTTAAAAAAGTAAGTCCTCTTTTTCAACAAACAGGGAAGGTTAATGTAATAAAAATTCATTTTCTATACAAGAAGGGTTTTCAATGTGTAATTTGGAATAGTTAGTTTATAAGTATATTTTTAACTTAATTAACATTGCGAATGGAGTTTTTGATATGAGTGCCATTGAACGTCGTTTGGAAGAATTAGGTTTAGAGCTACCTGATGCTGTTGCCCCTTTGTATAGTTATGTTTCCGTTATGATTCATAATGGAGTGGCTTATATTAGTGGACAAGTTCCTAGAATTAATGGTGACGTTCCTTATATAGGTAAAGTGGGCAGAGATGTTACAGTCGAACAGGCTCAGGAACTTGCGGAGTTCTGTGTGTTAAAAGGGCTTAGTAGTTTAAAAGCAGCTATAGGCAGTCTTGACAACGTGGAGCAAGTATTAAAGGTAACTGGCTATGTACAAACTGCACCAGGGTTTAATGAACCTTCCAAAATCCTTGATGCAGCTTCTGAATTACTCGAGAAGATATTTGATGAAAAAGGACTTCATGCTCGCTCGGCGGTTGGGGTAGCAGAGCTTCCTAGCAACACACCGATTGAGATTGATTTTGTTATTGCAGTTAAAAAGGAGGGATTAACAACATGATTTCTTTAAAAGATGTGAAAGATGGCAGAGAACGAATTAGCGATATAGCGTATGTAACACCGATTTTACAATCAAGGAAACTTTCTAAAATATGTGGGAATCAGATGTTTTTAAAATCAGAGCATTTACAAAAAACAGGTTCATTTAAAATACGAGGAGCAAGTAATAAAGTTATTCATGCGATTGAAAATGGTGCGAAGTTTGTAACAGCAGCATCATCAGGTAATCACGGTCAAGCGGTTGCTTATGTTGCCAAAAAATACGGAGTTCCGGCAACCATTGTAGTCCCTGAAAACGTTAGTAAGTGTAAGGTTAACGCAATCCAAGCTTACGATGGTAAGGTGGAAATGTGGGGTAATACTTCTGGAGAACGTATACCAAGAGCAAAGGCGATTGCAAATCAAGAAAACGGCGTATACATTCCACCTTATGACGACCCATTGATTATGGCAGGGCAGGGAACTATTGGATTAGAAATTTTGGAACAGGTGGATAATGTTGATGCAATCATTGTCCCGATTGGTGGTGGTGGACTTATATCGGGAATCCTAACAGCCATTAAAGAAACTAACCCCCAAATAAAAGTAATTGGGGTAGAACCTGAGCTTGCTAGTGATACATACCTATCATTACAAAGTAAAAAAATCACCACAATTCCCGCAAGTCAGACCATTGCGGACGGTTTAAGAACTAACCAGCCAGGTGACCTTACCTTCCCTGTACTTATGAAATATCTAGACGATATTGTCCTTGTGAGTGAAGATGAAATTCGTCAGTCCTTTAGTTTCGTCATGGAACGTACGAAACAACTAATAGAAACATCGGCAGCCGTAACGATCGCAGCAGCTATGTTCAATAAACTAAACATTCAAGGTAAAAACATCGTAACTGTTATCTCTGGCGGAAATGTGGACCTAGACAAAGTCCATCAATTCATTGTAAATAGTTAGAAATGCCCCTGTAAGACTAGACTTAAGTTAGTATTGTGAAGTATCTTACATCAAAGATTAAACAACTATATTTTTACCCCCGTCCTAAATTTAGAACGGGGGTATGATTGTTTGAGATTACAGAGCTTATGATGAATAGCAATCCTCATTAATCAGGAGCTATGGTAGAGCAACACTAAACTTTGTAAAATTAAAGATAAGTGAATAAAGAAATTATTGACTCCGCTATTTAACAGGTACAACTATAGAGGTTGATATGTATGTATATCCAGGCTGCTGACAGGCAGCTTCTTAGTTATTGTTCACTTTTAACGTGACTTCTTTTCCTTTATTCAATTGATCTTCTCCCCAATAGCAAATTGCATCTAATACAGGAATCAGTGATAAGCCCTTTTCCGATAAACTATATTCTACTTTTGGAGGTACTTGAGGATATTCTTTTCGATTAATTAGTTGATCACTCTCAAGTTCCTTTAGTGTATTGGTTAATGTTTTAAAAGAAATATTGCCAAGCATCCGTTTTAACTGGTTATAGCGAATAGGGTTATTGTTTAAATATAAAGCATATAAAACTGTCATTTTGTATTTCCCACCAATTAATGACAAAGTATATCCAAAACCAGTATCCTTCAAATTACCATTTAATACATAAGATTCTTTTTCCATTTGGCACTCTCCTTTAGGTTAGTATCTCACTTAAATTACCGTACTAGTAGAATGTTATAGCATACAATAAAATCAATGTACATTAAAATATGATGCAAATAAGGGAGAAGGGTGATTAATAATGAAAACAATTGTCTATGCACATCCATGGGAAGGAAGCTATAATCATGCAATTTTAACCTCTATCATGAAAGACTTAGAAGCTAAGGAAGAAAAAGTTCAAGTTATTGATCTTTATAAAGATGGGTTTAATCCCGTTTTTACAGCTGAAGAATTAGCGCAATTTAATAGAGGAGAAACGCCCTACAAATTAGTTAAGGAATATCAAAAAAAATTAAGCCAGGCAACTGAGTTGATTTTTATTTTTCCTGTCTGGTGGTGGGACTTACCTGCTATTTTAAAAGGATTTATTGATAAAGTAATGCTTAGTGGCTTCGCTTTCCAAGAGGATAAAAAAACAAATACTCTGAAAGGTTTATTGACAAATATAGAAAAAACACTTGTCATCTCAACTTCTACAACGGATAAAAATTATATTGAATCTGAGGGAGGAAATGCTATTCAGGGAGTCTTTATTAACCGAACTCTAGCTGACCTGGGAATTAAAAATGAACACACTAAATGGATTCATTTTTCTGGAGTTAACTTAACAACAGACGAGAAGAGGAAACAATTTTTAAAAGAAATAATCCAAGAAATCTAAAGTAAAATGAACTGCATAGAAAATATTTGTGAGAAATGCACTTATACAAACAGTTGCGATTTTAAATAAGGAGAAAAACTTAGTAAGTGTGTAATTTTCGTTCTTCTACAATCAGCGCTATTGTGGAAGAAGTAAATAAATAATGAAGTTTAAAATAGATCTACGTTATGCTTTTTATATTTTACAGTGGGGGATAAAGTGGCTATTGAATACCTTAATCCAGGTCAGGTTATTTAACTTCCTGGATTTTCTTATTGTTAAATTAAGAACGAATGTTCTAAATGGCGGCAAAATAAGAAAGAATGATTGATTGAGGAGTGGTGTTAGTGAAAGGACAGTTATTTAAGTTAATACAAGGAATCAGATAGTTGATATGTTGTACATCGCTAATAATGGTGAAAATTACTAAAAAACGTACATTGGTTGCATTAGTATAGAAAAACTATATAAATAGGTATTTTAAAGCACAAATTTAAAAACCGAAAACCCTTAATATTAAAGGCTTTCGGCAATATGGTCTCGACAGGGTTCGAACCTGCGACCCCCACCTTGTCAAATTCATCGTTAGAAATAAGTTGAATCAAAATGAGATTAAATACGGTAAATAATTCTGATTTACCAAGCTTTTTAAGGTCATTAAAATCAGCTCAGGTAAATAAGTTCAATACAAAAAATAATTCTGCGGATAAATTGAGGTCAAAAGAGTAAACAGGTGGTCTGTATTACTCTTTTTTTTTAATTTTTTGTTTTAACGGTTTTAAATATGATTTCCCTGTTTTTAGATGGTTTTTGTAGAAAATTTAGTTTAAAAATTTCAACAGTTCGTATATATTTCAACCAAATAAAAACGATCAGGTCACATGATTCGTGAGCCTGGTCGTTTATGTTTTTTCTTTTGTATCTAACAATATTCTATTTATGATTAATCATACGCTGTAACTTGTAAACCACGTTGCGAAGGAGTAGAATCTGTAGTTTTAATTACAAGGTAAAATTCAGCTTTTCCATCAGTACCATCTACGAAACTTCCTATACTTCTGAAATCAAGACCACCACCATGGCCATAAACAGTTTGCCAATCTTTAACAAGGTCATCAGCATTATCTGGATCATACTCCCATAATTGAACCCTCAGGTTTTGTTCTTGATAATGGAATGATGTTCGGAAATCTCCACCATATGAATTAAATTTCTGAGTTGTTAACGTTGTTAAACCAGTAATACCAGTAAAAGTTTGTTGGCCAATTTGATCCCATTGTCCTGCATCCATAGGTGTAATGATTGATACATTCGGTTGGTTATTTTGTTCAACTAGAACAGAGTCCCCACTACTAGCAAATGCTGAGTTAGATGCAAATAATGTAGTAAATAACGCAGCACTACCTAATAAAAATTTACCAAGTTTCAAACAAATCCCTCCTCTTGTAATATATTCCAATTATAAATCTAATAAATAGTTTTTTCAATCTTTATTTTTTCCTATCATTTCCAATAGTTAATTCCTTTAGATAAATAACGATAGTATTTTATGTTACATCCAAAATAATTAATGATATAAGGTATAATTTAATACTTTTAAGAACAATTTTTGTTTAAAGCTAGAAATGGGAGAGGAATATCTCTAAAAAGGAATGAAAAGAAATAACTTCATCTATTAGGGGAATTTTCAAATATATTAATTTGATAAAAAAGATCAGGTATTCACTAAGTGAACTGAACCCCAAATAGTGGACACTTTAAAAAAAGTGGACCTATTCGGGGTTTTTCTATTTTCTTCAATGAACT
>NZ_JACSQA010000057.1 GCF_014836845.1 Ureibacillus galli
TTGGCTCCGCCAAGCCATGCAACTGCATGGCAATAAAACCTTGGGCTTTGCCCAAACCCACAAGGGGATTCATCCCCTTGACCCCCTTTAAAAACTCCCCCAACCCCCTCACATTTGAGGGGACTCCCTCGCCGGGTGGCAGGTCGAACCAAAAGGGTTCGACAATGCCAAGAGGGTGTAAATCATGCGCTCGTGTCAACTCCTTAAATTCTCCCTCACTCGTTCCTCGTTCAGTCCGATTTACCGTTGACACTTCCCCATCATTTTCCCTCTACCCGACATAATCTATTGGAAAAGAATCAGAATAGCGTTTATTCATTTCAGATTGGGCGCTATTGCTTTTTATAGATTAGTAGACCCTTTTATAAAGAAAAGCTTCTAAAACAGCTTATAAAGCCAAATAAAGGTTTATACGTGTCTGAAAATCCATTAATTTGGTAAGATAGAGAAAGAAAAAAGGGGGAAATATTACATTGGATAAAGCTTTAGAACAAGCAAAAATTAAACTAGATGAATTTTACGATGAAAACAAAGATAAAGCCGGAAAACCTTACGATCTAGCCAAAGGTTATCTTGAATGGACAGCTAAAAAAACAGAGATAATTAAAAATGAAAAAGCTTTTCAAATTAAGCCTGAAATACAAAATAAACTTAAACGGGGTTCAGTTTTTTGGGCTGAATTAGGGCATAATATTGACGAAGAATTTGGTGGAAGACATCCAGTAGCAATTTTAAGAATGGGAGGAAAAACAGCAATCGTAGTTCCTTTATCTACTCAAGATAAGAAAAAACAAGAAAAAAACATAAATATTGCTTAATTTTTTTAAAAGAATACAATTTTTATTGAAAGCACTAAATATAAAAGGAGACATAAGCATATGAACTCAGAAAATAAAGTAGCAATAATAACAGGTTCAGCAGGTGGTTTAGGTAAAGCTATAGCTGAAAGATTAGCAAATGATGGTTTTAATATCGTTGTTCAAGACATCAATAATGATTTGTTACTAGAAACAGAAAAAGAATTCAAAGAAAAAGGATATAATGTAATATCTTTCAAAAGTGATGTTTCAAAACAAAAAGAACAAGAAGAACTAGTTAAATTTACTGTAAAAGAATTTAATAAATTAGATGTTTTTATTAATAATGCAGGTGTGGATGCTGTAACACCTTTCTTAGAAATAGACGAAAATCAACTTAATAAATTATTTAATATTAATGTATTTGGAACTGTTTATGGTACCCAAGCAGCTGCAAAACAATTTATAAAACAAAATACAAAAGGTAAAATAATAAACGCTTGTAGTATAGCAGGTCACGAATCTTACGAAATGCTAGGTACATATTCAGCTACTAAACACTCAGTTAGATCATTCACTCAAGTTGCAGCTAAAGAATTAGCAAAGTATAAAATTAACGTTAATGCTTATTGTCCAGGAGTGGCAAAAACTAAAATGTGGGAAAGAATCGATGAAGAAATGGTTAAATATGATGAAAATTTAAATCCTGGAGATGCTTTTGAAAAATTTTCAAGTGCTATAAAATTAGGAAGATATCAAGAACCTAAAGATGTAGCAAATTTAGTATCATTCCTAGCTTCGGAAGATTCAGATTATATAACTGGTCAATCTATTTTAACAGATGGCGGATTAGTTTATAGATAAAAAATAAACAGTTTAATTAATTTGGTTTTTATTCCAATTTCCTTTTTGAATAGAAACTTTGAACCCTAAAAACATACAATGCCGATCGTGAAGGAGTCATTAGGACTCAGTGAATGAAGAACGTGAAGGATTACGATAAGTAATCAGTCAAATGAAAGTGATTAAGGAAAAGCCGAGCATAATGCTCGGCTTTTTTATTTTAGATTTCCTTGTTTTGAGGTGGGAGGTAAAGGCTGGGGTGAATTGGCGATAGCCAAGAGGGGCTAGCCCCTGATTGCGTATCTGACTTAGGATAAGAACAGTTTTCTGAACGGCTGAACTGGCGGTTCGGCAGGTACAATGGATAGAGCAAGCTGATCTCCGAGGTTCCTCGTTTTGAGTATGGTCGGCTTGGCGACAGACTAGCACCTGCCGAATTTCGGAATGCAAGGGGAAAAGGGTGGAGATTTTTCAGCGTAGCGTTTTTGAAAAATACTACCCGAACCTTGCATGGAGAAAAGCCTTTTGGATTAAGAGGAGAGTGTTTTTTTGAAAAAAGTCTTATAAACCCAGTTATATCAAGGGTTTTGGCGTTTTTGCTTGTGTTCATATTTAACTACGTTTGTGTTCACTTTAGAACATGTTTGTGTTCAAAAAATGAACATATATGTTTTTATATACAAAAATATATTGTATTCTTTTGGTGAACATGTTAATGTTCAAATATGAATATAAAATGGGGTGTGAAAAGTTGGATAAAAACATGCAATATATCAATGAAACTCAAACCTTAATTGGACAGAAAAAAAGAACATTAATCGATCAAGATACTGGAGAAGTAGTTCATGTAGACCAAATTACCAAAAGAGTTTATGGGACTAAACAATTTTGGAAAGTCTATTTAATGGATTTTTTGAGTATTTTAGGAATAATTGATAGCAAACAATTAGATGTTTTTATATACATAGCCGAAAATACGAATCAAAACACAAATATGTTTATCGGAACATATAGAAGCATTTCAGAAGATGTAGGTGTCGGTGTTAGTACAGTAACTAGAATCATGAAAAAGCTACAAGAAAATAATTTCATCATGAAAAAACAAAATGGAGTTTATTTGGTCAATCCTAATATCATGATGAAAGGTAACGACCACAAAAGACAAATGCTTTTAAGTTACTATGAAGAAGAAAAACCTTTAAATTCAATTGAAGTGTTTAGAGGTAGACAAAAAGCCATCCCAGAACAACAAACAACGCCAAATAATCAAGAATTATTGGAGATGAAAGAAAATGATCGAGGGAATTGAATTAACTATTTACATGAATGATGAAAGTATATCTTTCGATTTATCACCAACACAGACAGAAGTAATTTTTAAAGCATTAGGAATACAATTTAATACAGAAAATAACTCACTAACTTCGTTTGCTGATAACAGTTTAAAAAAATATATACTACCAAAAATCAATTTTGTACCAGTAGATTAAGTAGCCCCTGAGAAGTTTAGAGGTTACTTTTTTTGACATGGAAAGTGCATGGATGGAGTACGGATTATGCTCTTGTGTCTTTCTACCGTTCTATTCCCATATCTCTTTGTTTTTGCCTTTGCGGTTGCTCCATTTTGGCTAAAGAGTCCTGGACAAATTTTTCCCGATTATCCTCCAAAAATTTTATCTTATTTCGGTCTACGTTGTTTATGTTCAGCCATGTTTTAATGCGGTCTATTTGATAACTTAAAACTTTCGTAATCCTTTCTTTGAATGCTGAAAACTGCTTGCTGATCTCCAAGACTTTTTCCTTCAACAACCGATTTTCTGATTTCAATTCTTGGTTTTCCTTTTGTAAAGCACGATTTTGCAAGGCCAAATCGGTTACTTTTTGGTTTAATTCTTTCTTTCTTTTCAACTGGTCATTATATTTGTGAACCAATCCGTTGTATTGCTCTACAACCCCTCTATATTTGGCGACCAAATTTACCTCTTTTACTTTTTCAATCGCTTTTTTCTCCGCTAAAACATCTAAATTCTTTTTGATATCCTCGTTTTCAACTTGAATATCCTTGTAATTTTTCCGAATTTTATCCTGTCCGGTTTGCATTTCTGCTTTCAGCTGCTCAACCTCTTTTTTCTTCTTGTCCAACTCTTTCTGCAGATTCTCCGCTCGAAGCCGATAAATGACTCCATTTGTAGCATAATCCACTAGGCTTTTGTAGTCCTGTTCCTTCATTCCCACAAGCCCAAATACCTTCTTAGCTTCAATGTTTTCAATGGATTTCGTCTTATCGTCAATCTCTTGGATATGCCCCATTATCCGCTCATATTTCTGTTGGGCTTCCTTTTCCATGTTTTGAAACGTTAGAGCCTTATATTTAGCCATCTCCAAGTGTTTTCGGCTTGACGAAACTCCTCTCTCCAACTCGAAGCCATTTTGCTTCAAATAGTCATTAAAATCGTCCTGAAGGCTCACCAGTTGCTTTTTTTGGCCAAAGAAATCTTTAGCCGATAATCGACCATCCTCCGTTACTGGAACGAAGCCAACGTGCATGTGAGGAGTTTTCTCGTCATTATGTATTGTCGCATAGATTAAATTCTTTTCACCGTAACGGTCAGCTAGGAATTCATAAGCTGTTTCGAAGTATCGCTTTTGATCCTGCGGTGAAATCTTTTCAAAAAACTCTTTGTCAGAAGTGATAAGGAATTCAGCAAGTCGAACCGCATCTTTGCGGATCTTCTTTCCAGAGGTCACATTTTCCTCAATCACCATATTAATTTTCTCATTGTAATCGATCTTTTTTTGACCATTTATCAAGTCATAATTCAAATGAGAATCTGCTTTGTTGATGTCGGGATTCGTTTCACTTTCCCTCTCTCTTTGATTGTGAAATTGAATGCCTTTTATGGCAGTTGATTTCATTTTCTGCATTCGGATAATGGAGTAACTCATGGGTTACGCACCCTTTCTGAAAATCACTAGATTAATAGAAAGTGTAACACACTACACTTTGCATGCAAAGTTTCATGTGCTCTGCGAGGCTTTTTGGCTCCGCCAAGCCATGCAACTGCATGGCAATAAAACCTTGGGCTTTGCCCAAACCCACAAGGGGATTCATCCCC
>NZ_JACSQA010000058.1 GCF_014836845.1 Ureibacillus galli
TAAGTATAACGGGGTAGTTCATTGAAGAAAATAGAAAAACCCCGAATAGGTCCACTTTTTTTAAAGTGTCCACTATTCGGGGTTCAGTTCAAAAGGGGAAATGCTCTTTCTTTCTTTATTTACTATATTTTCTCCCATTTAAAATGACCGTTAATATCAATGCCTAATTTAATGTTGTCATTTATCTCTATAACGATTGGGCTAACAATTGCATCTTTGGTGGAGAAAAACCAGTTCCTCTTACTAGGTCCTAGTAAAAGATGGACACCATCATCTGCTTCTCCCATAAAATTAAGGGATGTTTCATCGAGTTTTTCATTGTTTCGAACGGGAATGCCGATTGTTATTAACTGTTTACCGACATACATTAAATCATCAGTTGTTAGGTTCATTTCGCCAATATCAATGATTGTGTGTACAGAAAATGTGTCAACTTCCACTTTAGGATTGATATCGTGACGGGCAATGAATTCCACCACATTTTCTTCAGGATCATAAAAGTAAAGGGAGTGAGCATTAATGTTTTGAAAGAAAACTTCATCCTCCCCTTGATTGGTTAATAACGGTGTGTATTTTTGAATCCAACCCTTCGCAAGGTCAAAAAGATTGCTCGGAATATTAAAGGCAAAATGATATTGTTTGTATATCGTTGGTGAAATCAATTCAAAGGCAAGAATACTGTTACCTACAGCTATTTGAAACCCTTTTGGTGATTTTTCTAATATAGGAAAACCTAACTTTTCCCCATAGAAATTTATCATTTGTTCAAGGTTATGAATGTATAATATCGTTTTATTTATTTTCATAAAATAGTCTCCTAAACGGTATTTGTTATGAATACTAATACAAATTAAAAAAGTTTACGTTAGACAAAAGACTGAAATTTCGGTAATTCGTTCAATAAATTTTTTTCAATAAAGAGGATTATCGGGTAAAGATTTGGAATATGTGATGTATAGTCTAGTATTTGGGAGGTAATCGTTTGCAGTTTTATGATTTTAGTAAACATTGCGGGAAAAGCATTACCCAATTTCAATCCCAATTTATTATGTCCCGTGTACTTCAGACGGATATGGAAACCCACATCGGTTGTATGTACTTAGAGGGAAATGGGGTAATTGGTTACCATCAAGCTATCGTTCCTCAACTTCTATTAGTCGTAAATGGTGAAGGATATGTACGCAATGACAAAGAAGGATATATAAAAGTTCAAGCTGGTGATGCCGTGTTTTGGGAACAGGATGAATGGCATGAAACAAAAACAGTGCATGGGTTAACGGCCATAGTCATTGAAAGTGTTGAATTAAATCCTTCTGCCTTTATGCCCTTACAACGATAAACGAATTTATAAGAATGGTTAGAGGTGATGGGAATGGGAGAATTTATTGCTGCGGTCATTACAGTATTACCTATTATTATTGTTGCGTTTCTTATTCGATGGATTCGTATCATAAAAGTAAACAGCGATATTCAAGTCGAACAAAACAAACAAATTATTTCATTACTAGAACGAATGATTAACAGCGAGTAAGTGGTTCTCTTCTCTTTAAATTTGTGAGGTGAAATTGAATTTGATCGAGATTCATCATGATTTTAGTAAAGTTTCCCTTAATCAATTGGAGGTAATTTATAAGGCTGTTGGGTGGGAGAAACATACAGAAGCAATTATTGAACAAGTATTTGAAGCAAGTAATGTTTATGTTTTTGCTACTGTGAAGGGGGAAGTAGTAGGTTTTAGCCGAGCTATAACAGACCATGTCTTCAACGCTGCTATTTATGATGTGGTCGTACATCCTAAATTTCAAAGAAATGGGATTGCGAAGCGCATAATAGAAAGTTTACTAAATCAATTAAAACAGGTTTCATGTGTTCACCTTATTTCTACAAAAAGGAACGAAGGTTTTTATAGGAAACTAGGCTTTAAGAAAATGGAAACAGGCATGGCAAGATATTTAAATTCCAATTTAATTGAAGATTATTTAGAATAATTAACACATTGTGGAATGGGGAGATATTAGTGGAGAAAAAGCATATTTGGTACTTTGTTTCGGGGATTTTAGTCGGAATAATTATTATACCAATTATTTTCCAATGGTTAGGGATACCAACATTTGACCGGTTGTTATACATGATTTTTGGAGAAGCAAATGTTGGGAATGGTATATTTGTTATTGTGATGACAATAATCGCAATAATTTTATTAGTAAGAGTACCTAAACCAAAAGTTAAATAAAGAAGGAGTTATTATGACAAATCGATGCCATTGGGTTACAAAAGAACCTTTATATATACAATACCACGATAACGAATGGGGAGTCCCTGTTTATGATGATCAAAAACTGTTTGAAATGCTATGTCTAGAAGGAGCTCAAGCCGGTCTTAGTTGGTGGACTATTTTACAAAAACGGGAAAACTACCGAGTAGCCTTTGACAATTTCGATGCAGAAAAAATTGTCCGCTATACAGAAGAAAAATTGCAGGAGTTAAAAGAAAATCCCGGTATTGTACGAAACAAATTGAAAATACAAAGTGTTGTAACGAATGCAAAAGCCTTCTTAAAAATTCAAGAACAATACGGATCCTTTGCAAAATACATATGGAGCTTTGTCAATCACCAACCAATCATTAATCATTGGGCCTCCGTAAAGGAAGTCCCTGTTACAACGGAAATTAGTGATGCCATGAGTAAAAAATTGAAAAAGGACGGCTTTAAATTTGTTGGCAGTACAATTTGTTATTCCTATATGCAAGCGGTAGGGATGGTAAATGACCACACGTTACAATGTTTCTGTCATCTATCAAATAATTCATAAGAAATAAGGGGTCGGTATAAATGGTTTTAAAAAAAGGTGACAAGATCGGCATTTTTACCCCTTCATCTCCAGCAACGGTAACAGCTCGGGAACGATTTGAACGGGCAAAAGCCTTTTTACAATCAAAGGGTTTTGAACTAGTGGAAGGGAAGTTAACGGGCCAAATCGACTATTACCGTTCAGGAACGCCTAAGGAACGGGCAGACGAGTTAAATGAATTGTTACGTAATCCAGAAATAAAAATGGTCATGTCGACGATAGGGGGGACCAATTCTAATAGTATGCTTCCGTATATCGATTACGAAGCATTCAGGAGCCACCCTAAATATATCCTAGGGTATTCCGATGCAACGGCTATATTATTAGCTTTATATTCAAAAACAGGTATCCCAACTTATTATGGACCGGCATTAATTCCATCCTTTGGGGAATTTGAACCGTTAGTAAATGATACATATCATTATTTTGAACAATATTTTATGGCTGAAAATAATCCTCCTTATGAAATTCCACTACCAACATTTTGGTCCGATGAACCGGTCAACTGGTTAGAAAAAACGACGGAAAAAACATTGTATCCAAATGAATGGAAAACCGTTATTCCAGGCAACGTTGAAGGAAGATTAATTGGTGGAAATGTTAATGCAATGTATGGATTTATTGGCACGCCGTATTTTCCGGAAATAAAACATGGGGATATTTTGCTTATTGAAGATTGTATGAAAAATGCATCCATTGTGGAGAAAAACTTTGCCATGTTAAAACTTCATGGAGTTTTTGATCGAGTAGGGGGCATTATTCTAGGCAAACATGAACAATATGAAGATTTAGGGACAGGGAAGAAACCTTATGATCTTTTATTAGAACAATTGGATGGTCATCAAATTCCAGTGTTAGCAGAATTTGATATTTGTCATACCCACCCGATGCACCCAATCGCCATTGGTAAAAAGGTGAGACTAAATGCAACGGAAAAGAAAGTATATTGTATTGAAAAATGGACTTTAGAATAAAAAAGCTATGTAAAAATAAAATGTACCCTATAAGAAAGACACTTGAAAAAAGGTCTCTCTTATAGGGTACTTTTATTTATAATGAAATAAAAT
>NZ_JACSQA010000059.1 GCF_014836845.1 Ureibacillus galli
ACCACTCTATGATCAAGTGGTTTTTTCTAATTTTTTATTTCAATTTCTCTGAATACTCTTTGGCTCTTTTTGAAAATTCTTCAAAGTTAATTGCACCAGTCTGTTCAGCTAAAATTAATAGAACCATCTCTCGAGTTACAGTTAAACCTTCCATCTCTAACGATGCTTTAACCGATAAGAAATCATCCATAATCTCATTTAGTCTAACTCTTAATTCGTCTCCTGTAAGAGTTTCAGTTAAATCTTCACGAGCTTTAAACATAGCTTTAATGGACTCAAATTCTTCGTCTGT
This sequence comes from Ureibacillus galli, assembly GCF_014836845.1. Taxonomy (GTDB): domain Bacteria; phylum Bacillota; class Bacilli; order Bacillales_A; family Planococcaceae; genus Ureibacillus; species Ureibacillus galli. Next base: position 293 of record NZ_JACSQA010000059.1, read on the forward strand.
TACATATTGATCACCAGGAACTTCAGGCATTATAAGTTTTTCTTCTCCCACTGGATACTCGTTCATAGGTATTCCTCCATTCTGTAATAATTTTAGGTAGGACCGTAGATCGCCCCTTACCTTGAACAGCCAAAGACTGCCTTTATGGCAGTCTTATTGTCTTTAGACATCAGTATTCTTTTAAACCGATACGAGTAGCCCATGCGATCAGGAGTTTATCATCGATTCGTTTTGGTTTATAACCGATTCTATCAATCAAGATTTCTTCAATGAGATTCATATAAGCCGTAAAACGCTTATAATCGTCTTCTGTGAGGTTTTTAAAGTCAAGGGGTACTTCTATATTATTTGAGAGCTTCAAAGCCATTCTGAGCGAATTAAAGGCGTCTGAGCGTTGTTTTCGAACTTCTTTTAGTAATTTTAGAAGATCATAAGTATGAAAATCATTTAATTCTTTATAAGTTTTGAAGCCATCGAATGAAATAAAGGGTTTTAAAGTTGGTCTTTGTTTAGTGAGCTCTGCTTCACAAAATGTGCAGCGGATCTCACTATTTTTATTTTCTGTTTTGCAGTAAGAACATTGCATGAATTTAGCCTACTTTTACTGTACTGGGATGGTCGTTTGTTGTTCCTTCTGGTTCCTGTTCATCTTTTTTGTATTCAAAGTCAGTTTTTTGTTCAATGCCATTTTCTCCGAATACTACTTCGAAACGAATTTGTTTAATATCGTTCCAATCACCTTTACCAAATAAAAATGGGTTGGCTCTGTATGTACCCCTACCTATGTTCTCTAAAATCCCGTTTTTCACGAGTTTATTTAAGTTGTTATTAAGACTTTGAACTGTTTTGAAATTTAAAGCATTAGCAATTTTTTCTCTTACATAAGGGTTTAATATAATCATATTTTCGTAACTCATATATTTTAATAGTTCAAATAATGTATCACTTGTTCCTTTTGGTAATCCGTTTAAAAGCACTAGATTATCTAAATATAACTTTACATAATTAGGTTCTTTATCTGTCCAACTTTCTTGAACGAATTTTTCGCTCATTATTTCTCCAGTAGAAAAATCTACAGTTTTTTCTACAACTTCTTTAGATACACGTTTCTTTTCATTAGCTTGAATGATCTTCTTTTGCCAATCTTGCATAATAGCACCTCGCTTAGTAATCGTTTCCATATTATTTATTATAATATAAAATAGATTATAAAAACAATGTGGAATTCGAAAAATGCATGTAATTTTATAATCGAAAATAGATTATAAAAGACGTAAAAATTGATTATGTAAGACGTAAAAACTGGTTATAAAAGACGTAAGAATTGATTATAAACAACGTAAGAACTGATTATAAACTTTTTAATAGAATTCAGTAGTACCAAGGGTTGAACCCTACTCGACTCTTCTATTCTATTATCTTATGTATCTTTTAATCTCTTAAATTAGGGGCTAAATAATATATGTTTTATTTAAATCCTCTTAAGTAGCGTAAACGCTTGTAAGATTGGCTAAAGCCAATCAAAATCGGCTGTTCAAGGTGGGGCTGGCAAATCTATCCTTAGAATCCCTTTAAACTCTTGTCCTTAGTGATTTTCTTAAAGATAGATTCCAGACTATATTCTTCTGGAATCCCTATAAGCCCACTGAAGGTGGGCTTTTTGAGTGGATGGAATCCGCTCTTTATCCTGCACTACTCATAATTGTCCGCATAGCTACCAATATGAGTTTCGATTTTAATGTTCATTCGCTGTTCATATCGAATGATATAAACAATTATTCACATTTTTTACAAAATTATTTTTATATACCATATTTTAACTTGTAAATTTATGGTATCGTAATGTGGTGTTTAAATTTTTTAGTAGAGAAAGGAAGATTTATTTGAAAAAGAAGTTGTATTCATTTTTAGCTTTATCATTTTTAGTTTGTGGAATGTTTTTTGTTTTTTCACCTTTAGAAAAAGCTTCTGCAAGCGAAATTGTTCCAGAAGAATTTGATGGAGTAGTAGAAGAATTTGATTTGAAAGACGTAGAACTTGTAGATGCTGATGCTATTGACAGTACATTAGAGTTCAATACTATAGAGGAATTTGAAGCTTTTTTGAAAGCAGAAGAGGAAAATGAAGTAAATAATGTTACTACTGAAGAATCCGGTTTAATTACTACATTTGCTGCTGGAACAAAAACATATACTTACAAAGAATATACTGGTGTATCGACAATTACTTCGTATGCAAAAGTAACTCGAGATAGTAAAAATAAAGTTACTAAAGTTGTTGTATGGAGTTCTCAAACAGGATTAGCTTTTCCTATAGCATATACTCAAAATGCCGTTGATTACACATTGAATTCAGCTAAAACAGGCGGTAAAGCATATGTTTATGGAACAAAAGCATATGGAGTAACTGTAGGCGGACAAGGTATTGCATATAAGAGAAATGTAACTTATACAGTATCTTTTTAAATGTTATAATTTAACGTGAATAAGAAAGGGGTAAATTAAAATGGCTATAAATTACTTTGATGTATTCTTTACTCTAGCATTTTTCACTATTTCATTTTTTATTATAACTTTTGCTATACGATTGTTTAAAAATAGAAAAAAAAGAGTAGCTTAGTGCTGCTCTTTTTTTATTCATTTTCATACTTGGCCCACAAATATTTAAATCTATTTTTATAATCATCTAATTTTTTAAAGGAATTTTCGTTTATTAATAGAATTCCTTTGTGAAAACGGGTGGTGAACGCATTGGAAATTGAATTAGGATACTTCTCGAAGGATCTTGCGCTTGAGTTAGAAATCACAACTTCAACGTTAAGAAGATGGTCTATTGCCTTAGAAAAAAATGGGTACATTTTTGAACGGAATGAAAAAGAGCAGCGCGTTTATTATGATCGCGATTTTAGGGCATTAAGAGAATTAAAACTTTTATTATCCAATTCGATACCTTTCGATAATGCTATAAAAGTTGTTGCATCAATGGATTTCGAAAACGAAAATCCTCAAAAAACACCAAGCGTTTATAACGAAATGATCCGTTTATCGAAGAGTGAATTACAGTTAATTATTCAATCTGCTTTGGAACAAGAAAGAGAAATCATTTTAGCAGCTATGGACGAAAAGCTAAATAATAAAATCGAGCAAAGGGATCGAGCCCTGGTTCATCAATTAAAAGAAACTCTAACTGAAAAACAATTGGAGCTGCAGCGACCACAAAAGGGCTTTTTTAGAAGAATCTTTTCAAAATAAATTTGCCCCGCTGGTTAAATGCAAAGCATTCTTATGGCACATTGAAATACTGAAGGTATGTAAATGGGCACTACCCATTAACCCCTTAAATTTTTTAAGGTGTGTAGATGGGCACTCTCATTTTTAAAAATGATTTGTGATGGTTTTTAATTGCCTATAAAAATAAAAAAACCACTCTATGATCAAGTGGTTTTTTCTAATTTTTTATTTCAATTTCTCTGAATACTCTTTGGCTCTTTTTGAAAAT